>NZ_BMKR01000013.1 GCF_014644435.1 Paenibacillus albidus | reverse complement strand
AAGTGAAACTTGAGCAAACCATTTTCCTGCTTTCTCAACGATTCTCATCAGACCACATTTTGCATGTTGAAGAAATTGTTTATCTCTTTCGGTTAATAGAGCAGGGAAAATTGTCTTTTTCACTTTGTTGTCCACGATGATAGGAAAAGCAATAGAGGAATGGCCAATGGAATAGTTTTGGTTGTTGATATAGTAGGTGGGTTTCCTTAAGATTGGACGCTTCCTTTCCTTCTTCGTTTTCTTAAATACGCTTTTAGCATCACGAATAGCTTGATTCAGTACAGCCGAAGGGAGTTTAGCTTCTACATCTTTCGTTGTGAGTTTGGGGAAGGAACCTTCTTTTTCTGCTTGTTCTGTTAATGAATTAATCGCTCGAATATATTCTCTGCTTAATAACTTTAATTCGATTGGGTTACTTGGAAATAATCTTATCTTTATAGTGACGGACTGCATAAGTATTCACCTCTCTCTAATTAAAGACCAGCCACCAAGCCAAAATATTTGTCGAATTTGAAATCCTTGATCAATTGTTCAGTTCCACAACAGTCGCATTTCACTCACATGTTTTTCACCCCCTTGTTTTTTGTTGTTCAACATATCTTTTAATCGCTTCACTAGACACATTTCCTGCGGTACTTACAAAGTATGAACGTATCCAAAGTGAAGGTAAATAGGCTAAATGTGTAAACTCCTCTCGTAGTCGTTTAGATGTGACTCCTTTAATTTTTGCCATAATATCAGCAGGACTACATGTCGGCAAAGCATTCAAAAATAGATGTGCGTGATCTTGATCTATTTCGATTGAGATAATCTCTACTTTCAACATCAAATTTAAGAAAGATTTTCTTTCGATATCGTGGACAAAAAACAAAGTGATAATTGATTAGGCGATACGGTTGTGTTGATTCTTCTATAATTATCCATACATTAATTGTATCGGTTTATGTTTAAGACTGAAACATGATATCCATAAAATGTTGGAACATTAAGTGTCTTAGGACGTCTATTCCAATCTCGCTATCATCCCACACCTAAAGGAGTGGGCTTTCTCGCTTAAAATTCTGTAATCCGTAGGCATTGGGCTGCTCCGCCACAGGGGTATTCCAGAAATAGCTTTCCTGGCTGCAAATCTTGTGGATCCAGCTGTCCATCGGCAGACTGAACAATGCCCCCAACTCGGCGCCGCACAGGTACTCCCATTCGTCTTCGGTGACCATGGAGAAGCCCTGCTGGTCAAAATCTCTGATCACCTCGTTATAATTCACCCAAGTGCTGTAGCTGTTCATTAAACGGACATTTCGCTCCACCAGCATCGGTGAAATTTCGACTTCTCTAATTGGGGAGCAGACTTCCTTCAAATATTCCTGCGCTTGCATGGGGATGCCGGCAATATCCATTTCATATTGAAGCGCAGCAAGGACCGCTTCCTCTACCGGATTGGCTTCATCCCAACCCAGCACGACTCTGTTTCCCGGCACAAACAGGTACTCCTCTCCGCCAAGCTCATAGATTCCTGTCGTAAATTCTTTTTGATTCGAGTTGAAGGTTTGCACAGTCTTGAGTTTAAAATCATGCCCTTTATAACCTTCGAGCGACAGCAGCAGTTCTTTCCGGCTAAGCGGGTCAGCCTTCATCCAGTTATTGAACTGCAGCTCTTTCTTGTCCATCATGTCCTTTCACCCCTAATATCATTGTGCTTTCCGATTCATCTCTAAATTTTCCGCCTTCTCCCCTTGACCTGGTGTTGACACCAGGTTGTAGGATGTGTGTCAGGCCCCTTCTACAGGGACCCGATATCAAACCGAAGAGGAGCATGTTGAAATGAATAATAACACAATCAAGGTAGGCAGAACAGGACTGGAAGCCTTTAAAATCGGCTTTGGCGCAGGCGTTGTGGGCAACTCCATGATGTACCCCAAAGTGGATGACAACTTAAGCAGAGAGTTAATCCGGGCTGCTCTGAAGCAGGGGATCAATTTTATTGATACTGCCTACCTCTACGGACTGGGGCATTCCGAGGAATTGATCGGGGAAGCCATCCGGGAGCACGGAGGGCGGGAGCAGCTGGTGCTCTCCACCAAAGCTTCTTCCAATCCGCAGTTTAATCAAGCAGGGATTGAGGTGGACAACAGTCCGGCCGCACTCCGCAAAGCTGTGGATGACAGCTTGATGAGATTGCAGACGGACTATATAGATATCTTCTTTCTGCATTTTCCGGAAAGCCGCACACCCCTGTCCGAAGCGGCAGACGTACTGGCGGAACTCAAGTTATCCGGAAAAATCAAAGCTATCGGCGCTTCCAACTTAAGCTTTGCGCAGCTGCAGGAATTTAATAGTGCCGGGCATCTGGATGTTCTGCAAGCCGAATATTCATTGCTGGTCCGTCAGGCTGAAGCAGATGTTATCCCTTATTGTCTGGAGTATGGAATTTCACTGATTCCTTTCTTCCCGCTGGCTTCGGGCCTGCTTGCCGGTAAATATAAAAAGGATGATGTCTTTAGCGATGTCTCACGAATGAACAATCCCTTATTTCAACAAAATGCCTATCCGGCCAATCTGGAGCGTGTAGACAGGTTCAAAGCATTCGCAAATGACAAGGGGGCAGAGCCAGCCCAGATTGCACTTGCCTGGTTATTGACACGCCCCGCTGTTGACCTGATCATTCCCGGCGCAACCCGGCCCGGTCAGATCGAATCCAATCTGCAAACGCTGAGCGTTCATTTGTCGGAAGACGAGCTGAAGCAGTTGGATATCATTTTCGGTTAATCGTCATTAATTAAGGGTAAACAACCATTTCTGCGCATCAGTTCCATTATCGGTCCACTGCTGGACCACTGCGCCATCGGCTGTAGACGATCCCGCTATATCCATAGCCAGCCCGCTTGCTTTGGACACAAGCTTATAATAGCCGCCTCCCGCATCGACGATCCTCCAGCGCTGGGCATCACTGCCATTTTCGTTGGCTTGCTGCAGCTGCACACCGCTGGAGGTTGATGCGTTTGGCACATCGAGCACTTTTCCGCTGTGCACCGCCGTAAGCTTATAGTAGCCGTCACCTGTACTTTCCACCTTGAATTTTTGGTTGCTTGCACTGTAATTGGTCCACTGATGCATTTTTGCCCCGTCCGCTGTAGACACATCTTTTACATCCAGCACCTTGCCGCTGACCTTGGAGGTTAAGGTATAGATTCCGCCGCTGACAATGCCCGAAGAAGGTGCGTTCTGATAGACCCGGACATAATCAACGAGCATTTGCGCCGGGAAAGGCGTCGCATCATTTGGACTTCCGGGCCAATTCCCGCCCACGGCCAAATTCAGCAGGAGAAAAAAGGGCTTCTGGAACTCCTCCGTATTGCCGGTTCCATTCTCAATGTAGAAGGCATTATACTGATTACCGTCTACAAACCATTTGATATAATTCGCATCCCACTCTATGCTGTACACATGATATTGGGAAAAATCCAGGTTGCCAGAGATTTGCCCATAGTCCGCATGGCCCCCGGCATCCCAGTGTACGGTTCCATTAACAAAGGGGTTGTTGTTTACCCGTTCCATCACATCAATCTCTCCGCTTTTAGGCCAATCTACCGTTGTAATGTTCGTTCCGAGCATCCAGAAGGCCGGCCATATCCCCTGTCCGGAAGGCAGCTTAATTCGCGCTTCCACTTTTCCGTAGGTAAAGCTCTTCAGCCCCTGTGTTTTGATGCGTGCCGAGGTATAATTCATGCCGCCATAGGCTTCCTTTTGTGCCTTGATGACGAGGTTTCCGCCCGTAACCTGAAGGTTCTGCGCACGGTTCGTATAGTACTGGAGCTCATTGTTTCCCCAGCCTCCACTACCGGTTCCGATTTCAGCGGTCCAATTGGACGTATTCAGAGAAGTTCCATCGAACTCATCGCTCCATGCCAAGTTCCACCCTGGAGCTGCACCGGCAGTTGTATTCGCAGCGGGCATCCCGGCAAACACCAGTGTGAACAGCAGCAGCAGACTTAACACTTTTACCCTTTTCAACATAAAACCCCTCCGTTTCGGAATATAATCTCCCTTAATCCCAACCGGTTTCGAAAATGACCGTTGCTCCTCCTGCTCCTTTCACGAATGATCCGTAACGCTTCGCCTTGCCTACATTCCCATGTATATTGCTTCTGATTCCGTTAAGAACCGGGAATTTCCCGCTCCAAAAGAGACTCTAAAACTCCCCCTAAATAGTGCGATTTGTACGTAGTCTTCAAAACGGCACCCTTTGCCTATACGGCTCAACAGGAAATAGACCGCCCAGGAACAATGGCTGCGGTCTATTTCTGGAGCGGACAAGCGCGTTGCTATCCGGCCGTTGCGGCAGTGACGGGATTTATACAGGCAGTCCCTGCAGCGACAGATACTGCAGCACTGTATTTCTCTCCTCTGCCATATCACTGCTTAATTCCGAAAGTCTGGCAGCGGCAGTGACGAGCAGCCATTCGGATAAGCTTTCCCGGCCGACACCCATTTCCTGGAGATAAAGGTCGGCTGCTTGTTTTTTCATCCCAAGTATACGTTCTGCCTCTTCAGATTCAGCAGGTGCAGGTGTCATTTCAGTTAGATATACGGTCCTGGCAATGTCCGCATGCTGATGGCCCCGGCAAATATTCATATAATCAATGATATAATTCCGCCCGGAACCTATCATGACATTCCCGAAGTTGAAATCCCCATGACACAGGCCGTCACCATCCGGCAATGCCTCAAGCCGCTCTGCAAGTTCCGACTTGCACCGGGTACTTAAATCCGCATGCTCAATATTATTCTTCAATATGGATTTCAGACTAACGGCCGAGCTAAGCTTGCAGGCCAGAAGCTCTTTATGCAGCGAAGCCATCACGGCTGTATATTTCTCCAGATCCTCCGTCTGAAAAAGGAGTTCAAGCATGGATTCTCCCTCAATCCTGTCATATACAATGCCGTGCCTTCCCTCGTATGTAACCAGCTCATAGCTTTGTATTATTGGAATGTCCAACCCGCTCAGCAGTTTTGAATTTCCATATTCAAACTGAACAGCAGCTAAAGGGTAACCCTCCTTAAAAAGCTTGACGGCCTTGTTACCGCCGGCATCAAAAACATCCGCGGTATTCCCTCTGCCTATAAGCGTACCTATCATTCCTTTCACCTCCTATTTATTTACATCATAGCACAAAAAAAAACCTCCCGCAGGAAGGCATTCTCAAACCGTGATAATCACATTTCCTTTTTTATGTCCTTGCTCCACATAGCGGTGGGCTTCAGCGATTTTCTCCAGCGGATAAACTCTGTCTATGACAGCTTGAAGTTTCCCCGTCTCCGTAAGCTCTTTGAGGAAAACCAAATCCTCCGCACGTACCTTCGCGATCCCCTGACCCTCAACGGACACATATACTCCATTCGGCGCCAGTGCTTTTGCACAAGCGGATTTGGAAGTTTTCCCGACAGCATCCAGAATAAGATCGTATTGCTCTCCTTTTGCCGTGAAATCTTCCTTCGTATAATCCACCAGCTTATCGGCCCCCAGCGACTTCACCCATTCAAAGTTGGCCGTACTGCATACCCCTGTAACCTTTGCGCCAAAGTGTTTGGCCAGTTGGACCGCAGAACTGCCCACCGCTCCCGAAGCGCCGTAGACAAGCACCTTCTGACCTTCCCGAATGTTGCCCTTTCTTAAGAAATACAAGGCTGTAGTTCCTGAAAAAGGAACAGCAGCAGCTTCCTCATAGGTCGCATTCTGCGGTTTCAACGAAACTGCAGAGTCTTCAGGCATACAAGTATATTCGGCGTGGGCACCAAAACGCATCCCCGTTAATCCGTAGACCCGGTCCCCTTTCTTAAACCGTTTCACAGCCGGGCCTATAGCTTCAATTTCCCCGGCCAGCTCCACACCCAGTATCGGATTCCTTGGTTTTCTGAGGCCTAGTACCATTCGCATGGGGAGCCAGAGGAGGAACGGACTTTTGAAGCCGCGAACTCTGCAGTCGCCTGTTGCCACTGAGGTCGCATAAATTTTTATCAGGATTTCATTAGCCTTGGGGTCAGGTTTGGCTACCTCTTTGATTTCCAGAACATCCGGTGCTCCGTACTTCATGCACACTACTGCTTTCATGGGGATTCCTCCAAACCTTGATATGCAATGAGTATAGCGGCAATACGGTATTGATCAACAGATACTTAAGTAGGTGCAGTGATAAGCGCGGTCCAGAAGCATACCGGGTCATCATCCCCTTCATCCATGGACAGCCAGGCGACAGGCCGGTCGCAATTTGCCACCCACCCGCTGGCCAGAGTGGTTTTGCCAAAGCCGGCGGAAGCCGAAATGACGGTCAATTTGCGGTACAGTCCTTCATTCAAACGCTCTATCAGGCGAGGTCGGAACACAAGGCTTGAACGTGCCGGAGGAATACAATATTTAGTGGAGATCGCTTTAGTTGTCATAGCCAACTTATAAGGACCGCAGTCTTCTATCGTCAATAAAAGAGTCGGTATTCGCGGGCCCGCGAATCCGGCCGATTCCGCAAGCTTACAATACCGGCAGACGGATATGAAACGAGCTGCCTTTGGATACTTCGCTCTCTGCAGTCAGAGTGCCTCCATGAGCCAGGATCAGACTTTTAACAATAGACAACCCCAGGCCCAGGCCCCGCTTGGGGGACTCGGCAGCCGCTCCACGGTAATATTTGTGGAACAAATGGTTAAGCATATGTTCGTCCATGCCTTGGCCATCATCGGTAACCGTAATTTCGGCGAACCCATGCCCGTCCTTCCGGATGGTCACATGGATGCTTGTCCCCTCCGGATTATGAATGACAGCATTCAGGAGTACATTTTGCAGCGCCCGGTACAACAGCTTCTCATCGGCCAACAGCTCCAGCCGTTGTTCCTCCGAATCCATACTAAGCGGATAAGCCGCGGCTCTGGGGTCGTTGGCAACATCGGCAATCAGCCGTTGTACGAAGCCGATCAAATCCACTGTGCCGGTCTGCATCGGCAGGGAGGCATGACTATGATTGATTTGAAAAGAAAGATTAATATCGCTGATGAGTTCCTCCAT
Source organism: Paenibacillus albidus (assembly GCF_014644435.1). Classification (GTDB taxonomy): domain Bacteria; phylum Bacillota; class Bacilli; order Paenibacillales; family Paenibacillaceae; genus Paenibacillus_AQ; species Paenibacillus_AQ albidus. The sequence goes on along the minus strand of NZ_BMKR01000013.1, from coordinate 160,865 downwards.
GTGTTGCCCTTTGGACTGAATCTCTTGCAGAAATGTTCTGCGCTCCTCCCCGCTCCAGGTATATTCCTCATTCAGCAGCAAGGCTGAATAACCCGTCACATAGGTTAGCGGAGTTTTCAAGTCATGCGAGATGCCGGCCAGCCATTCTTTTTTATTCTCTTCCAGCTTGCTCCGCTCCAGTTCGGCTTGCTTCAGGCTTCCGGACAACGTTGTAATATTCGCAATCAGCTCGTTATACAGCCGGTATCTGGCTTTCAGCTTATGGTTGCGCTTGAATATTCCAGTCACTGTCTCGGGAGGCTCAACCTTCCCGTTCGACAAAGCGGCAATCCACGACATCATGAACCTTAACGGACCGCCGAAATACCAGGCAAACACTAAGCTGTAACCGGTAATGTTAAGTACAAAAACACCCAGAACGAACAGATCGTAGTAACCCTCATCTTCGACAATGCCCAGCAGCGGGAACAGGAAATCGACCAAAAGCAGCATGGTGAGGCCCAGGCCAAACATCCAGGCAATCAATCCGATTACAAAATGGAGACTGAACCGCAGTTTGGTTCTCATCTCAGGATTCCTTGACCGGCGGGACAAATTTATAACCGATGCCTCTCAGGTTGATGATGAGTTCAGGATCTTTGGGATTATCGTTGAGCTTCTTTCTGATTTTGGAGATATGAATGGTTACCGTCTTCTCATCCCCATAACCCGGGTTCCCCCACACCAGTTCATAGATTTGCGAGGTCGTATAGATCCGGTTCGGATTCCGGCAAAAGAAACTCAGCAGCTCCAGCTCCTTGGCCGTACACTCCACAGTCTGGCCGCCAACAAGTAATACGGCATCCGCGGGTTTTAGAATAAAACGCCCGTAATTGTATTCTTTGTTTCCCGAATTTCCGTGTGCCGAAGACTGAGTCAGGTTCTGCCTCCTGAACAAGGCTTTGATTCGGGCGATCACCTCAAGCGGATTAAAGGGTTTCGTAATATAATCATCCCCGCCGATGCCCAGACCCGTTAATTTGTCAAAGTCGCTTGCACAGGATGTAATAAAAATAATCGGTGCGTCTGTATGCTTGCGTATGTCACGGCACAGCTCAAATCCGTTGACATCCCCCAGCATCACATCCAGCAGGATGAGATCATACGTATGGTTTTGGATATAAAATAGCGCTTGTTCCCCGGTGGTGCAGCTGGTTATATCGTGGTAGCGTTCTTTTCTAAGTGTAATCTCCAGCAGCGTTAATATCCCCTGCTCGTCATCAACCAGCAGAATTTTTTCGGTATTCACATTGTCCATCAACAATGGTGTTTCCTCCCAATTCGGATAAGTTATCGCTTTATTTTAGCACACAAAAGATCGGCCGCTGGTTTCCTGTCTCCATTTAACCGGGATTTTGCTTTATTTTTACTTTCGTCGGCTAATCTGTTAATGCAGCTGCTGGTAGCTGCTCGCCAACTTGGATGTAACGGAGGAATTACACATGGAATTACAAATTGAACAGGTATCGAAGACCTATGGCTCCAAGAGTGCGCTGAACGGCGTATCCTTGAAGCTTAAGCCGGGAGTGGTCGGGCTGCTCGGTCCAAATGGTGCGGGCAAGTCGACATTAATGCGGATGCTTGCGACCATTGAACAACCGACCACAGGGAAAATCACGTGGAATGGCGTGGACATTGCCCGGCAGCCGCAGATTCTGCGCCAGGAGCTTGGTTATTTGCCGCAGGATTTTGGCGTCTATCCGAATCTGACGCCGCTTGAATTTCTCGACTATATGGCCGCCATGAAAGGTTTGTCAGCCAAAACCGCACGAACGCGAATTAACGAGCTGCTGGAGATTCTGAATCTTTCCCATGACCGGAAGCGGCTGCTCGGCGGTTTCTCCGGCGGCATGAGGCAGCGGGTGGGCATCGCCCAGTCCCTGCTTAACGATCCCTCACTGCTGATTGTGGATGAGCCAACCGTCGGACTGGACCCCGGGGAAAGAATCCGCTTCCGCAATTTATTGTCCAGCTTGTCGGCGGAGCGGATCGTTATTCTGTCGACTCATATCGTCACCGATGTGGAGTCCATTGCCCCAACGATTGCGATTATGGCCAAGGGCCGGCTGGTCACGTACGCGGAACCGGAGAACCTGATCCAAAGTGTGGAGGAAAAGGTCTGGAATTGCATCATCCCCGCCGCCGCACTGCAGGACATGCAGGAGAAGTATACCCTCAGCAGCGCGATTCAGCGCAGCGACGGTATTCATGCCCGGATCGTCTCTGATCTGCGCCCAATGCCGAACGCTACTTTGCTTCCCTCCTCACTGGAGGATGCCTATCTGTACAGGGTGTCCTCGTTAGGAGCTACGCCATGAGTTCAGCCCTGTCTGTTTACTTTCATTTAATCAAAACCAATCTGATCAAGCAAATGCGGAGCTATTCCTTCCTGCTTGTCATCGGGATCAGCGTGTTCGCCGGGTATGCCTGCGTGCCGGATGCGTCCGCCGGCTATGAAATTTTTTATATCGGCGGCGTAAGAGGCATATACAACTCCGCCTGGTTGGGCGGAATGGCCGCGATGTTAACAACAATGCTGCTGTGGCTGTTCGGATTTTTTATGCTGAGAAGTCAAATTTCCGAGGACGAACGGCTTAAGGTCGGGCCGCTGATCGCAGCTGCTCCCGTCCGCAATCTTCGCTATATTGTCAGCAAAGCCGCTGCCAATTTTGTGGTGCTGCTGGTGATCGAGGCCGTCCTGCTGCTCGCGTTCATGGCCATGCAGTTGCTGCGGGGAGAAGATGTTCAGCTGCAGGTCGGGGATTACCTTGCACCTCTTTTATACATTACTGTACCTTCATTATTCCTGCTCGCCTCGTTAACGGTTCTGTTTGATGTATTTCCGGGGTTCAAGGGACTGCTGGGCAACTTGCTTTTTTTCTGCCTGTGGATATTCGCCAGCGTTCTGTCCATTGCTGCCCCAAACCACTGGTGGGATATGTTCGGGATCAGTTCCATCCTGAAAGGGATGGCCCAAGGTGCTGCGGAACACTATCCAGCCCTGTCCAGTCTTGAGAACAGCGGGAGCTTTGGTTATTATCCGGTAGAAGGACAAATCCCCACCTTTGACTGGCAGGGTGTGGTCTGGGATCAGCAGCTAATTTTCATCCGCCTGGTCTGGATCGCTGCCGGGTCAGCGATCATAGTGGCCTCTTCCCTGCTGTTCCGGCGGTTTAACAGCTCCGGGGCTGCTGTCTCGCTTCATAAGCTGGTCATTTCGGCGCAAGAACAGCCTTTGGCCGGGTCCTCCCTTCCTGCAACGGGCCTGAATGGCCCGCTTAAGCTCTCACCCGCAGTGAAAGCTAAAGGACTGCGTTGGCCGGGTCTGCTCCGCTCCGAACTGAAGATTATGCTGAAAGGCCTGTCCTTGTGGTGGTTTCTGGCCGCTGCCGCACTCATCGCGGGCTGCCTGTTCATCCCGGCGGAATATCTGCCCAGCCTGCTGCCTTTTGTGATGATTTGGCCTATCGGCGTGTGGTCGCAGATGGGGATGCGGGATAAGCACTATTTTACACGCGGATTGATAGCCTCCAGTTGTTCTCCTTTCGCCAAGTGGTGGACAGAATGGCTTGCCGGCGTACTCATTGCGCTGCTGATTTCTTCAGGAGCCATCATTCGTTTCATGCTTGAAGCACAGGGGCAGGCTGTATGGGCATGGGGGGCAGGCATCTTGTTTGTCCCGACTTTGGCCCTGACCCTGGGCACGTTGAGCGGCTCAAAAAAGCTGTTCGAGGTTGTTTATATGCTGTGGTGGTATTTGGGGCCGCTAAACCATATTCCAGAGCTAGATTTCCTGGGAATATCAGAAGCTTCTCCCGAACTTTATCTTGGTATGACAGGCCTTCTAATCGTTATATCCGTAATCGCCCAGTTCTTCCGAACGGGTAATCTATCTATAAGAAGGGGATCATCCTTATGAAGAAACGTACAGGCTACAAATGGCTAACTCCACTGGCAGCGGTTTTCCTTATGCTGGGACTCGCAGGTTGCGGAGACAAGGCGGTGGAGCAAACCGCTTCTTTCGCGGGAGGCAAAGTGCAGCAGATTCAGATCAACACGGACGGACAATCCGTCAAGGTAAGCCGCTCCGAAGACGCCGAAGTGAAAATCCGTATGAAAACGAGTGGAGAGCTGCCTGCGGTGCTGGATGGCGATGTTCTTACCGTCAATCTTGAGCCCGCCTCCGGCTTCATTCACTTGAAGTCAGCGACCCTCTATTTGGAGATTCCGGATCAGAGCTACCAGTCCATCTCGCTGATCACAACGTCCGGCGATATTGAGCTGGCGGATGCCCAGGCCCGGGATATCCAGCTGGCTGCCGATTCAGGCAGCATCACCGTGAGCGGCTACACCGGCACAGTGGAGGCGGCCACCCAGTCCGGCAAGATCAATTCCTCTCTGGCAGACCCCGCGGACATTAAGAACGACGGCGGCGGCCAAAGCTTAAAGCTAACCATAGACGGCGCGGATACCGGGACCTCTGTGCTTAGCGCTAAGTCCCAATCGGGCAACATCTCTGTGGAGAAATAGGAGCTATATAAGTTGAACTTTAGATTTTCATATTGGGGTTTGGTCGTAACTGCGGGGAATGTTTGGACTTCCAGCCGCTGTTGTCTACAGATTTCTTCAATTGTCCCGCCGTTCGTGGTTGAAATCCGTAGACTGCCTATGCTTCCGATGCGAGCTTTCCTCTGGAAAGCTTTCAGGCGGACGCTACCGCTCCTCCAGTTCCAAACTTCCCTTCCGCACTCCTACCCTTTTTATTAAATTATCAAGTTCAACTTGTGTAGCAGGAGTTCCGTTTCGCCATGAGCAAGGTTTGCGTTAATTGGCAGAGTTTAGTTCCAGCACCTAACAAAAGAGCGGGGGCCCAGGCCCCCGCTCTTTCTTTCCAACCTAAATTTTAGTCCAGCCCATGTTCCTTGCGGATGTTATACAAGCCCTGCAGCACGATCTCTCCAGGGTCGCGGTTCAGCTGCAAATGGGTGTACAAGAGATGTAGCGGGATCGCACACACATTATTGCCTTCCGTGATCGCAGGAAATCCGGATTCAAAGACCGGTCCGTACTCCTCGTTCCAGACCAATCCGGCATGGACCTGCTCGGGAGCAAATTCTTCATGCACTTCTTCGATGAGCTTGGGAACCAGCACCTGGTCGATAATGGCTTTGGCTTCGTCTTCGCTTGTGGCCGGCTGCGGCAAAGCTTTGCCGCCTTTGTTTTTCATCAAATCGATGAAAAACGAAGCCATCCAGACCGCCGGTTCATTGCCCGACTGGAATCTTGCGATTAACTCGCGCAGAAAAAAACCGCAGGAATAAACATGCTCTGCTTCATCTTGTACATGATAAACAAAAACGGGTCCATAGGCTTCAAGCTTCACGATTTGTCCTTCAACCGCCTTAAAGTGCATTCTCAAAGCGACAAGGCCGTTATGGTGAACCGCGTTCAGAAGCTCGGCCATATTTTCTTCGGACATGGGTTCTTCATTCGTTACTTCTTCATTTGTTACTTCTTCATTTGTTATTTCTTCATTCGTTGTCTTATTGTTCATGCTTATCTTCACCTCACTTCTATCATACCATTTAGCGATTTGAACTAACATGGTGGAATAGAGAATATTCTGACCTTGCCAACCGGAAACCAAGATCCTCAATGCGAAAGGTAGGGTGGCTGCGGCGGCGGCAGGTGGCTCCGCACCCCCTGGCCTCTTCAGCCCAGCTTCCACCCCGGAATATCCGGTAGGAGCCATATACCTCCTGATCGTATAGATCCCAGCACCACTCCCACACATTTCCTATCATATCATAGAGTCCCCAGGCGTTAGGCTGCTTTTGCCCCACCTGATGTACCCTGCCCGCAGAATTCTCCTCATACCAGGCGATTTCATCCAGCTCCCCGTAACGGTATCCACCCGTTCCGGCTTTGCACGCATGCTGCCATTCCGCTTCTGTCGGCAGACGGTACCCCTCCGCCTCCCAGTTGCAGACGGCATTTTCACCTGTATCACCCAGCGAATAACATTCCTTGAGGCCCGAGCGGCGGGACAGCAAATTACAGAAGAGAAGCGTATCCTCCCATGAGACATTCACCGCCGGTGCTTGAGGCTCGGCATCAGGTTCCGCCGGCCTTGACATGACCGAGTCAAATAACGCTTTGGTGACGGGGACCGGGGCCAGTGCGAAAGGCTTCACCTGAACCGTCCATGTTGTCTTCCTGCGGTCGTCTCTTAATTCAATTTCACCCCCAGGTAGGTTCACCATGGGATACTCCGCTTCGTTACTGCGATTTGGATTTGCCACCTGACAACCTCCCGCCTCTTTTACTTCAGCCTGCTTAACTTTTCAATCGCTTGTTGTTCATCCGGCAGGAACAAGAAGTTATTCCCATGGTTGCATTCATAAATGAAATCTTTAAGGCTTTGACTGGAATATACGGAAAAATCACCGACCAGCGCAAGCTTCACCTGATAAGTGGTGAACTTCTGCAGGATTTCGCCGGCCAGGCGTGTTTTCAAATCGAAAAAGCTGTCGCTGAACAAAGATTTGTTCATAATAATACGATTGCAGCCTGATTCATATTGTACAGTTGCCATAAGATCCAGTGCCGACTGCACATCCCCAATAAATATCTCGCTGCCGCTGACAATGGCAAGATTTACTCCATTCGCTTCTGTTTTTGTTATCTTCATCGTCATCCTCCTCATGAACCTGTTCAATCAAATATCCCTGAACCTTCTTACATATTCCTCACTAATATAACGGTTGTCCCCGCCTTTTGCTGTGGGAATGTTCGCGACTCTAAAGAAGCTTAGTCCCACTATCATCGCCAGCAGCCCATAGGCAGCGTCTCCCGGATCATCTACAGACATATGCCCCATTCGGCTGCCATAATCAAATATCTTGGCAATGCCCTGCAGATCGGCCTTATAACTCCGGGACAATACTTCCTGTAAATTGCGGTCAAGCACGGCTTTGGAGAAAAATTGCAGAAAAAGTCTCCCCTGATCTTCGTGCGGGATATTCATCTGCTCCATTCCCTCAAGCTGAGATACATTTATTTTGTTCCCTGTATCCTGAGCGGCCGGAGGCAAAATATGCTTGAGCACAATGCCCATCATTTCCCCGGCAGTCATGGAGTTCTCCAATTCCGACTCAATCTTTAGACCGTAATAGGCCAGAAACGCCTTAAAGGCCTCAATAGTCAGATGATCTTTATTCTTATAATAATAAGTCACCACACCCTTGGAGCAGCCGGCATACTCAGCCACCTTATCCAGCGTCATGCCATCAATTCCGTGAACGCTGATGCAGGTTAATGTGGCGTTAATAACCTCGGCCCGGCGTATGGGTTCCATTCCTAATTTGGGCATAGCTCACCTTTTCAATTCTTATTTTATACTGAACAGTCGGAATAAAATAAATTGTACAGCGGGTGCACCTGCCCTGTCAACAGGATTTGAAATGCTGCTTAACCATCCTAAAATAAAATAAAAACAGCCGCTCCTAAAGCGGCTGTTGCTTGGGAGCCGTGTGGATACACGGCTTTTTACTGCCTTCTATACGAAATGGAATGAATTAAATGGCTCACATGAAACGACCATCCAACCTGATTGAAGGATAATTGTCCCAATATGCCGGCTGTCAAAGGCAGAAACAATACCAACCCGGCCCCGTAACCGGGAGCCCAGAGCATAAGCGGGATAGCAGCCAGTATCCCAAACAGAGCTGGAATTACTGTATAGCTGCGCCAGGCGGTCTTCTCCAAAGGAATCCACTTCGCTTCATACGAAAACGCCGGAATAAATTGTTGCAGAAATCCGGCCACTTCCTCCGAGCGGATCAGCGGGAATATCACCGTAGATTTCTCCTGATTTTCTTTGCTGCCTGCGATAATGATATGAATGCTCACCAAACCAAACGTCCGCGGTAATGGAGCTAAGAATGGCTTCCGGCTTCAGGAATCCAACAGCCGCCATCGCTCCTCTGGGGATAGCTTGGGACATGTGCTGCAATACTCTTCTGCATCAGGCCCAATCCTGATCCGGTAGGCCAGGCAGCAATAAGTACGCAGATAAAAGGGACGGCCCTGCAGCTTCGGATGCTCATATCGGAGGAACCGCATAGATAATTCGTCAGGCTTCTCCGGCTGAAACAGTGTATTATAATCCTGGCTGATGATCCGGCCCCGATCCTCCGAGTCCCAAAGTCCGCTGTCCGTGTGCAGCCTTCCATACAGATTACGCAAATTATGCGAGACCAGCGACCACATGACTTTTTCCTTGGCTCCCGTATAACTTGATACAGCCAGGAACACCTGCCGCAAATGTTCCAACAGGTGTTCCAAATATTTGGCAAGGCAGGCCTGACGGGCTCCCGTATCGTTAACAAGGAACTTGCCTGAGGCTGCCATCTCCGCTTCATACTGCATGGCCCCTCCGTCAGTTGGCCTGAACCGCAAAGTGCCGGGCAGCAGAGACATTGGAGTGTCAAACAGGCTGATGGAGGCGACCAGCCCCATAATCAACACCGAATATCTCTTGGCAAACAGGGTTCCGACCACAAGTCCTTCGGGCTCACCAAGCTGAATCGACTGCTCACGGATGATTAATGGGAGTTTCGCTTCATCCAATAGATCTTCTGTACTGTAAGGAAAAGAAATACTCCGATTCTCCGTGACAGTAACGGCAAAATGCTGCTGCAAAAAAACTTTCATCCACTGGTTGTCAAAAGGTTGAACACCACTCATTGATCCATCCATGCCATTATTTCATCAATAATCTCACCTCGGCCAATAACCCCCCAGCCCTTGAAGAGCCAGAAGGAATCTGTCTCATGGACCCTTCCATCCTGTACGGCGGGGATGTCTTTCCACAGGGCGCTATCCTGCATGTTGTCCAAAAAATCACGGCCATTCGAATCCACCTCAAGGACGATAAAGTCTGCCCCCAGCTCCGGCGTTTTCTCCAAAGATAAATCCTCTCTTTGCTCTTCCGGCGTAAGTGCTGCAGGTTCGAATCCGAGATCCTGGTAGAGCAAAGCATTGGTCGGATGACCTTTTTGTGCATAAATTTGGAGTGTCTTTTCGCGTACACGGAGGTAGGCAAGGAGTTTGTTATCCAACGCCTTGATCTTCTCACTTGCTTGGACAGTTTTCTGTTCCAGTTCGGCGATCTTCTCCTTCGCCAAATCCGTCTTGTCATACATCTCCGCGATCGTTAGCAAATCCTTGGTCCAAAAGGAAGTATCATTGCCATAATCGAGCCATTCATTTCCAAGAACAATGGTAGGAGCTATTTTGTTCAGTTTCTCATACGTATTCTCGGCCGTCCGGCTCTCAATAAGAATAACATCCGGCTCAAGCTCGACAATAGCTTCCAGGTTGGGGCTATCCGCCGAACCTACACTTTGCACACCTTCCAGCATGTCAGAAAGATAGGGGAGGTAGTCTCCTCCGTACCGAACCTCGGTGTTCACACCGTAAGGCTTCTCTCCGATAGTCAGCAAATGATCTATGTATGCTGCCGAGAGAACAACGATCTTCTCAATTTTTGACGGAATCACTGCTTCTCCCTTGAGATGGGCAATCGTGCGTGTGCCCGGCTCGGTGGCCTGTTGATCCCGGGTTTGGGAAGCTGCGGGACTCTGCTCTTCGGAGGCTGGTTGTCCCGCTGTATTGCTGCAGGCTGCCAGAATCAGCAGGAGAACGGCAATGACCATGCCGTGGATGGATCTCATTCTATACATTTATTTCTATTCTCCTTTGCACCATTAAATAATAATAATAATCATTATCATAGGAGAACGATGCACACTTTACAATGGATTAAAACCCTCTGTTGGCATGGATAATTCTATCATCCTGAATACCTATCCAGGTTGCAATATAAGACATGGCCCACATTCTGCCTGAAGGTCCAAGTGTTTTGAACAGCAGATCTCCGGCATCGTACACCCGGGACTGCTTCACTGCATCCAGTGAAGACCACTCTCTGGATGACAGCAGCATTTCCAGTCGTCTTCTCGATTCCAAGGTAGGGTCGGCAGCCAAAAAGATGTAACCCGGGTTATATTTCGGAAGCTCATTAATCTGAAAATCCACTGCCCCAGTCTGTTCAGGATACGAGATGGGCGGGCTTAGTCCAAGATCTCTGTACAGGAGTGTTCCTGTCTGATTGGAGGCACCGTACAGGCGGTAGAATTCGGAGCTGACTCTAATAAAAGAAACCGTTGGCATCACGTCTCGTTCTTTAAGCCTCGATCTAAGGTGGTGTTTGTACTCAGCGTAGCTATTCATCCAGTCATCAGCCTGTTGCTCTCTGCCCAGAATACGGGACAACCGGGACAACTGCTGCTCATAATTATCGGTATGCTTAAGGACTACAGTGGGTGCAATGGAATCTAACGCCTCGCTTGGTGACAGGCGGTCGCTCCCAATAATCAGATCAGGCCTCACTTGTGCCAGTTCCTCATAATTTAATCGGGAACCGTTCAGGCGGACAATCTCCTGTTCTAGCACACCTAGATGGGGAATGGCATAATTTCTTGACACCCGCTCCCGGTAAGACAGCGCAGCCACCGGTTTCAGTCCAAGCGTCATCAAGTAATCATCCAGTCCATAATAAAGAACAGCGATACGGATATGACTGTTTTTCAGATAGCTGGCCGGTGCCACCCCTTCCGATTTTTTGAACACCCGGCTAAAATAATGCTCGTCCTTGTAGCCTACTTCCTTGGCTATCTGCTTGACTCGTTCGGATGAAAACAGCAGCTGCTTGGCTTTTTTCATACGTTCCTGCAGTAAATATGCCATAGGTGTCTTTTCTGTATACTGTTTGAAAGCTCTGATAAAATGATTTGTGCTTAGCCCTGCCATTAGAGCCAGTTGCCCAACTTTAAGTTCTTTGTTGTAGTTGGTCTTCATGTAGGCCAGTACAATGTCCATTCCTACAGCCGTGTGCTGTGCGGTGCTCTCTCTTTGATGAAGAAGCACAACAAGCAGCTGCTGCAGCCGGTACTTTGCTCGCATGATATCTTCCAATCCGGCGGTGCGGTCCAATACTGTCATTTGATGCATGATCTCCATAGCCCGTGGATTGCCGGAGGCTCCAAGCTTCCCGCTAACCGGGAATATCGGAGGGTGAAGTCCCATGTGCCTGCGGTCATTCCGAAGCTGCATACAGGAGAAGAAAATGATCATGTAATGCACAGGTGCTGTAGTCAGAGCTTTGCCTTCCACAGCCATCCCCGGCAACAATAAAAAGAAGTCCCCTTTACTCGCCGTAAGCGGCACTCCATTGAGGATAAGTTGCCCTTTACCCTCTGTTACATAACACAATGCATACCGGTGAAGGGTCCTTCCGGGCAAAGACGCCCCTTCTGCATTCCTGCAGAAATAGCTGTGCACGCTTGAAAAAAACAAGCGCTCTAGCCTAAGAGATGATTGCTGAATAATGGATAACACGCGTTCCTCCCCTTTCTGCCGGGCTCCCCTTTGTATTATACGATAATGCTCCCCCCTCCTCACTGTTCCAGTGAAAAATAGCGTATAATGAGCAAAATAGAATATTATATATCCAAAAATAGGGGGATTAAAATCATGAAATTGAGCCTGAATTGGATTACGCTTAGGGTGCGCGATTTGGAGGTGTCCCTTAATTTTTATCACAGCATTCTGGGGCTTCCGGTTGACCGCAGATTTGAGAGCAGAGGAAGACAGATTGTCATGTTAGGCACGGAGGGACAGCCCAAGATTGAGCTTATTCAAGGAACCGACCTGGCTCTGAAGCCGGAATGCGGCGTTTCCGTTGGGTTCGAGGTGGAGTCACTGGATGAGGCAATGGACAATTTTAAAAGCCAGGGCATCCAGGTAGCGCGCGGACCGGTCACGCCGAATCCCCGGCTGCGGTTCTTTTATGTGCTGGACCCGGACGGCTTCGAGGTGCAGATAGCGGAGCACAGCTAGAGAGAAACAGACCGCCCTCTCGCAAAGGATGCGGTCTATTTCGCCGACCTCTTAGCTCCTCCGTACCTTCTCTTTGCAGGATCAGCTTGCTTCAAAACAAAAGAACCGTACAGGTTAACCCGAAATACAAACAAAGCGGACTATAGAACCATGTATCATTTCTCGCGAATACAGTATGTTTTACTTTCTTGAAAAATCCTATATATCTAAAGTCACCAACTGCCCGAAGAAAGAAAACAGAAGCGCAAACGATACACCCACTTCTTGTAATGGGATTTGCTACAAAGTAGTTTATATAACCGCCCTGAATCAGAAGGATAAAGCAGACAATTAGAAGGAGCATCGCCACAAAGAGTGTACCCAGCTTCCCAGGAACAAAAGCAGCTTTATACTCTCCCGCTTTCGAAGGTATGACCGCATAAACACCCCATCGACCCCCATACGCCCAATAGACATGTACAATACTGATTACAGCTAAAAGACTTACTGTTGATAATGTCATAACGGATTCCATTCGAACTCCTCCACAGTCAATTTATTTATCCTTGCTTAGAAGTCCTACAAGGGTTTCAAATATATAAACATACGTTTCCGTATGTTTATATATTTTTTATGTCCCTGTGGGTCGTGCAACCACATCAGAGACATGCGTAATCATATATTTAATAAAATCTCAAACATTTTTTCTATATCAAAATGGGTATTGGCCTCGAACCGAGTCATCCACCCTACGTAAGTTAAATAGGTGAGTCTAGCCCTGTCTGTTGCCTCTGAAGGCTTCAGCCCCCTCCCTTGATAGAGTTTGGAAATACAATTAATTCTTTGTTCCTCAATATCAACTAAACGGGAAGCCACGCTAGGGTCATGTTTGGCCCAGGCATAAATGCCAATCTCAATTTTCTTATCCCGATTGATACTAATGTGAAGCAACTGTTCCAATGAGGAATTATCTTGTTCTATACTATGAATGATCCGTTTGGTTGCATAATCTTCCCAATAATCCATCATGGAATCCAGAAGTTCTTTACGGTCCCGAAAGTAGTGGTAAAAACTTCCTTTGCTTATTTTCAGCGTCCGGGCAAGTATTTCGACACGAACTTCATGTATTCCAGCTTCGGCTAACTTATTTAATCCAGCTTTTACCCAGTCTTCCCTGGTTAATTGCATGATCCACCCCTAGATACGGCAGCGTATGTTTTCATTAGATTACTTTACAGTTTTTATTTTGTCAATAGAGTGACAGAAACACAACTGCTTGCTGTGCGAAAATTCTCCGTCCTTTTAAGATAACCGCTGCGAGGTTCCGTGACTTGGGGAATTGTAGCTCTTTCGGCTATCGGTGCAAGCTTGGGGATTTTCTGCGGAATACATCAGTACCTCACCGCGAATTCTCATAACGGAATAGCCGGTGAATCAGACAAAAGTCTCACGTTCGATAGCCCACCCTTTATCCGAATAAACAATCATGGGTAATCTGTCGTCATATTCAATTTCCAGATACCCCTTGAGGATCATCCAGTCTATTCGGTGCATGATATCTTCCAACTTCAAATCCCGATAATAACCGTAGACTGGAGAGAGTTGAAGCTCATGCTTCAGGATGCGCTTGTCTTTGGAGCCTTTCAGAATTTTGGCCAGCAGGTTTCTCCCTCCGGTCATGATCAGTTCTTCTGCTGCACGAAGGATGGCTTTGATCTCTTGCTCTTCCAGACTCCTAATATCGCTCGCTTTTCCTCCTTAGCCGATTAAATCTCACTGTATAAATACATTACCATTCTGCCAAATAAGTTGTAAATAATCTTACTACGAAGTTATCCGGTGGACCGGGCTATCCTAGAGCAGATCAAATTCCCTACTTCTGAATAAAAAATCGAGCTCACTTTATAGTCCGCGATATAATAGGAATCACAGGCTGCTTAAATACAATATCCACTGAATCGATTTCAGAGGGCATTGTATTGAAGGAGGAGCATGGCGATGTCGCGATTCGAGCAGCAGTACGGGAAATGGTTAAAGAGCAATCTGGAGAATGAGAGTAACCACCGGCGAAGGGAGTTGCTTGGCAAAGGATTAGGTCACGGAACATTTGAATTTCTCCGCACGGTGTGGTTCCCGCCAATCGGGAATTTGGATCATCTGTTTCCGGAATGGGAAGTGCGCGATTTCAATAACGGCTACCGCTATCTGGATTTGGCTTATATTCCTGGAGGGGTCAAAGGCGGGATTGAGATTCAAGGACCGAGACTCTGCGTTTCGCAAGGCGCCTGCTCAGGGCATTCACACCCTTGGAACTTGCGCAACATCTCAAAGGTTACCGATAGACATACCAGGCGAATATTACATCAATTGGTCGGACAGCAGCTTTTGGATATCGCGAGTGGACAGCACCGCAATCGTACGTACCAGCTAAGAGTGTAACTAAACATCTAATCGTTGTCTTAGGGATGAAAGAACAATGCGAATTGCAACGGACCGAGGAGCTCTTATTATCAAAAATAGCAGGTATTCGCCAAGCAATCGGACTCCAATACAGCTATTCACTGCCCTTCACCCGAAATATGCTTGGTGCAGAGTCAATAAGCGCGGTATGGTCCGTTAGCCCGGCTAAATACACCAAATAGAGAAAATAGGGGCTGTACGGTCCGTAGTAGTCATGAGTAGTGCCTGGAGGAAACCGAAACCAAGCAGCGAAAGCAGAATTTTGGAATAGACCTTTGGATTCCCAACTCCCTGATTTGTCAATACTTCAGTTAAATCTTATTAGTCCTTGTTGCCGTTGTCCATCGGGCTTTTCTAAAGCCATCTGTTGGCAGCAGTTTTTGGCAAAAGGAACCCAGCCAACTTGGCTGAATTCCCTGTTTTCAGGATGTTTCCGCGGCTATCCATCTCATCACGGCACCCTCGATTACCGGTCTGCAATTAATGCAAATCATAAAATCGTTTTGCATTGCCTCCAAAGAAGGCATCATTATCGTACTGGGACAAGTTAGGAGGGAGAGCCCTGAGCAAAGCGTCATAAACCTCTTTGTAACTGCAAGTCGCTAAACAAACAGGCCAATCGCTCCCGAACATGATCCGATCTGTACCAAACACTTCTACGACATGGTGCACATAGGGGACTAAGTCCTCCCAGCTCCATGTTTGTTGGTTCGCTTCCGTGACCAGACCGGACAGCTTGCACATCACATTAGGGTAGGCAGCCATTTCGGTCATTTGCATCTTCCAAGGATCCATGGATTTCTCTTCGATAAAAGGTTTGGCCGCGTGGTTTATCACTCCCCTGAGGTTTGGAAACACACGTAGTACCTCCAGCATATAAGGGAGATGGCGTGGCCTAAGCTGTAAATCAATCGGACATTCATCTCTGACTGCCAACTCCAGATTTGTCATGACCTGAGTCTGAAGAATCCATTGGTCAGGTAAATCCTGCAGCATCGGCCGAAACCCGATAAACCCTTGATGTTGGCGGAATTTGGCGTATTGCTCTCCAAATTCCGGCGAATCCAGATCCAGCCAGCCGACGACCCCGGCAATGCTGTCATACTTTTCATACAATGAAAGCATGAATTCAGTTTCCTCTAGCGTGGGGGCAGCTTGCACTACAATCGTCCGTTCAAAGCGATTAACTGCCAGCGTCTCATGCAGCTGCTCGGGTAAATAGTCCGCATATAAAACACCCTGTTCCGGAGTCAGCCAACCGTAGTCTCCACGCTCTGTTTTCCAATAATGCTGATGCGCATCGATTCTCATATTTCACCCCAGCAGAATATCCGTGTAGTAATAGTAAGGACCAGGTGATGTTGTGTCGTGAAGTGCTACCGGCAAGATGTACACCTCCAGAGGACAGCCATTTCTGATAGCTTCTACTTCTATCTGATGGCTTCCGGCTTCTAACGTTAACTCCACCCATTGTTCTTGAGGCGCGCGATGATACGCCGGCATGAATTCCAACGTTTCATTGCACTCAATCACGATCTGTCCGTTCAACTTCAACGTTACAGGACTATTCGCAGCTGCAATAAGTCGAAGCTTCCGTTCGACCGGGTTAGTGAGCGTCGTTTGCGCCCGGTAAACTCCGTCTGCTGGCAACCGAACAGAGTTTAACCCAAGAGCCTTCTCCCACTCCACTCGATTCCCTGGGACATACATCTCTTTTCCCGCTCCGCCATCTGGCCCCCAAACCATCCATCTGGATGAGCTGACTAATGCGAAAGTTACTTTCTGAACAGCCCATACCGCGTGGTCATGACTTCGTGTCCAGCGAAAAGCAAGCTCATGGCTTGCGGCTGCAACCGCCCCAGCCAAGATTTCCGTGTCCCACTGGAAGGATTCGTCTGGCTGCAGGCTAATCTCCAGCGGTGTCGGCCCCTCCCATCCTGAAGGCAGATCTAAAGCGATTTTTCCATAAATTGGGGTAAGCGAACGGTTCGTCAACGTAAACTGCAGTACCTTCCTTTGACCCACTCCGATGGCTGGGCCATCCGTTCCGAAGTCGATGGATAACTCAGCATCCGGACAGCTTTTAGTTCCCTGCGGCAGCAAGTAAAGATTGGACGTCACCTTTCGCTCCCAAAGCTCCCTGATCGTTTTATCCGCTTCTCCCGCAGCCCCCAATCGGTTCCAGGAAGTCGGAAGGTCAGGATGCACTATAATCCCGGTATTCCAAGCGGCAAGAATCTGTTTGCCCATAAGGATCGTGCGGCGGGTCAGCTCATCCAAATTCTTAGGCGCAGGGAATCCTTTAATCGGAGGACTGACAACGACTCGGTCACCAACCGGCTTCACCCATTTGGCAGGCAAGCCTTCCGGTCCAAGCAGCATTCCCAGTATCGCGCCCAGTGTTGCTGCTGTACAATCCGTGTCGTAACCGCAGTTGACGGCTTTCAGAATAGCGTCTTCAAAATCTGTACCATACAACCATCCAAGGATCGTAAATGCAATATTTTGTGGAGCATCTGTAAAGTTGTCGCTACCATGGTGCTCCAGAATGAGCAAACGTGTTTCGGTCCAGCTCTTCCCTTCCTGATGCCAACGGAGCAGATCTTTCAGCGCTTTGGCGGTACGGCAATCCTCAGGAATATAGCTCATTCCAATCTCAATCAACCGATCCCGGTCTTTCTCAAAGAAAATAGCGCTTTCCAATGCGGCAAAAAACATTTCACCATATACCCCTTCCCCTCCGGCATGGTCTACAATTGCATCCTGATACGCATAATGTGCCGCAGTTTCCGGCGCTCCGGGTGCCGCCATTGCCCAAATTTCGGAACGAATAGGTGAACCCATACAGTTGTTAAAAGGATTGTTGAACCATCCTGCAACCGGCGCATGTAGACCTCTTCGCAGATTCGTCAGGGCATAACCGTATTCATCAAACGGGAAAAAGATATGCTCCAACCATTCTTGCCCAAGCTCGCGGGCGGTCAATCCCGGACCGTACTGCTCCAAGGCGTGCAGCCACACCAATTGCAGGTCCAAGTCATCGTTCTCTAGCGGACCGTCTGGCAACTCTGGATAAAAGGTCAATTCAAGCAGCTCTTTCACGCCTTCGACAGGTGCTCCAAGCGTTCCCCCGATATTTTTCCCCAGCCATCCTCCGTAAACAATCCGATAGTAATCTTGTTCGTTTAAAATACTTGTATTCATGTGAGAACCTCCGTTGTTTGATATAATAGTGATGATTTTAGTATAGGAGCGGTTCTTTTGTAGTGCCATGTACATAGTTTTGTTTTCATAAGAATAAACATCGGGGGATGTCATGCCATGTATTACTCTCTTTCTCGATTATCTTCGCTAGACGTCAAATGGGCGGATCTTTTCGATGCAAATAGCCTCCATTTCTTCGGCCGGCATCACAATCCGCATTATGAGCTAATCGTTATTGCCGACGGAACGGTACATTTGCAGACTGGCGAAGCACGTATGAGCTTACAAGCTGGGGAGTCACTGCTTATGATGCCTTGGGAGACACATTCCGGATGGAATTCCCATGAAAAACAGGGTCAATTTTTTTGGGTGCAATTTTCCTGTGATCCCTGTCTCAATGAATTCGTGCTGGATCGGGCATCCGAGCTTAATATTGTCCATGCCGAACGGACGGAGCTACGAACTACGGATATCCTTCATGAGGATTTGCTTGTCGTCCCACGTCAGTTTCATTCCTTACAACGTTATAAGCTGCTTGGCTTATTTGAAGATCTGGTGGAGACAATGAAACAACCCAAAGGCTATTTTCGTTTTCATGCCACCTTATTGCTTGGCGAAATACTCCGGCTTATGGCGGGTGATTTTTTGAAGCAAAGCGATTTGGATACGGCTTTCCCCACTTCATACCTCACATTCCGCAAGCTGGTCAATCATTTGAACAATTTTTACGATTCGGATATTTCCAAAGAAACGCTAGAGCGGCTGCTGGATCGAAATTACGAATATCTTTGTCAGGTGTTTAAAAAATATGCTGGAACGAACATCCACAACTACATCCACCAGCTTAAAACCCAACGTGCCAAACACCTGCTGCGCAGTACAGATAAAAGTGTTCAGGAGATTGCAGGTGAAGTCGGATATCCAGACCCTTTTTACTTCAGCCGGATGTTTAAAAAGATCGAAGGCGTCGCACCTCAGCATTATCGGAATAAAGAACCGATGGAGTAGAAAGGTCGCATAAACGCCAATTACGGATTGACAGGTGAAATGACATCCACAATCGTCATGGAGTAAGGCTTCAATTGAATCTCTCCGGTGAAAGCGGGAGATGGCGTCTCTGGTAATGGATTAGCTTGTGGCGCGTCTAACCAACTCGCATTCGGGTTCGTCAGGAACTCAGGTAAAGGATTGGAGCCCCCATATACCCAATTTGGTTTGAGATCCCATCCGGGTATGGAAACGTTGGCAGGGTTCATCGTCCGATTGGCAAAGATGACCTTCTTAATGCCGCTCGCATCACCGAATCCCCATGCACCAACATCAGCAACGTTATAGTAGACATCCGTTGCTATGAACCGCAGCTTTTCATTTTGAACATTACCTTGTACAAGATTGAGCTTGTAATAGCTGCTATTGGAGTTGAGCAAATCTCCCAAAGCTTTAAATACATAATAGTTCGGTAATTCAGCGAGATCTCCACCCGCGTTTTGCTGCACGATACCAAACCCTTGGGGGTCGACCATCGCATGTACGCCCGAAATCGTCACAACACCCGACTCGATCATTTGCAGCACACGTTCCATATTGTGCATCGCAAATGCCGGAGTTTTCATAAATTGCTTGCGTGCCTTTTCGTTAGGATCTTTCTCGCCAAAAATGACGGTTGGAAGTGAAGACCATTCGGTCACCCATATTTCCTTGCCAGAGAATTGGTTTTTCTGAGTAACCAGACCTTCCAATGCACTTTGATTATACGTATACAAGTATTTCATCATTTTGCTGTTCGTTAAATCAAATAAATTGGGAATCGGCGTATACACATGGACGATGATGGCGTCATAGAAACTGCTGTCCGTCATTAGGGTCTGATTCCATAGGGCAACGCGTCCCCCCTGCGTAGCTCCCCAATCCACATCGGGGTCTGGCTGATTATTAGGATCAGCCGCTATCCGGTCTTCCAAATCTTTTGCGACAGCCACAATCCCGATCTTAATGGTTGGATCTATGTCTTTGATTCCCTGATAGATTAATTTGCATTTGGCGATATATTCAGTGACAGACGGGAAGCTTCCATCATTCAAGATGGAGTAAAGCTCGTTCCCCATTTCCACATAGATGGGTTGTGTGGTTTGCTGCTTCATCTGCTGAACTTGTGCCAAGATTTCGTCCACGGACTGAGAGCTTACATTCAACACATAGATATAAGGAACCTCTAAAGTATTGGAGAGATGATAGGAATCCGCCAGATATAAGCCCGGGTACCCGGGCTTTAGATTCACACCCTCTACCGCCCCAACGGTTCGATTCCCATAGAATTGCTGGTATCGCGGATCTTTTGAATTCATGACTGTGCCTTCGTTGTACAAGTAATAATTCGCACCCGTTCCATCGGGTCCACGAACATTTTGAAGCTTGAGGTCCATGCCCAGATTATCAAAGCTTTCCAATTGAAAGTCAGTTACCTTTCCAAGCTTAACCAGTTGTTCGTTATGTGCTCCCAGAAAATAGGGCGGCAGGGCCTTCGGAGTCGGATCAATCGCGAATTCGGCCATGGATACGGTAGGTTCTGGAACCGGATTCACAACAACTTGGGTCGAAGCCAAGAATCCGCTGTCTACTGCAGTAACGGTGATTACCGCTGTCCCTGCAGACAGGGCTTTAATGGCTCTGGATGTACTGGAGCCTCCAACCAAGCTCACCACAGAAGGGTCACTGGAAGTCCATAGGGTAAACGGATTATCGGCATCCGCCGGACTAACCGTGGCTGTAAGTTCCTCAGCTTCACCAACGTAGAGAGATGCAACCAATTTGTTAAGGGCAATTCCTGTAGGCTGGACATATACAACGATATCGCTCTTATCCTGAAAGGAGGAGTCGTACGTTGCAGCGGTAACGACTGTCTGACCTTTCGCTATGGCTGTAACCACTCCCGTCTGGTCTACGGTCGCCACCTGAGTATTGCTTGAAGTCCACACCACATCTTCCCCTGTCGTATTGGTCAGTTGCAGCGGTTCGCTATTTCCACTTGCGATTGCAGTAAGTTTGGTGCTCAAGACAAAGGGCGAGCTTTCATGGTTCCATATTTGTATGTCATCTATAGTAGCCTTCACATTATACGTCGTCAGCTGCACCTTGCCGAATACATAGGAAACATTGGAAATGGCACCCGCATACGTATAATCAGGGTCGGTTGCGCTTTTCACATAAACCTGAACCCAATTATCCAGAGCAACCAGTTTAATATCGTAATCTTCCCCTGTATTAAATGTCGTTGTATACAGCGGCTGCTCTGTGCCGCCTGCTTTGATGTAACTTAACCCGGTACTTCTGATCAGCAGACGTGTATAGTCGGCTTCACTGACATACCTGAACTTCACAGAAATAAAGTTGCCTGCCAGGTCTCCGCCACGGTTAAACCTCATGGAAATCGTTTGGTTCCTCCACGATGTTTCCGTCCCTTTCAATTCGATCAAAGAGGACGCCGTTGAGGTCGAAGAAAGCCGGGAATGATCAACCATCCACGTCCCGTATACAGCTTTCCACACACTCATGCCATGGCTGAAATCGTCCTGGAACTGCAATACTCCGGTAGGATTAATCGGATCCTTGACCACGATTTCACCCTTATCCTGATAGAGACCGTCATAGGTT
This sequence comes from Paenibacillus albidus, assembly GCF_014644435.1. Taxonomy (GTDB): domain Bacteria; phylum Bacillota; class Bacilli; order Paenibacillales; family Paenibacillaceae; genus Paenibacillus_AQ; species Paenibacillus_AQ albidus. The sequence goes on along the minus strand of NZ_BMKR01000013.1, from coordinate 139,568 downwards.
GCTGCGGTAATGACCGCCTGTCCCCGCGCGAGCGCAGTAACAGCTCCAGTCTGATCTACTGTCGCCACCTGGTTGTCGCTTGAACTCCACACCACACTTTTCCCGGTTGTATTCTTCAACTGGAGTGTTTCGCCAAAGCCCGTATTGTAAGCGCTTAACTTTTTATCCAAAATAAACGGTGAGCTTTCATGGCTCCATATTTGAATGTCATCTAAAGAAGCCTTTACATTGTAAGTTGTCAGTTGTACCTTGCCGGAATTGTAGGAAGCATTGGAAATCGCACCCGCAACGGTGTAATCAGGATCGGCTGCTTTTTTTACATACACTTGCACCAAATCATCCAGAGCAACCAATTTGATATCATAATCCGTTCCTGTGTTGAATGCTGTTTCATAAAAAGACTGCTCCGATCCGCCTGCTTGGATATAACTTAATCCGCTCCCCCTGATCAGCAAACGTGTGTAATCGGCTTCGCTGACGTACCTTAATTTGATCGAAATAAAGTTATCGTTAGAGCTTGTGGCGAGTCGGTTAAACCTCATCGATACCGTCATATTCCTCCATTTGGTATCAGTCCCTTTAGGCTCAAGCAAAGAGGTTGAGGTAGCCGGGGAAATAAGCTGCGAATGATCGATTCCCCATGCTCCGGATACAGCATTCCACAAACTCATGCCGCTACTAAAATCGTCCTGGAACTGCAATCCCCCTGCAGGATCGACCGGGTCCTTCACATAGATATCAAATCCGGCTTGTTCCAGATGGTCAGCCGTAGCAGCCGTAATCGTTACCAGGCCCCTGCTTACAGCAGTTACTACACCATTTTCATCTACGAGTGCCCTCGTCGTGTCACTAGAAGTCCAGACAACGGTTTTCCCGGTTGTATTGATTAGCTGCAAAGCAGATTGACTGCCCAGATTTAATGAAGACAACACGCGTCCATTTGCCATAAAAGCAGAAGACTGCATATTCGATATTTTGACATTATCCAACAGCACCTTGTCGTTAGAGGTTTGGAATTTCAGCTTTCCGTTTTGTACGGGCAATCCTGAAATCATCCCTACGTTCGTGTAATTGGATGCCCCTTCCGTTTTGGCATAGATGGTTGCTGTACTTCCTGATAGCATCATCTTTACATCATAGTTAGTACCCACGGTAAATGTATAACTGGAAAGGTACGACTCCGCAGCTCCATTTAGGGTATAGCTTAATCCCGAAGGTCTGATCAGCAATCCCAAATTGCTGGTGTTGCTCACAAACCTTGTAAAGACTCTTGTAAAACCTCCTCCTGGCGCTTCCACGATTTGGATTCGAAAATCAACAATTTGATCCTGCCAAACGGAATTCGGTCCTTTCGGCTCTATTTCGTTCGTGCTGGACGAGGTAACCCGAAGAGCCCCGTTATCAACAACCCATGATCCTTTTATCCCCTTCCATAACGACATGCCTTCGCTAAAATCGTCTTGAAATTGTAGTACGCCAGTATCTTCAGCGCCAACAGCCAGACTTGCTGGCCCTGGGAATAGCAGCGCAGCTAAAAATATATAAACAATCACACCCAAGAACCCTTTTTTATACATACTGTAAACAGCCTCCTTTATGATTAACAAGCATGTATTGTAAGCGCTTCAATTTAAAGCTAAGCGAAAACAACAAGGTTGTTCCGTGGCGACTTGAACACATTGCAACCAATATTAGACACCACAAGCAGACTACGAAAATATTCCTTGCTGCTCAGCAGGTTGACGGTCACACCTTCATACCCGAAAAAATCAGCGATTTCTTTGATGACTCCGGTGGATGGAGACAAGATAGCAAACAAAATTCCTGAAATAATAATCCATGACACAAAATGAGGCAAGTAAATCGACGTTTGAACGAATTTCTTATACAATTCATGCCGAATTTCGTTCAGCAGAATCGACAAAATAATCGGGACAGGAAACGCAAACACCAGTTGGTATATTGAAATGATAATGGTGTTTTTCAAAGCTCTGTCGAATCCATACATGCCAAACAGCGTTCTGAAATTATCCAGCCCAATCCATTCACTGGCGAAAAAGCCTTGATAGATGTTATATTTTTTAAATGCGAGCAAAATGCCGTACATCGGTACGTAATGGAATACAAGAAAGAACAAAATCCCCGGCACAGCCATGAAATATAATAGCTTGTCTTTTCGGATTTGGGACCACTTTCTTCTCCGTTCCAGCAACTTTGCAGGCTTCTTGAGATTCGTCACCGTTTGATCGTACAACACGCTCATCCCCCTTTTATTGTAAGCGCTTTATTATTTGAGCGGAAAAACATCTAGGCTTTAGATGATTTTCCCGCTTCTTTGAATCTTGCAATCAAATCCCCTTTGGCTTTGATGACATGATCTCTGGTAATGTTTGCAGCAGCTTCCGCATCTCGATTGTTCAAAGCCTCCAGCAGCATCCGATGATCGTTCACAATATCATTCCCCCGGTTCGAACCAAAAATTTGGCGCATGCTGTCAATCAGCCCCCAATGCCGGTCAATAATGCGAATCGCCTCTTCATTTTGCGCCAGATTATTGATGATTTTGTGAAAGCTCTCATTAAGCTTCAAGCATAACAACATATCCCCTTCCTCAGCTGCCTTCTCATATTGCTCTTCAATGGTGACTAGTCTGTTGAAATCGCTATCATTCATGTTAGGAACAGCGTTGCGAACTAACATCGTTTCAATGGCCATTCGGATATCGTACATGTCAGATACGAACTTCTCATTCACTTCCCGTACGCTTGCTCCTTTATGAGGCAGCAGGTTAACGAGCCCTTCTCCTTGCAGCTGTTGGAGTGCTTCCCGAATCGGCATCTGACTAACTCCGTAACGATTGGATAAATCGACGATCCGCAAGCGTACGCCTGATTTGAATACACCCGATAAAATATCTTCGCGCAATTTATCCCTTACACGTGAGTAAGTCGTTTCATTTAAAGCTGACTCCGGTGTTACATTCATCATTTTATCCCCTCTGTAATCTTTATATTTGATATTTGATACAATATCATATCCAAACATCTTCGTAAACGCTTTATTTGATATTTGATCAAATATCAAATAATTCTTAACATTCAAAAACTAACAACCAAACGTCCCATAACCCCTTACCGAATAAGGGCTACGCTTGCCACAAAAAAAGAAACCCCGCCAACGAGGCGTAGGTTCCGAGATTTTAGTGATTTTTTAGGGTTTGAACGATAAGGAAAACCAAGGCGTAAAGCCTTTTGTGATAAGGATTTACGCGTTTTTCTGTAAACAAAGTTTTTTTCCATCATCGGTATACACATCTATACGTTCCCGACCCTGTTCCTTATATATAGTTTTTAAAGTACTACACTTGACTTTCAAGACTGTCCTTTTGATCGTCTAGCTTCGTACTTACCAAACGACGCTCCGCAGAAATGGTTCGAGCACTATAACGCCCTTCATCCCCATAGGGCCTTCGCTACCGTTCTCCTTGCGAGTTCATCGCAGCCCGATCAGCCCGATCAACCCGTGCCGTGTTCCCTGACGGTCTTTCGGGGGCAATAACATCTCACGCTCGCCGAACGAAAACCTGATGTAGTGCTATAAGACACTCACGAGTAATCGCCTGCGAGCACGATGGTCTTCCCGCTCTACTTATGCAACAATGCTCTCTTGGGTCCAAAAATCATAAAACTGATCGCGGCCAAAACCCATACGCCAATACCGCCATAGAGCATCACCAAGCCAAAGCCGTGCACAAGCGCTGCATGGACGACGGCTCCGGACGCATCCAGAGAGGATAGTTCTGGCAAACCCAGTTTGAGAGATGAAGTGTTTCCGGCAGCTATTTTTTCGGCCAAAGACCGCAATTGCACTGCATCGAGAGTCCCGGGAAGGGCACCCTTCAAATAAGACAGGATGCCTTCCTGCAAGATGAATCCCATTACGGCGATGTTTATGGCTAGACTGATTAATCTGGCACTCGTGTCTATGCCGGAAGCCATGCCTGCACGGGTACTCGGAACCGAGCCGGTGGTCGTGTTGGTCACAGGCGTGTTGGTTAAGCCAAGCCCAATACCAGCCAACAGAGAACCGGGGAGCATGGTCAACCAGCTGGCGTGATCGCCGCCGCTGCCAAATTTCATCAAAATGAAGCCCATGCCGATGATGAACAGACCCGATGGGATGACTATGCGCGGCTGATAGCGGAGCGAAAGGCGCTCTGCCAGAGGCGGAATCACCAAGGTGGGCAGCGTATAAGCCAAGAGAGACAGCCCAGCTGCCACGATGCCGTAACCAAGGCCGCTCTGGAAATAGATCGGCAGATAGATCATGAACGGCCAGAAACTGAAATTCATGCCGACGGAGCCAAAGAGAGCGCCGGAAAAATTACGTATCCTGAATACGGAAAAGTCGAACATCGGATGGGTGCTGAGCTTTTCCGCAAACAGAAAAATAATGAAACATGTTGCCGTTGCAACAAGGGTGCTGATGGCGGCTATGCTGGTAAAGCCGAGTTCCGGCCCTTGCGTGATAAAGTATGCCAGCCCAAAAACCGTCAACGAAAGTGTGACGATGCCGATAATGTCCAGCTTTTTCGCCTGCGGATCGCTGGACTCCTCCACGCTGCCTAAGACAAAGATCAAAGTGAGGATGGTCAGCGGGACGTGGACTAGGAAAACCCACTGCCAGTTCGACACGGCCACGATCATGCCGCCGATGATGGGTCCAAAACCGAGGCCGATACCGAACACGATCCCCCATGCGCCAAAGGCTTTGCTGCGTTCTTTTCCTTCCTGAAACTGATGCGAAAGAATTGCTATCTGGCAAATCAGCATCGCGCCAGCACTCACGCCTTGAAGAAACCGACTGACGATCAGAACTGACGTGCTTTGTGCCAAGCCACAAATCAAGGATGTAATGCCGAACAAGACGAGGCTGATAATAAAAATACGCCTCCTTCCATACCGGTCAGCCAGCGTTCCAACAGCCATCAGAACTGTCGTACTAGCAATGGTGTAGGCGTTCATAATCCATTGCATATCCTTGAGAGTTCCATGCAATACCTTTTCCAGGGTTGGCAGTATCACTGGCACACTGGAAATTTCGAGGCCGAACATTAGCGCGGACAAACATATAGCGGCCAATGCGATTATATTTTTGCGGGAGTGAGAGAGGCTCATTGAGAGTTCCCTCCAGACTTAGATTTAAGCGCAACTCTGACAACAGCACCAACCAGCCTTTTTTCGTCAATTGTACAATCAATGACCTCATCAATACGTGCCTGTAAATCTTCTGTACCTACCTTATTTAAATCGTATTTGCTCAATGGTGCCATCCTCTCTAACTTTTCATATGTGGATCATCTTATTGGTGTGAGTCTTATTATATAATTTAAATCACTCATTTTACATATCACATTCAATCAATTATGATGATTATACAAAGTAATATAAGAAATTTTATTTAAAGCACCTTAAATTTAAAGGAGGATATTCAGATGGATCATGTAGACAAACAAATCCTCTTCAATCTTCAAAATCAAGCGAGGATTTCAATGACAGAGCTGGGTAAAATCGTGGGGTTGTCCCAACCTGCTGTAACAGAACGAGTTAGAAGGATGGAAGAAAAAGGAATCATTGAGGAGTATCGCACCATCATCTCTCCCGAAAAAATTGGAAAGCATGCGGCGGCCTATATGTTGTTTCGTACTAGAGACTGCCTGGCATTTCTTGATTTTGTCCATGCGTCTCCCCATGTTGCCGAGTGCCACCGCATAAGCGGAGATCACAGTTATTTATTAAAAGTACTGACCGACTCTACACGTGCTCTAGAAGAGTTTGGCAATCAGTGCGATAAGTATGGAACCTATACGATCATGATTGTCATGTCTTCTCCGATTGATCATAGATTTCTCATTCATTCTCTCGAAGAAGCATGTGGAGTTGACTAATGCCAAGCAGAAAGGACCTATTCCCACGTTTTTCCTTCAGTTCACAAAGAGAAAGCTAGGCAATATTGTGGGATGCTTTTCGCTTAGCCTAATAAATATCCGCATAGTCAGCTATATCTGGCTGTGCGGATACGATAAATTGCTTACTTCAAATCCCTGCCTGTTCACATAAAAAAGGAACCCCGCCAACGAGGCGTAGGTTTCGAGATTTTATTGATTTTCAAGTGGTTGAGTGACAAGGTAAACTAAGGTGCTATAGTCGCGCCAAAAAGCTGCTTGCCATCGAAGCAATACGCACATGGCCCTGCTCATTAGGATGCAAACGATCTGAAGTGAGAATGGAAAGTGTGAAGCGGTTGAACCCACTCTCAGCATATAAGTTCAGCACAGGCAGAGCATATTCAAGGCCTATGGCCTGAATGACCTCGACATAATCAATCAGTCGATGGCCAGCCTGGTTGACGGAGTGTATGTCAAAGCCGTCCTTATCACGCTGCAGAGGCGTCCATAAGCTCAGACGGCATGCAGGATTTTTCGTAAGAATATCCTCGACTAATTCGATATATGCCCCATAGAACGTATGTATATCTCGATCTCCCTTCCGTCCTATGGGTTTGTCCAAACGAAAATCATTGGTACCCGCAAAGATAGTAACACAATCATAACCGGGCTCCATCTTGCGTCCTATATGCACGGTTGCGCCATAATCCCGGTCACCGCCTGCAGTAAGCGGGCATCCGTTTTGTCCGGCATTCGTAATAACGGAGAAGCCTAATGCCGCACCTACCAAGGGTTGATAGCCATTAGCTGCTGTAATACTATCACCCAGTGTACACCAGCTTTTTCCATACCATCGTCGTTCATCATTTATTAGCTCCATGTTTCTTCTCCCCCTAATAATCCGTCTTCTCCATTATAAAATGTAGTAATCGATGATAAAGTTTAATTTTAGTTTAATCAATAATGAGAACATGATACGATAGGTGTATGAATCCAGAAAAATAGAGGTACACTTCATGCCCATTCGTAAGTCGGTTACACTAAAGACTATTGCCAAGGAGCTAGGACTAACCGTACAAACGGTCAATAAAGCTTTAAAAGGAAGACCAGGCATGTCTGAGACAACCCGGCAGCTTATTGTCGAAACTGCGGAAAAGCTAGGTTACTTCACGAAAGACCAGATTCGCAGCCTAAGGGCGGAACGCATCATCTCCTATCCGATTGAACGCAAGCGATTCTTACTTGTACAAACCGAACAATCAGTTAGTTACAACCGTCTATTATTTGAGGGCTTATATGAACGATTCGCCTCCTTCGGCCATCACATTGAAACCAGTATGCTCCCTACTTCTATTCGGGAAACCGAGATGTCTGACTGGTTGGAGGAGCACGGATTAGAATTTGCCGATGGCTTATTCATCGCCCCGAGTATCGTCCCCAAGGCATGGGAGCCTGCACTTTTTCGTCTATCGATTCCGAAGATTCTGTTAAGCTTTCCGCCTCTCGGGACCAAAGTAGACAGTGTGATTTGGGACATTTATGAAGCCACCTATCAAGCTGTTGCCTACCTGCGATCTATTGGTCATCACCGCATTATGTATGTGGGTGATACACATTACCAACGAGGCTTTATTTTGCGCTGGCAGGCTTTCCTTCATGCTATGAATGAATTCCATATCGAGGTTGATCCGGATGTCCATTCGATTAGCCAGCGGAATACTCATCCCGAGTGGCTTGAAGAGCTGCGTAATAAGCTGATTCACTATGCCCCCACAGCTATCATCTGCGGAGTCAGTGGAGAGGTTGCCACCGTATACCAGCTATGCACCGAGCTCCAACTTAACATTCCTCAAGATATTTCCTTGATAGGTATCCTGAATGAACAACCGGAGCAGCTGCCGTTATTTACCCGCCCCCTACTGTCGATCAGAGAAGCCGGATACCGGGCAGCCGATCGGATTTTATGGCGTATCGCTAATCCTACCCTTCCCTATGAGCACATCCGTATTCAAGGCGAATTATTCATTGGGAGCACTACGGCTGCTCATCAGCCAAAATGATTCCTTTTCGATAGTCGATTGTCATTACAAGGAGATAGGTTACCTCTTATTTCGTTACATTCACTGTAATCTTATCACTCGAGGTAACGCCACCCGCATTGACCCATTCACTACGGTACTCATACTCACCAATCGCTCTGCCGGCAATCGTCGCCACGGCGCTTTGAGCATTTGGAGAAGCTGCATTCAAGCTCTTCGTTTCGATAAGTATGCCATTTTCGTATAGGCGGTATTCGGAAGCGTTGGTGCCCCACCACATGTTCATCGTTACGTTGTAGTTCCCATCTCCATCCCAATTATCCTGAGATAGCACAGGTTTACCTGGCGATGCGTCTGTAATTTTGACCATAAGTGGATTGCTAGTTGTCGTTCCGAAGGAATTAATAAGCTCACTTGTATATGTGTAGGTGCCGTTCTCTTTGCCTTCCACATCTACTTTAGCCACTTGCGCAGCTGGAGACGCGTCTGTCAATGTTTGCGTACTAAGCAGTACGCCATTTTCGTACAGCTTGAACACAGAGCCGTTATTCCCCCACCACATGTTCATTGTGACTGTGTAGTAACCATCTTTTAATCCAGTTGCTTGACCACTGTTATCTGACAAAACTGGCTTACCTGGCGCCCCAACCGATAACGGCTTTACAACCGTGAATGTTTGTGTCGACTGCACCAAATTGCCCGCTGCATCCACTACACTGTATTGCACCGTATGTGCACCTAATGCTAGACTACCTGCAGTAATGGTTTGACCGCTGTTAATCACAGCGCCATCCAAAGTTAATGTCTGAGTTGCCACACCGGAGAGTGCATCTGTACTGATCAAATCAAATCTCAGCGTATCCATATATGTCACATCCGTAACTGCGTGACCGGACTGCGTTAGTATAGCCTCCGGCACTGTTTTATCTAATTTTACCTGCAAAGATTTCACCGCTTCCACATTCCCTGCGGCATCTGTAGAGAAATATCCAATCGTACTCGTTCCTTCGTTTTGAATGACAATTGGTGCCACGTAAGCAGCTGTAGTCCCACCATTGATACTGTATTCGGTCCCCACCACACCCGCTGATTCATCCACAGCCGTCAAGGTAACCGTCACATCTTCTTTAAACCAGCCCTCGCCATTTGGAGCTCCAGACAATGCCGCCGTCGTCACAGGTCCCACTGTGTTAGAATTCCTTTCGATGATGAACGAAACCGTCTGAATGCTCCCTGAATTGCCTTCATGATCCACCGATCTATAACTGATAGGGTAGAGTCCATCCTGCTCAAACGTGATCGGCCCAGTGTATGCCAGCCACGTATTCCCACTATCCAGACTATATACGGACTGTGTAACCCCCCATAATGTATGCGGAGCGGACAATGTAACGGTAACCGGATTCATGTACCGCCCATTGGGTCCATCCGGCTGTGAAGGCGATAAATTCGCCGTCGTGGCGGGTAAATCTGCTCCAATCACTTCAATTTCCAATAATCTTGCGTCTGTATAGCCCGCTGCGCCAGAGGCTTTCGTTATGTTCATTTTTATTTTCTTGGTGGAAATGGGAGTACTCCACTTCAGAGAATTGTACAAACCACCGTTGGCATCATAGGTGTTATTGGTTACAGTCGCTGCTGTTGTCCAATTGGCCCCATCCCAATACTCCATCGTATAGTCTTTGATTTGAAATCCGTTGCCCCCGATCAGCCCACTCCAGACGTTGATGCCTTTAATTAACTTATCCTCCGGCCAATCCATCTGAAAGTAATGCGGTTCGCCGCTTAAAGAAAGCCATTTGCTGCTATTGTCATTTTTAATTCCATCTACTGCCTTATTTGCACTGTATGAACCATTCGTCGAATCAACAGCTAACACAGCGCTTGGCGCTATATTTTTATATCGATCCATACCGAATACTTCGATTTCTAACAATCTGGCATCCGTATAACCGGCTGCGCCAGAGGCTTTCGTTATGTTCATTCTTAATTTTTTGGTAATAATCGGATGATCCAATTCCAGTATGTTGTAGGAACGAACATTCACATCATTTTTATTATCGGTAACAGCAGCCGCTGTCCTCCACTCTTCTCCGTCCCAGTACTGAATCGAATAATCTTTGATTTGGAACCCATATCCTCCGATTAGTCCGCTCCAAACTTGAATACTGCTGATCAATTTGTCCGTTGGCCATTCCATCTGAAAATAATGCGGCTCTCCGCTTAAAGAAAGCCATCTGCTGCCGTTGTCACTCTTAATTCCATCTACCGCCTTATTCGCACTGAACGAACCATTGGTGGAATCAACGGATAATATAGCGCTTGGCGCGATATTGATTAACGGTTCCATTGGATAAGCAATCGATAGCGGAGAAGTATATGTGCTCTCTCCACTGTCATTTAACGCTGTAATTACATAATAATTATGGAGTGCCGGATTTGCGCTGGTATCTTTGTAGGTACTTCCTGTTACTCCGCTCACAACAGTTGTATAAACGGCATTTAGACTCGTACTTCTTTTGATGGCATAGCCGCTCGCATTATCCAATCTCACGGTCACACGGTCGAAATCCGCCTGCTGGTTGTTCGTGTAAAGACCTATTTTTCCGGAAAGAAGGGGATGACTTCCATCTGTCACTGAAGCTATTACATTTGCGTCCCTATATAGGGTCAACTTATTGCCCGATACCTCAAATCTGAATTTATAATTCCTATTTGCTCCAAGAATAAAATAAGAATCTGTTATTTGCTCGGATGAAGCCAAAATCGCCTCCACCCCTTGAAAGCGCTTAACAATTTTATAATTTTTCTCTTGAGAATCGTAATATGCATAATAGTAATTATTATTGTCCAAATATCTTGCGGCCACGCCATAGTTACCCGTAACGGAACCGGGTGCTACGATTCCAACTTCAACAACATAGTCTTTCCAAGTGCTGTCTCCAGCAACGCTCATTCCAAAACTGGAAGAATTGCTGTTTCGGTATACGTTGGTACTGCCAAGACCACCTTCCGTACTATGAACAATCCCCCATTCACCGTTTAATACAGTCCATAAACCGTCTCCAAGTTCAAAGTTTTCATAAAACTGCTCCGAATACGAAGGGCTCCAGGTTAAATCAACTCCCGTTCCAGTTGCTCTTGCTTGAACTGTGTGAGGGGAATAGGGTAAATCCACCCTCGGAACCGCGCTATATTCGCTGGAGTTTAATCCTTCTCCCATACCGTTATACGCGGATACCTTAAAATAATAGGCCGTATCATTGGTTAATCCGGTCACTTCGTATCCTATGGAATTGCCAACATCTATAACCTTTGTATAGTTGCCGGATCCTGTTCCAACCTTCACATAATATCCGGAAGCATTAGTTGAACTATTCCAATGAAGTACGACGGAACCTTCCTTTGCTTTCGGACTTTCCAGCAATGGAGCGCTTGGCTTTACAAGCTTGGCAGCGACTTCATTCGAATTAACGCTTGAGCCTGTATTATTCTTAGTACTTACCGCAAAGTAATAGGTTGTCCCGTTGGATAAGCCCGTCACGGTATAGTTCTTTGACTGGCCTGCATCTATCGTATTTGTATAAACGCCAGCTGTCGTCCCGTACTTCACGACATATCCTGTTGCAAGCAGCGAATCAAGCCAAGTTAGCTCAACCTGACTATTACCAACAATAGATTGAACAATACGGGTAGGCTGCGGCAGTTGTCCTCCGGAAGCATCCCATTCTACTCTCATCACGCTGTATGGCGGAATCGTTACCGGATTGAGTGTACCTTCCGTTTGAATGGCGATAGCACTCGGGTCAGCCAGTGTATTTTTTATTTCAGGGTCTGTAGATGAGATATACGTTTTCGTCATATTGGATGCTACGGGAGCTCCGTTCATGTTGATTGTTGCGGTATGAGCACTGTCCGATTTGTTTGTGATCATGACATAGTTTTTATTATTTTTCCCCTTATATGCCTGCGAATATAAAGCAGGCATATTGCTGCCCGAATACTTGTTAACCTCTGCCCCTCCCAAAGTGGTTGTTTTCCATAAGTGGGAGCTGTTGTTGATGGCTTCATAGGTGATTTGCAAACCTAAAGCAGCACCGCTTTTATAAATACCAAAATCGTAACCCGTTGTATCTAATGTCGTCTTTTTTTCATATGCATCTCGCATGGCGACAGCATAGCTATTGGTGGGCTGTGTGCCAAACTGCATCATTGCATGCAGAAGCACACGTTTCACATTGGGATGGCTGGACAATCTGGTCGTATATTCAGCGGCGAATATGCCATTATAAAGCGTTTTTATCATCCCGGATGTGGACAAATTCGTCATCGTGGAAGGAGTTGTATTAAACTCGCTTATCGTTACAGGCATATCAGGTCTACCTTTTGCAAGGTAATAGGAATCAATATACGAATTGGTACGCTCGGCCAAGGCGGAATTCAGGTCTTTGCGCGCTTGGTCGAACGTTGAATACCGATCACCGCCCCGATAAAAATGATAGGATACGCCATCCCAATATTTGTTTGGATAAGCAGCCAGCTCTTTATCCCATTCGGGTTTTTCACCTTGAGAAAACATGACGTTTACCTGTGCTTTCGAATCTACCGATTTGATTGCATCATAATACGGTTTCATTTTATCCGCATAATCCGTTGCAGTCGGAAAAAATTTACTAAATAAAAAAGCTTCGTTGCTCAGCTCGTAGGCGCTAACCTTAATATGATTATCTTTGCAATATTTCACAATCGCCATTGCCGTTTCTGGCGTATCGGTGAATCCATTGATAATAATTATAGTTTCTCCATGCACTTGATCGAGAAAATATTTCCAATCCTGAAGTTGATGTTTGTCAGGCTTGGCTCTCAAGACTTGCCCGTCGTTAACGGCAGCATGGAATGTGGGCATTTTTCCGAAAAATTGGGATACCCACTCGTCATCGTCATCCCCTCTCCTCATGTCAAAATAGTCACTATCCGTCCCGGAGGGAAAACGGAACACACGACCATTCAATCCATTTGCCAAATCGATGGCCGTCTGATCCGTGTATAAGATGCCATAAGTTTGAAAATCCCCATTATATCCCCCGAAGTTTTCACTTAAGCTCGATTCAACATTCGTATCGATATTTATTGTGGCCGTATAGTCCGCGGCGTGAACGGGATTTCGTTGATCTATGAACATTGCCGACAGTAAAGTGATTAAAATGAATGCGCTTGCAATTTGTTCGATACATTTTTTCTTTACCATAATATATTCCCCTTTCCATTTAATTAGGTAAAGTTGAGCGTGTGAGAAGATACGTTGTTGTATCTTCTCGCACTTTTAATTTTTGTTGTATCGTGTTACTTTGTTACTTCTTAGCCGTAGCGTACCAATCATTCACTTCATTATAACTTGCTTCTCCGCCTGAGGATTTGAATTTGGCGATGAAATCATCTAGACCGCTCAATTGCTCAGCACCGAAAACCAGCTTCAGCGTATAATCCCCCACCATTGTGTTCAATTGCTGAAAGCTTTTCGAGAATTCAGGCAAATAAGGAGCAAAACCTAATGGATCTTCTACTTTCGTAGTGGCTGGCTCTTTTTTGTTCATAAATTCCCATGCTTCGAACAAACGCATATCCTTGCGAACACGTGCCTGCCAGTAGATCGGATAGTTCGTGTCGTCGGAGCCCGTTAAGAAATTATTGGCCGCATTGCGCTCATCGGAAAAGATAGGTTGAATAGGCGTATAAGTGCCATCCTTCAATGTATAGTGCTTATTTTCTTCACCAATGGTCATGTTTATAAACGTTTCTTTTTCAAGCTTAGCATTTATCCACTTCATCGCATCTTCCGGATGCTTGGAAGCTTTAGGAATAAAAGTAAGTCTATCAAAGCCCCTGAATGCAGCAAGTCCCGCTTTTCCATCCTTACCTTTCAATGCCGAAATATAGCTCGCTTTCGCCGTGGGAATATTTTTCGTTAAAGCATCGGCAATAGTGGGAACGTCAGACCAGTTCAACAGGATCATGCCTGCTTTTCCACTTGTGAATTTTTCTTTAGCCGTAGCATCTTTGTTAGCTGCATACTCTTTATCCAACAGTCCTTGTTTGAAAAGGTCAGTAACATAATTCACATACTCGGTATACGCAGGGTCTAAAATACGGGGTGTCATCTTGCCGTTCACATCATTCCAGAAATTTGGAATTCCAAATGCCCCAGCAATATTATCAATGAAGGCGGCCTCACCTTTTACGGTTAAAGGTATATTTTTGTCTCCATTACCGCCAGGATCCTTCTCTTTGAAAGCTTTAAGAACCGCTGTAAGCTCATCTAATGTAGTAGGCGTCTTCATATTTACCTTTTCAAGCCAGTCTTGGCGAATATATAAGCTTGTGTTTACATTCGAGATGCTTTTGGTGGGGATCGCATACAGCTTTCCATCCACCTTGGCAGCTTCCAAAGCTTCAGGATCTATAACTGCTTTAATGTTGGGTCCAAATTTGTCGATCAACGGTCCCAATTCGATTAAGGCGCCTTTTTTGGCATAGTCAGAGTATATCGCTTTGAAATCGGTGCTTCCAAATGTTGTAATCGCATCATAAGGCTCACCGGAAGCAATCAATATATTTAACTTGTCCTCGGGCTTGTCTTGCGGCAGCATATCATACTGAACCTTATAACCCGTCTTCTGCTCCAAATATTCGGCTACCGGATACGTATTATAATCATCCTTCTGCCAGATTTGGAGTGTTTTCAATTCAGACTTGGGTTCTGTCGTTGCTTTTGAGACCTCTGCTGATGGGTTACTAGCTGGGGTTATGCTGCTAGCTGATGGTGTTCCGTTAGAGGAGCAAGCGACCAGAGATGTTACAGATAATCCTCCTGCGAGTGTTGCCATCATCCATTTTTTATATTTCATTGCCATGGGTAGACCTCCCTATTCATTTTTGTACTATATCATTAAACCCACGATGTGCACACCGTGGGTATTAATGCAATAAAGTAAGGCAATTCGGGTCATCAACCTTTAACCGAGCCAATCAGCACGCCTTTGACAAAGTGCTTTTGCAAATAAGGATAGACGAGAAGCATCGGTATGATCGAAGCGATAACCGTCGCAGAGCGAACACCCTCCGGAGATGCATTCATCATATCGTCGGCGCTCTTATTCAAAGCGGAGGAGCTGTCTGCATCCATAACAATGTCGCGCAGGTACAACTGCAGTGGCTTTAAGCCTGCATCGTTAATGTAGAGCATCGGATTAAAATAATCGTTCCAGTAATATACGGCATAAAAAAGAGCGATAGTTGCCAGAACGGGACCACTCAAAGGAATAACGATACGGAACAAGATCGTGAAGTTGCTGGCTCCATCAATCTTGGCAGACTCTTCTAATGATTCCGGAAGTGATTCATAGTAGCTTTTAATGACTAGCATATTGAATACGCTAATTAAAGCTGGAAGTATTAAGGACCATAGACTATTGATCAGATGAAGCTCCTTCATCAACAGATAGTTAGGAATAATCCCGCCATTAAAGAGCATAGTGAATATAAACAGCAGCATAATGAAGGAAATTCCTGGCAAATTTCTTTTCGATAAGGGATAGGCCGTCAAGGCTGTTAATGCAATCGCAAGCACGGTTCCTACAATCATAACCAGAATAGAAATACCTATGGAAGTAAGAAATTGGCTGGAGGATATAACGTATTTCATCGTTTGCAATTGAAAGCCTACCGGGAAAATCCCCACCTTGCCGGAAATGACAGCCGATTCATCACTCACTGCTTTGGACAGCACAGTGGCTATAGGCAGCAGCGTTACTACTCCCATAAGAAGGAGAAACAGGTAGATAAATAGATCCAAGGATCGGTCTTTTATCGTTTTTTTATGCAATCTTTATACCTCCTTAGAGTTCTTTGTAGTCCATAAGCTTTACCTACCATATACTTCGTTTAATTAATCTTTTACTAAGCTCATTACCGGATACGATCAAGATCAAACCAACAACCGAGTTGAATAAGCCTACTGCCGTGCTAAAGCTGTAATCCTGCTGACCTAGTCCCTGGCGGTATACGAAGGTACCAATCACATCGCCTGATGAATACACGACCGAATTATACATCGTTAATATTTGTTCAGTCCCAGCTTCGAGTAAGTAGCCCAGACGCAAAATAAAGATTAGAATGATCGTTGGCAGTATACCTGGAAGTGTAATGTTAATCATCTGTCTGATCCGTCCGGCGCCATCTATGGAGGCTGCCTCATATTGCTCTTGTTCAATTCCCGCAATCGCTGCAATAAAGATGATGGCGTTCCAACCGGATTCCTTCCAGCCTGCCGTAAAAACAACAACACTTCGAAAAAAGTGATTATCGAGGAAAAAGGAGATCGGCGTCCCTCCCAGCCATTCGATTACATGATTCACCACCCCACCGGACGGAGAAAGGATATTCATGAATAACCCGGAAATAATGACCCATGACAAAAAATGCGGAAGAAATATAATCGTCTGGATCGTCTTCTTAAATACAGCCCTGCGCACCTCATTCAGGAAAAGAGCGATGATGATCGGTATTGGGAAAAGCAAAATTATTTTATAAAAACTGATTAACAGCGTATTGTTGAATACCTGATAAAACTCTTCCGAATGAATAAGCTTCTCGAATTGATCCAGCCCAACCCACTTGCTTCCGATAAACCCATCAAAAATGTTGAAATCCTGAAAGGCAATGATGATACCATACATCGGTGCATATTTGAATAATAGTAAAAATATCAAGCCAGGAATCAATAACAAATACAAATCGTAATTATTTCGAAATAACTTCCAGCGCCCCTTACTTATTGACTTCGTCTTCATCTGAGCTGTTTGCTGTTCAAGCTCTGCCCGTATCATACTCAAGTTCGGCTCCCCTCCGTGTTCTTATATTCGTATTATAAAGAGTGGCACTATCCATTTGTAGATGGTAATGTTTTGGTTTCAGGTAGTATCTTAAGGTATTTAGGACAATATAAAGAGGCTGCCCCGCAAGTAGAAAATCTACTGCTGGGACAGCCTCCTTTTCCCCATGCTATTCTATTTTAAAACGAACCGAAACTGTCGTACCCTCACCAAGCTTTGAACGAATACTCAAACCATAAGCTTCCCCTGCAAACAATTTAATTCTCTCATTTACATTATATAAGCCATAAGAGCTGCCCTCCCCGTCAGAACGCAAGTCCGGCTGTGGCTCGGTCAACAAACTGTCTGCAAGCTCTTGCTCCATGCCAATCCCATTGTCTGTAACGGATAGGAGCAGATCTTCACCATCCCGGCAAGCCCGAATTTGGATTGTTCCTGATTTCCCCTTTGACTTACGTATCCCATGCAGAAGTGCGTTTTCGACTAGTGGCTGGAGCGTCAGCTTCGGCATTAGATAATGATCCAGGTCTTCATCTATTGCAAAATAAAAGGTGAAGCTCTTAGGAAATCTGGTTTGCTGAATTTCCAAGTAAACCTTGGCCAAATTAAGCTCATCACTTATGCTTACAAAGTCTCTGCCTTTATTCAAGCTAAGCCTAAAATATTTGGCCAAGCCATCAATCATCTGACTAATATCATGAGCTTTACGTCCAATTGCAATCCAATTAATGGTATCCAGCGTATTGTATAAGAAGTGAGGGTTGATCTGTGCCTGTAAAGCACGCAACTGAGCTTCCCTCTCCTGTACCTTGGATCGATAGGTCTCTTCCATCAAATCATGAACTCTATGTATCAAATGATCCACACTATTCTCCAGTAGAGTATCTGAGGTTCCGATCCGGTCGTCCAAGCTGTCAATACCTTCCCGCCTAATCCTCATGATGACCGTCTGTATCCTGCGGTTCATCCCACGTACAATCACAGCGAGCAATAAAAATACAAGCAGTAAAAATAGAATGGTTACACCAAATAAAGTCGCTACGCCTGAAAACTGATTCAATGCAATCACACGAGAGGTTATCTCTGCTTTGGGTACCTCTGCTACTAACAGCCAGCCTGTTGAATGAACATGGGTATAAATCACATATCGAGGATTCTTATCCTTCATCAGAGGAATGATTCCTTCGTCGCTCTGCCCTAATACCTCCAACACCTCAGGTGATTTCAAGGTCTTCCCCAATAAATCCTTTTCGTTACTGGATTTAATCGTTCCATCGGGAGCTGCCAAATAAATATGCCCTTCCTTGGTCAACTTCATTTTTGTCAATATATGCTCGATCGTTTTTTCAGCTACATCAATCAATAAATACCCCGAAATCCGTTCGTAATCATCAGGGTCCCTCAGAATTCTGGCACCCGAAAACACATAGGTGGATTCAGTGTCTATATAAGATTCTAAATAGGCGCCTGTCCACAGTATAGTACCTCCTGCGTCCCTAACTTGTTGAAACCAAGGCCTATCCCTCAAGGTATCCAACGTAAAAAAATTGATTTTTTCACCAGCATACAACCGATTGCCATTCACAAACAATCGAACCCGGAATACATTTGGATTCGTCTGGGCATTGTCAACCAAATACCGCATCTCCTTGAGCGAATCCATCTGCTGCCCAACGGTTGCCGTGCTGCTTAAATATTGATGCAGCTTGGGGTTCATAAAGATAGTATTGGATTTATCCCGTACGGAGTCAAACTGATAATCCAGATTAATACTGGCTTGTTTAAGCGTTTGCAGCATCGTATAGGTTACCTCTTCTTCCAGAATCTGCGATGATTTCTGCGTATATGCATGCAGCAGAATCGATGCAGGAATCAGGATGAATACAATATAGGCCAACAGCCATGACCTAACCCCCATAACTCCCTTCAAGATCAGCAAGCCGTAGTCCCAACTTCTCTTCAGAAGGCTCTTCACCCTGCTTCACCGCCTTCACATCTATTGATCACGAAAGGCACTCGGTGTGAGACCTGTAATCTTCTTAAATAGCTTGCTGAAATAGCTGGGATCAGAGTAACCCACCGTATAGCAGACCTCATAGAACTTATTACGTGGATCTCTTAGCAGCTCTTTCGCCTTCTCGATCCTGGCCCTTGTGATGTATTCATTAATCGTTTCTCCTGTCTCCTGTTTAAATAAGAGACATAAGTAGGTTGGAGATAAAAAGACCTCCTTGGCGATATCGCCTACCTGTAAATTTTCCGCATAACGTTGGTCAATCAAGAGTTGGATTCTCTCAATCACATTTTTAGGCCTTCCATTTCGCTTCTCACCAACACGTTCACACACCTCTAGCAGATGGGCTTCTACAATAGTTCTTAAATCAAGCATCGTTTCTTGCTTAAAAACCTGCTCCCAGAGCAGTGTCTCCTTGTCTGCTATTTCCGGTGCCAGCATATTTAATTCCAGCATAAGACGGCTTGTTAGTAAAATCAATTGCAAGCTGACATGGCGACAGGTAACAAGTCCTTCCTTGCGGCTGCGTGCCAACGGTTCAAAAACCTTATCTAGCTCCGAAAGCAGCTTATCCTTATCCGCTGCTTTCACCATAGACAAGATACGTTCTCCCTGAGCAAGATCGAATCGATAGAAAGTGTTCTTATCCTGCTGTAAATTATCGATCGATAGGATATGATTTTTGCCTAAAAACCATCTCTGTTCAGCAGCTTCACGTGCCTGAGTATACGATTGAGGCAATGAAGTCAGGGATGAGATGCGCTCGCCAACACCGATAGTCACACTTATCTTTAGCCAGCGCTGGAGATTATCGCGAATTTCCTCTGCTAAACGGAACAATTGCCCCTCTTGGTTATCCTCCTTTCTCATTCTCAGAATACCTACGAACTCACCATTTCTATTCTCAAACATGTATCCATGCATATTCCGATTGATTAATTCCTGTATAATATTAAGAACAGAATAGGAAAGCAATTGCTGATCCCGCTCGGAGCGAGTTAAGACGACTACTGCACTATCATCGATGTTCACAAGGATGGTCCAGTAATCAGCTGTCATCGGCAGATCAAGCTCAAGGAAATCAAGCTTATCCTTAATACGCTCCGGATGTGTGACCCCATCACGAATCAAGGACATGAGGAACTTCTCACGCAGTAAAGGCATGCTCTGCGTAAGCTTAACCTGCATATCTACAATATATGTGCGTTCTTCCTCCGCATCTTGCAACACAGCCACTACGCGCTCAATAACTGTGGTCAGCTCCTGCATATTCACTGGCTTGAATATATAATCAACCGCATTGACCTTCAACGCAGACTTAAGATAATCAACATCATCATGACCGCTGACAAATACAATTTGGGTGGTCGGAAGCCTCTCCTTAATTTCCATGGATAAACAAATTCCATCCATATTGGGCATACGAACATCAGTAAGCACAATATTCGGCCTGACCCGCTCGATGACCTCTAAGGCCTCATCCCCATCTTCAGCCTCACCTACAACCTCAATACCATACTGACTCCAGTCAAAATAGGTGCTTAGTCCAAAGCGAACGGCAGCTTCATCGTCTACAATAACTAATCGATACATAAGATCATTGACCTCCTATCCCTTGCTCATTTAGTATAACTGGAAATGCAGTTTCACCTATAAAAAAACAAAAGGATCGACTCCCCTGCCTAGCTTAACAGGAGGTCGACCTTTATTATTATTAGCGGCAGCCTAGCATTCCTCTTCAAATTCAATATGATTGGTAACAGCAGCTTGATCATGCTCTGCAAAACCCGGCCGCTCCCCAAGCCAAGCGCCTTGCTCGATCAGCTTACGCTGAAGCCCGGATACGGATATTTCGCGGAATCCTCCTCCATTCACACTCGCCATGGCCGCTGCCGTACCTGCGGCTTGCCCCATCGCAAAGCAATTAGGCATGACACGAAGCGAGCCCTGCACCGGACGATCGGATGAGACGGAGCGTCCAGCTACAATCAGATTGGATTTACCTTGCGGCAGCATACAACGATAAGGGACACCATGTGATTTTCCTTTTGGCAAATACTTGATCGTCATTGTGCTGCTGGCATTTGCGAGATGAATATCAATGAAGTAGGCGTTGCGCGCGATATCATCCTCAAACGATCGCATCGATATGTAATCCTCCACGACCAGTTTGTAGTCGCCTGCGATTCGCCGTGTTTCACGAATACCAATTTGATCACCGGAATGGACGAGATGGATATCCTCAAACCCAGGCACATATTTACGCAAAAATTGGATTTGCACTTGAATTAATTGCCGCCCTTCGATGGCTGCCCGGGTTAAATCCTCCGCTTTTGTCCCATCAATTCCAAATATATGTCCAAAGTTGAAACCAGCAACCGTATCCGTAATCCAAGCAATGCCTGAAATACGCTTACGTCCTTCGGGAAGATCTCCATTTCGCTGTGCCTCTATGACAGTATTCTCCAAGGCTCCATCTTGTCCTGTATCGTCTTTAAATTGATCAAAACGAGCCTTATTTGCTCCTGTGACTACATAACACATGGTACCTGGCTGCAATTCACCGTGCTCTCCCCCGGTTTGGAATGGCACGCCAGACAGTGCTGCGAGATCCGCGTCCCCCGTGGCATCGATATACAGTTTAGCTTGAATGACTGAGCGTCCGGATTTATTACTGATCACAAGACCGCTGATGCGATCTCCCTCCAACAGAACCTGATCGGCAAAGGTGTGAAATAAAATCTTAGCGCCGCTTTCCATTACCTTCTGGTCATATACACCCTTAAGGGTCTCAACATCGATAGCTACCCAATCTAATCTATCCTTATTACGACTGTAGAAGGCTTCACCGGCAGCTTGCTTCATCTTCTCCAAAAGCTCTAGGCCGATCCCCCGTATGATAGGTTTCTCACCATCCGTATAAGGGCAGAACGCGGGTACCAGCGCTGCCGTTCCCATTCCGCCTAAATACCCTCGTTGCTCGATCAATAAGGTTTCAGCTCCGTTACGGGCGGCAGCCATAGCTGCTGCAACACCTGATGCTCCACCTCCCACCACAACCACATCTGGTGTATAGGAAACAGGAAGCTTAGCTGATACTTGAATACTTGCTTGCACTTGGTTAACCATGATTACATCTACCTCCCACTGTGTTGTTCTCATTATAATCTGTCGAAGCAGAGGAACTAGTTTAACTTTAGCTTCATCTAAAATCCATCCTTTTTCGTTAGCAAATGGCATTCCTGTTTGTTCACCGGATTTTCTTTTACAAATAGTTTAAAAAAAAAATTAAAGAGACAGCCAGTAACCCTAACCTGGCTGTCTCTTTATTTGCATGTTGTTCCGTTGTTTGTTGCATAAGCGCGATTTCAATCGAACCGGTTTATTTACCTCTTTGAGCTCCAGAACATCCGGTGATTTTGCCTCCTTTTTCAGCATGCCGGTAAGCTGCGGTTCGCTCGCTTTTGTACTCATAATGAAACATGGATTTCAGATCCACGTTAGGGGGGCTTGAGATACGCTCCACTCCCCCGGTACTGCTGGGAACATCCTTGACCAGATGATCCAAGCTTACGCCAAACAGTTCGCTTAACACAATCATTTTGTCCATTTCAGTTTCTATTGGCTTACCTTTATTCATTCACTCCATATTAGCAGGGCACGTAACGGCTGCTTTTTCACGCTTCATTCCCTGAATACCTCCTTGGCAACCTGCAACGCCGAAGCGGCCCGCGGCCAGCCGGCATAAAAGGCAAGATGGGTCATCGCTTCGACCAGTTCTTCCTCCGTGAGACCATTTTCCCGGGCCAGCCGGAGATGATAGGGGAGTTGCTCCTTATGTCCTCCGACTATTAGGGCAGATACCGTAAGCAGGCTTCGTTCCCGAAGCGATAACTCTGTCCTTCTCCATACATCCCCGAAGAGCACGTCTTCGGAATATCGTACAAAAGCAGGAGCAATATCCCCAAGGGATTCTCGAGCATTCGATTTTATGATCCGGTGCTTCATTCCAAGCCTCCCTCCTTCCCGTTCTCTGAGGCCTGGATCATTTGCGCGATGCCATTGCCAAACGTCCAATCCTCGAATTCGGTATTGACCAATACGGCAAATACATCGTCTTGCCTAACGTTCACGATGTTTGCCAAGTGTTCAGCCAAGCTTTTGTAAAAGCCGGTTTTTTGCGCAGTACTTCTGCCTGACTTCAGCGTGATTTGAATATACAACAGCCGATCACTGCGTTCGACATTCAGGTAATTGCGGTTGTAGTAAAATTCATAGGGCTTATGGGCATGAAACGCTTGAAAACAGTCGTCTTCAGGCACATTAAAATGTTCAATAAGAGCTTCCATAATCACTTTGCTGATCAGAGGCAACTCCGTGGGCGTGTACTGATCTTCCTGGTAACTCACGCGAATAAAGGGCATGATGAGGTCACTCCTTTTATGGGATATCCCTATTGTACTCCTCTCATCTTTATCTATATAATTGAATAAAATGATTATCTTGTTCGAAAATATAGATGGAGGTATGAACCATGGACCTGAAAGAACTCACTGCGTTTCGAACCATTATTCAAGAAGGAACGTTCGCCAAAGCGGCGGCGAAATTGAACTATGCACAATCAACCATAACGAATCAGATTCAACGGTTGGAGAAAGAGTTGGGCATTCAGCTGTTCAAACGGGGATGGGAGGCAGAGCTGACGGATGCCGGGCGCATGTTCGCGTCAGAGGTCGACAAGCTTATCCAGCACTGGAATTATGCAGCGGAGCAGGCCAGAGCTTTGCAAAGAGACGAAATCGGGACCATAACCATTGGCGGACTGGAGTCGTGGGCTGGTCATGTACTGCCTGGCGTACTACACCGATTCAGGGAGCAAAAACCGCAAATTTCGTGCCACATCGTCATCGGAAACACCGACTCTCTTTCACGAGCGGTACTACAGAAACAGCTGGATTTTGCCATATGCGGCGAGCCAGCCGAATTATCCTCTTTTCACTTTGAACCGCTCTATAACGAGAAGATCGCCTTCATTGTTCCTGCCAATCACCCTTTAGACAAAATAGCGGGTATATCGTTAGAGGACCTGCTCGACTATCCCATGGTGGCAGGCGGGCAAACCTGCTTATATTATTTGCGATTAACCAGACAGCTATCCCGCTTCACCAAGGCTCCATTCCTGTATACAGTAAGTCAAATCTCAACCATTCCAGGCTTCGTACGGGAGCTTGATTTTGTTGGAGTGGTTCTGGATTCAACGCACTTGCCGGAGGGAGTCGTTAAAATAGGCGTTGATATGTACGATTCCACTATTCCCGTTGGTCTGCTTCAGCTCCGAAAAGATGAGTATATCCCAGCTTCGAGATCGTTGCTGATGGATTATATAAGGGACGGAGTAAGGCAGTGATTGGCACCGATATAATTCTTTCGTTATATAAACGCTTTTTTTGAATGCTGGGATATTGGATTTTATGTCTTTTTGTACTGAGAGTCTATATAAGTTGAACTTAAGATTTGTATAGGGCGGGTCTGATCGCAACTACGAGAAATGGTCGGGCTTCTGGCCGCTGTTGTTTTTGGATTTCTTAGAAGGTTCAAGCTCTTTTTGGAGGAAATCCAAAAACAAAGGCGGACGCACCGCTCCTCCAGCTCCAACCTTTCTCTCCGTTACTCGTGCCCCTTGTTCCTTTCTTTTGTTCAATTGATATAAAAACAAAAAACCGGGAAGCGTGCAATCTCACGCCTCCCGGTTCATCATTCCTCGTTATGGTCCGACTCCAGCCGTTCGGCTGCTATTCCTTAAAACACATCATGTCCAGATTCAGCGACAGGCACGCTAAGCCTCGATATAGGCAGGCAGTTTTTCTTGGACGATTTTCTCCCAACCGCTGTTCATAAAGCCGCGGACGATCGAATGCGGTTGACCAAATTCAGTAACCTTTTCCGGATCCCAGCCGGAATGAATCAAGGTGAATTCCGTTTTTCCATCGATTTCTTTCAATTCAAAGGCAAGATGCCAATCCTTACCCCTGTTAAAACCGACACGGTTCGGAGGATCAAGCTCCGTTACTTTACAAGGGGAATCCCCGAATTGACCAGCATGCAAGACGAACTTATATCCTAACTTCAAAAAAATAATGGGAAGGTATCCCTCCGAGTATCGGGATACCCGGAAGGGGTGACCTTCCCTTTTTTCACCTCACAGCAGATGGCCAAGGCCAATCATAACCTTAAACGGTATTCAAATGTCCAGCGAGGTATGTGGATTAAATATCAAAGACAGAGCGCACAGTAAGCTGGGCGCGCAGTTCGTCTGCCGTTGCGGGCTTGCCGAGATCTTTTTTGGCGACGGTAACGGTTCTTTCCACGCCTGCCGACATGTCGAAATAATTGTCGCTGAAGATGGCATCCGCTTCCTTGAAGCCAAGCTCTACAAACCGGGCATAGGCTTTGGACTTCACCGTGATGACGAACCGATCTTCTTCCTCTGCGAGTACGGCTTCGATCTCAGGATCAGCAAAGCGGAAGTGCTTCGGCTTGACGAACAGAACCGTTCCCTGGCTCTTTGCCTCGCCGTTCACCACCAAGGCGTATTCCAGATAGGCTTCGCGCTTCTTGTCTTTCGTGTCCAGGATATGGCCGAAATCAAGCTGCTCGAACTCGGCAGTACTTAATGCGGCAATCTCCACCGGCTTCGCGGATTCCAGCAGCACTTCCGATGCCGGGGTCAGCAGTCTCCATCTCAATTCACCCGCAGCATCCTCCCGGCTCTCGTTGGACACATGAAGGGAGACCTTGGTCCCCTCATCGTGGGCTGAGACGAGAAGCGGCGCAAAGAACTGTCTGGCCGCATAATGCATGGCTTTCCAACGGCCGTAATAGTCGATGCTGGACCAGGAGGCTACCGGCCAGCAGTCGTTCAGCTGCCAGTACAAGGCACCCATGCAGCGTCCTCTGTGCCTGCGCCAATGCTCAACCCCGCAGCGCATGCCTTCTGCCTGAATGAGCTGCGACGCATATAAAATGGATTCAAAATCCTTAGGATATTTGTAAGTCTCCCCGATGTAGTACAGGATTTTCTCATTCCCGGTACTGTTCTTCTGATGGGACTCCATGACATAGGAGAAGATATTGCGGTCCTCCGGCAAAGTAAAAGTCTGGGTGGTCTTCAGGCCCGGGAAGGACTGGAGCCCGAATTCGGACATGTAACGCGGATAGAGCTTCCGGTAATCGGTAAACGGCTCTTTGCCGTGCCACACTCCCCAGTAGTGCATGTCTCCGTAATTCTCGTCATTGGGCTTGTCAAAGCCGCCCTTGGAAGACGGCGAAGCGCGCCAATAGAAGGTATTGGGATCGATTTTTCGGGCGATTGCCGGCAGCAGCACCTCATATTGCTTGATATAATCTGCCTTAAGCTGCAGGGAGGTAAGGTTCTCCCAGTTCCATTCGTCCCAGGCCAGCTCCTGCTCGTTGTTCCCGCACCACAAGCCCAGCGAGGCATGGTGGCGGAGACGCTTCATGTTGTCGATGGTCTCCCGGGTAATGTTCTCCTCGAACTCCTCCGTCAGCGCATAGATGCCGCAGGCATACAGATGATCCTGCCACACAATGAGGCCATACTCGTCACAAAGATCATAGAAATAATCGTCCGGGTAGTAGCCGCCTCCCCATACACGGATGGTATTAAAGTTGGCCGCAACGCAGCTTTGGAGCAGTCGATCCGTGCGTTCCCGGGTGTTGCGCGCCAGAATGTTGTCCTCCAGGATATAGTCGGCACCCGTTGAGAAAATAGGCACGCCGTTGACCTCAAAGGCAAACGATTCTCCCCACTGGTCTTCTTCCTGCTTCACTGTAATGGTTCGGAGTCCGATCCGCAGCTCCCTGAGATCAAGTTCTTGCTCCTGCTGAACCAGAATTACCTCTACGTTGTACAGGGGCTGTGCACCAAGGTTATTCGGCCACCACAGCTCCGGCTCCGGGATCTCCACCGCAATATGATGATCAGTATGAGCGGTCTCGGACACACGGTGTTCCAATACTTCACCTGATGGAGCCTGGACTTTAACCACAATTTCTCTTTCAGCCTCCTGCCAGCTCTCCGTTCTCACCCGGACATCCAGCGTGACCTTGTTGTCTTCGTGGAATTGCGTAATATACACATCGTCGAGACGGGCGCTGTCATAGCCCTTGATTGAAATGCTTCTCCAGATGCCCATATCGGGCAGCTTTGGACCCCAGTCCCAGCCGAACATGGAATGCGCTTTGCGCAGGTGGGAGATCCCTTCTACCGCATCGGCGCAGTTTATCAGCGGCAGCTCCGCCTGCTTCCGCAGGGAATATTCCACAGGGGAACGGAATATCGCATGTATTGTATTTTCGCCGGGAGTTAATACAGGTTTAATGTCCACTTCATACGTCCGGTGCATATTGTCACTGTTCAGAATAGGGGTTCCGTTCAGGGACAGCTCGCACAGGGTATCCAGCCCTTCACACAGCAGGACCACGCGGTCATGTGCCAGTGCCCCGGCGTCCACCTGAAATGTGCGCTGATATTCATAATCGTAATTGGACAATTCCAGAACCTCGTACTCCTGCTCGCGGTAGAACGGGTCCGGCATTTCCCCCGCATTCAATAAATCATGATAGACAGAGCCCGGCACGCTGGCCTCCAGCCATTTCAGCGCGTGAAGTCGTCGCATGTGCCATTTTCCGTTTAGATCGACAAGCTGCATCTCTTATGCCTCCCAAATGTACTTTTTTATCCTCTAGCAGATCAAGTGTAACAAGAAAGTCTTTATATTTCTTGTATTGTGTTCGCGAGAGTAGTGTGCTATTTTAACATCACAAAAGCACTGAGAGAGGATCAAAGGACATGATCAAATATTCCGAGGCGGGCCATATTGACCCTGAATTGTTGGCTAATCCCTTTTGGGTAGAATCCTTAAGCCAGGTGTCCCCGGAGCATACCCATGATTTCTATGAGTTTTTCATCTTGAGTGAAGGCACATGCAAGCATATCGTTAATGGAGAGGTACAGCGTCTCAAACCGGGCTGCCTTGTATTTATCAGGCCCCGCGACACGCACAAATATGAAGCGGATGGAGACGGGGATTGCCGTTTCTTAAATATCTCCTGCCGGTCGAGTCTTATCGCCGAAGCTTTGGCCTTTCTGAACGAAGAAGAGTTTGCGCACGGATTATTGGACCCGCCGCTTCCCCGGATCGCCATGCTGTCCCAACTGGAAATGGCCGAGTTCTTCCGTCATATCGAACGCTTCAGAATGCTCTCCGACATCGACAAGGTAAAAGCAAGAATTCACCTTAAAGGTGTACTTGTCGATACACTGACCCGATATTTCTTCTCCCCGGAGACCACCGAGCGGCCGGAGTTGCCCCTGTGGCTGGAGCATGCCATCTCTAAAATGCAGCTGAAGGAAAATCTGAACCAGGGGCTGCGGGCCTTATACGGGCTGTCCGGAAGAAGCGCAGGGCATGTGAACCGGGCTTTCCGGCAATATTTAAACCAGACCCCTACCGAATATATCAACCAGCTTAAGCTGAATATGGCCCGGAATCTGCTGCTCACCACCGAGCTTCGTGTAGTGGAAATCGCGCTCGAATCCGGCTTTGAGAATGTCAGCCACTTCTATCATCAATTCAAAAAGTTCTATCATCAGGCCCCGCTTGATTTCCGCAAGAACGCGCAGGTTAACCGTCTGCTTCAATGAATGTTCAAAGGAGGTGTTCTGTGGAAAAATCCGGATACCAAGGCGACCGCGACCGCTGCATGACTCTTCCGTCGCTTACTTGCTCCGCAATCCTGTAAACCAGCGGTTCGTGATGTACCGTGCCTAAGAAATCCCGCAGGTCTGCGTCCATAATCCATTCACATCCGCCCATCACCTCGCGGTAAATTTTCCGTATCGCTTGATGCGTTGACCTGCCTGCCGGTATCCGAAACTGCATTCACTGAACAAGGGTTCGAAGATAGATTCCAGCCTGTTTTTCAACGCTTGCTGGCAGACCCTGACCTTGTCGGTTTCACCACTGCCCCCGTTTGCCCTCACCGTTTCCCATGCCATTTCCAGGTTTGTTCGGTGATATACCTTGTCGATTAATGAATGAACCTTTCGTCCTGTGCCTTCTGCTTTCATGCGCTTCGTATCCTCCGCTTGCAAGTTTTGGGTCTTTCACTTAGGGAATTTCCCTCCCTTGCCGCTTACTCGCGAAACTCATGCCAGTTCCGGTCTCCATAAAACGAGCCGGCTTCCCCTTCCGGTTCACCTTTTGGGTGAACCAGAAGCCAACCGTACTTGGACGGCTGATCCGGACGTTTCTGTTGTTCGTCCGTCCGCAAGTAGTACGCAGCTCTCCGACTTCTCGCCGTGCGTCTGGTATGCACTTCGGGGTTTCCTTATAGCATCCGTTACTGAAGTTGCCGCGCGTTCTTGGAAGCGGCGGGCACGGCGCGACCGCTTCGACTTTGTTTACCACTCGTCCTGCAAGTGCACTCGTTTCAGACACGACGAGATCTCCGTGGGTCACAACGTCATCTTCCGTACCATGCCGCCCGCACACACCTTGGTGCGATGGGTGGACTAGAACGCCTTCGTCTCCATAGTGCAGACTCGACCTTGCCCCATCTTTGGCAGACCGGTTCGCGAGTTCGGGTAGCCCCGTTTCACTACGGCCTGGTACTTCTCCTCAAGCCCTTGTTGGTTTCACTGCCCCTAAAGATTAATCAGGGAAATGGGGAAACTCATCCCTATCAAAGCTCATATCATGATCACGTGAAACTAATCTCAACTGATTTTCTACTGCAGTTGCAATAATTATGGCATCAGGGGTTTTAGGTTTCTGCCCTTTCGCTCGTTATTGCCTTCTTATATCTCCGGCTCTTTGTGCAATTCGCGAGGTAACATCTAGACATCTGATAACCTCTCATCAATTCACTCTTCCTCGCGCATTCTCCGAACCTCATCTGTCAGTTCTTTTGCTTCCTCAGGAGTCAACATACCGGCGGATTCAAGAATATCATCAATCGATTAGTCATCTTCAACTTCAATTGTATCGTTATCCAGGTCGATTTTGACTTTACTTTGGTTGATATTCATTCTTTGCATTGCACGATTTTTTCTTCCCAAACTGGACCACGAAAGAAACCAAATAAAAAGTCACTCCAGTTCCCAAACAGCAAAAAAACGGCAGAGATGCCGTTTTAGTTTAATATATTACTGGAAACTAGGAGGGCAACTCACTCCTCCATTATGAAATGTCCAAATCTTGATTATATCCTGGAAGCCATAGAGCCCAAGCGGAAACCCTGCTTGCCCCCTATGCTAGTACACCCAGCGCGTATCCGATAATACCTACCGCAAATAGAACAAAGATGAGAGCGATGGCATTCACTTTCTTTTTGAGCAGTTTCATGCAGAGGAATGTTAGAAGCAGGGGCAGCAGTCCCGGCATCAACTGGTCCAAAATCATTTGGACCGTTGTGATTACCTCTTTACCGTCCGTGCCCGTATATTTGGACACGACGAGCGGCACATTGATGCTGGTCCATTTGGATACGAGCGCGCCCATGACGAATAGTCCTAATATGGAAGCCGATTCCGTAAGCTTACGCAACCGATTGCCGGACATGTCGGACACGATCTCCGTTCCTTTTTCATACCCGTATTTCAGGCCGTACCACTTGGTCGCCAGCCGGCAGACGTTGAAGAGAATGAAGAACAGCAGCGGTCCAACAATACTGCCGGTCAGAGCAATGGAAGCACCGAGCGCTGCAAGAACCGGACGCAAGGTTCCCCAGTAAATCGGGTCCCCTACCCCGGCGAGCGGACCCATCAAGCCGACTTTGACCCCACTGATGGTAGCGTCATCAATAGGTTGGCCGTTAGCCTTCTGCTCTTCCATGGCGGCAGTGACACCCATAATCGGGGCCGAGATAAAGGGCTGTGTATTGAAGAACTCGAGATGCCTCTTTAAAGCTTCTCTTTGATCTTCTTTCTTGCTGTATAGCCGTTTGATCGCCGGGATCAAAGTGACGCAGAAGCCGATCGACTGCATCCGTTCAAAGTTGAACGACCCGAGCAGGAACCAGGACCGGAAAAACATGCTGTTCAAATCTTTTTTCGTTAATTTCTTATCTTCCATTTTATAATCCCCTCTTTCTTTGGAAACTTGCTACAGTTCATCAATTTCTTCTACCGCCACGCCCTTCGCGTTATATTTCGGATTCAACTGGATGTACAGAACGGCCAGCACCGCGCCCACAATACCAAAACCTACAAGGTTGATGCCCGTAAAGGCGGCAACAACGAAGCCAAGGAAGAAGAAAGGCATCAGATACTTGGCGGACATCATGTTGATAACCATCGCATAACCGACGACGACGATAAAGCCGCCCGCGATTTGCAGTCCTCTCGTTACGACATCCGGAATCGCATTCAGCAGGTCCGTGACCAATCCCGTCTCGGCGGCTACCGCTACCAAAACAGCCGGCAGAGCAACACGCAAACCTTGCAGCAGCAGCGCAATAAAGTGACATAGCTCAATTCCCTTGAAATTTGACGATTCCGCATATTTATCCGCCAGATGCTGGAAGAAAACGGTGATCGTCCGGACAAAAATCGTAAGTACCTGACCCGCGGCAGCGATCGGTATGGCGACGGCAATACCCGCACCTATTGACTGATGCCCTACAATAACAAGAATAGTTGATACTACACTGGCAAGCGCCGCGTCGGGAGCCATGGATGCGCCGACGTTCATCCAGCCAAGCGCCATCAGTTCCAATGTACCGCCAAGAATAATACCCGTCTTGACATCGCCAAGGACCAGACCGATCAGCGTGCAGGCAATCAGCGGCCGATGCGTCTGCCCTTCGTCCAGCACGCTGCCCATGCCGCAAATGGCTGCAACTATCGCTACCATCACGATTTCAAAAGTACTCATGTCATAACCCCCCTCTTATTTCCTTGACTATAAACCTTGAATTTTGGAAATCAGATTCACCTTCGGATCGCTGGCGACTTTTCTGATTTCCAATTCGATGCCCTTTTCATGGAGCTTGCGGAAAGCTTCGACGTCCTGTTTGTCGACGGATACTGCTCCCGTAATCTGTTTCTTGCCTTCCTTGTAGCACATGCCGCCGACATTCACCGACTTGAATGGTACTCCACCTTCCACTACGCGAAGCACGTCCGATGGATTGGTAAACAGAAACAGCGTTTTGAAATCAGCGTATTTCGGATTGTTATACGCCTCAATTGCTTTATCGATCGTAACGACGTAAGCATTGATTCCTGGCGGAGATACTTGGAGCAGCAAGGTTTTCCGCAATGTATCCGCTGCCACTTCATCGCTCACGGCGATAATCTTGTTGCACTTTGTTTCTTTCACCCATACCGTTGCTACTTGGCCGTGAATCAGTCTGTCATCAATACGAACAAATGAAATTTCCATACTACAATTCCTCCTCTGTTTGAATTTCTCTAAGGGTGCGGAACGATTTCATCGAATCCTGCCCTGCACGAATCGCCAGCTTTACCAGATCTTCCAATTTCTCCGTCGATCTGCTGACCAGAACGTCAACGACCATGGGGAGGTTAACTCCAGATACAATAT
Source organism: Paenibacillus albidus (assembly GCF_014644435.1). GTDB lineage: Bacteria > Bacillota > Bacilli > Paenibacillales > Paenibacillaceae > Paenibacillus_AQ > Paenibacillus_AQ albidus. Next base: position 107,046 of record NZ_BMKR01000013.1, on the reverse strand, counting down.
CCATATTCTCATAGCCGGCTGCGATCCGGCTGGCTGCGTTGTACGGGCTGCCGCCGAACAAATCAACTAGAAATATAACACCGTCACTCCAATCAATCGTACCAAGTGCTATTTTGAATTTATCTACAAGTCCGTTAACGCTTTCACCCGGTTCAAACGTAACTCCCACCACGTTCTCCAATTGACCATAAACCATCGACGTAGACCTCAGCAGTTCTTCGGAAAATCTTCCATGCGTAGCCACAATGACTCCAATCATTTTATTTTCACCCCCTCAGCTCTCTATGCCCTTAGATATGCAATATCCATGCCAAACTTCTGTATCATCCAGAAAAATTTCTTGAAACCAAAAAATCCCCGCTGCTCCAGGGATTTTTGTTCGTGGGAAAACGCTTTTTTTGTTCTAATTTGTATCTGTCATACACAAATATAAACGCTTCATACTCTTTGTTCTTTTAATGGGGTCATTTTATATACATCGCTCAGTATTTCACAAATATAATATTTCTCATCTTCTGTGAGGGTCAAATTTATACCATCGGCAAATATACTGCAAGCCCGGTTTACCGCATTCAGAACATGTGAATCCAGAATGCCCGTCTCGCCGCGGTAAACCAGCCCGTCGTGTATGACCATCCGCTCCAGGGCCTGAGCAGTATGAATGGTAATCTGGACCTTCATGGCATATTCGAAATCGGTCCGCAGCTCCCGTTCAAGCTCCTCGACAAATTTCATCAGGGTCCCCAATATTTTGTGAGGATTCAGATAAGTCAAAAATTCCTTTAAGCTGTCTTCGCACAAGCCCTTAATGACCACATTTTGATTGGCCTGCGTAACGGGCAGTTCATGATGCACCAGCAGTTCTCTTAGCAGTTCCTGGCCTCTTGCGTCAATCAACAGTTCCAAAGGAATGAACGGAACACTGTGGTCGCTCGGCCGTTTTACGCCTATTACGGCGAGAACGCTTTGTTTGGCCTGAAACTCTTTAACCACCTTGTCAAGCTCCCTGATTTTTGCCGGAATAACGGTAATTTTCTTTTCCGTCAGATCGTAAACGATTTTCTCGACGAATTCCTTTACCTTGACCGCGGCGCCTTTGCCGGAGGAGCAAACTGTGATGATCACCTTGTTGTCCAATATCGCTGTTAGTGAAGCTTCCATGTTGTTGTAGCCTCTGAAATCCTTGAGCGACCGGTGGATGTCTTCAAGCTCCATATCGAGAATGCTGGCCTTACGGACAGCCTCAAGCGTAAGCGGTGTGGAAACCATGTCGATCGTCTTGACCTTGACCCCGACCCGTTCCATAATGATCGCTTCAAAACTGAGCAGGGACCCCATATCCACCAGCATCAGTACGCCTCTGCCACAGTCAATACCCTTAACCTTGTCGACAATAATTTCCAAAATTTCTTTCGGACTGACATCGAGCGGCATGTCAACCGCGCAAATATTGGAGCTGCCGAGGAGACTGTTGACAACACCAACAATGCTGCTTGCGGTGCTGTTACCGTGCGTGGCCACGATAATCCCGACGTTGCCCTGCCGCTCCTCCTCCACCGATTTGAGCAGGATTGCCACGTACGTTATTTCAGCCCCCGGGACGTCAATTCCGAACCGGTACTCTATCATGTCCTTGATGGTCAAAGCCACTCTGTATTCTTCATCATGTTCGTCGACGGGATCATAGACCAGTTTGCCACCGTATTTCTTCTCTCTGATCCGCTTGAGAAAGGCACTCAAATGAAGACTGAAGGCATAGACGAAACGTTCACTGTATTTCCGATCAAGCTCCCGCTCGACCAGTTCTTTCACCTCATCAGAAAATTCGAGAATTTCATTATCCACAATTTTGAGAATTCGTTCTCTGCTTCCTTTCAGGTTATAGAAACGGTTATAAAAACTTTTAATATGGATATTGACGTCCGTAGTGATAAATCTGTTGATGTAACTGTCGTCAAGCCCCTCATCCTTAAGCAGGCTTATTTTGTCCTCAATCAGCTTGTAGAGGTTGAACGGAGGCTCAAGAACATCCTCCTCCAGCAAATGGCTTCCTTCGGGTGTAATATATAGCGGGGATACAATTGCACCAAATTCTTCGATCTCCCTGCGGTTCTTTCCAAGATTGAACAACCCTTCCCTGATATTGCCCGGCAGTAGTTTGAAATCGAGTATAAGCTCCTCCCTAATCTCGCGGATGCTGTTCAGGAACCCTGTAGCGCAAACGAGTTGGATATTCGATTTGAGCTGCCCGATATTTCCATAAGTGACACTGCCGATAAGTGCTTTGACAACCTCCGGCTCGACTCTGATCGGTTTGTTGACGCGAAGGCCTTCACTCTCCAGCAAATGCTTGAGAATCTGAAACTGCTCCGCAGGCGTGCGCTCCTGAAAGGGCGGAATATTGATTGTAATCGGAATACGCCGGATAAAGGTCTTGAGCATGGAAGAGGCAGGATCTTCCGTGGTGGCCGCGACGAGCAGCACATTCGCACTGCGATTCCGCTCCGATTCACCTAATTTGTTGTAAGTATGGGTATCCATGAAATAAAAAATCATTTCCTGGCCTTCCGGCGGCAGACGGTGAATCTCGTCCAGAAACAAGATGCCCCCGTCCGCTTTCTCCACAAGCCCTTTTTTTTCCGAATCGGCCCCGGTAAATGCTCCTTTGACATGTCCGAAGATATGGGACAGCAGCAACTGGGGATTGTTGTAATAATCCGCGCAGTTGAACACGATAAAGGGCGAATCGTCGGAGAACCGCTTCATATGTTTGCCGTAGTTGTACATCAACTTGGCAAACAGCGTTTTGCCTACTCCGGTCTGCCCTACAATCAGTGTATGCAATCCTCTTGGCGGATAAAGAATCGCAGCCTTCCCCTGCTCCACCTGGTTACGCATGCTATCCTTGAAACCGATCAGGGAGCGAAAAGGGTCGACCTGTTCGCCTGGACGCAGAATCTCATCCAGGCTCTGAGCCTCAATCTGCTTCTCTTTAAGCTTAATCCGGAGAATGTACTCGACGGTTTCTTTGTGCAGAAACTTGACGGGTCTTCCCTTAATTTTGATAATATGGTCTGCTCGCAGCAGCTCATTCAGCTCTTTGCTCACATTATTTCTCAGCATATCCTCATGATCGGCGATCTCCGCCACGGTAATCCCGCCTCCGTGCCGCAAATCTTCTTCGGCCATTCTGCCCGTCTGCTCCGCAATGTATTCCAAAATCCTGTCGATTCTCTTCATTTGCATACCTCCAGCCTGAATCCTCAAGCTAAATATAACAAACTCAATGTGCAAATGGTAACAATAAAATGCACAAAAAACTCTATATTTGAGCAGGAAAGTTGGTCATACTTCACGAAATGCTCTCCTATAAATATCTGATACGGGTGAATTACTTCCATCGGTTACCCGGAAGGAGTGCTGAAGATCCATGAACCAATTCGGTTTGAAGCAAGAACAGAGGTTAAAACTGACGATGACGCCCGAATTACGGCAGGCTATCCAAATCCTGCAGTATTCTTCGGAAGAACTGATGTCCTATCTGCGGGAACAGGCGAAGGAGAATCCGGTTATCGATCTGCAGGAATATGATATATATATCGCCGGAGAGAGCAGGGAGAATTTGAAATCCAAAAGCGCGAACACGGAGGAGATGCTGGACTGGGTTGCCAAACCGTCCGATACCCTTTATGAGCATCTGAAGTCACAGCTTGGACTGGTCTGCGGTCTAACTTGCATGCAGCGGAAGACGGCGTTATATCTGATCGGCAACCTGGATGAAAAAGGCTATTTGGCGATGGACGCACTGGAGGTTGCCGGACTGATAGGCGTTAATCTGGCAGAGGTTCTGGCTATGCTCGCCCTGGTGCAGGGCTTCGAACCGGCGGGCATTGCTGCCCGCAACCTGGAGGAATGCATTCTTTTGCAGCTCCGGCGCTCCGGAGAAGAGGATGAGCTTGCCATTGCAGTGGTGCAGCGTCATCTGGCGGGTCTGGCGGCCAACCGGCTGCAGAGAATCGCGGATGCGCTCGGAGCCGGCATTTCTGAGGTTCAGCAGGTGTCCGACCGGATACGCAGGCTGAATCCGTTTCCGGGCGCGGCGTTTACCCATAACGAGCACCGGTACATTAGGGCGGATATTACGGTGGAGCAATCCAGCAGCGGCGAGTATCGGGTGAGGCTGAGCGATATCGGTTCGCCGCAGGTCGCGGTCAATCCGTATTACAGGCAGATGCTTCGGGCTCTTCCCGAGCAGGAAGAAGCCCGGCAGTTTATTCATGACAAATACAGCACCGCTTGCTGGTTAATCAAAAGTCTGGAGCAACGCAGGCAGACTTTGACACGTGTCGCCGAGGCTATCGTTACGATGCAGCATGATTTTTTCGACGGCGGCATTCATGGACTGCAACCGCTAACCCAAAAAGAGATTGCGGAAAGCACAGGGTTGCATGAATCCACGATCAGCCGGGCGGTCAACAACAAATACATGCAGACGCCCCGCGGATTGTTCGAGTTGAAATACTTCTTCACTTCCGCTCTTGCAGCGGCGAACGGCGAAACCGCTTCCTCGGAGAGCGCCAAAAAACGCATTCGGCAGTTAATCGATGAAGAGGATAAGCGCAAACCGCTGGCCGATCAGACGATTGCGGAAATGCTGGCCCAGGAAGGTCTGGAAATTTCCCGCAGAACCGTAGCCAAATACCGAGAGGAAATGCGATGTCTCTCTTCTGCCAAAAGAAAACGGTTTTGAATTTCAAAATACCAGGCCGGAAGCAGTCACGACGTGTAATAGGGCCTTTTTGACGTCAGACGCTTCCTGCTTTCGAAAATACTCAATCGATGCTTGCTACTGTTCCGATGTAATCACGTACTTTTCCAAGCAATACTTCAGCCCATCTTTGTCATTGCTGAGTGTTACGTCATCCGCATAGCGTTTGACCTCATCAGGCGCATTAGCCATTGCGATTCCTAATCCGGCAAATGATAACATATCGATATCGTTGAAATTATCACCAATCGTCATGATTTCTTCTCTTGATAACCCTAGCCTTTGCAGAATGATTTGAATGGCTTGTGATTTGGATGCAGAGCTATCCATGATTTCTAAATAAGTTTCCTTTGACTTATAGATTGAAACGCCTGTGGTTTCATTCTTTAATGTTTGTTCAAGATCGTTAATTTCCCGAGAATTTCCCATGCATAAAATTTTATGCGTTTCCTGATTGTTCTCTAGATAAGCGGCGAGATCTGCCTTCCTGGGGTCGGTATGGATGATTTCTTGTTCTTGAGTCACCCAATAATTCCGGGTATCACTAACCAACCACTCATTATAGCTATATAGACTGATACTAATGGTTGGGTATCTGTCATTTACAATTTTGAGAATTTTTCTGGTTTCTTGACGGGATAAACTTGTACTGTGAATAGGTACCATGTTCCCTTCGCTGTTTTCCTCTAAAACAAGTGCCCCGCTATAACAAATAATGGGAGAATGGATGGCCAGTTCCTCTTGAAGAGAAACCACTCCTCCAGGCATCCTTGCAGTAACAAGCACAAAAGGGACCCCACTTTTTACTGCCTTTTGTATCGTTTGCTTTGTCTGAGGAGTAATTTGATGGTCAGAATTTAATAATGTTCCGTCTACGTCACTAAAAACCGCTTTTACCGTCAAGACAGTTCATCTCCTTCTTCAAGAGCAATTTCAATCTTTATTCTATACTCTTTTAGAATCCTCCTATACTTATCCGGGGGTTCTTCATTGGTTATCAAGATATGAATGTCCTGGAAAGAAAGTCCCTTATATGAACTGATCAGATTGAATTTATGGGAATCCGTTAAAAGATATACTTGTTTAGCACGCTTTGCTACCATTTGCTTCATATAAGCATCTTCTTGGTTTGCGAAGTATATCCCGTCCTCCAAAATGGCTGCGGCCCCGAAAAACGCTTTATCAAAATAGACATCATTTAACTGGGAGGCAAGAGCAAGATCATAAAAGAAACGATTCTCATGATTAAACTTGCCCCCGAGCAAGTGTACCTCTATTTCTTTTTGGGTTGACAAGACCACTGCATTGTCCAGCGAATGGGTATACACGGTTATATTCTTCTTGATTTGCTCACATAAAAATTTATTGGTCGTTGATACATCTATGAAACAAAGGTCTCCGTGTGCGATGTATTTCGAGGCTGCCCTTCCGACCATAAACTTCTGCTTCGAAGCTGTATTCAGCCGTTCTTTGTAAGCTTTTATGGCTTCTTTGAAATGAGGCAGGGCAATTCCTCCATGAGTCCGTATCGCTGTCCCTTCTTCAACCAGCTTGATGAAATCTCTTCGCACTGTATCTCTGGAAATATTCAACAGTTTGGAAATTTCATCATTTGAAGCCTTATCATAACTTTTAAGGTGTTCCAGGATCTTGACTAAACGTTCCTCCTGATAAATAAGAATCCCTCCCTCGTTTCCACCATTATAAGCGATTATGCAAGTTTTGTTAAGTGTTTTTAAGCGTTTTTTTCATTGGACTTGTACATGATTAGCTTGACTTTTGGACCCTGTGGATATTTTTGGTATAAATCATTCACCAGTATCTTTGCCCGCTCTTCTTTTGGGAACGTTTTCATCATTAAACCCTGCAACAGCGACCGGGCTTTCACCGGCTAGAAAATACGTGCTTAACTGGGCACGCACACGGCAAAAGAAACGGATGAACGCTCCCCGATGAAATCATGAATACCTATGTGTTATCACCTAACGGGTGAATAATCACTCGGGCAAGTTTGGTTATAAAACAAACTCGCTATTGTAACATCCATTGTTTGGAAATATACTTAAACGTAATCGTGCTGGCTAGCCATTGTCATATAAGAAGGCCTGAATAAGCGAATTATTTTGAAAGCGCTTAGATAGAGTGGTTAGCCTTGCATGGCGTAAATATTTATAAGGAGGCCTATATTTTATGCTGCATACACCAGGAGTTACCGACTGCTCACCGGCAGAGGTAGGTTACGACACTTCAAGAATTGAGGTTTTGAATGCCCATTTCCAGACCCTGATCGATCAAAAAAAGATCCAGTCCGCATCTTACTGCGTCTCCAGGTATGGAAAGACATTTATGCACGGGGCTATGGGACCGCTTTCTTTCCGGGAAGATAGGGCAGACCCGCTTTTACCAACAACCGTTCATAATATCGCGTCCATTACCAAAGCCGTTACCTCAGTAGCTATCGCCAAGCTTGTTGAGGACGGTATTCTCCGGTTTGACCTTCCTGTCAGCGTGTTCCTGGAGCAGTTTAACGTGGACCCTTTTAACAAAATCGATATCTACAGCCTTCTGACCCATACCTCGGGCCTGTTTCCCGACTGTGCGGGCAGCTTAATTCCCTATCATAAATCTTATTGGCAATTAATCGGTGAATATTTCGAAAAGTATAACCCTGAGAGTGGTGATCCGGACTGGATCACAGCCGCGCTGAGCTGCGGGGTCAATAAAAAAGTCGGCGAGGAATGGCAGTACTGCTCATTCGGCTTCTGCCTGCTCGGAGAAATTATTAAAAAAGTGACCGGTGTAACTGCTGAGCAGTACATAGAAGAGCAGATCCTGAAGCCTCTTGGCATGAAGGATACCGTGTGGGGACTGACTCCGGAGCTAGCCAGACGCGCCATTATAAGAAACGAGAGGCATGAGAAGCGGCTGAACGATCTAATTAACGGCAATCAGCCTGAAGATTCGCAGATGGAGAAGCTGTGGGGTACAGTCTCCAGCACCGGCGGAGGCCTGGCCTCTACGCCAGCCGACCTCATCCGGTTCGCCAACATGCTCCTGGGCATGGGAACACTGCACGATACGCGCATTATTGGCCGCAAAGCGGTCGAGAAAATCACAACACGCACCCTATACGGGGTTCCCGATTACTGCTGGGGTAACGATGTCAGCGACCGGAGCTATGGCATTGGACTGGATATGAGAAGAGGCCCTGCCTTCCTCTATTCAGACACCAGCTATTTTCATGAAGGCGCAGGAGCCTGCTGCATGGCCATCGACCCTACAGAGCAGCTCGCCGCCGTATGGTTTGTGCCTTTCACCGAAGATAATTGGTACGCAGAGGCATTGTTTAATGTGACCAATATCATTTGGTCAGGGCTCATCTGATGAACAGCTTTAAACAAAAATGGCTTATTTGCCGGACGGTAGCGGACGTGACCTACAAAGAGTGGAGTGCTTACCGCACTCATTCCATGGTTTCCATTATCGTCGGTCCTGTATATTTTATGGTGCAATATTTCATCTGGACGGCGGTATATGGAGATCATTCCTCGCTCGGCGGTATTGAGCTTCCCCAGATGATCCGCTACTTCGGTGCTACTGCGCTTATCGGTTACCTGACCATGGATTTTGCCGATTGGAACTTGTCCATGCTTGTGCGCACCGGTAAATTTCTCACCTTTCATTTGCGCCCGATTCATCACCGTTCGTTCGCATTATTTCAGAAAATTGGACACCGGTCTTTGGGCTTCCTATTTGAATTTTTGCCCTGCCTTTTGATCTTCATTTTTATTTTTGGAGTCGATATGCGGCCGGCAAGCTTTCCATGGACAATTCTGTCGGTGCTGCTTGCTTTTCTGATGAATTTTTATGTGAACTACACGATTGGCCTGACTTCATTTTGGCTTGTCCAATCGGGCGGGATTCGAAGCGCATTTATGTTGGTGTCGGGTATTTTTTCAGGAGCGCTTATTCCGCTTGACTTCTTTCCGCACTCCCTTCAAGTGATCCAGTTCTTCCTGCCGTTTCAGTACATAGCCTACCTGCCCGCAATGGTTTTCACCGGCCATTATTCGCTTGGCGGCCTCGAGCTGTCCATACAGCAAGCTGTAGGCATACAGGCGATGGCAGTGCTTATTACGTTCGGATTTAACGAGCTTGTTCGCCGCCATGCTATGAAGCAGTTTACCGCTGTCGGCGCGTGAAAGACCCCATGAAAGGACAGTTCTTACCATGAAACGGTATCTGGATGTTTATAAGCAGGGTATGTATTCCGCTTTGCAGTCGGCTGCGGCCTATCGCATGAATTTCATCGTCAGCAGTCTGATCACATTAGCCGGCAACATTCTGTTTCCGCTGGTGACCCTGCTTATTTACCGGGCAGGCACCAGTTTTCCCGGTTGGGGCTTGTATGAGGTATTGTTAATTCAGTCTGTATTCACCATGTCCAGCGGGCTTTCGAGTCTTATTTTCGGCGGTGTTCTATGGACCACAATGTCACATGTCCGAGAGGGAAGCTTCGAGGTTATTCTTCTTAAACCGCTGAATCCGCTGTTTTTTATTATTGCCACTACTTTTTCAATCGATAGTGTGGGACTGTTTCTGGGCGGTGTTTCGCTATTCATATTCGCCGCTATGCATGTAGGCGCCATTCCGGTCTTGTTCTGGTTACAATTTGCCGGGATGTTTATCGCAGGGACCGCGGTCCTGGCAGGATTATCGCTGATGATGGCCGCTATTTCCTTCAAATGGGTAGGCAATTCGAGAATTTCCGAGCTTGCTGACAGTGTGCTTCACATCGGAAAATATCCGTTGCCTATATTTCCGAAGGCTGTGCAGGCTGCGGCAACGATGATCATTCCTGTGGGAATGGTGGGCTTCCTCCCTGCGTCTGCTCTTCTCGGCCGGGTGCATGCCAGCGATTACGCGGCTATTCTGCCCTGCTTTTTATTTCTGGCGGCAGGAATATGGATTTACCGGCACATGATCAGATTGTACGAGGGGGTGGGCGGATGATGCCGGTTATTGATGTACAGCATTTGACCAAAACATATAAAACCTATAAGCGTGGTGCAGGTATGGGGCAGACCTTCAAGAGCTTCTTCCAGCGCGAAGAGGTCGTGGTCCACGCGGTCAACGATATCAGCTTTGCTATTGGGCAGGGGGAGATCTGCGGCATTCTGGGTCCCAATGGTGCAGGGAAATCAACGGCGATCAAAATGCTCTGCGGCGCGTTGTATCCCACAAGCGGTGAAATTCAAGTTCTTGGTTATTCGCCTGCCCGGGACAGAAAGCGCTATGTCGGCAAAATCGGAGCTGTATTCGGTCAGAAATCCCAACTAATCTGGGATATTCCGCCGATCGACAGCTTCCATATGAACAAGGCAATCTACGGAATCGCCAATCCGGATTTCAAAAGCCGTCTGGAAGAGCTGACGGAGCTGCTGGATATTGCGCATGTGATCGAAAAGCCGACACGAGTCCTGTCCCTTGGCGAACGCATGAAATGCGAATTCGTCATGGCTATGCTGCATCGGCCGGACATTTTGTTCTTGGATGAGCCGACCATCGGGCTTGATGTGATCGCCAAGGTCAAAATCCGCGAATTCATCCGCCAGATGAATAAAAAGCAGAATATGACGTGTATTCTGACCACCCATGATCTTGAGGATGTGGAGGAGCTTGCCCACCGGGTCATTGTCATTAACCATGGGGACAAGGTTTTTGATGATTCCCTTCAGCAGTTGAAGCTTTTTCTGGGGGAGAAGAAACGGGTCAATTTTACTTTTGCGGAGTCCGTGCAGGGCACCGTCTTCGACAATGCCTATACCAAGGTAATCGATAGGCTATCCGACTTTCAGATTACGCTTGAAGTGGATACGGCCCATATTTCAATCAGCGATTTTCTAGAAGATATCTCCCGGAAGCACCGGTTCTCCGACATTTCGGTCAAGGAGCTGCCGATCCAGCAGGTGGTTATGAATATTTATGAGAATGCGGGTGGGGTGGATGAATAGGGATTAATGATATACAACAAGCTTCAATTCCTTATCGGCAAAATCGAACTCAAACTCTGCTCCATCATTATTTAAATAAAATAAAGAAATGGGGTTATTAGCACATGAGTGTTAAATTTAAAAAAGTGAGCGACTTTAACCGGGGAATACTCTTTGAATTATTGACAGACGCGTACTCATTTGATCGCAGATATGAACAAAGCTGTACTTCTGATTGGCAGGATTTTGATAACTTTTTCTTTGACAATTTAGAAATTGCAGATAAATATGGGCTTATCACAACACTAAACGATGAAGCTATCGGATTTGTTTCATGGGACCCGAGAAATATGCCTGAGTATGCGGAAATTGGTCATAATTGCATTGCGTCAAAACACAAAGGCAAGGGTTATGGTAAAATGCAGCTTCAAGAAGCGGTCAATAGAATCATCCGAAATGATGTGAGGAAAATTATATTATTCACGAATGATGACCTAATCCCTGCTCAACGAATGTATGAGCGTGTCGGATTCACAATAGATCAAAAAAGAGAGACTCAGAATATCGCAAATTTTGTTGGTGAACGCATAGATTATGTATATTTTGTAAAGTAAGTTTAGTTTTATACATTACCAAAAATCATCTCTCCCAAGATTCCCCATATTCTGCTATGCTAATATAATCACAAATAACAAGAAGCAGGAAGCGCAAATTTGAATGGATGCATTTCCATATGAGCTTACTTCAGAGACTGCTATTAATCTGAAATATGAGTATGGAGGCGAGTACTTCACGTTCAGCCTGTACCGGGATGACAGAGGATGGGTTCTTCACCCCTTTGATGGAATCCTGCTGAGGAATCAGACGATGTGCGCTCTTGTCGCACAAGAGTTGTTCAAGCACAAGCCTTTTCAGGTCATGCTGGAGAAAGAGGGTATCCTCTTTTCCGATATACGTTCCACCGTTAACCTCGAAAATGTTAACACTCCGATTGCCGCACGCAATAATCGGGAGTATCGCGATAACCCGGCTGATGACCTGATGGAATTTGTTCAGCAGCACTCGATTGAAGAGGTTATTGATTACGAGTGTAGTCTTATCGGAAGCCGCATCTCCTTTTATAGGAAATAGCGATCTCTCCAGATGCAATGAGTAAGAGCTTCCTGATTTATTATTGTTTTTTCAGATGAGACAACTTGCTTCTCTGCTCCTCTTGCGTAAATCAGTTTCTTATCATTTTGCAGCTTGGAGATCAGTTACTGACCGTAACCTTCCTATCACTTAACATAGGTTCTAGATATGTAAAGATTGAACGTAACACAATCCCCATATAAATTGCTACGTGCGTGCGGACCGAACCCTAGGAAAAACAAAAGATCCGTTGCCAAATCTGGGACGGATCTTTTGTACTATTTGGACGTCGTTTTATTTGAACCGCTGGGCTTGCCTTGAAGGCATAATGGTTAGTTCCGGAATGCTGACATGCTCAGGCTGCTCCAATGCATAGAGTGCCGCCTCTGCAACATCATCAGGATGTAACGGCAGGACTTTCGAAGCAAACGCGCGAATTTCATCCTCGGAATACCCGGCCACCTGAGAAAATTCCGTTGCCACCGCCCCGGGCTGAATCGTCGTAACGCGAATCCCCTGATCGATTGTCTCCAAACGTAATGCAGACGCTATAGCGTTAACGCCGTATTTGGTAGCGCTGTATGGACCTCCACCGGCAATCACTTCCTTGCCGGCAATGGAGGAGATGATGATGACATCTCCCTTGCCCTGACCCAGCATTGGCGGAAGCCCGTAGTGCAGCGTCAACATTAGACCGTGTACATTCGTCCTGTACAACTCCTCCCATCTTTCCAGATCCACTTCTACCAAAGGACTTCGATACCCGAATCCGGCATTGGCAACTATAATATCAAGACGGCCCCAGCGGTTAATCGTTTCATTGACCACACGCTGTACTTCTTCAGCCTTTTGAATATCAGCAGGTACCGCCATAATCTCGTACAATCCCTCTTTATGCAATTCCTGAACCAGCTCATCCAATCGATCCCGCCGACGTGCCACTACAGTCACATGGGCGCCGCGCTTTACCAGTTTCCTGGCGATCGATGCCCCGATTCCGCTGCTAGCGCCTGTCACCAAGGCCACTTTGCCCGTCAGACTCTCCTTCTCATTCCACGACAGCTTCAAATCATCCAGATTCATTTCGCACCCTCCCAGATTCCAACCTTATTTTGTTAAAGGCACGCGATGAACGCCCTTGCTGCCTCCAGGTGCCGTTCCTATATATAAATATCCGTTATGGCTTGCAGCCGTAGTTACGCCATACAGTTTGCCTTCCGGATCATGCCAGCTTCCGATAAGCTCTCCCTGTGGACTGAACTCCGCAGCAAGCCCATGCTTCACCGGTGCGCTTGCGCCGTTAAGCAGCGACTGCGGCACTTTGGCCATGGTACTGGCCAACCAAGGGTTGCTATGCATCTGATCTACAAAAGAAAGGCGAGTCGTGAAGATACCGACCCAGAAATGACCTTGGTCATCACGCGTAATGTTGTCTGGGAAGCCTGCGAGATTGTCTGCGAAAATATCAGATGTACCCTTCTTCGGTCCATTGAGCCAGTATCTGGTCAACTGATAATGATACGATTCCGCCACAAGCACAAAATCTTCATCCGCGGACAAGGCAACCCCGTTTGCAAAATAGAGGCCTTCTAACAGGACGGTCGTCTTCTTGGTCATTGGATCGTACTTCAGCAAACGTCCATGCGGCTTGTTCTCGGCCATTTCTTTGAAGGTCACGCTACCATAATTCGAAGTATCGGAGAAATAAATGGAGCCGTCCTTGGCAATATCAAGCTCATTAGCTAAATAGATCGGCTTGCCGTCCACTTGATCGGCCAATACCTCTATGCTCCCGGATGGGTTTACAGACAGCAGTCCCCTCTTGACATCCGTAACGATCAAATCGCCTTTGGCATCGAATATAAGCCCATTAGGCGTTCCTTTGGTGTCTGCAAACAGTTGGGCTTTTTGCGGATTGCCCTCTGCATCGAAAGGAACCTTGTAAATTTTCCCGTCTGAATCTCCTGTATATAGCTGTCCTTCTTTATCGAATGTAATGAATTCCGGGAATTGAGGGGCATCAGTAACAAGCTGAGCCGAGCTGAGTTTGTTGTTCTGTTTCCACGGACCCGCTTCCTCAAAAGAGGGAGCCGTCGGTGCGGACCATTTTACCGGTTTGACCGGTGAAGGATAAAGCAAGAAAACGAGTAATCCTAAAACGAGCACCGCCAGCAGTGATAGACCCCATCTGCATATCCTAGCACGCAGTGAGCGTTTAGGGCGATTCCCGCCTTCAGTAGATTTAACGGAGCTAACTGGTTTATTGGGCATTAGAGCGCCTCCTATGTCATTTTTGAGAGATTTTAGATTTGGACTACGATTTTACCAAAATATTGCTTTCCTTCAGCCAAGAGCGCGAATGCTTCTCCAATTCGATCTAGAGGGAATACACGGTCAATGACGGGATGTAAACGATGATGGGCAATCGCTCGATTCATCTTTTCAAAGTGCTCCCGGTTGCCGACTTGACTGCCGCGAACCGTTGCGGCTTTCTGCAAGATGCTGGAGACATCGTATTCCGGAATGGTCAAGCCCGATAAGAACCCGACCATACTCACGGTCCCTCCAGTGCGAAGTGCATTTATGGATTTCCCCATCGTTGCCGCTCCTCCAACATCCAGAACATGGTCGACGCCGCCAGTCAGCTCTAACGCTGCCTTATCCCAATCAGGAACCTCCGAATAATTGATCGTTTGCCATGCACCAAGAGCTTTTGCTCGTTCAAGCTTGTCATTGCTGCTCGACGTGATGATGACTCGTGCCCCGGTCATAAGCGAGAATTGAAGCCCGAAGATGGAGACACCGCCTGTTCCTTGCAGCAGCACAGTATCACCCGCTTGCAAACCGCCGTATTCGATTAGCATACTCCATGCGGTTAATGCCGCGATCGGCAGGGTGGAGGCCTCCTCATAAGTGAGGTGATCGGGAATAGGGACGACTCCGTCTTCATGTAGAACGACATACTCGGCCGCTACTCCGTTCAACGGACCTCCCAGACTTTCTTCTAACACCCCTGGTCTTGGATTGCCGCTAATGAAGCGCTGTTGAAGATTACCTGCTACGCGTTGTCCGACCTGAAACCTAGTTACTCCTTGGCCAATGGCTACAATTTCTCCCGCTCCGTCTGATAATGGAATGAAGGGGAATTTGACTTCGATCGGCATTAATCCGCTCAGGACCACTAGATCCCGATAATTGAGAGAAGCTGCCCTCATGCGGATCAGCACCTCCTTAGGGCCTGGCGTTGGTTGGTCGAGTTCCGTCATGGTTAATTCCTCAAAGCCGAAGCCGTTTGTCAGTTGTATAGCTTTCATCGTATTGTCCTCCCTGTAAGATCAGATTGATTACCCGGATTCTTATTATTGCTGCTGTATCCTTCACGCGGACGAAGCATGCTTCCAACAAGCCGAAGACTTTGCTTTCGTGTAATGAAACGCGATAACTGCGCCCCTAGATAATTCTGTACACCCGGAACAATATACACTTTCCCTTCCTTCAACGCGCGAAGTGCAACCTCTACGACTCTTTCTGGTGTGTCTTTCTTTCCGACGGAGGCTTCTTCCGCTCCTACGACATTAAAGAAACTGGTGTCCGTCGAACCGGGACAAAGTGCAAAGAATTTTATGCCGCGGTTGCGGTTTTCAAACCATAACGCTTGAGTAAACGACAGGATGAAAGCTTTCGTTGCCCCATATACGGCCATATAGGGAAGTGGTTGAAATCCGGCGGTTGAGGCAACATTGATAACTGTACCTGAGCTTCTGCGCAACATGTCCGGCAAGAACAAGTGGGTCATATCTACAACAGCAGCGACATTGAGCATAACCTCTTCATGTTGACGCTCACCTGACACTTCTTCAAACAAACCATGTGTAGCAAAGCCTGCATTGTTGACCAGCAGCTCGATATCCACTTTCAAAAGTCGACATTTCTGATATAACTCGCTTGGCGCGCCCTCTTTCGAAAGATCCATAGAGATAACCTCAGCTTTGATGCCATGCTTCTTACTGAGCTCTGATGCCAGGCTCTCAAGCTTGCTCTCCGATCTGGCGACGAGTACCAGATGGCTGCCTTGTGTGGCCAGTTGTCTCGCGAATTGCTCTCCAATACCGGAAGATGCTCCCGTGACGAGCGCCCATTTCCCCTTATTTGTCATAGTGCTGCTCTCCTTTTCGATACTATGTTATAATATAGAAACACCGTTACCACTGCTCAGAAGTAATTTTCGATTCTTATGAAAGTTAAGTACCGCACATTTACGGTAACAGTGTTTCCTGTAGGTATCATTGTACCCACTCGATTTTAGAAAGTCAATATAATCTTTGAGCCTCCATCGTTTTATTGACAAGTGAAGGACAACTTTATACAATTCCTGCTAAGAGAGTCAGGAAACTTTGTTTCCTGAAGAAAACACAATAACCGAAGGTGGATGATTATGAGCGACCAAGATGCCTCCTCCATTACTAACACACGAAAATTGAAAACCTACCGGGAAGCTCGCATGCAAAATACTGAAAATCTCCGCAAGCTCGTTGTTGATGCTGCGGCAATGCTCTTGCAGGAAGAGGGCCCGGAAGCCGTTACGGTGCGCAAAGTATCCCAAAAAATGAATTGCTCGACAAAAATCATTTACAGCTTGTTTGTCAATAAAGAGGGCTTGGCCCAGCAGTTGTATCTGGACGGTTGCAAGCTCCTCGCTAACGAATTTGAGAGGACGCCGCAAGCTGCTGATCCGGCACAGCATATGCTGAATTTTGGCGAAACCTTTTGGCAATTCGGACAGCACTACTCCAGCTATTATAAACTGATGTTCGGAGGCGCTTTCGCAGATTTCAAACCGGACGAGGAAAGCATGCGCGGTACTGTAACGGCCATGAGGCAATTATTGACCGTAATCAGCAACGCGCAAGAGCAAGGACTAATTCCCGGCCAATACGCCACCGAATCCGTTGTCCGTATATTCTGGGCTTCGCTCCACGGCGTCATTCATCTTTTCATAGGAGGACACTTGGGAGATGTACAAGCAGCCTATGCCGTATACAAGCAGACGTTGTCTTTGATTGTCGGCTCGTTGTTTCCAAATCATAGCGGCTAATTTGA
The DNA here is from genome assembly GCF_014644435.1 of Paenibacillus albidus. GTDB lineage: Bacteria > Bacillota > Bacilli > Paenibacillales > Paenibacillaceae > Paenibacillus_AQ > Paenibacillus_AQ albidus. The sequence goes on along the minus strand of NZ_BMKR01000013.1, from coordinate 90,054 downwards.
TTGCAATAGCTTCCAACTTTTGAAAGATGGAGGCTATTTTCAATCCAAGCTGTTGTAATGTTCATGTTCCAGCGACCCAAAATGATGAAACGCTGATTGTAGTCACTAACTTCTCTGCACAAGAGCAGACCGTCGCCTTGGATGCCCCGCCATCAGAGCGCCCCCGTAACAATCTGAAGACACAAGTAGAAACGGCTACGCCGTCCTTATAAGGACGGTAACCGTTTCAGCGAGAAATAGAAGGATAATTTATAGCGCGAAGCATATAAATTCTTATATTTGCACAAAGACCGCCTTATGGATTGCAAGCTATCCATCATAAGGCGGTTTTTACACGTTTACAAGTAATATTTGCCTACAACACGGTCACTGGCGCCCCCGCCAAAAAGGACCTTGTCATCAAACCTCATTAATATTACGGTATTGAATTCGATATTAGATCCGCCTTGTTCTATTTCACAGTACACGTTGCAGGATCTTCTAAATATCCAAAATTCGGTGCAAACACTCTGGTATGCGCCCTATTTTTATTATCCTTTACCTCTGTTGGGTAAATCAGAATAATATATACCTAACCAAAATCTCGAACAGTTTCAATTTTCAATAAGGTTTAAGAAATATAACAATATGAATTCATCGTGACGGATGTTTCTTCTACATTAACTTGGCTGGAAGCGGAGTCTTTGCGTTTCGCAAGGCGTCTGCTCAGGGCGTTTACACCTTTGGAGCTTGCACTTCATCTTAAGGTAACTAATAGGCACGGCAGACGTATTTATGAGTTAGTTGATCAGCAGTTATTGGATATCGTAGGAGCGTAACAGCGTAATCGTTCGTATCAGATTAGGGTATAGCAAAATATTCAGGGGATGAAGCATAAAGCTAATTAGGTGGATTAGGAGGATTAGGAGGATTAGGAGGATTAGGAGGATTAGGAGGAATGAACTTAAATTCTTCCTGTTGAGGAAGAGTCCGCTAAGTTGGAACGGACCATGATGGAGCACTTATTTGCAGAAAAACATAATGTTTCGCCTAGCTTGCGGACTCAGATGCAGCTATTTACTCAATCCACTCCAAACCGATCAGACCCCGTGCCCCAAAAAAAGACTTCTACGAGTTAATCTGCTGCACCAGTGTGCTTCAGTAATAGGATAGCTGGTGTGAGCACCCCGACTACTCTTCAGTTTCCCCCATCCCCCTCCTTATCACATCAGTCCCTAACAACAGCAAAAAAACGGCATCTCTGCCGTTTCTTCTGTGATGGACTCTCAGGGACTCGAACCCTGGACCAATTGATTAAGAGTCAACTGCTCTACCAACTGAGCTAAGAGTCCATATGATATTGGTGGAGCCTAGGGGGATCGAACCCCTGACCTCATCGCTGCCAGCGATGCGCTCTCCCAGCTGAGCTAAGGCCCCATGTGTTACCTGTGACGAAATTACGATATATGTAATCCGTTCAAACCGGTAAGCTTGTCTTGTTTACTAAGCGTTAACTCCGTAGGCGACTTCTATATAATATAAAAAATCCGACTTGGTGTCAACACTTTTTAAAAAAAAGTTTTTGGAGCCTGAATATTCTTTGCGTTTGCTGGATTTTCTCCAACTAATTGAGGGATTTCGTGCCGGGCAGAACAAATTAGTTGGAGAATCACCTGTTATTTGTGGAGGTTAGGAGCTAAGTCCGCCCTATATCCCCTCCAGCTCCTCCGTATTCTTGGACAGCAGTCCCTTCAGCTCCTTCATGAACATGTTAATGTCCTTGAACTGGCGGTAGACGGAGGCGAAACGGACATAAGCCACCTCATCGACAGGATAAAGCTGCTCCATGACGAGCTCGCCGATCTGGCGGCTCTCAATCTCGGCTAAGGCAATCCCGCGCAGGGTCTTCTCGACCTCGGAGACGATCTTTTCGAGGCGCTCCACGGATACCGGGCGCTTCTCACAGGCGCGGATAAGGCCGCGGAGGATTTTGTCGCGGCTGAATTCCTCGCGGCTGCCGTCTTTTTTGATGACGATCAGAGGGGTTTCCTCAATCATCTCAAACGTGGTAAAGCGCTTGCTGCAACGCTCGCATTCACGCCTGCGGCGGATGGACTTATTCTCGTTGGCTGGACGCGAGTCGAGCACTTTGGTATTAGTGTGATCGCAGTAAGGGCATTTCATAAGCTCATCACTTCCTTTTGTATAAATGGGCCTCCTGCTCCGGAAGAAACCTTGCGGGAGCGGGGTCTTTATCTTTTTCCAAAAAACACCGTTTCTTTGTTGTTATGAATATGGCAAGTCCGGCACATAATACAGTTACCAACCGATAGGAGGTGAACAGCATGAGCTCAAACAACAGTTCCAACAACCTGGTAGCGCCGAATTCCCGTGGAGCCCTGGAGCAATTGAAATTTGAAGTTGCTCAAGAACTTGGAATTACGCTTTCCCCAGATGGATACCAAGGCAATAAAACTTCTTACGAAAACGGTTCGATCGGTGGTTACATCACTAAACGTCTTGTAACCCTCGCTGAACAACAACTGGCAGGTCAATTTCAATAATCTGCCTAAGTAAAGCTTGCCTAAGAAGTGTTGAACGGCCCCTTGGGCCGTTCAATGCTTCTTTTTCATGCCAGACTTCAGAACTCATTGTATAACTCTGAGTACTGGTCATAATAATAAATTACCCGCTGCACATAGTGCCGGGTCTCGCCAAAAGGAATATCCTTCACCGCCGCTTCCGTCCCGTCCCAGGTGCCTTCTGAAAGCCAGCTTCTAACCTTGCCTGGTCCCGCATTGTACGCGGCGATTACCGCCGTACGGTTGCCCTCAAACTGGCGTGACAGCGAGGAGAGATACCAGGTACCGAGCTCAATGTTGACGGCAGGGTCATGCTTCAGACGTTCCATGGAGACGTCGGGCAGCTTGGCCTTTTCGAGGGCCCACTTCGCCGTGTCCGGCATGAGCTGCATCAGGCCTATGGCCCCTTTTTTGGACTCCTGGCCGGTCTTGAAATTGGTCTCTACCCGGATGATTGCCGCCACCAGAAACGGGTCTATCTCATAAGTCTCGCTATGCTTGCTGATCTCATCCCGGTAATGGATCGGATAAAACCATGACATCCAGTTGGTGCTCAGGAACAGAACAGCCGTGAAGCCGATGAACAGCAGAAGCAGCACTCTTTTTTTGCGCAGCCACTTCATGATAAGCCCAGCCTGTCCCATAAATGATCAACCTGAGACTCTGTTTGTGTCCGATCACCGCTGTTGTCGATAACAACACTGGCTTTGCTGCGCTTCAGTTCAATGTCCATCTGTGCTTTAAGCCGTTCCTCTGCTTGCTCCCGGCTAAGTCCGTTCCGTTCCATCAAGCGGGCAAGCTGGATTTCGCGGGGCACATACACCACCACAATCTCTGTGAACAGGCCTTCCAGACCGGATTCATACAGCAGCGGAATATCTACGATAACCAGCCCTTCCGGGTCTTCTTCGTGCAATCTATACATACGGTCCTTGATCTCCTGGCGGATCGCCGGATGCGTCAGTTCATTCAGCATCTGCCGGGCCTCCGGCTGGCGGAAGATAATCTCCCCCAGCCTCGCTCTGTCCAGAGCACCATCCGGAAGCAGGATTTCGCTTCCAAACTGTTCGACGACAGCAGCCAGCACCGGATGTCCGGGGAGCATGACTTCTCTGGCGATCAGATCGGCATCGACCAGTCTTGCTCCCTTGTTCACAAGCAGTGCTGACACCGTGCTTTTTCCGGATGCAATGCCTCCGGTTAAGCCCATAATCAATGTACTCACCTCATAACAGCTTCATTATTCCCATCGTAATCAATAATAACGCAGGCAGCGCAGCGGCATGCTTCATCCAGTAACTTCCGGCAAACCGCAACCCCGTCTTCATGCCCAGCATCAGAAACGTCCCGCTGAACAAAGCAATCGCAAGTGAAGTCCAGACCGGATTAAAACCGAGCAAGGCCGCTCCAAGCCCGGCTCCAAACGCATCCAGCGAGAGCGCAATCCCCAGCACCATCGCCTCCGTAGAAGAAATGCTGCCGGAAGCGTCCATGTCCGCAGAGGATGGCGTACGCAGAATCTGGACCACAATCCCCAGCCGCCGCAGCTCCAGCGAGAATACAGCCGCTTTGCCTGGTTCCTGAAGTACCGCCCCCCCACCCGGCAGGGAGTGATCCGTACCGGCAGCTGTCCGGGGCCAAGCCGCTGGCACCGAGTTCCCGGACACCATGTTCCCAGTCACGGAGACGGGCAAATCATCTGTTACATGTTCTTTCTCCTTCTGCATCAGCATCTGAGCAAGCGACCAGCAGCCCATCAGCACCAGAATCACGGCACCGACTGCCGAAGCAGCGGTGGGGGAAACCACCGTAGCCAGGAGCACACCGACCTGCATGGAGACACCGATGACCACACCCGAACAAAGCGAGATAATCAGAATGGAGAGCAGCGGTATTTTCATTTTGCGCAAACCATATGTAACACCAACCCCAAAGCCATCCAGACTTAAGGCAAACGCCAGCAGCAGCAACGACAAGTATGGGCCAATCACCCGCAAACCCCTCCTGTGGAGAACCGGAAAGCCGGGCAGATCAATCCGCCAGCCTCCGTTCGCTTTAGTAAGCATTCTTCACACAGTATATGGGCGGGACAATCAGTGGGTGCCTGCCTTTTCCGGCTGCTGGGTAACCCTGGCTTGCTTAAACCTCAAACGTATATGGAGCGGAGCAGTCTTAACTGAATCAGATCAGTGGGCAGACGGCTGCTGGCAGCTTGGACAATAGTGTGTTCCGCGGCCTCCAACAACACTCTTCTCAATGATCGTGCCGCACACGCTGCACGGCTGGTCTTTGCGTCCATAAATCAGGAGCTGCTGCTGATACGTACCGCTCTCCCCTTGTCCGTTCACATAGGATTTGATGGAAGAACCTCCGGCGTCAACCGCCTCTGTCAATGTAGCCACGATAGCGTGGTGCAGCCTGTCCAGCTGCTCGCCGGTCAGTGCCTTGGCACTGAGCTCCGGATGAATTCCGGCACGGTGCAGCGACTCATCTACATAAATATTGCCGATACCAACCACATATTCCTGATTGAGCAGCAGCGACTTGATTTTGGTGCTTTTGCCCGACACAATCTCCTTGAACCTCCCGGCTGTAAAAGAAGGCTCAAGCGGCTCCTGTCCCAGCTTGACCAGCGGCGGCAGAGTGAGGTCTTCCCCCGGCTGGAACAGATGCATGGTCCCGAACTGGCGCACATCATTGTAACGCAGCTCGGTACCATCCGTAAAATGAAAAATCACATGCGTATGCTTGTCCAGCGGTTCACCGGCCTGGTAAAGACCATACCGTCCTTCCATCCGCAGGTGGGAGACAAGCACCAGACCATCCAGTACAAGGCGCAGAAATTTCCCTCTGCGCTCCACATTAACAATGCTATGACCCGCCAGCATATGGGCAAAGGCCTGGGTATCATCCGGCCGGATAATAATTCTCGGCAGCCGGACGGTTACGTTCTCTATCTGCTTGCCTTTTACCAAGGCATTCAAAGTTCTTCTGACTGTCTCTACTTCCGGCAATTCCGGCATTAGCTCTCACCTCTACACCATTATACCGGATATGAACTCCATGCGGGGAGCCTATTTCGCTTCATACCAGTTGCTTCCATAACTTACCTCCGCCTTAAGCGGTACAGACAGCTTCAGAGCCCCTTCCATCACTTCCGGCAAAAGAGTCTTCATCAGCTCCAGCTCCCCGGCAGGCACCTCGAACACAAGCTCATCGTGCACTTGCAGCAGCATCCGGCTCTTCAGTCCACGCTCCGCCAATGCCTTGTCCATATGCACCATAGCCAGTTTGATGATATCCGCCGCCGTTCCCTGGATCGGGGTGTTCATCGCTGTCCGCTCGGCAAAAGAGCGCAGATTGAAGTTGCTCGCATTGATCTCCGGCAAATATCGGCGGCGTTCCAGAAGTGTAGTCACATAGCCGTTCTTGCGCGCCTCCACCACAATCTCATCCATATACCGGCGTACGCCTTGGAAGACCTCGAAATACTGCTCAATGAAATGGGAAGCTTCCTTCCGCGTGATATTGAGATTCTGCGACAGCCCGTAATCACTGATACCATAAACGATCCCAAAGTTGACCGCCTTCGCGGAGCGGCGCATATTGCTGTCCACCTGCTCGGCGGTTACTCCGAATACGTCCATGGCCGTTTTGGTGTGAATATCCATATCCTGCAAAAAAGCTTCCTTCAGGCGCTCATCATCCGAGATATGGGCGAGCACACGCAGTTCAATCTGCGAATAATCCGCCGCGAGGATCGACCAGCCCGGCTCCGAAGGCACGAAGACTTTGCGGATTTTGCGGCCTTCCTCCAGCCGGATCGGAATGTTCTGCAGGTTCGGGAACTGGCTGCTGAGCCGTCCGGTAGCTGCAATGGTCTGCCGGTAAAAGGTATGAACCTTCCCGGTTTCCGGGGAGATTTCCTTGAGCAGTCCCTCTACATAAGTAGATTGGAGTTTGGCGATGGTCCGGTACTGCAGGATGTGGCGCACTACGTCATGATAAGGCGCAAGCTTCTCCAGCACCTCCGCATCGGTGGAATAGCCGGTCTTCGTTTTTTTGACGACAGGCAGTCCCAGCTTCACAAATAGGATTTCTCCGAGCTGCTTGGGTGAGTTCAAGTTAAATTCCGTTCCGCAAATGTCATAGATCTCGGAGACCAATTTGGCAATCTGCGCTTCAAATTCCTTACCAAGTTCCCTCAGATCGCCCATATTCACTGCAATCCCTTGTTTCTCCATATCGGCGAGGATACGGGAGAGCGGCATTTCCAGATCATCGAACAATCCCGTCATGTCCGTATCGAGCAGTGCCTGCTCCTGTTTCCCGACAATGGCAAGCACCGCCGCACTCTTGCGGGCGACATGATTGCCGAGAACGGCAAGCTCCGGTATTTTGTATTTGGCGCCCTTTCCGAAGACATCTTCATCTGGAGCCAGGCGCGGCAAGCCGTATTTGGATACCAGATCATTCAGATTCTGGCTGGCTTCCGTTGGGTCCAGCAGGTAGGCCGCCAGCTGTACATCCTTGGCTGCTCCGGCAAAGGGGATGTTCTTCCAATGCAGCGCCAGGTCCGCCCGGTGCAGGTCATAGCCGCTTTTCGGCGCGTGCTCATCACCCAGCCACTCCCGCAGCTTCGCTGCAGCGGGACTTTGCAGCAGGCTGAATGGCACAAAGTAATGCCGCTCCAGAGAAGAAAACCCAATCCCGATCACTTCGGCACGATGCGGATTCTCTCCGCTCGTCTCCACATGCAGCGCTGAAATATTCGGCAGATCGGCAACAAGTGCTGCAAGCTGCTCTTCACCAACCACGGTGATATCAAGCTCCGCTTCCGCCGTTTCGGCTCCCTCTCCGTCTCCGGCCAGAACGGGGGCATTTGCACTTAGAGACAAACGCTCCAGCAGCGATTTGAACTCCAGCTTGGCCAGCGCCGGACCGGCGGTATCGCTCTTGATTCCGGTAAAGACCATATCTTCCCAGGCATGCGCAAGCGGCACCTCGCGGAAGATCGTGGCCAGCTTTTTACTCATGCGCGCATCTTCGGCATGGGCCTCCAGCTTTTCCTTCATTTTGCCCTTAAGCTCATCCGTACCTGCCAGCACACCCTCCACGGAGCCGAACTGATGCAGCAGCTTGAGGGCGGTCTTCTCGCCCACGCCCGGCACACCGGGAATGTTATCACTGGCATCGCCCATCAGGCCTTTCAGATCAATGATTTGCTCGGGTGTAAGATCGTATTTCTCACGCAGCTGCGCCGGTCCGTACAGCTCAATTTCGGTGACGCCCTTGCGGATCAGCGCTACGGTCGTATGCTCCGAAGCCAACTGCAGCATGTCCTTGTCCCCCGAGACGATCATAACCTGCCGGCCGGCTTCATCCGCTTGACGGGAGATCGTCCCGATAATATCATCGGCCTCATAACTCTCAATCTCGAACTGCGGCACCCCCAAATTCCGCAGCAGATCCTTGAGCAGAGGGAACTGCTCGGAGAGCTCGGGCGGTGTTTTTTGGCGTCCGCCTTTATAATCCTGATATCCTTCATGCCTGAAGGTAACCTTGCCGGCATCGAAGGCCACGATCATATGCGTCGGTTTATGTTCTTCAATCAAGCGCAGCAGCATGGTCGTAAATCCATATACGGCATTCGTCTGCTGTCCCGCAGTATTCGTCAGCGGCGGCATTGCGAAAAATGCGCGGTAAATAATGTTATTGCCATCTATTAGAATTAACTTGTCCACTGTAACACCTCGCCTTTATGTTGCTTGCTTTGTCTATCTTAACATATGCCCCGGCCCAGAAGAAACGATGGCTTGATAGTCTGGGTCCTTTCTCCCTGCAATCCAAAAAACGCCGGCGGGAGGCCGGCGTTTCAACGTTTCCTTCTATTATATTAATACCCGCTGAACCGCTTACTGATTCAGATCCGGGCGTTTCCCCGTGACGAGATAAACAACGCTCTCCCCAATGTTGGTGGCATGGTCGGCGATCCGCTCAATATACCGGCCTACCAGGGTCAAGAGCATGGCCTGGGACAGGGCATCCGGCTTCTCTACCATATAAGCATACAGCTCGTTGATCATGTTGCTGTACAAATGGTCTACCTGATCATCATCCTGAGCCATTTTGTAGGCCAGATCAGTATTCTCGTCCAGGTAGGACTGGATGGCTTCCGTCGTCATGCCGGTAACAATCTCGGCCATGCGCGGAATATCCACCAGCGGCTTAATCAGCTGTTGCCCCTGAACCCGCATCGTTACCTTAGCTACGTCCAGAGCCAAATCGCCCATACGCTCCAAATCACTCGAAATCTTGAACGCAGTGATAATACGGCGCAAATCCTTCGCCACCGGCTGCTGAGTGATAATCAGCCGTGATCCGATCTCCATGATTCTGTCTTCCATGGCATTCAGCCGAAGGTCCGCCTTGACGATTTCCTGTGCACGCGTAGTATCCAGAGTTTGCAGAGCCAGAACCGCACCTTCAAGCGCATCCGTTACATGCTCACCCATTTGCTGCAGCAGGCTGCGCAGCTCTTCCAAATCTTTATCAAATTCTTTTCTGCGAATCATATAAGCGCGTTCCTCCTCAGAACATATGGTCAGCCAAAACGTCCGGAAATATAATCTTCGGTGCGGGAATCCTTGGGGGTCGAGAACAGCTGCTCCGTATCTGCGGCCTCCACAATCACACCATTCAGGAAAAATACAGTGCGGCCCGATACACGTGCGGCCTGATGCATATTATGCGTGACCATCACGATTGTATACTTGCTCCGCAGTTCCTGTACCAGCTCTTCAATCTTGAGAGTGGACACCGGGTCCAGGGCCGAAGTGGCCTCATCCATTAGCAGAATATCGGGATGCACGGCCAGCGCTCTTGCAATGCACAGCCGCTGCTGCTGCCCGCCGGACAGACTCAGTGCGGATTTCTTCAGAAAATCCTTCACTTCATCCCACAGGGCGGACTGGCGCAAGCTTTGTTCCACGAGTTCATCCAGCTCGCTTTTGGAACGGACGCCATGCAGGCGCGGACCATAGGCCACATTATCGTAGATCGATTTGGGAAAAGGATTGGGTTGCTGGAAGACCATGCCGACTTGCTTGCGCAGGCTTTCCACCTCGACCTCGTCTCCATAAATGTTTTTGCCGCCTATGTTGACCTTGCCTTCAATCCGGGTACCCGGAATCATATCGTTCATACGGTTAAGTGTACGCAGCAAAGTGGACTTGCCGCAGCCGGAAGGACCAATAAAAGCAGTAACCTGCTTCTCCGGCACTTGCAGATCGACATTCTTCAGCGCATGAAAGGACTCATAGTAGAGATCAAGTTTCTCTATATCAATGATGGATTTCATTCGTATTTGCGTCTCCTTCTCATCAGCTTCGTTCCCCATCATAACCATGCAATGTAAATACAGTTGAAGAGAATTGTTAACGCATTGTAAAATAAGTGACGGTATGAGAAGAACTCCGTCATTTAAAGAGTGTCTTCAAACCTAAGCATAAGAGGATTATGACAGAAGTCATATCCTCTTTAAATCCTATGGTTTGAAGACACCTCCTAAATGACCGGAGTTCTTTTTTTGTTAACTACCAGTTTATAGCCTACCCCGCGGATCGAATCGATATGAACGGATTCCGGATCAAGCTCCAGCTTCTTGCGAAGTGAGCTGACATGCACATCCACAGTCCGCTGGCCGCCGATATAATCGAAGCCCCACACAGCATTCATCAGATCATCGCGCGTCAGCACGACCCCCGGCTTGCGGGCCAGGTAGAGCAGCACTTCAAATTCTTTGGGGCGCAGATTGATGCTCTGGCCGCCCAGCGACACTTCATAACGCTCCGGGTAAATCTCCAGCTGACCCAGAATAATGGTCGAGGCGGATACCGTTGCTTCGGGAACTGCTTCTTCAGCCAGTCCGGAAATACGGCGCAGTACAGCGCTGACCCGGGCCAACAGCTCGGATACGCCAAAAGGCTTCGTTATATAATCATCCGCACCTGATTTCAACCCCCGGACGACATCCTCTTCGGCATTTTTGGCCGTCAGCACGATAACTGGCGTACGGATGCCTTGTCCACGCAATTTATCAAGAATATCAATTCCGTTCATACCCGGCAGCATCAAATCCAGCACGATTAAGTCAAAAGGTTCTCTAGTCGCACGGTCATATCCTGCTGTTCCATGATCTTCCACCGTCACCTCATAACCTTCCTGCGTAAGGTTGTAGGACAGCAGCCGGGCCAGCGTCGGTTCGTCTTCAATGACAAGCAATCGTTGTGCCATAGGTTCCCCCGTATTCATATGTTTTAAAATTTACAAAACAACAGCAGACCCATCATATCACCGGAATGTTAACACTGTGTAAAAATTATAAATTGCCGCAGCTTTTATTTGACACAACATTGCACATCTCAGCCACTCAGCTCTCTTCTTCCTCCTGCAGCAGCGGAAGTTCAAGAATGAAAGAGCTCCCGATTCCAAGATCACTCTCCACCGAAATCGAACCCCGGTGCAATTCGACCAGATGCTTAACAATGGACAACCCCAGCCCGGTGCCGCCGGAGCTTCTGGACCTGGCCTTATCGACCCGGTAAAAGCGTTCAAAAATGCGGGGCAGATCCTTGCGCGGTATACCCATTCCGGTATCGCTGACGGTAAAGACCACACTTTCGCTGCCGTCCGGCTTCAGGCGGTTATGGGCGGTGACCTTGACACTGCCGCCTTCATGCGTGTAATTAATCGCATTGGAGAGCAGATTCAAAAAGATCTGGCGCAGCTTGTCCTCGTCGCCTTCAATGAACAGCTCGGCCGGCACAGTTGCACTGAGGCTGATATTTTTCTTCTCCGCCACTTTGCTGATCGTCTCAAGCATGGAATCAAAGAACTCAATCAGGTGAACAGGGGAGCATTCCAGTGCCACCCGCTTCGATTCGATCTTGGACAGCTCCAAGATATCTCCAATCAGGCGGTTCAAGCGCTCATTCTCGTCATAGATGATCTGCAGGAAAGAACGTGCTGTTTTCTCATCTGTAACTCCGCCGCCCAGCAAGGTCTCGGCAAAACCCTTGACCGCCGCAACCGGTGTCTTGAGCTCATGCGACACATTCGCGACGAATTCGCTGCGCATTTTCTCCAGCCGGCGGATTTCGGTAACCTCCTGGAGGAGGAACAACATCCCCCGGTAGGATTCATCCTGCTGCATGGGTACTCCGTCCAGCCTGACAATCCGTTCTCCGGGATTGTAAATGCTCCGCTCCTCATGGACGGTCTCCTTGCGGGATATGCCTTCTTCTATCAACCGGGTCAGCTCGTAATGGCGCTTGAGCTCACGGTACGAAAGTCCGGTGATTTCGGTGCTGTTGACATCGAGCATTTTTTCGGCCGCCCGGTTCAACAGTGCAATTTCGTCCTCCGCATTAATCATTAATATGCCGCCCGTCATGTTGTCCAGAACACTTTGCAGCAGACCTTCGTTGTCACGAATGGTCTTTAACTGGTTCTGCAGGCTGTCCGCCATCGCATTGATCGCTGCCGCCAGCTGCCCAACCTCGTCCTTGCGGTTCATCGGCACCCGTGCATCATAATCCTGATCCGTGATGCGCCGGGCTACCCGGGTAATTTGTTCGAGGGGAGACGTCATGCCTAAGGCAACTCTGTAACTTACGAAGGTGGCTGCAACAAAGAGCAGCACCAGCCCTCCGGCCATAATCATCCAGGCCCGGTTCAGCACTTCGGAGACCGCGTCCAGCGGCATGGACAGACGGATATAACCGTCAAAGCCATGCCCGGAGGCAACCGCACCCGCCACATAGAGCATTTTGCGGTCCATAGTTTCACTATGCCGGATGGCCCGTCCGATTCCGTCCTTGGCGGCCAGCAGCTCTTCCTCCCGGTTGGAATGGTTGTCCATTTCCAGCGGGTTTTTCTCGGAATCCCCAATGACCTTGCCTTCTTTGGTAATAAAGGTGACCCTTGAACCAATGAGTGCAGCCACATGTTCGGCTTGCTCCGTGTAGTATGCAACAGCATCCGGTGCGTTCATGTCCTGAAACTTGAACGTGCCCGCCAGCAGATTTATTTCCCGGGACATGTTTTCTTCCAGCGCAGCCACATGCGAATCCTTGAACAAATGAGCCATCGTAAACCCGGCACCGATCATGGAGACCCCTACCATGACCATTAGTATAAGTGTAAGACGAATACGAAACGGTTTCATCTGAATTGTGCCTCTTCCTCTTTTCGTGTGACTTTCATTTTATCCTAACTCCATTCAGGACAAAAAACCAGCAGGAAATGATGGCGGGACACAAATACAAAGCCGCCTGTCTCCTGTAATAGGAGAAGGCGGCTTGATGTTATTTATAATACCGGTGGATCAAGATGGCTTACAGGTGGCGAGGAACCATTGATTTCCCTGACCGTCCCTGATCCCCGCTCCCCGTTCGCCATAGGTCTTGTCCGCCGGCTCCTCAAGGCTGACTGCTCCGGCTTCCAGACATTTGCGGTAGGTCTCATCCACGTTGCTCACATAGAGATGGATGGTCTGCTGCACCGGAGGATATTTGCTGTTCGCTTCGGACACCTCAATTATGGAGTCGCCGATCTGCAGCTCTGCGTGGCGAATTCTTCCTTCGTCATTCCGCTGCATATCGTTGATTCGTCCATCAAAGCACCCTACTACAAAATCCACCAGCGAATCGGCACTTTCCGCAATAAAGTAAGGGGTGACCGTATGAAATCCGTTTCGTACATAATGCGGTGACATTCGTTGCCCCCCTCATATAAATCTATTGACCACTTAACCCGCTGGTATTCCGGCAGTCTTTTAACTATCGCAGAACACACAGCTCACCGGGGGCTTCTTACAGTTGGTGGCCTGCTGCATAGTAGGGATGTACGGATTGGCGTCTTTTAATGCATTTTATACATCAGGTAGCGAATAAACTAGGCTCATTTCCGATTTGACTGCATTTTCTACATTAGGAAAAGCAGAATTAGCTGAAAAGGGCCTTTTTTCTAACTGCCTGCTGCACAAAATACATCAGAATGGACTTTTGAGCTCTGCCAAAGCGATTGCGCTGTACTAAATACATCAGAATCGCTCTGCTGCGGTACTAAGTCAGGTCCTAGTTAAATACCGGCTCCCGGAACTGGGCCAGCTTGGCGGCAGAATCCTTCTCCACCTCGGCATGCAGGCTGTTGCCATGCGAATCCATCGTGACAATGGCCGCAAAGCCCTCCACATCCAGATGCCACATGGCTTCCGGAATGCCGAATTCCATGAAGTCCACCGCATTGACCTTCTTGATGCACTCTGCATAATACTGCGCCGCTCCGCCGATTGCGTTAAGGTAGACGCCTCCGTGTTCACCGAGTGCTTGCAAAGTCTTCGGCCCCATGCCGCCTTTGCCGATCACGGCGCGGATGCCGAACTTCTTGATAATGTCCCCTTGATAAGGCTCCTCGCGGATGCTGGTGGTCGGGCCTGCTGCCTTTACATGCCAGCCTTCCTCATCCTTCAACATCACGGGTCCGCAGTGGTAAATGACGGCTCCGTTCAGGTCCACGGGCGCGTCATGGTCCATCAGGTATTTGTGCAAAGCATCACGGCCTGTATGCATCTCGCCGGAGAGAATCACCACATCGCCCACGCGCAGCTTGCGGATATCCTCCTCACTGATCGGCGTTGTCAGGCGGACCTCGCGCGAACGCCCTGCTGTTCCAGCTTCACCGTCTTGAGCCGTTGCGGCGGCAGTTTCAGCGGGAAACGCAGCCGGATTGCCCGCTTCCACAGTACCCCCAACACTTGCGGATGTTGCATTAACCGCTACCGGCTCCTGGATCTCTCCTCCTGCTTCATCTACCGAAACGCCGGTTCCACTTTCATAGATCCAGTCCGAAATGGCTCCGGTTGCAGGATCAACCTGCACACCCTGACGGCGGAAAGCCCAGCAGTTATACGCAACCGAGACAAAAAAGCTCGCAGGGAGCCTGTTCATCACGCCGATTTTGCACCCCAGCAGCGAAACCTCGCCGCCGAAGCCCATCGTCCCGATGCCCAGCTTGTTGGCATTCTCCATGATGTACTCTTCCAGCTTGTGCAGGTCGGCATTCGGGTTCACATCCTCGACCTTGCGGAAGAGTTGCTTCTTGGCCAGCTCATAACCGCTCGTCCGGTCGCCGCCGATACCCACGCCGATAAAACCTGCGCTGCAGCCCTGCCCCTGGGCCTGATAGACGGCGTGCAGAATACATTTGCGAATGCCGTCCAGATCGCGGCCCGCCTTGCCCAGCCCCTCCAGTTCAGCTGGCAGGCTATACTGGATATTTTTATTCTCGCAGCCTCCGCCCTTCAGAATCAGCCGAACATCCACATAATCTTCTTCCCATTGTTCGAAATGAATGACCGGGGTGCCGGCTCCCAGATTGTCTCCGCTGTTCTCGCCTGTCAGTGAATCGACGGAGTTGGGGCGCAGCTTGCCGTTTTTGGTGGCACGGATGACTGCTTGATGGATATCTTTTTTCATCTCAATCTGGTTGATGCCTACCGGTGTGTGAATGATAAATGTGGGCATTCCCGTATCCTGGCAGATCGGCGACACCTGCTGCTCGGCCATGCCGATATTCTGTGCAATCGTGGTCAAAGCCAGCCCGGACCGCGTGGCCCGGTCTTCCAGTGCACGCCCCCTGGCGACCGCCCGCCGTACATCCCCCGGCAAATTTGTGGAAGTCTCGACAATCAGGTTGTACATACTGTCTTCAAAATACTGCATCTTCACTCCAAGCTCCTTTCGGCCCGTTCCAGGTTGTCTAAATTTTGATACAATTAATTCTTATCATATCATACCCGGGCGCACATGAAAGGGGTTACTTTGAATTTGAATACAGTTCCAAACTCCCCCTACGCTCCTCCTGCTTTTTGGCAGAGTCTTTAGTTCAAGATATCTAGATTCCTTCGACAATTCTTTGTGCCCGTGTACGCACCTGGCGGAACAGCTCCTCCTCATCGATAGTAAGCAGCCGACGGCCGCGCATCAATACCTTTCCGTTCACAATGGTGGTGTCCACATCAGCCCCGTTTGCACTGTAGACGAGCAGGGACTCCAGATTATGCACAGGCTGAAGATGCGGCTTGTTCAGGGAAATCAGGATCAGATCCGCCTTGCGGCCCACCTCCAAGATGCCGACTTCCTGCTGGAGTCCGAGCAGTGCGGCACTTTCCCGGGTCGCCATCCCCAGCGCCTGCCGGGCAGAGAGCCGGGTCGGGTCGCCATAGTCCAGCTTTTGCAGCCAGGCCGCAGCCCGCATTTCCTCAAACATATCTACCGTAGCTGCACTCCCTGCTCCATCCGTACCAAGGCCCACCGTTATTCCCTGTTCCAGCAGCTCAGAGACGGGAGCAATCCCGCAGCCCAGCTTCAGGTTGCTGACCGGATTATGGGACACACCACCCTGCATGCCGGACAGTCTGCCGATATCCCTGCGGTTTAAATGCACGCTATGGGCAAGCAGCACATGGCATTTATCAAAGAGACCTGCATGATACAGGTATTCCGTCGGGGTCATCCGGTATTTCTCGCGGATTTGTATGACTTCCTCCCTGGTCTCCGCCAAGTGGATGTGTACGGGCAGATCTCTCATTTCCGCCAGCTCAATGATTTCACCGAGCGGTTCCGGCGGAACCAGATAAGGAGAATGCGGTCCCAGCATAGTGGTAATTCTGCCATCGGCAGCACCGCTCCAACGCTCGATCAGATCCAGCGCTTCAGTCATCCGCCGTCCTCCATCCGGCACAGTGAAGACGAGCCCCCGGGTCAGAGACGCCCGCATGCCGGTCTCTTCTACCGCCGCAGCAATCTCGTTCATATGCATATACATATCGGCAAAAGCGGTTGTCCCCGAACGAATCATCTCCGCCATGGAAAGTTTGGCCCCCCAGTAAATGTCCTCAGGCGTCATTCTCTCCTCGGCAGGTTGCATTTTCCGCTCCAGCCAGTCCATAAGCTTGAGATCGTCCGAGAATCCCCGCAAAAGGCTCATCGGCGTATGCTGGTGGGCGTTGATCAGCCCCGGCAGCGCAGCCATATCGGTTCCGTCGATGATTTCGCCGGCCTCCCCGGCGGGAAGGTTGATTTCCCGGCCGATTTCCGCGATGATATCTCCATCCAGCAAAATGTCGCCTACAAACGGCGGTTCGTTTGTCATCGTAATCAGTGTGACGTTCTTAATGAGTATTTTTTTCATGGGAGATTCCTCCTGTGTATGTGATACATAACAGGTTAAACCTTCTCCTAACGAGAAGGTCAACCCTCCCCCAATATCAGTGAAGGGTGATAACATGAGGATTAAAGAGGTGGCGGACAAGCTCAAAATTTCGGCCCGCGCGATTCGTTTCTATGAGGAAAAAGGCTTGATCTCCCCGTCCAAGGAGGAGAATCAGTACCGCGAGTTCAGTGAAAAGGAGATCTGGCGGCTGCAGACGATCATTGCGCTGCGCGAATCCGGGATGTCCATCGAGGATATCGGCCAGGCACTGGAGCCGACAGGCGGGCAAGACCAGGAGCAGCTGCACTACTATCTGGAGCTCCAGCGTTCGGTGCTGTTCGCTAAATGGATTGAGCTCAAGCAGATTATTGATACCACCGATTACATGATCGACTTGGTTAAAAAGCAGCAGACGTTGCCTCTGGAGGACATTTATGCCCTGGCCGAAGGCTCCAAACGGCTGCGGGACCACCGCAGCAGCTGGCGTGACAAATGGAACTACGACACCCGGGCCAGCCGCCATGATGAGCATGTGCTCGATAACACTTCCGAATATAAGGACTATGAAGCGGCACTTACCTTGACCGCGCAATGGCTGGCTCCGATCCCTGGTGAACAGGGGCTGGATATTGGCACAGGCACCGGCAATCTGGCCGGAAAGCTGATGGCTGGGGGTGCAGTCATGTGCGGAGTCGACCAGTCCCGGGAAATGCTGAAGGAATGCCGCCGGAAATTCCCCGCCATGGAGAGCAAGCTCGGCAATTTTTTGGCACTCCCCTTTCTGGAGGGCAGGTTTGATTTTGTGGTCACCAGCTTCGCCTTCCATCATCTGAGCCGGAATCAGCAGACCTTGGCCATTGATGAAATGCGGCGGGTGCTGAAGCCGCACGGCCGTATCTGCATCACGGACCTGATGCGGCCTGAAGCTGCGGAAAGGGGGACAACGCCACCGGATGGCAGCTTAGGCGGCAGCGGTGAGCCTGAGCGTACATGCTCAGATCTGCTGGCCCAGTTCGAGAGCCTGGGCTATATCACCAAACACCAGAGAATTAATGAACGGCTCCATATCGTGTATGCAGTACCGATCCGTTGAGGACACCGCAACATGGCATGCAACCTTCACGCAGGGGCAAGGTTTGTTGTTATGCCGAACCCGGGGCCTCCCAATCTGAGCACAAAGTGAAGTCTACACAGGCTAGGTCCCACTGGCACGCTGGCCGCCGCTTATGGAGAAGCAAGCTCCAGAATATTGCGTATGCTGTGTAGTTTAAAGGGGGTTTGGGGTTACTTTTAAGCCATTTGGCAGCCCCAGTGTATTTCGTGCAGCCTAATCGCCCTGGCAGCGCTCGAAAGTTCATTCTGATGTATTTCATACATTAATAATTGAGAAAACAGACGTATCCTGCTCTTCCTGATGCACAAAATGCAGCCAAATTGAAAATACGCCGGGTTTTCCACCAATCCGATGTACAAAGTGCACTCTAAACACCTTTCGCCCCGCCCGGATAAGCTAGGCCGCCGCTTACAGAGACCCAATAACCAAACAAAGGGATGCCCCATGTAGCCATTTTATGGCTTTTGGGACACCCCCGGATAAAAGGTATGGAGTGCAATTAAGCAAGCGGTACAGGGTCGGTCAGGATGTCCCAGTCTTTGAATACCGGCTGCAAGCCGTTCGTATACAGCATTGCTGTAATCTCCTGCACGCTGCGGCTGTCAGAAATTTCAAACTGCGGCGTCCCTCCCTCATTCGTATGCCCGCCCACTTCGGTGGAGACGCCCGCCGACATCTTCGTAATGCCAAGATGAATCAGATGATCGCGCAGTGTTGCCGGCTCTCTTGTGGATAAGGTAATGCCTGAACGGGGCAAAAAAAGCCGGTAGGCGAGGATAATCTGCACCAGCGAGCGGTCCGACACATCGCTTTCGGGATTAAATTCGCCGAGATAAGGCCGAAAACGCGGTGTCGACAGGCTAATCTCACACTCAGGATACCGGTCCTGCAAATACCGGGCATGCATCGCGCTTTGGAATGCCTCCTGCCGCCAATCATGCATGCCGAGCAGCGCTCCAATATTGACGGAACGGAATCCGGCCTGACAGCCGCGTTCAGGAGCGTCAAGACGGTTGCGGTAATTTCTTTTCGGCCCCTTGACGTGCAGCTCCCGGTAAGTGTCCTGATGGTATACCTCCTGATACAGGGTCAGTCCATCTACCCCAGCCTGCAGCAGCTCCCTGTATTCGTCCGTGGATAACGGATTGATCTCAATGCTGACCGACGCAAAAAATTCACGCAGCACGCCTACACAGTCCTTGATGTACGAGACCGGATTATCCCGGCGGGATTCACCCGTCAGAATAAGGATATGGCGCAGCCCTGTAGCGGCGATCGTCTCCGCTTCCCGCCGGACCTCTTCCAGCGACAGTTTTTTGCGCGGAAAATCATAGATCGAGCTGAAACTGCAATACGTGCAGTGATTCACGCAAAAATCAGCGAGATACATCGGTGTGAACAGCTGCATCGAATGGCCGAAATGCGTACGCGTCAGCCGTTGTGCCGCCTGTGCCATCTCCTCCAGCAGCGGTGCCGCTGCCGGAGAGAGCAGTGCCAGCAGATCATGTTCGTCCAGCCTGTTTTTGCCCAGCGCACGTCTGACATCTCCGGCAGTATACTCTTTCCAGAGCTGCTCGTACGGATACTCTTCCAAACGGGTCAATGTCTCATAAAAGCTCATGGTCATCCTCCATTTCTGCTATTCTGCACTTCAGCCCAGAAATCCGGTCAACGGAGACGACGCGGCCGCCACCTCTTCCACGGGGCCTAGTCCGGCCATGTAGGCCTTGCGCCCAGCAGCGACCGCATCCCGGAACGCTTCCGCCATAACCAGCGGGTCCCGTGCGGTAGCAATCGCCGTGTTCAGCAGTACTGCAGCAGCCCCCATCTCCATAGCTTCCGCCGCCTCGGAAGGTCTGCCGATTCCCGCATCCACGATGATTGGCAAGTCCACTTCCTCAATGATAATGCGCACCAGCTCTTTGGTGCGCAGGCCGCGGTTCGTTCCGATAGGCGCACCAAGCGGCATCACCGCAGCTGCACCGGCAGCCTTCAGGCGCAGCGCAGCGGATAGATCCGGGCTCATGTAGGGAAGCACCACAAATCCTTCGGCCGCCAGAATTTCCGTAGCGCGAATGGTCTCCAGATTATCCGGAAGCAAATATTTCTGGTCATTGATCACTTCGATCTTCACCCAGTTGCCCAGGCCCGCTGCTCTGGCCAGCCTGGCAATACGCACCGCCTCTTCCGCCGTACGTGCTCCGGAAGTATTCGGGAGAAGCGTCATATGGCCCGGAATGTGGCTTATGATATTCTCCTCTCCTCCGTCCGGGTCCACACGGCGGAGCGCCACGGTTATGACCTCGGACCCTGAGCGGGCCACCACTTCGGGGATCAGGGTATTCCGGCTGTATTTGCCGGTTCCGATAAACAGCCTGCTGGTTAATGCGGTTCCGCCAATTAGCAAAGGATCATGCATGAATTAACCTCCTTGAATTCTTGAGCTATAGTTCTTATGAAATTCGATACGCCCTTCTCCTCGCTGCCTTCAGCCGCCGCCTACAAAATGAACCAGCTCCAAGCGGTCTCCTTCAGCCAGCAGAATATGTTCATAGTTCTCCTTGCTGATGATCTCCCCGTTCAATTCTATAATCATCAGCCGGCCGGACCACTCCGGGAGGCTGATCAAATCGGCCACCGTCCGGCAATCTCCGTGTGACTCCACGGGTTTCCCGTTAATCAGCAATTTCATCAAAGGTCACCTCCTTTGCTCCCAAGTCTCTGCAGGCAACGCCCTGAACCGCAAGACGGATAGCCCTGGCTGCACTCCAGGGATCCCCGGCTCCGCAGATCCCGGACATTACCGCAATCCCTGCCGCACCCTGGTGCATCACCTCGCCAGCATTCCCCGGACCGATCCCGCCAATGGCGATTACGGGAAGGGGGCAACGCTGCACCGTCTCGGCCAGCAGCGCAAGGCCGCGTGCCGGTTGGCCCGGCTTGCTGGCTGAAGGATAGACATGCCCGTATAGGCAGTAGTCCGCTCCCTGCATTGCCGCTTCCTCCGCTTCAGCGGCCGAGTGAACCGACCGGCCCAGCCGAAGTCCCGGCGCCAGAAGCCGGGCCACAGCCGGGTCCAGGCTGTGCCAGCCTAGCTGGACACCGGAAGCTTCAGATGCCAGTGCTACGTCGATTCGGTCATTGATGACCAGTTGTGCAGCGGGAATGCCGGACGACAGCATGTCCTTAGCGGCTGCCAGCAGTTCCCGGGCAGTGGCGCTCTTTTCGCGCAGATGGATATAGTCGACCCATTCATGCACGTTTGCAGCCAGCCTGGCAAACTGCGGCAGCGACAGCTTGCCGTCGGATATCAGATGAATCTCGCCCTTGGCCATACGCGGCCTCCTGTTCTTCCAACTATGCTGCCTTCCCTTGCTGACGGGAACGCAAAAAAGACCGCCCCCCGCAAGGAAGGCAGTCAGAATCTGTACAGAAACGGAACGCTTAAAACGCCCCGGCCACAGAAATTCGTACTCCACTTCCCTACGCTGGTATCAACCAGATCAGGTTCAAAGGGTCCGGAACTTGCGTCCGTCTCAGCCTTGCGGCACCCCTAGTGATAATTCAATATAAAGTTATTGACGAAGTCTATATTAACATAATATCCCTACCAAAACATCAATTATATATGTTGAACGCAAGATTACATCTTCCAAACATGGTTGCGGAACTCCCAGTTGACCAGATCACGGGAACGGTAGCAGGAAACCCGTACACGTCCGCGGCGGTCTTCTCCGAACCAGTAATACCAGCCTTTTTCCACGACCATTCCCCCGCCATGCGCATGCAGAGGCTGACCTTCCGCATCCGTCCACTGTCCTCCGTTACGAATGACAGTTTGAGCTTTTGCAGTCATACCGCCTCTCCTCTCAACTCTATATTTATACTTAATTGGTCACGTATGCGCATCCCGGTATTCCTGCGGCGTCATGCCGTAATATTTCTTAAATACCTTGATAAAGTAAGGGACATGGTGGTAGCCCGCGCATTCGGCGACTTCGTACACTTTTTTCCTGCTGTGCTTGATCTGGAAAGCCGCCTTCTCCATTCGCAGCCGCAGCACAAAATCGCTGAGACTCTCTCCGGTAACGTTCTTATAAAGCTGCGACAAATAGACCGGATGCAGAAAGACCTCCTTCGCGATGGCCTGCAGCGACACATCCTCCGCCAGATGATCCTCGATGTAACTTCTGATGCGGCGGATCACTGCAGCATGGGCATGCTCCGCGTCCCCCTCCAGCTCCGACTGCACGGTATCGATCAGCTCCAGCGTCCGCCCGTGCATCTGCCCGATCGAGCGGAACGTATCGCAGGACAGCAGGTCCTGGCCTCCGCTGACCAGATCGAACAACCCGTAGCCGCTCTTGTGGGTGATATAGGCCAGAGCGCCTGCGATCGCCCAATAGGCTTCCAGCGCATGCTGTCCCGATCCGGCAAAACGCTCCTCCAGCTCGGCAAAGACCTGCTCCACCTTTTCCCGAAAATCGCCCCAACGCCCGCCCTCCAGCAAATCGGTCAAGGATGGCGGCTCATATAGATGGTACAGCGTGCGAATCGGCCGGTTTGTCAGGCTGGCCTGCCGTTGAATAAGGGAAAATCCGCCTCCGATATGCCGCCGGAACGCCAGCAGCCCTTCCTCGTAGGCATCCGCCAAAACGGCGGGGAATATTCCCCACTCCCCGCCCGCAACAGAGATGCCGCCCTTGAGGGTCACTTGCACAAAATTCTGCACCAGCTGAACCAGCCTTGCCAGCTTCCCGGCTTCATCCTCCAGTTGTTTCGCAGCCGCCGTTGCCTGCTCCGGCACAAGATTTCGTCCGGCTAATGGCTTCAGGGCTAACAGCAAATATCCGTGCGGGTCCCGGCATGACCAGACCGCATAATGCTCACCCAGCACCTCATCGGCAATATTGGTCACCGCATATTCCATCAACAGCAGATTATAGTCGTCATATTGGATAAAAGGCTCCTCCAGGCGAACCATAACCAGCGCAACCCGGTCCTCCCTGGCAATCGGCAGCTCCAGCGTCTGCAGCCGGCTCTCCAGCACTTCTTCCGAGAGACGTTTGCGCTGGACCAGCTCCAGCAGCAGATTGCGGCGCAGTACGGGCAGGTTCTCCTTCAATGTCCGCTCCGTCCTCCGCCGGGATACCACCGACTGCCATTCCTGCCGGATTGCAGCAAGGGCCTGCTCTACAGCACCGATCAGCTCTTCATCATCGACCGGCTTCAGCAAATAATTTATCGCCCCGCCCTGAATGGCCTGTTTGGCGTAGTTGAAATCGGCATGGCCGGTCAGCAGAATGCATTTTGTCGATTTGGAGGTTTCCTGCATGCGGGTGAGCAGCTCCAGACCGGACATGCCGGGCATGCGGATATCGGTGATCAGCAGATCCACCGGATGGTTCAGCACCACAGCCAATGCCTCCGAAGCGGACAAAGCCTTGTGAATGGTGGAAATCTCCAAACGCTCGCAAGGCAAAGTTGCCGCTACCCCATCCACAACCGACTCTTCATCATCAACAATCAGAACCTGAAACATGGCATTGTCTCCTCTGGCGTTAGCATTTATTCATTCGGGCGGGGATGCCTGGTCCATCCAGCGGACGGTTACCCGCAGGCCGCCCAGTACCGAGTGCTCTATCACGAGCCCTGAGCCTTCACCGAACCGGTGGATCAGCCGCAAATGCACATTGCGCAGCCCACAGCTCTCCGTCAGCTCCTGGCCGCTCTGCAGGCGCTCTCTGAGCGCATGAAGCGCGGCTTCTTCCATGCCGGCCCCGTTATCCTCGACAACGATGGCATAAGCCGGCCTTCCGTTCACGCTTACACGGCCACCCTCCATTCGGATCAGCGCTTCGCCCTCCTTCGGCTCAATCCCGTGGATTATGGCGTTTTCTACTATAGGCTGGAGCAGCAGACGTGGAACGGTGATGCCATGAAGCTGTTCCGGTATGGTGATGCTGAACGTAAGACGCTTCATCCGCATCTTCTGGATGGACAGGTAATTGTCCACCAGCTGGATTTCTTCCCGCAGTGCCGCCTCCTGCTGATCCACATGCGTCGTATAGCGGAAAAAGTCGCCGAGCTTAACCGCCATCGCCATCACCGCCTGCTGCTCGCCCAGCCGGGTCATATTTTTGATAAAAAACAGGCAGTTATAGAGAAAATGCGGATTGATCTGTGATTGCAGCTGCTTCAGGGTCGCCTCCCGGGAGCGCAACTCCTCCGCGTAGACACGGTCAATCAAATCCCCGATCTGGACTGTCATGCTGTTGAACTGCTCAAACAGGTAGCCGAATTCATCGCTGCGGTTCTGTGGGAGCCGATAGCTGTAGCTGCCTCCCTCCAGCTTTTTGGCGGCCACATACAGCTTGCGGATGGGGACCTGTATATTCCGGTACAGCAGATATGCCGACAGCACACCGAGCGTGACAAGCAGTCCCAGAAAGGCCCAGAACCATTTACGGCTGGACGTAATCGGCTGCAAAATCTGCTCCAGCGGCACATACTCAATCAGCGCCCACTCCAGTTCCTCGGAGGTGGTATAGCTGACCATGTATTCCACATCATTCACACTGGCTGTGAACGTGCCTTCCGGTGCCAGCTCCTCCCGTTCCAGAAAGCGGGCAGAGATCTCCGCGATTTCCCCATTGTCAGAGTTTGCAGGGCGGATCACCGGATCGCCGGAATGGAACAGGAAAGGCACGCCTGAGCTTTCACCCTTGAACTCGTCCAGCAGCCCGGCCAAATCCCGTGTATTGACGCGGATCTCCGCGATCATGTTCGAGTCCATAGCTGCGTTATGAGCCGAGAATGGCTCGGATACCCACCAGACAAAGGCGGGCCGGACGCTTGGGCTTGCAGGCGCATCGTAACTCCAGCGGAACTGCTCATAGCCCTTCTCCCGCAGCTTTTTTACAAAATAGTCGTTATACTGCACCGAATAATGAGTCGTCACCGTCTCCCCGGAATTGATGGCATACAGGCTGTACGAATGCTCCCAGCTGCCATAATTAATCGAGCTCAGCTCCTTGCCGGCCTCCAGCTTGCTCTGAAATTTGGTATAAGCGCTCGCTCCGGCCTCCATGCGGGTAAAGGCCTGAATGCTGGGGTCATTGTTCAGATTGGCGATCGAAGTGACGAATTTGTCGAATTCACTGTCAATGCGCTGCATGTAGAAGGACAGCCGGCTGCGGCTGTTCGTCTCTATCTCCTCCCGTACCACGCCGATGCTCACCTTGTTGAAATACATAAACATCAAGGTCAGCGGCGTAAGCAGAATCCATAGGATCAGCAGCACTTTTTTGAATAAATTCGTCTTCGGCACCTCTTGCAGCCCCTTTGCTGGAGAAAAGCCTCCCTTCCAGCAGGAACGGGAAGGAAAGGCTCCTCATGAATATGGATTATTGCGTCTTCACCGACTTATACCATTCGTTCACTTCTTTGGTGATGGTCTCACCGCCGGAAGTGTTCCACTGCTGCACGAACGAATCGAAATCGTCCACCGGAAGCTCGCCGTAAATGATTTTATTGAACGTTTCTTTTTCCAGCTGGAACAGGAAGTCCCAGCGTTTCTTCATCGTCTTCGTGTTGGACCCGTTGAACATATTCGGCATCGCACTCTCGCGCTGCTGGTAATTCACCGCGCCCGCCTTGATATTGCCCGGGAGGTCCATCGCCGCCTTTTTCTCAAAAGTGGTTTCCGGTGTTTTGCCTTCAGCCAGATCGTTCAGGGTCTTCATCATTTGTGAAGGAATGCGTGCACCGTCAAACGTCAACGTATATTTGGGAGCCGGCATAAAAGGACTGTCCGCAGGAAACTCTTCACTGTTCCACACCGGCTGGCCGTCTTTCAGTATATAATCATAGCCTTCCGCGTAACCATACTCAAGATCGCTGCCCTCTTTGCCTTGATTGTCGAACAAATAGTTAATGTACAGGAACAACGCTTCAGGATGGGCGAAATCCTTGTTGATCAGAATGACGCCGTTGGACGTTCCCGATTGGCCGCGGCCGACTTTGCCGTCAGGACCTGCCGGCAGCGGGTAGGCGCTGTATTCCGCGTTCGGATCCACCTCTTTGACGCCCGGAAGCACCCAGCCGCTGGCCCAATACGGGGCAGTAACAATCCCGGCCTTGCCTGCCGCAAACAACTCTAATGCTTTTCCTGCATCCTGAAGCCCGGCTTCCTTATGGATATAACCTTTGCTCATCCAGTCGCGCAGTTTGACAAGCACCTGCTTCGCCTCCGGCTGCACCGAGCCGTATTCCAATTCGCCGTTTCCGCCCAGGTTCCATTGATTCGGAATCGTGCCGTATGCACCGAACAGAAAAGCGCTGTCGGCCGGTCCCCAGGTTTTGAAGCCGTCCTTGATGCCGACCGCGAGGCCGACGGTGTCTTTTTTGCCGTTGCCATCAGGGTCCTGAGTCGCAAAGACCTCCATCATTTTCTCCAGTTCGTCCACCGTCTTCGGCGCTTCCAGGCTGAATTTCTTCATCCAGTCGTCTCTAATCCAGAGCACCGGGTCATTATTGTAGGCGTAATCGAGCACTGGGATGCCGTATCTCTGCCCATCGCGGGTGTACGGATTCCAGACGGTCGGATCTTCGGCCAATGCATTCTTCAGGTTCTCGCCGGCATTTTTATCGAATATATCGTTAAGCGCCAGGAACTTGCCGGAATCAATCAGCGCATCCGCCACATCCTGCGAGCCGCGGAACTGTATCACATCGGGGAGTGCTTCGTTGGCCGACAGCATCAGACGCACCTTCGTATCAATGGAGCTGCTGTCCGCCGTCCACACATAATCGAGATCGATATTGAATTTGTCCTTGACCCAAGTTTTATGGGGATTGTTGTTGATGTCCTCCCCGCTGCGGAAGGTCACATCCGCCGTTAACTGCCGCGCCACCTTGATTGTAAGCGTGTCCTTATATTTGCCGTCTATAATTTCATTGCCTGTGGGATCGACAGCCTGCGTTGTGTTCGTATTCTTTTCTCCGCCGCAGCCTGTCAGCAGCGTCATGCCGAGTGCCAGCGCCAGCGTGATCGATAGTAGCTTGCCGGATTTCGTTATCATGGAAATTCCCCCTTGATCGTTAAATGGATGATGTTTTATTCCTTGACCGAGCCCAGGACGATGCCTTTGACGAAAAACCGCTGCAGGAACGGATACACCAGAATAATGGGCAAGGTAGCGATAAAAATTTGCGCCGTCTTAACGGTACGGTTGGACAACGCCTGAATCTCGTCGGCACTGACACTCATACTGCTGAGATCACGTTGAACCACAATCGTCTGCAGCAGGGTCGACATCGGGTATTTGGCCGTATCTGTGATATAAATCAGCCCGTCAAACCAGGCGTTCCAGTGCCCCACCATCGTGAACAGTGAGATGGTTGCCAGTGAAGGCAGCGAGATAGGCAGATAAATGCTCCACAAAGTACGGAAGTGCCCGGCCCCGTCAATAAAAGCGGCTTCTTCCAGTGCCTTCGGCACTGATGTCCGGAAGAAATTCATTAAGAGAATCGTATTGTATACGCTCATAGCGCCCGGCAGAACCAGCGCCCAAATACTATTGATCAAGCCCAGCTTCTGAACCACAATATAAGTCGGAATCAGTCCGCCGCTGAACAGCATGGTGAATACGAAGAACCAGGCATAACCGTTTCGTCCCTTGAACTCATTCGTTTCCTTGGAGAGCGCGTAGCCGACCAGGATGGACAGGAGCAGCGATAGAACGGTTCCCAGCGCCGTCCGCAGCACGGAGATCCCGAACGAGGAAATGAAACGGTCATTTCCCAAGGTTACCATATAGGCTTCGGTTGTAAAACCGATCGGCCACAGCTTCACCAAATTCGCATCCGCCGCTGCCGAAGAACTGAGCGATACCGCCAGAACGTGAATTAGCGGCAGGATACAGAGCAGCGCCAGGAGAGACAGGAATACCCCGTTTAGAATGGAGAAAATTCGATACGAAGTGGAACGGTAGTGCATACGGTTTCTCCCTCCCCGGTTAGAATATCCGATAGCCTGCGAGCTTGTAGGCCAAACGGTAGGAAATAATAATTAGTGTCAGGCTGACCAGCGATTTGAATACGCCTACCGCTGTACCGAAACCGAAGTCGCCTCCGATGAGCCCCACCCGATACACATAGGTATCGATGATATCTCCCTTTTCGTAAACAAGCGGATTATACAGATTGAATATTTGATCAAAGCCGGCATTCAAAATGTTGCCAAGCGATAATGTAGCCACCACTACAGCTATCGGAATCATGGCCGGGATAGTAATCGACAGTGTCTGCCGCCAGCGGTTCGCCCCGTCGATCAATGCCGCTTCATACATCTCGGGATTCACCCCTGCAAGCGCTGCCAAGAATATAATCGTAGAAAATCCAAAATCTTTCCAAACATCGCTGGCAATCACCGTAATCCGGAACCAGTCCCCGTCCCCAAGGAAAAATATAGGCGGGAATCCGAGCCACCCTACAAGCTGATTGACCAGCCCTCCGTCGGTGGACAGCATATCCAGCAATATGCCCCCCAAAATGACCCAGGAGAGAAAATGCGGAAGGTATACAAAGGTCTGAATGAGGCGCTTCAGCAGCATTCTCCGCACCTCGTTCAGCAGCAGGGCGAATACAAACGGCACGATCAGATGAGCGATGATTTTCAAAAAAGCGATTAAAAACGTATTCCAAATGACCTGTCTGGCATCCGGATATTCAAACATCAGCCGGAAATTCTCAAGTCCAATCCAGTCGGAGCGAAAAAAACCAAGATGAGGCTGAAAATCCTGAAAAGCCATGACGAGCCCAAACATCGGCAAATAGCAAAATATCAGCACTATAGCGACTCCCGGAAGCAGCATCGTGTGCAGCGGCCAGGTTGTTTTCCATTTCCAGCCCTGTCTCTGTCTCGTCCTCAAGCATCCTCTCCCCCTTCACTTTCCTGTGCAGTGTGAACGGCCATTCACTACTTTAAGTGTAAGTTCCGCGGGGATCCGGCGATATATCAATGTCTTAAGATTCATAAAACTATATTAAGGAATCGAGCGGAAACTCAATAAAGGGGCTGTCCCATAAGCCATGAAATGGCTGCTTGGGACGGCCCCGCTGTTTTTGAGTCGGATTGACTTGTTCACTCGATGTGGACGCTGCGCGAACGGACCGTTGCTCCAATCGCTGTGCTCTCCAGATTTTATTTATTTCGCTTAGCGGTAAAAATCCGGAGAGCAAGGCGACCGCTACCGCTTTTCCGCAATCAGTCCGTCCTCTCCGCTGCTTTGAGCAGAAAAAGTTTCTACAATCCTCTTTAAAATCACAAAAAGAAATCGCCCTTTTGGATGGAGGTACCACCCAACCATCCGGGTGGAGCAGCGAGAAACTCGAACAAGCAGCGCAGAAGCTTGAAGCTCAGCTATTGGAAAAACCCAAAGACAAGCCCCTGAAAAAAGCCGTTCGGAAGCTTCGTAAGGATTTGCTGCCCATGTTGCTGAAGTACGAGCAGTACCAAATGCTGCTTGGCGACCGGAACAGCTTCAGCAAGACCGACCCGGATGAAACCTTCATGCGGATGAAGGAAGACCACATGCGGAATGGTCAACTCAAACCGGGTTACAATGTACAGATCGGAACCGAAAACCAGTTTATTTTGGCCTACAGTCTACACCCAAGACCTACCGATACCCGTTGTTTACAGCCGCATCTGGAAAAGGCAAGGCAGAACTTCCGAGGGCGGTGATTGCGGATGCAGGCTACGGCAGTGAAGAAAACTATGCCTACCTGGAAAAGGAAGAGATAACGGCTGTCGTCAAATACGGCAGCTATCATAAAGAAAAGAGCAAAGCGTGGAAAGAGAACGTCGGAAAGATTGAGAATTGGACGTACAATGAAACTGAAGATACGTGGACCTGTTCTGCCGGACAAACGCTGCATTTTCGCAAAGAAAGCAAGGAAACGTTGGAGAGTAGATATGAAATCAGAAAACGTCATTACCGCAGCCCAAGCTGCGAGGGTTGCCCTCTAAGGGAACGATGTACCAACTGAAGAACAACCGGGGCTTCCAGAGATTTCTTCTTCGTGGCATGGAAAAAGTGTCGCTTGAGGTCGGATGGCTTTCGCTTGCCCACAAACTACTGAAGCAAGCTGCAAATGACCAAAAACGCAGAACAGCGATCCTCCAATAACAGGAGAATCGCTGTTCCGTTGAATTTTTACGGTTTTGAGAATGAACGTGGTCTGTCTCCGCTCGTAGAAAGCTACTTTTGGGACAGGCTCTTAGTTTTATATTTATTCATCTGTGAAAGTGGCGCGGCTGGCATCCACAAGGCGTTTAGCCGTTTACGACCTCGCCGCCGTTGACATGAATGACTTGTCCGGTCACATAGGTCGAATCGTCGGAAGCGAGATAGACATAAGCCGGTGCCAGCTCCTCCGGCTGCCCGGGCCGCTTCATCGGCTGGGTAGCACCGAATTCGCTGACCTGCTGTGCGTCAAAGGTAGACGGGATCAGCGGCGTCCAGATCGGCCCTGGTGCAACGGCGTTGACGCGGATGCCTTTTTCCGCCAGATTGGTGGACAAGGAACGGGTGAAGCTGAGAATCGCTCCTTTGGTGGATGAATAGTCCAGCAGCTGCGGGCTGCCCCGGTACGCCGTAATCGACGTGGTGTTGATGATGGTCGAGCCTTGCTGCAGATGCGGCATCGCTGCTTTGGTCAAATAGAACATGGAAAAAATATTCGTGCGGAACGTGCGCTCCAGCTGCTCGGACGTGATGTCCTCAATCTTGTCCTGCGGGTGCTGCTCTGCGGCATTGTTGATCAGAATATCCAGTTTGCCGAGGCCTTCCACCGTTTTGTTGACCAGATCCTGGCAGAATGCTTCCACACCGATGTCACCGGAGATCAGGACACATTTGCGTCCCTCCTGCTCAACCTGGCGTTTGGTCTCTTCAGCATCCGAATGCTCATTGAGATAGGAAATGACTACATCGGCGCCTTCCTTGGCGAACAGAACGGCAACAGCCCGGCCAATTCCGCTGTCTCCTCCGGTAATCAGAGCCGCCTTGCCCAGCAGTTTGCCTGCTGCTTTATAATTCGCCGGTTCATATTTCGGCCTCGGCTTCATTTCACTCTCGATTCCGGGCTGTCGATCCTGTTCCTGCGGGGGTAATGTTTTTTGAGTCTGGTTAGTGTCTGACATAATACCTTTTCTCCTTTCGCTTCGCAACTTAGAATCACTTGCTGATCATCTTAGGATGGCTATAGGGTCTTGGTTTATGCACTATTAAACTTGACTACCCAACTTGACTTTACGATACTTTACTTACCACGCTCCAAGCCGCGTCAAACAAAAAAACGTCTTTTTTTACTCCACACACACAACAGCATAACGCAAAAAAGAAGCGATCTGCGCAGTTAGGCTGCCAAGGACCGCTCCTTCTCGGAGTAAACTATTAGATAATCTGGTTGTACACCATGAAAAAGACCATCAGCACCAGTGTAACCATCAGCAAGGAACTCAGAGTACGGATTTTGCCGGTATAGCTGGATACGTCGCGGTTCTCACGCATGCCCTCTGAAGCCAGACGCAACGGTTTGCTGATGATGCCGCCAAGGGCGAACATAGCCAGCAGCAAGACGACCACGATAATCATCCACGGTACGGAATATTCCCCTTTGGTCATCATATAGCCACCCGTAAGCAGTTGAATCACCAATCCGTACTGGGCAAAGCGGTTAAAGCCTCCAATGGCGCTTAATGTTCCTTCTTTGGCCGGAGCCGACAACTTCGCGGTGCGTCCGAGAATGAAAGGGAGGACCAGATAAAATCCCAGGGCCAACGTCCCGATCATATGTAGGAAAAAAAATACTTGACTCATAACATACCTCCTCTGTTATTGCTGTGATATAAATTACATCTAATTATACCCAATAACTGAAATTAAGAAAAGCAAAAGGGATGCCCCCCCGCCATTTTTCATGGATTCGGGGACATCCCTTTGTCACAACTCGAAGCATCCGATCAGGAACCAATTATCGCAGTCACAGCTTTAACGGAATCAGCGGACTTGTCAAGCGCCGCTTTTTCTTCTGCTGTAAGCTCCAGCTCAAATACTTTTTCGATACCGTCCGCACCCAGCAGGGCTGGAACGCCCATGAACAGATTATCGTAGCCGTATTCGCCTTCAAGAAAAGCGATGACCGGAATAATCCGCTTCTTGTCCTTCAGGATCGCTTCCGTCATCTGCACCAGAGAAGCTGCAGGCGCGTAATACGCGCTGCCGTTGCCCAGCAGGCTGACGATTTCACCGCCGCCGGTACGCGTTCGCTGAACAATGTCAGCTATCCGTTCTGCCGGGATCAGGCTGTCGATCGGAATGCCGCCGACACTGGAGTAGCGCACAAGCGGAACCATATCATCACCATGGCCGCCGAGCACGAAACCGCGTACATCTTCTACCGAAACATTAAGCTCCTGGGCAATAAAAGTACAGTAGCGGGCTGTATCCAACACACCGGATTGACCAATAACACGGTTCTTCGGAAAGCCAAGTGCTTGATAGGCCACATAAGTCATAGCATCAACCGGGTTGCTTAGAATGATAACAATCGATTCGGGAGCGACCCGTTTTACGTTCTCGCATACGGATCTCACAATGCCGGCGTTGGTATTGACCAGATCATCGCGGCTCATTCCCGGTTTGCGGGCGATACCGGCTGTAATAATGACGATATCGGAATCCGCGGCATCATCATAGCTGGATGTTCCGGTAATCTGGGCGTCGAATTTCTGTACCGGGGATGCTTGCAGCATATCCAGCGCCTTGCCTTTGGTCGGATTCTCGAGCTGCGGAATGTCCAGCAGAACCACATTGCCGAGTTCCTTCTGCGCTAGCATAAGCGCCGTGGTAGCACCGGTGAAACCGGCACCCACGACTGTAATTTTATTACGTTTGATGGCCACGAGTTATCCTCCTAATAGTTGGTAAGCATGCGCTTAGTTAGAACTACAGATGGTTAATGATCTCGTCGGCAAACGCTGAGCATTTCAGTTCGGTTGCCCCTTCCATTTGGCGGGCGAAGTCATAAGTAACAGTCTTGTTGTTGATCGCTGTACTCATACCGTTATAAATCAGGTCAGCGGCTTCCTGCCAGCCCAGGTGCTCCAGCAGCATTACGCCGGACAGAATCACCGAGCCCGGGTTAACCACGTCTTTATCTGCATATTTAGGAGCAGTACCATGTGTGGCTTCAAAGATGGCATGTCCGGTAACATAGTTGATATTCGCTCCCGGAGCGATACCAATGCCGCCGATTTGTGCAGCCAGCGCATCGGACAGATAGTCCCCGTTCAGGTTCAGCGTCGCGATGACGTCGAAATCCGTAGGACGTGTCAGAACCTGCTGCAGGGCGATGTCGGCAATGGCATCCTTGATAATGATTTTGCCTGCTGCTTCGGCTTCCTTCTGTGCTGCATTAGCCGCAGCTTCGCCGTCCCGCTCTTTGATCACATCATATTGGTTCCAAGTGAATACTTTGTCGCCGAATTCCTGTTCCGCCACTTCGTAGCCCCAGTTCTTGAAGGCTCCTTCGGTGAACTTCATGATGTTGCCTTTGTGTACCAGGGTCACGCTCTTGCGTCCGTGCTTGATTGCATATTCCACGGCGGCGCGCACCAGACGCTTGGAGCCTTCGGCGGACACCGGCTTGATGCCGATACCGGAAGTTTCCGGGAAGCGGATCTTGTTCACACCCATTTGCTCCTGCAGGAATTCAATGACTTTCTTCACTTCGGCAGAACCTTCTTGATACTCGATTCCGGCATAAATATCCTCAGTGTTCTCACGGAAAATAACCATGTCTACCAGATCAGGGCGTTTCACCGGTGAGGGAACACCGTCAAAGTAACGCACAGGACGCAGACATACATACAAGTCCAGCTCTTGGCGCAGCGCCACATTCAGGGAACGGATACCGCCTCCGATTGGAGTAGTGAGCGGCCCTTTAATGGCTACGATAAACTCGCGGATTGCTTCCAGCGTATCGTTCGGCAGCCATTCTCCATATGTATTGAAGGCCTTCTCGCCGGCGAATACTTCGTACCAGGCAATTTGCTTGCTTCCGCCATAAGCTTTGGCTACAGCTGCATCCAGCACCCGTTTGGAGGCTTTCCAGATGTCGCGGCCAGTACCGTCACCTTCGATAAAAGGAATAATCGGACGATCCGGAACCTGCAGTTTGCCATCTTCAATCGTAATTTGTTCGCCTTCTGTCGGCAGATCGTATTTCTCAAGTTTCAACATTTGTGTGTATTCCTCCCAAAGATTTAGTGTGTTTCAGCTGTATAACGTTGGACCTAGCGTTAATTCTACTAGACTACAGGAGCGGCCTGCAAGGCCGCCGCCTTATCTTTCCTCGACCGGAACGTATTTCTGTTCAGCCAAGCCTGTGTACTCTGCACGCGGACGAATCAATCGGTTGTCGAGATATTGCTCCAGAATATGAGCGGTCCAGCCCGAAGTGCGGCTGATTGCAAAAATCGGCGTGAACAGCTCCCGTTCAATGCCGAGCTGGGTGTAGACGGAGGCCGAGTAGAAATCCACGTTCGGCTTGAGGCCTTTTTGTCCCGTAATGAGCTCTTCAATTCTTACGGACATGTCGTACAGCGTGGTGTCATTCTTCATGGTTCCCAGCTCATGCGACATCTTCATCAGATGCTTCGCGCGCGGATCGCCATTCTTGTAGACGCGGTGTCCGAAGCCCATGATCTTCTCGCGGCGCTCCAGCTTGCCCTGTACATAGGTCTCCACGTTGTCCAGGCTGCCGATTTCCTCCAGCATCTTCATCACTGCTTCGTTCGCACCGCCATGCAGCGGCCCTTTCAATGCACCAATGGCCGAGGTCACCCCGGAATAAATATCGGACAAGGTAGCAACGGTCACACGGCCTGCAAAAGTAGAAGCATTCAGCTCATGGTCGGCATGCAGCACCAGTGCGGTGTCCAGTGCCTTCACGGATACGAGATCCGGTTCCTTGCCCCACAGCATATAGAGGAAATTCTCGGCAATGGATACGCCCTCTTTCGGGGCCACCGGCTCAAGTCCTTTACGGATGCGCGACAATGCGGCTACAAGCGTCGGGATCTGTGCCTGCAGCTTCACCGCTTTGACTTCATTAGCCTCACGGCTCATATCATCGGCTGCCTGATCGTAGAGTGCAAGACTGGATACGGCTGAACGCAGAGCAGCCATCGTGTTGGCTTCTTTGGGATACAGCTTCATCTGTTGAATAACCTCGTCAGGGACGGGGGCAAAATTGCTGAGGTCACGCCGGAGATTCTCAAGCTCGGCTGCGGTTGGAAGCGCACCAAACCATAATAAATAAGCCGTTTCTTCAAAAGTTGCATTCGCTGCGAGATCGTCAATATCATAGCCGCGGTAAGTAAGCACGCCGTCCACAATGGAGCTGATGGAGGAAGTTGTGGCAACAATGCCTTCCAGTCCTTTGGTAGCTGTCATAAGTGTCTCTCCTTTGCCAACAAGGGTATAATAGCTTTTTTCATTCATGAAAACATTTACAATTTGATGTATCCGAACTCTGAATTCACATCAGCGTTCAATCCTCAGGCCCTGCAACCAAACATTCGTGATTAGAATCTCTAATCATCATAACGGATTTTGACGTTTATGTGAACAACGTGGAAGCTATACAACAGATTAAATGATTTTATCACGGAGATAGAAAATTAAATTTGAAATGTTGATTCATGATGGCGCTTTCAGGTTAGTGCGTGTCCGCTGCAGCCTTGTCTAAGGTGCTAGTCTTTAAATTTCATTCTGTGAATATACATAAGACGAGCTTTGATTTCCGCGCAAGCGGCAGCTTGAAGGAGGTACACCGCCTTATGGACCGATTGATGTTAAAAAGAGTGCTGCGCGGCCTCTGGGTCGTGCTGGCTACAGCCCTGCTGCTGCTGGCGCTGTATGTGCTGCTCCCTCTGCTGTACCCCTTGCTGCTCGCCTGGCTGCTCGCTTATCTCATGCATCCGCTGGTGCTCATCCTTAGAGGATTCAAGCTTCCGGGCTGGCTGGCCGTCTCCCTGGCACTACTGTTCTATATTGGCGGCACCGCGCTGGTACTGACCGCCCTGATTACCCGTCTTGTCAAAGAGTTGATTATTCTGCTCCAGACGTTTAATCTGCATACCGACCAGTGGCGCGAGCTGCTGCTAAGGTGGAGCCGAAATGCCAGCATCCAGAACATTATTAACCAGATCAATCTATTCTACCAGGACAACCCCAACTACCATGCCACGATCGACAGCAACATCAGCAGAACGACAGAAACGGTGGGAGCCGCGGTGACCCAGCTGGTTACCGGTTTTTTCAATCTGATCCTGAATCTGATCTCCGTTCTCCCCAGTCTCGGGACGATTCTTATAGTAGTCGTGCTCGCCGCCTTCTTCCTCAGCACCGGCTGGGAACGGCATAACGACAAATGGGCCAGCTGGCTGCCCGCCCCGCTGCTGAGGCCGGTTACAGACATCTGGAAAGATCTGCGCAAAGCGCTGTTTGGCTATCTCCGCGCCCAGTTGATCCTTATCTTCATTACTGCGGTAATTGTCATCATCGGGCTGCTGCTGCTGGGCGTTGATTCCGCTTTTGCGCTTGGGCTGATGATCGGCTTCGTTGATTTGCTGCCTTATGTCGGCGTCGGAATTGTGATGCTGCCCTGGGCGCTATATTCCTACATGAACGGCAATCTGGCGCTTGGGATCGGCCTTTCGGTGCTCTATGGCGTTGTACTGGTCACCCGCCAAGTTCTGGAGCCCAAGGTGCTGGCCAGCAGTATCGGGCTGGACCCGCTCGCCATGCTGATCGGCATGTTCGCCGGGCTCCAGCTGTTCGGGTTGCTTGGCCTGATTCTCGGCCCTGTGCTGCTGGTCATCGTGAACGCCTCCCGGCGGGCGGGCGTATTCCGGGCGCTGCACAGCTACATTGTCAGCGGCAGGCTGCGCTGAGCCTGGAGGGGAAGCTGCCCCACCAAGCCCAGCGCTTGGCGAAGGGAGCGGAGTCGATGGGATTTTCTCCAATTACATCCGCTTATTCCAGTACATGAACGAGGGGTGTCCCATACAGCCGTTTCAATGCTGGGACACCCCTCTTGTATTCTTCACCGTCTGTAAAAGGTGAACGTGCCGTTTTTCATTTTTTTCTCAATCCACTTCAGGAGAAACCCGCGATACAGCGGACGGGTTAGCGGGAATACCAGCGTGAAGCCGATAAGATCGGTCACGAATCCCGGCAGAATCAGCAGCAAGCCGCCAAAAAAGATACATAAGCCGTCCAGCATCGTCCGGCCGGGGACCCGGCCTTCCTGCATTTGAATTTTGCTGTCCTGCAGCACCTTTTTGCCTTCAAAACGCATCATGAGCAGGCCGATAACCGAGGTGGCCAGCACAATCAGCATGGTCTTGGGCGCCCCCAGGTAACTTGCCACATAAATAAACCCGAATAATTCCACGGCAGGGACGATAAACAACGCAGCCCATAGCCATTTGTTTCTAATCATACTGCTCCCCCTTCTTCCCGCAGCGCCCCCGTGATCGCTTGATACAGCTCAGGAAGGGCTCTGTCCAGCCTGGTGGGCCGCCATTCCCGGTTCAGCCAGACATGGCTGGTAGAGCCGGTAACCAGCAGTTCACCCACAGGCTTCAAGGGGTCAAACTGCCCTTCCTGTCCACGATTGCCAGCAGGGCGCAGAGGGCCACTCTCCTCATTGCCGGGCAGCCGTCTGATTTCATATTCATAGACAACTCTCAGCGCCGAAAAGGTCGTTAGCCGCGCAAATACGGCGATATAATCATCATATCGCGCCGGACTTTTAAATTGCAAATCCGCAGTGGTTACGGGAAGAAGAATACCTTGTTTCTCCAGCTCACGGTAGGCGAAGCCAAGCTCACGGAACATCTCCGTACGGCCGCATTCGAACCAGTTCAAATAATTGGCATGATACACCACGCCCATCTGATCGCTCTCCTGATACCTTACGCGCAGGGTGGCAGCGTACCAGCGGCTGGGCAGGCCCAAATTACGCGACTCCATATAAAGGTATGCTCCTTTCCTTGTGTATAGTCAAAGCTCAGACGCCTGCCCCCTCCGAGGCAAGGGGCAAGGGGAGCTTCTTCCGGCGGGTGCTCCGGGCGACATAGAGCAGCAAAAGCGCTCCCGCTGCCGAGCTGAGCATACACGACAAATTCATCGCCTCAACGCCGCCCCGGTTAAGCAGAACCCCGTTAAGCAGATTTCCGAGAATGCCGGCAAATCCGGTAAAGACCATGTTGAATACGCTTTGGCCCGTGGCCTGCATCTCCCGGGAAGTAATCTGTGAAACATACTCGACCGCAGCAATGTAAAAAAAGCCAAAAGACAGCCCGTGCAGCACCTGCACACCGATCATCACGGACGGATACGGAAAAGCCACCTGTATGCCCCATCGCAATACATAAATAATCGCACCAAGCAGCAGGGTCCGCTCCCGGCCGATCTTCCGGATCACTCCCGAAGCGAAGAACATGGAAGGCACATTGGTTACTGAGGCCAGGAACAGGGCGATCCCCGCATATTGAATAGAACCGCCTACAGATTGAAAGGCAAGCACAAAATAAGTGCCGAAAGCCGTCATCGTCTGGTTCACCAAAAAACTCCCGCCCAAAAAGGCCAGAAATACCCGGTTGCCCAGCAGCTGCCGGATTCCCTGTTTAAACGACTGGCTCATCATATGATTTTCTTCCGCCTGTCTGGGCAGGGTTAAGGCAATAAACACCGCCAGCAGATTAAAGAAGAGGAATGGCAGCCAGATGGAAGATACGGAGAAAGCATTGACGTACATCCCGCCTGCATAGCCCCCCACAGCCGCTCCAATGCTCATCATGAGGCGGATGCTCCCATAAGTGGACCCAGCCCTGTTCGCCGCCGCTATGGCGTAAGAATCGGCGATAGGGGCCTGTGTGGACGAAAAGACCGTGGACACAGTGTAGACAAGCAGCAGCACGATAAAATATTCGGAACGGTAAAACACCGCCAGCACAGCAGGCACGGCTACACTTAGAATAAGCACCAGCCGGGTCTGATTATACCGGTCGGAGATCATTCCCCACATCGGCTGAATACAAATTGCAATAAGCGTGCCCGTAGCCATCAAGAGGCCGATTTGTCCGCTGTCCAGCCCGTTTTTGGTGAGCAGCAGCGTAAGATATGAGCCAAAAGAACCACCAGCCAGTCCTAAAAAAAGATAAAAGCCGCGCAGCTTCACTAATTTTTCCATTTGTACGCCAAGTCCTCTCCAGTCCTTTTTAACGGAATACCCCTGCTACCAGCTCTGCCTCCACATTCATACAGCACAAAAAT
Organism: Paenibacillus albidus; assembly: GCF_014644435.1. Taxonomy (GTDB): domain Bacteria; phylum Bacillota; class Bacilli; order Paenibacillales; family Paenibacillaceae; genus Paenibacillus_AQ; species Paenibacillus_AQ albidus. The sequence goes on along the minus strand of NZ_BMKR01000013.1, from coordinate 50,683 downwards.
ATCCCTTATTACAATAGCATAAACGGACGAAATGCAACGTCACATTTCAGCAAAAAAAAAAAGCAATGGCGGATTCACCATTGCTTCGTTTATGGTTAGGACCCATAGCCCTGCAGCAGAACCCGCCGCCGGGGTTACCGGGATCTACTCAATTGTGCTGACTTTGACCAGGTTGGTGGAACCGGAACGTCCCAGCGGAATGCCGGCAGTGATAACAACCAGATCTCCAGCTTTGACAAGACCTGAATCCTTACCGCCTTTAATTGCGGTTTCCAGCAGCTCGTCTGTTGTGGAAGCGACCTGACCATATACTGGAGTTACGCCCCAGACAAGAGCCAATTGACGCATAGTTCTTTCTTGTGTCGTAACCGCGATGATTGGCGATTTAGGACGGTATTTGGAAACTACACGTGCAGTGTGACCTGTCACAGTCGAAGAAATAATAGCTTTTGCGTTCAGATCCAGAGCCGAAATGGCTACCGATTGGCTGATAGCTTCAGTCACGGTTGTTTCTTGGGCAATTTGTTGCTTCATGAAGATTTCACGGTGGTTCAATGCAGATTCTGCTTTTTCGGCAATGCGGGACATTGTCAGCACGGACTCCACCGGATATTTCCCGGCAGCCGTCTCACCGGACAGCATGATCGCATCGGTTCCGTCAAAAATCGCATTTGCCACGTCACTCGCTTCAGCGCGGGTAGGACGCGGGTTACGCTGCATGGAATCCAGCATTTGGGTAGCTGTGATTACCGGTTTGCCGGCAATGTTGCATTTTTGGATCATCAGCTTTTGGGCAAGCGGCACATCTTCAGCCGGAATTTCCACACCCAGGTCGCCGCGGGCAACCATCAGGCCGTCGGAAACTGCCAGAATTTCATCAAGGTTGTCAACACCTTGTTGGTTTTCGATTTTGGAAATGATTTGGATGTGAGCTGCATTGTGCTTCTCAAGCAGTTCACGGATTTCCAGAACGTCGCTTGCTTTGCGAACGAAGGAAGCTGCGATAAAATCGATGTCCTGTCCGATCCCAAAAACGATATCGTTGGTGTCTTTTTCCGTAATACCCGGCAAGGAGATGTGAACTCCCGGTACGTTTACGCCCTTCTTGCTCTTGATCGTACCGCCGTTGACAATACGGGTCTTGATTTCTGTGCCTTGAATGTCGACAACTGTAAGTCCGATGAGGCCGTCGTCGATCAGGATGGTCGAGCCTACTTGAACATCGTTAGGAAGTTCGCTGTAAGTGATGGATATACGGTTTTGGTCCCCAAGGATCTCTTCCGTAGTCAATGTCAGATACTCGTCCTGAACCAGTTCAATCGGTTCTACTTCCAGCTTGCCTGTACGAATCTCAGGTCCTTTCGTATCGAGCAGGATAGCTACGGTTTTGTTCAGCTCCGCAGATGCCTGACGGATCGTTTTGATCCGGTTGCCGTGCTCTTCGAAATCGCCGTGGGAGAAGTTCAGACGGGCTACATTCATACCAGCCAAAATCAATTTTTTGATATTCTCCAACGATTCACTAGCAGGACCGATCGTACATACAATTTTACTTTTCCGCATTAGGTTTTCCTCCGTTTTTTCGTTCTCTCTGTCTCACTTTTTCCAACTACAAAATCTACTACAAGGCTTATCGTTTGCATAGGAACTTTATCACATGTACCTTTAACTTCGCCCTTATGAATATTACTGCAACTTAGACACAAAATCAATGTTCTCGCGAGTTTTCTCAGCAATTTCTTGCTTTATTTTCAGAAAATCCGGACAAAAGAAAAATAATCCCGGCCAAATCCCGGGATTATTATTGAGGTAAAAAATGGATATCGGTTATACCCTGGTATTCAGGGCCGATAAGTATAGTTATATGTGTTAAAGTGCAAATTACAGGGAGCGTGAAGGCTCCTCATCCAGTGCCTCTTCTTCCTGGGATAACAGCTCTTGCTGGCCCTCTGAAAACTCACCGATCTTGCGGAATTTACGGTACCGGTCTTCCTTGAGCTCTGCCGAATCCATCGTAGACAGCTCCTGCAAATGACGCCATAACGAATCCTTGATCGCCGCTGCCGTAGCCTCGTAATCCCGGTGTGCTCCGCCTCTTGGCTCCGGCACGATCTCTTCGATGACTTCCATCTCCAGCAGGTCTGCAGCTGTGATCCGCATGGCTTCGGCTGCTTGATCTGCCTTCGAGGCGTCTTTCCACAAAATGGAGGCTGCACCATTCGGTGTAATTGCCGAATAGATCGCATGCTCCAGCATCAGCACGCGGTTACCCACGGCCAGTGCAAGCGCACCTCCGCTGCCCCCTTCGCCGATAACCACACAAATAACGGGTACCCCCAGCTGCGACATTTCCAATAGATTGCGGGCGATCGCTTCGGATTGGCCTCTCTCCTCGGCCGTATTGCCGGGATAGGCTCCTTTGGTATCCACAAAGGTAATAATCGGACGTTTGAACTTGTCCGCCTGCCGCATCAGCCGCAGTCCCTTACGGAAGCCCTCAGGATGGGCACTGCCGAAAAATCTTTGAATATTATCCTTGGTATCTTTGCCCCGCTGTTGTCCGATCACGGTCACGGGAATGCCATTCAGCTTGCCAATTCCGCCAACTACAGCGAGATCATCCCCGAACAGCCTGTCCCCGTGCAGCTCGATGAAATCGGTAAAGATGAACCCCATCAGATCCAGCGAGGTCGGACGGGCTTGGTGCCGGGCCAGGTGCATCTTCTGGGAAGGCGAAATATTGGAATACACTTCTTCTTCCAGCACCCGGTAGCGTTCTTCCAGCCGGGCCACCTCATCGCTGAAATCGATGCCCTTCTCGGCTCCGAACTGTTGCAGTTCGGCAATCTTCTTGCGCATTTCTACCAGAGGCATTTCAAAAGGCAACTCTCCTGCCAACCTAAAATCCCCCTTTCACATCATGCAATTCCAGCAGCTTGATCAACGTGGCCCGCATCTCCTTGCGGTGCACCACCATATCAAGCTGACCATGCTCCAGATTAAATTCAGCGGTCTGGAAGTCATCCGGCAGCTTCTGGCGGATCGTCTGTTCAATGACGATCCGCCCGGCAAAGCCGAATAATGCTCCAGGCTCCGCAATATTGATATCGCCAAGGCTCGCGAAACTGGCCGACACACCGCCAGTTGTCGGATCCGTAATGATGGAGATATACAGTCCTCCCGCTTCCCCGAACCGGGCCAGAGCTGCACTGGTCTTCGCCATCTGCATCAGGCTGAGAATGCTCTCCTGCATCCTTGCCCCGCCGGAAGTGGAGAAAATCAGCATCGGAAGTTTCTTCTCCGTTGCTTCCTCAACCGCACGGGTAATCTTCTCTCCGACCACCGAGCCCATACTGCCGGAGAAAAATTCAAAGTTCATCACAGCCACAATGACCGGGTGGCCTCCGATGCTTCCCTGGCCGGTGATAACGGCATCGGGTTGTCCGGATTTCAGCTGCTGTTGTTCGAGCTTGGAAGCATACCCGGGGAATTGCAGCGGGTCGATGGATCTCATCTCGCTGTCGAACTCAATGAAGCCTTCCGGGTCCAGCGTCATGGCAATCCGCTCAGCGGCGTTCAGACGCATGTGATGTCCGCAGGACGGGCATACCTTCAGGTTCTTCTCCAGCTCCTTGCTGTACTGGATCGTACCGCATTTGCTGCATTTGCTCATCAATCCTTCAGGAATCTCCCGTTTGGGGCGTTCCCCTTCTACCGGGCCGCCGCTTCGCTCCTGACGCTCTGAAGGTATTGTTGCGTACTTTCGTTTTTTCTGGAATAAATCTTTGAACACGGGTCGCACCTCTTCAGCCGTTTATTTGCGTATATAGCAGCTTGCCGCTGTAATACTGCTCATTCAGATGTTCTATTCAGGGATGCAGAATCAGATTAAGGACTTCCTGCACTTCCTCAAGCTCACCCGAAGGCACCAAAATCTCAAACTGCTGCTTGGACATATTAACCGGACGGCATTTAATCATAAATCCTTCTTCCGTCAGCTTGCGTTGAATCATATCCGCCACTCTGGCGGTTGGCGCGATATAGATTACCGTCCACATGTCCTGCAAGGCCTCCCCAATCTTAATTCCCGCCGTATCCCGTATGATGGAATCATGATAACACAGTTTTCTTTTTGACCGCAACAGGAGCCTCCCGCTTCATCCGGCACAAGTCCGGACATCCCAGGCCGCTTAAAGCCGTCTGAATGCCTTAACCCCGATAGCTGCTTAAGGTCATCCTGAGCGCCCAACGGCACCGGGAGATCCAGGCTGTGTCTTCTGCGCAAAACTCCCGGCGATTGAATGCCTTAATGCCTGATGCACATTCAGCGTCCATTATATGTGTCATTCGGTACCGGTGACATGGGGATAGACCTTGGCGCCCTCATGGCGGTGCGCGATCCGGGCAGAAGCCGCGGCGGCAACGCCGGCGACCAGGTCGTCGAGGAAGACATGAATCCCTCTCTTATCATCGTTGAGTTCACCAATGATGCCAAGCTTTATTTTGTCCAGATATCCAAATCCCGTAAGACCAATCATCCCGTATACCCCGGTAATGCCCAGCGCCAGAGTCTCGTCCGCCCCGTAAAGGGATTCATCAGCTTCCATTACCGCCTGCAGCGGCTGCGGCAGCAGACGTTTCTCCGCCAGCTCATCGAGCGCAATACCGGTCATCAGGGTGTACTGCACTTCCCTTTTGCCGAGAACGGCCTTGACGCTGGCCAGACATTCCTCCATGGATAAATCGGGATAATAAGCCGATTGCAAAATATATACGATCTCTGCTACAGAAGCAAGCGATACTCCCCTGCGCTCCAGCATATCCGCTGCCATTTGATAGGACATAAGTGATTCCCCTTTCCGCACAGGAAGTCCCCTGTGGTTTCCTAATGTATGCGGCAAAAGGGGAAAATGTTCTTATTTTATTCTCACCGTACCGGCTCCCAGCATGCCCTCAATCGCTGCGGACAGCTCCGGAGAGGGCTTGATCCGGTAGCTGTCGCTGAGCGCCAGCAGCTTCTGCTCCCGCTCGTAGAACAGCAGCGTTGCTACCGGCCCCGGGTGGGCCTGCAGCAGCTCCTGCAGGCGGGGCAAGAGACCCGCCTGCTCTGCGGCCGGCGTGATCTTGATAAAGACACGCTGGCTGCTCCCGGCGGCTGCGGAGGCGTCCCGCCGGCCTTCGGCCGGAGCCGCAGGCGCGCCGCCTGGGCCGGCATTGCGGGCACCGCTTCCCCCGGTGCCCGGCCTTGATGCAGGAGCGCCTGCGGCAGCTCCTGCCGGTGCCGTGCGGCCCGTGCCCTGCGGGCGGGCCGCCGCCGCGCTGCGGCGCTGCAGTAGGCCGCGCAGGGGCTCCGCGGCCAGCGGCGCCACCTCCTCGGCCAGCAGCTTGAAGCCTTCGTCTTCGAGCTGCACCCTGGCGCGCAGAGCCAGCAGCGCGCCCTTCTCGATCAGGCTGCGGCTCCGCTTCCACACCTCGGGGAAAAGCACGACCTCGCAGCGCTCGATCTGATCTTCCCATTCCACAAAAGCCATGGCCTTGCCCTGCTTCGTGGTGATCTCCTTGACGGAGACGACCATGCCGGCCGTGACGGTCTGGCTCTCGTCCGCAGCCTCGCCGAGATCCATCAGGCGCATCATGCTGGGCTCCTCCAGCAGCTCCGCGCTGTCATCCAGCGGATGGCCGGAGAGATACAGGCCCAGCAGCTCACGCTCCAGCTCCAGCTGCTGGCTGCCTGTGAACCTCGGGATGTCCGGGTAGCGGATTTCCCAGTTCGGTGTCTCGACCAGATCATCGAACAGCTGGATCTGCAGTTCATCCCGCTCCTTGCGCCATTTCACAGCGGCGTCAACCGTCTCGTCCAGCATGGCGAGCAGCTGTGCCCGGTGGCCCGGCAGACAGTCAAAGGCGCCGGCCTGCAGCAGGGATTCCACCACCCGCTTGTTGCAGATCCGTAAGTCGACGCGGCGGCAGAAATCCAGCAGACTGTCGAACGGACGCTCCTTGCGGACCGCCATGATGTTCTCGACAGCAAGCGTTCCAACATTCTTCACCGCTGCCAGCCCGAAGCGGATATGTCCTTTGCCCTCTCCGGGAACCGGGGTGAACAGCACACCGCTTTCGTTGACATCCGGCGGCAGGACACCGATGCCCATCCGGCGGCATTCCAGCACATATTCCGCCACCTTGCGGTGGGTGCCCATCACAGCTGTCAGCATTGAAGCCATGAACTGTACCGGATAATGGGCCTTGAGATAGGCCGTCTGGAAAGCCAGTACGCCATAGGCGGCGGCATGGGCACGCGGGAAGCCGTAATCGGCAAAACGTACGATCATATCATAGACGGCATTCGCATCCTGTTCCGTGTAGCCCTGTTTAAGACTCCCCTCCACAAAGTGGCTCCGCTCCTGGTCCAGCGTCTCCCGCTTCTTCTTGGAGACGGCGCGGCGCAGCAGATCCGCTTCGCCGAGCGAGAAACCTGCCATCAGGGAGGCAATCTGCATGATCTGCTCCTGATAGACAATAATCCCGTAAGTATCCGCCAGGATCGGCGTCAGGTCGGGATGGGGATACTCGACCGCAATCTGGCCGTGTTTGCCCGCGATATATTTGGGGATGAACTCCATCGGTCCCGGACGGTACAAGGCCACGACCGATACGATATCCTCAAATCCGCTCGGCTTCAGATCCTTCAGCACCCGCCTTACCCCCGAGGACTCCAGCTGGAAAATCCCGGTAGTATCCCCGTGCCCCAGCATTTCATAGGTCGCCGGATCATCGTCGGGGACCAGCCGGAAGTCGGGAACAGAACCTTCCAACTCCCGGATTCCATTCATGCAGCGCTCAATAATGGACAACGTGCGCAGGCCCAGAAAGTCCATTTTGAGCAGTCCGACACTCTCCAGATGCTCCATGGAATACTGGGTCAGCGCGGTGCTCTCGTTGCCCTCCTGCAGCGGCACGGCATCCGTCAAAGGCCCCTTCGAGATGACGACACCTGCAGCATGCGTAGAAGCATGGCGCGGCATGCCTTCGACCTTCATCGCCATATCCAGCAGGCTGCGTGTCTTGGGATTGCCTTCATACAGAGCTTTCAGCTCCGGCGAGGCCGCAAGCGCCCGGGTAATGCTGATGCCGAGCTGACCCGGAATCAGCTTGGCCGCCTTGTCTACCTCTCCATAGGGAAGATTGAGGGCCCTCCCCACATCGCGGACGGCGGCGCGCGCCGCCATCGTTCCAAAGGTGATGATCTGGGCCACATGCTCCTTGCCGTATTTGTCCACGACATAGCTGATAACCTCATCACGGCGTTCGTCGCTGAAGTCAATATCAATATCCGGCATCGTGATTCGTTCCGGGTTGAGGAAACGCTCGAAGAGCAGATTATATTTGAGCGGGTCCACATTGGTAATCCGCAGCACATAGGCCGTCAAGCTGCCGGCTGATGAGCCCCGTCCAGGTCCGGTGGCAATGCCTTGGCGGTGGCAATAGGCGATAAAATCCCAGACGATCAGGAAGTAGTCGGAGAAGCCCATATTCTCAATCACGCCAATCTCATACGCCAGGCGCTGCTCGGCTGCCTCCCTTTGCTCAGGGAAAGCCCAGCGCTCCGTGTCCGCATAACGTTCCTCAAGACCGCTCCGGCACAGCTGCCGCAAATAAGCCGCGGCATCCATGCCGTCCGGAAGCGGTGAGTAGGCAGGCAGAATATGCTCGCCAAAGGTCAGCTCCAGATTGCATTTCTCGGCAATCCGCAGCGTATTCTCCAGCGCCTGCGGCACATGCGGAAACAGCCGGGCCATCTCCTCACCGCTCTTAAAAAAGAGCTGATCCGTGCCGATCTTGAGGCGCTCCTCATCATCCACTGTTTTGCCTGTGCCGATACAGATCAGAACATCCTGCACCTCGGCATCCTCTCTGGCCAGGTAATGCACATCGTTTGTTGCCACCAGCGGAATCTCACACTCCGCCGCCAGCGCGATCAGCTGCGGATTCACCCGTTTCTGCTCGGACATTCCGTGGTCCTGCAGCTCCAGATAGAAATCCTCGCCAAAAATCTCCTTATACCGCAGCGCGGCCTTGCGGGCCTCCGCTTCCCGCCCATGCAGCAGATGCTGCGGCACCTCGCCGCCGAGGCAGGCGCTGAGACAAATAATGCCCTCTGCGTGTGCAGCGAGGGCCTCCATATCGATGCGCGGCTTATAATGATGGCCTTCCAGATGGCCGATGGAGATCAGCTTCATCAGGTTCCTGTATCCGGTCTCATTCTTCACCAGCAGGATCAAATGATAGATCGGCTGATCCTTGCGGCTGCCCCGTTCCCGGCGGGAGCCGGAGGTCATGTAGGCTTCGCAGCCGATGATCGGCTTGATGCCGCTGGCCAGGCACGCTTTATAAAAAGGGATTGCCCCGTACATCACTCCATGATCGGTAAGCGCCAGCGATTTCATGCCGTATTCACCGGCCCGGCGCACGAGATCAGCAATGCGCGCTGCCCCGTCCAGCAAACTGTATTCACTGTGCACATGCAAATGCACGAAAGGGCTCATCCTCCCACTTCCTTCCACTGTCACAAATCCAGCTATAAGATGTAACTATTTTATCATATTCGGAGGGTAACCGCCCATAGAATGGATTAAGAGCACAGGGACAGGCAGCGCCTCCCACAAGCCTCGCCCTTGAAAGGAGCCCCTATGAACATTTTTTTGAGCAAAGCCATCCTTGATTTCTTCATTGCCTGCGGGATTGTACTGGGCGGAGCCATGCTGGGCGGAATCGGTGCCGTTGTCTCCCTGCAGCCGCCCACCCAAACGATGCTGGAAGTTGCCGACCGGATCAAAATCTGGGCCCTCGCCGCAGCGGTCGGCGGCACCATTGATCCGATGCGGGTAATTGAGAGCAATATGCTCGGCGGCAATCTCTCTCCGGCCATCAAACAGATTCTCTACCTCGTGTTCGCATTTCTTGGAGCCCATATGGGCAGCGAACTGGTTAAATGGGTGTGCGGCAGGGGGCGCTAACGCCATGAGAGTCCCGCCATTTCAGCGCTTCCGTCATTTTTCGCAAATTTCCGCCATTTTTGTACTCGGGATGGTCGTTGGGGGCATTGTGTATAATGCCATTTTTCATCTCGGTTATAATGTGCTGTGGCTAAAGAACCAGGATCTGCGTGTACAGATTGAACAATACCAAAAGGATATTCTGACGCTCAAAAAATATAGCAATACCTCCACCGTCATCCGCGAGATCAAGATCCGGGCCGAAGAAGGCAAAGCCCGGGAAGGTACCGCAGTCCTCGATCAGGTCACAATTAAGGAAATTATCCGCCATATGCTCTCGGATCTGGAGCCCATGCGCGGCCGCAGCATGTTCGAGATTGATACCGACGGCAAGCTGGCCCGCCTGCTGCTGGACGGCAAAGTGTACCCGGTGCGGGACAAAGAGTATACCGTCCGCATCCGGACCATGCTTGTCATGGAGGGCGTGCTCCAAATCTGGGTGGAAATCAATCCTTATAGGCGCACCTGACAGCAATCATGCTACAATAAGGGACAGGGTAACAAACTCAAGCATGACATGTTAAAGGAGCTGCCTGTCCATGATCATCCTCATCAAGTATTTGCTGTTTGTCCTGCTGGTGGTCTTCGTCATTGGCGCCGCCGTATTCAGTTTATCCTCCCGCCGGGCCGCAGACCCCGCAGTCAAAGGCCGGAAACGTTCCGTTATGAACGTGATGCAGGGCGCCATGCTGGTGACCCTTGCCTTGATGTCCATGTTCCTGTTCCGCGGCTCTACGGTCAGTATCATTGTGGAAGCGCTGTTTCTGGTCATCGGTATCTTTAATATTTTCTCGGGACTGCGCAGCTACGGCTATTACAACCGTATCCGCAGCAAAGGCTAATTTCCGGGAACTGGAAACGGAGCCTATGCTGCCTTCTATTTAACGGGAACAAGTAGAAACGGCTACGCCGTCCTTATAAGGACGGTAACCGTTTCAGCGAGAAATAGAAGGATAATTTATAGCGCGAAGCATATAAATTCTTATATTTAAAAAAAAGCGAAGGGCTGACCCGTCCGGCCAAATTCATGGCTCTTGGGTCAGCCCTTATGTGTGCTTCCGGGATTCGCAGCATCCCCTAACCGTGGTCTATAGATTGCAGCATCAGCACGGCTTTGGCCACCAGAATGTCCATATGGCTGATTTCAATTTCCAGCTTGCAGGTGCGCCGGCTGATCTCCAGCAGCTTCGGCATCACGGTGATGGAATGTTCGATTTGGACCGGACGGATAAAATACGTCGACATGTTGTCCAGCACATAATCATTCCCCGTAAGGTCCTTGGCTGCCTTGAATGCGGACAACGTCATCAGCGTGGACAAGATACCTTCTGAAATGGTTCCGAGGTCGGTAGCCATTTGCGGTGTAATAAAGCCGTGAAAAAACAGATGCCCCTCTTCATCGCGCTCCTCTGCGAATCCGTTCCAGATCAGATGGTCAAACGTTTCCCCCAGCTGTGGCTGGTTGCGGACATCACGCAGGCTCTGGAGCACTTCCCTGCGGGTCAGAACGCCGACCAGCTTGCGGTTGCGGTCTACAATCGGCAGAAAGTCGATCCCTTCCCACATCATGATCTGGGCCGCCGAAGCGAGCGAGGTCTGCAGGGTTGCTGTAATGGGACTGCGGATCATCGCCTTCTCAATGCTCATTCCTTCTGCGGAGTCCTCCACGTCACGGCGTCCCACGATCCCAATCACACGGTTCCACTCATCCGTCACCGCAAAACGCTGTTCTCCGCTGTTCTTCGACAGCTCCCGCAATTCCTTGACGGTGCTGGAGATCTTCATCGTGTTCAGGCGCGGCTTATTATCGATTATATCTTCAACCAGCATAATCTTCTTCTTGATCAACCGGTCAAAAATCGCCCGGTTAATCATGGAAGCCACGGTAAAGGTGTCGTGCCGGGAAGAGATCACCGGCAGATCCAGCTCATCTGCCAGCGCCTTAACCTCACGGCTGGTGCCGAAGCCGCCTGTGACCAGCACACCTGCCCCCTGCTCAAGTGCAAGCGAATGCACATCGTCGCGGTTCCCTACAATCAGCAGACTGTCTGCATCGATATACCGGATCATCGCATCAACCTTCATCGCTCCGATCACATATTTGTGCAGATGTTTGTTCAGGCCGTTCGAACCGCCCAGCACGTGGCCTTCCACGATATCCACTACATCCCCAAATGTCAGCTGCTCGGAAATGTTGCGGGGTTTTTTTTCCACACGGACCGTACCGATCCGCTCCTTTGTAATAACGATACCCAGATTCTCCGCTTCCTTCACTGCCCGGTAGGCGGTACCTTCACTGACACCCATTTCCTTGGCCAGCTTGCGGACGGATATTTTGGTGCCTACCTTAAGACTTTCGATGTGCTGCAGCAGCTGCTCGTGTTTGGTAATTGCATCGCCTTGTCCTTCCAACTGTTACACCCCCATGCTCCGATCTGTACTAACCTGTACTCATTATACACGGAGAGAAAGCTTCAGTACAACCGTCCCGCACCGCTTTCCCACACAGCTGGATAAGGCCAGATGATTAAAAACAAAAAAGGATCCAACCAGAAAAATACGCACAGCAAAATGTACGTACTCTTCCAAATCAGATCCTGCCTTCTTCACCAGTAAGACGTCTTTACTTGGATATTTAATTATTTTGCCAAAATGCGACTTAATTCTACAGCGAATTTATGACTTTTGCGTAACCCGGCCTTCGTCGTACCATTTGCCTTCCCATTGTCTCAGCTTCTCCTTGCGGACCGCCTCCAGGCGTTTGGCCTTCTCCTCGTCCACCCCGATAATCACATGTAAATGTGCAGCAATAACCAGGAAGGCAAAAACACACCAGACAATACCGAACCCGAATACCCAGCTTGGCCCACTATCCAGCGACAGTTTCGGCAGAGCATACAGCAGCATAGCCAGTGCTACCAGCAGGTATACTCCGTGCTTGAACTTGTTTCTTTTTCTCATAGGGACAGCTCCTTCTTTATAAGATTATTCCTTGGCCCGACTCTATATTTCTACTCTATGAACAAGCCGCCCGGAATATGAGACAAGTCTTTAAAAAACTTTCCGGCAGATCATAAAAAATCATTTATCCGGCAGAATCAGCATAGCAAATAGAGTATATCTATGAGATGATAAAATTCAATTTAGGAGGCGATTTCTGAAGTGAACCAGGCATTTAATCACACTGAATATGTTATCCGCAAAAAGGTGCTTTCCGTGCTGGGGGCCAAGATTCATATCTATGACAACTCGGAGAATCTTGTTCTTTATTCCCAGATGAAAGCCTTCCGCCTGAAAGAAGATATTGCTCTTTACACGGATGAGAATATGCATAAAGAGCTGCTGCGAATCAAAGCCCGCAGTGTCATTGATTTTGGGGCGACCTATGATGTGCACGATTCGGAGACCGGTGAACATGTCGGCGCTCTGCGCCGCAAAGGACTGAAATCGATCCTCAAGGACGAATGGCTGATCCTTGACAGAAACGACGAAGAGATCGGCAGAATTACGGAAGACAGCACAGCCATGGCTCTCTTGCGGCGGTTCATCAACATTATTCCCCAGAAATATAGGGTTGAAATTGGTGGAAGCGCCATTGCCGGTTTCAATCAGAACTTCAATCCTTTGGTGACCAAGATCTTGGCTGATTTCACAGAAGATCCCAAACATCGGCTTGACCGCCGTCTGGGGCTGGCCGCAGGCGTTCTGCTCTGCGCCGTGGAAGGCAAACAGGACTAGAGGCTGAGCGGGGACGGTTGTTGGGCAGCAGCCAGCCCGGCCAGTCTTGTGGCATGTAGCCCGCGGCCTATAGCCTGCAGCCTATTTCTTGTGGCTGCCTTGTGGGGCTAAGCGATCCTGCATATTGCATACCGGATACCGGATACCGGATGATACCGGATACTGCATACCTCATACTGAATGCCGCATACCGCATACTGCTGCATATTGTGCAGCAGTATAGACTCACAAGAGCGCCTGGGACCCGCTCCGATGTAATTTGTACATCAGAAACAGCCGGGAACGCTCCTTATGGAGGGATTTGCCGGATTTTGATGTACGAAATACAGCACAATCCGGTTTAACAGCCCGCAGGGCTGTTTCTGCTGTATTTTTTGCATTAAAACGCCGCTGGCAGGCCTGTCGGTGGCCAGCCCGTTTCCCGCGATCTGAATGCACAACAAATAAGGGTGTTCCTGAAGCCTTGCGGCTATGGGAACACCCTTATTTGCGGAGAGCTTTGGCGCTGCCGCTCCCAAAGCGCCCGATTATTCTGCGTCGCCGTACAGCTCCGACAGACTTTCGGTAATGATCTTGTTCACATCTTCAATGACCACGCTGAGCCGGCGCTCGGCATCGAACAGACGGCGGATGCCCAAATTCAGGTTCAGCACCTCAAACAATTTCTCCATCTTCTCGATTTCCTCTTGCGGCGGCATATCTCCGCTCATCATCCGCTGCTGCAGCTCCATCTGGCTCCGCCGGAAATTATCCAGCATCTGCTTGCTCTCCGCATCGGCCTCTACCAGCTTCATCGCACTTCTGATGTCAATCACCTCACTGCTTTCTTTGATGGCTTTCGCCAATTCATGCGCTTTGTCATAAATGCTCATTATAATTCCTCCTAAAAGTTTTGCGGGGGCAGACTCCGCGATTTATGTGCTCAGTAAAACTTGCTTCACCAGGCTTTTTAACCCCTAGGTCAATCACCAAGGGTCAGATGTCTCCATATGATGAATGATATGTAACCCTTAGCTATCATTTTGCCGGCATCAAGCTGCCTACCGGAAGGAGATCCACGATGTCCCAATATAAGATCCCGGTCCAGACGGTCCACACGGGCATCCTGCAGGACAATACCGTCATGCTTGGCGAGAGGTCCATGAAGAAACTAAAGATCCCGGCACACAGCACAATCCAGCTGGCTTTCGGCTCTTTACGGCAGGAGGTCACCGTTATCCCGGTTCCCAAATCCGACAGTCTGCGCGTAAGCGAAGGACTGGCAAGTAGAACCGGCTGGAAAAGACGTCAATCGCTGGGTGCCTCCTACAGCTCCGGAAGCCGCACACTGCGGCTGGGTCCGCTCATCGGGGTGCTCGTCAGCCGGGACCATCCGGATAACCCCGACAGGTTGTTCGGCCAAATTACCCTGTTCTGCCGGGAATTGACCAATGCCTGCCGCGCACAGGGGGCCTGCGTATATTTCTTCACCCCGGAAGCTCTGGAGATGCGCAGCTCATCCATTCAGGGGTGGGTATACGACGAAGGCTGGCGGAAACAGAGTCTGCCGGTGGCCGATGTCATCAACAACAGGCTCACCTCGCGCAAGGCAGAGAACAAAACTAGCGTACAGCATTTTTTGGCGGAAGTAAAATCACGTTATGGAACCCATTTCTTCAATGAGAAGTTCCTCGACAAGACCGAAGTATTTGAAGCTTTAGCACAGGACGCTGCCCTGCAGCGTTATTTGCCGGAATCGCATGCCTTCAGCGGCTTTGCTGTATTAAAGAAAATGTGCAGCCATTATCCAAGCGTATTCCTGAAGCCGGTGCGCGGCAGCCTTGGCAAAGGCATTCTCCGTATCTCCCGGGAAGACGGAGGCGGCTACCGGCTTTTGTCCACGACACAGCTCGGTACGCGTAAGCAGAGCTTCCCCAGTCTGACGAAGCTGTTCCAGGCTGTTGCCCCCAAGATGAAGAGCACCCGTTACCAGATTCAGCAGGGCTTGCCCCTGATGGAGCTGGGGCGGCGGCCCGTAGATTTCCGGGCGCTCGTTCAGAAGAACGGCACCGGCAAGTGGGGCGTTACCTCTATCGTTGCCCGCACCGCAGGCAGCAATCACTTTGTGTCGAATCTGGCCCGGGGAGGCAGCCTCAGCACGGTTAAGGAAGCTGTCGGCAAAAGCAATCTCTCCCCCGGGGCCAAGGAAAGCGTGCAAATCCAGCTGCCCAAGGCGGCTCTGGCGATTGCCCGTGGTGTCGAGACCTATATCCCCGCCCACTTCGGGGAGCTTGGCATCGACATCGCGCTGGACCAATCCGGACGGATCTGGTTGCTGGAGGTGAATTCCAAACCGTCCAAGAACGACAACACTCCGCTTAATGATCAAAAAATAAGACCGTCCGTCAAGCAAATGGTTTTGTACTGCCGCTATTTGGCCGGTTTATAAGGAGGACATTATGAGAGATCTTGCAGCGGGTTGCCTCGGCATTATGACGGGTCAACGGAACGGGAATCCTCCGATAGCGGAACCTGCCTTCTGCATAGATTTATGCCGGGCGGCCCCGCTGTACAATCTGAAGGTCCTCGTCTTTCATCCGGAAGGGGTGGCGGCAGACGGTCAAAGCGTCAACGGCTTCACCTGGCAAGACGGAGAGTGGCAGCAACGGGTATCCCCGCCGCCCGACATTGTATATAACCGCTGTTTCTACCGGAGCTTTAAGGAACGGAAGGAAGCTGCGGCGGCATTATCCGCACTTTCCCGCAGCCTGCCCTGGTCACGCGGGTTACCCGATAAGTGGGGGGTCTATGAAATATTGAAACATGACCGCCGTGCTGCGGCACTGCTGCCTGAAACCAGGCTGTACACCGGCAGCCGGAATCTCAGTACCCTGCTTGCTGAAAGAGAATACGGACTTTTTCTAAAGCCCAAAGCCGGCACCCACGGCAAACGAACCTTGCATACCAAGCTGCTGGGCTCAGGCTCAGGCGGAGGAATCAGCGTTCGGGGCCGTGATCCGGGAAATGAATCTTTTCACTATGTATTTGCAGCAGAGGATAACGCCTTGAAGTGGATCCATGATTTCATCGGCTCACGCCGCTATATTATACAGCCTTATCTGCATCTGACCAGCAGTAAAGGGCAGCCGTTCGACGTACGTGTGCTGATGCAAAAGAACGGGCACGGCGCCTGGTCCCTCACCGGCATGGCCGTGAGGCTCGGAAACCGTGGTTCCTTGACCTCCAATCTGCACGGCGGAGGAACAGCGGCGGCACTCCTTCCCTTTCTGCTCGCCGAATATGGTCCGGCGGGCAGAGACATCATGGAGGAGCTTATAACAGAAGCCGAATATCTGCCGCCACTGCTGGAGAATGCCTGCGGAAGACTGGGAGAGCTTGGCCTGGATTTCGGAATTGATGCAGGCGGCCGGCTCTATCTGCTGGAGGCCAATTCCAAACCAGGCCGCACGGTATTCCAGCTCACCGGCGACAGGCGGGCAGCAAGGCTGGCAGCCGAGAACCCGCTGCGCTATGCACGCCATCTGCTGCTTGCGGGCGCCGGACGCAGGCTCAGCTCGCAGACCGCTAACGTCACTACGAAGAATGATATCAATGGTTCCTAAGGAGGATTCATAAATGGGTCTCACTTTTTGCAATGTGCATTTCACCAAGCAGCCCCAGAGAGTGGTGTATGTCTCGGGTTCGCTGATGAAAAGCCTCAAGCTTTCCGGAAAAAAGAATATCAGGCTGCGGCTCGGCAAAAACACGATCCCGGCCCTGATTAAGCCCATCAAACGGGCCGGGAAACATATGTTTCTCGCCTCGGGTGTCAAGAGCGCGATTAAAATCCCCAAATCAGGGGGCATTTACCTGCGCAATCTGCAAAATGACGAAGTTCAGCTCGGGCCGCTGGTCGGCATATTATCCGACGGGCCGTCTTCTTCCTCCAATCCTTTCGGCTCCCGTACCGGCTTTATCAAGCAGCTGCTGCGTGAGGGCAGCGGAAAATGTTATATTTTTGCCTTTATGCCCAGAGACATCGATTGGCAGCAGGAGCAGGTCTACGGGTATTTCCTGAGCGGAACCGGCAAATTTGAACGCAAGATGGTGCCCCTTCCCGACGTTGTCTACAACCGGCTGCCCAGCCGGAGAGCAGAGACCTCCGCGTTCATGAATCAGCTGCGGGAGAGGTTCATGCGCAAGAAGATTCCATATTTCAACTGGAGCTTCTTCAATAAATCGGATATCTACCGGCTGCTGGAGAATGATAGTGCCGCCAACCGGTATGTGCCCGAAACCCACAGCAATCCGGCCGCGGACAAAATTAAGGATATGCTGGACCGCCATCACTTCGTATATTACAAACCTTCCGCAGGCAGCTTGGGCCACGGCATTTACCGGCTGACTTATTTGCCGAAAAAGGGCTATTTTGCCCGTTACCGCAAGGGTGGAAAAAACGTACTGCTGCGTTTCACCACCTTTGAAAGCCTCATGCGCATGCTGCGGGGCCGTCACGGCCAGCATCTGCACAACTATGTGGTGCAGCAAGGCATCCGGCTGATTGAAATCGACGGCTGCCCCATTGATTTCCGCTTCCATATGCACAAGAATGGCAGCAATCAATGGGTCGTTGTCGGTATCGGCGCGAAAAAGGCCGGCCGCGGCAGTGTCACGACCCATCTTAAGAATGGCGGCGCCTTGCTCACGCCGCAGCAGGCGCTTGGACGTGTGTTCGGAGCCCGCGCGGATGAGGTGCTGCAGCGGGCCAAAGGAGCCGCAGTCAAGCTGGCCGAATCGCTGGAAATTCAGCACCGCCATCTGCTTGGCGAGATCGGGTTCGATCTTGGAATTGATCAGGATGAAGATATCTGGATGTTCGAGGCGAATGCCAAACCGGGACGCTCCATTTTCCGCCACCCTTCCCTGCGCGCTGAGGGCAAAGCTTCCATTGAGCACATTCTGGAACATTGTCTGTATCTCAGCAAATTCCGCAGGAGGGATGAGATGTGAACACCCGTACGCCGGATCACAATAAACCTGTCGTTGCCATCCTGACCACCAGTGACAAAGAACGGCAATTCGCCGGGAACCGCAATAATTTCCGGGATCTTATCCGTATGGGCAAAGAAATGGGCTACCTTGTGTATGTGGTGACGGTTCGGGATCTGAAGCTTGAAGACCGCACGGTGACGGGTTATGTTCCGTCACCCGGCGGCAAGCTCTGGTACAGCATCCCTTTGCCCCTGCCGCAAATAATCTATAACCGGATTCCGACCCGCGAGAAAGAAGAGCGGGAGCCGGTGATCCGCAAAATCGCCCAATGTCTGGAGCATCCGGAAATTCAGCTGTTCAATCCATTTTTCTTTAATAAATGGGACTTATTTGAATGGCTGAAGGGGTCGCGCGCCACCGCCAAACATGTTCCCAAAACCAGACGGCTGCGCAGCGCGAACACACTCATTGCCATGCTGAAACATCATGACAGCCTTTACCTCAAACCGGAGAGCGGCAAAGCCGGCAAAGGCATCATGCGGCTGAAATACCGCTCCGAGGCAAGCCTGCCTTACCGGCTGCAGATTCAAAGCGGCCGAAGAAATGTCACCTACAAGTCGGCCACAATGGACCGCCTTTGGGCACGCATCGTCAAGGAAAAGGGCAGCTCCCGTTACATCGTACAGCAGGCCATCGAGCTGGCAACCCACCGGGGACGTCCCTTTGACCTGCGGGTGCTGCTGCAGAAGAACGGCCGGGGAGGCTGGGGCATTACAGGTATCGGCGCAAGGCTGGCCGGGGCCCGCAGCATCACTACCCATGTGCCCCGCGGCGGAAGTATCGAGGAGCCGGACACCATGCTGGAAAGTACCTTCGGCAGCGAGCGTGCCGCCACCATTCTGAAGACCGTCCCCACCACCGCTTTGCTGATTGCCCGGCAAATTGAGCGTGCTTCGGAGACGAGGCTGGGTGAAATGTCGATGGACCTTGGCGTGGATGAAAATGGCAGCCTCTGGTTCTTTGAAGCCAACTCCCGGCCGATGAAATTCGATGAACCGGCCATCCGCAAGCTGTCGCTGGAGCGGATTTTTCAATACAGTCATTATCTGGCCCGCCAGAGCAAGCAGACCCCTTAAATTAGGAAGTGACAGACATGTTGATTTCTTCCCTCTATGATACGGATGCGGGACCGTGGAAGAACCGGATCGCCGGGCTGCTTTCATTCATGAGAGAACACGGCGACCGGCGGCTTACCCACCGCGGCTGCAAGGTGCTGGCCGGCTTGACGCCGAGTCAGCTTGCCCTGCCCGGCACCTCGCTGCTGGTTGCCACCGTACGCGGACAACAAGGCCGCCAGCTTGCGGGTGTCAGCTTCGTATCGGACTACGGCAAGACGGCTTGTCTTGTCGCTGTCCATCCTTTGTACCGGAACAGACGTACCGGCACTTCCCTGATGTCTGCCCAGCTGGAACGGCTGGGACGGCTGGAGTGTTGTGTCGCTGCCGACAATATACCCAGCCTGAAGATGTGCTTCAACGCCGGCCTTGCCGCCGTGTCGCTGACAATCGGCCCTACCGGCAAGGCCACCCTGCTGCTCCGGTCGCTGCCTGGCAGCGTTAGCCACCCCATCTCTCCACAAGAAGGTGAATCCCTGTGCCAGAGCCCGTTTTAGGCATTCTTGCGTTATATTTGAACGAAGCCAAGCAGCTCGAAGAAAAAAGCGTCTACCAGAAAATGATTGTGGAAGGCAGCCGGATTGGCCTGGATGTTTTCGTATTCACTCCAGCAGACGTAAATCCCGGCAAAGAGCTGATCCATGCCCTTGTCTATGATCCAAAAAGCGGGAAGTGGTCCCGCAAATGGCGAAAGTTCCCGAACATGATTTATGACCGCTGCCGGATTCAGCGCAGCGAACGTTTCCAGCAGCTGCTTCGCTTCCGTTCGCGCTACCATCATTTGACCTTCCTGAACCGGCCTCTGCGTAATAAATGGACGATTCATCAGACCTTCTCGCAAAAGAGCCGTTTCCGGCAGCACCTGCCGGAAACCATGCTGTATCAATCCACGGCGGATCTGCAGAAGCTGCTCAAACATAGCTCTGTAATCTATGTTAAGCCGATTAACGGCACGGGCGGGCGCGGCATTCTGAGAATAGAACGCCTGCAGAGCGCAAAACGCCGGTTCGACATTCAAGGCCGCCGCCAGGACCGCCGCATTATCGCGCCCAGGAAAGTAACCCTCCCCCGTCTGGAGAGCATTGTCCGCCAGTGGTGTCTTGGAGGGCAATACCTGGTGCAGCAGGGCATCCCGCTGCGGCTGTCAAGTGGACGTTTCCACGACTACCGCATGCTGGTACAGAAAAACGGCCAGGGGATCTGGGAGCTGACCGGCATGGCCGGAAGGGTGGGTGCGGCCAACAGTGTAACCTCCAATCTGCATGGAGGCGGCCGCGCCGTCCGTGCGGAGAAGCTGCTGAAAGAGTGGCTTGGCAGCGAAGACAAGGCGGAGAAGGCCATGAAGACCGCAGAGAAGCTGGGCCTCGAGGCTGCAGTTTTCCTGGAAGACAGCTTCGGCGCCTTATGCGAGCTTGCCCTGGATCTCGCCATTGACCGCGAAGGCAGAATTTACGTGCTGGAGGTCAACCCCAAGCCGGCCCGCGAAGTATTTGCCCGTTCCGGAGACATGGCAACTTATCGCAAATCTTTGCTGCGCCCGCTCGAATATGCGCTGTGGATGTATAAGAACAAGAACACGCCGAGTTCAGCGAAGACGGTTGAGGAGTAGAAGATGCTACGCGAACGACAAACAACCGCCCCTTCGCAGGTTTGCAGAAGGAGCGGTTGTTTTGTGAATTGAGTTTAAATAAGCTGCTTAGTTTCCTTGCGCTCGTTCTTCAGAGGGGTTATGGTTCTTTCGGCTGGGAGCAGACGGAGAGACGGGCAACCTGACGATAATCGTCGTTCCCTCTCCAACCGCACCGTCCACCTCAATGCTCCCCTGATGCAGGGAGACAATTTTTTTAACGATCGCAAGTCCAAGACCATTCCCATTGTTAGTTCCGTTCCGCGACTTGTCTATTTTATAAAATCTTTGGAATACGGCGTTGAACTCTTCCGGGGGAATCCCGATGCCATTATCGCTGATGGTGACGGATACTTCTGCTGCACTGCTGTCTAAACTGATGCGGATCTTCCCGCCTTCAGGCGTGAACTTAATGCTGTTGCTGAGCAGATTCATCCATACTTGCTTCAGCTGATCTTCATCCCCCTTAATATTGACAGCTTCCGGCAGCTCTAGATCGATCACGATGCTTTTGGCTGACCACTGCGGCTCAAAGGTCACAACGATTGTTCTAATCTGCTCGTCAAGATGGAAGGAGCCTGCTTTGAAGGGATGATGCTCGGAATCTAGGGAAGCGAGTTTCAGCAAATTATCACTTAGCCTCGACAGACGTTCACTCTCCGCAATGATGATATCAAGATAGTCCTTGCGTTCCTCTTCCACAATCAAATCATTGTTCTGCAGCGCCTTGGCAAAGCCGGAAATAGACGTAAGCGGTGTCTGGATTTCATGAGAGACGTTGGATACGAAATCCTGCCTCATCTGCTCCAACTGCTTCAGTTCACCTGCCATCTCCACATAGCTTTGAGTCAAATCCCCGATTTCGTCCACACGGTTCACTTTAAGATCTACCTCGAAATCACCCTTGGCTAGTCTTTTTGTTGCATTCGTCAAAGCTTTGATCGGCTCCACCAAATATCTGGCAGCAATAAGAATGCATACACTCCCCAGCAAAAGCACGAGTAAAAGCACAAAGAGCATCATCCGGTTGACGATATTTTCGTTCTCGGCAGAGTACTGCAAGAACATCGCACACCACTCCCCCTTTAACATAAAGGGCATTCCGATGAACGTATCCTTATCTTCCGTGGAGGAACGATAGATCTTTCCCTGCAACACTTGCCTGACAGCTTCGGAGGTGATGGTGACAGCAGGACTATCCATGAGCCCATAAAAAGTATGTTCCCCGGACTGTTTGTAAAGGTGGATAGGATGTGCCGATACCTTAACCATACTATTCAGGAACTCGTCCGTATCTTTAGGTTTGGCTTCATCATAGCGGTGAATGATCTCCTTGCCCACTGCGATCATTTCGTTCTGTCCCTTATAACTTATTTGTTGCTGAAAAACATATAAGCCAATGAAAAAGGAACAGATTAGACTAAAGATAATGATGCCGAGAAACGTGAGAATGACGCGTACATACAATGTCTTGATCATCGCTCAGGGATCAGCCGGTATCCAAGGCCGCGAGCCGTTTCGATTTGAAAGCGCTCGCCGTTGCCGCTGAATTTCTCCCTCAACCGACTTATATGCACATCTACAGTCCGGCCGTCTCCTTCATAATTTAATCCCCAGATTTGCAAGATCAACTGTTCTCTTGTGAAGATTTGCCCGGGGTGACTGGCTAACAGAAACATAAGCTCAAATTCTTTTAAAGGAATCGTGACAATTTCTTCACCACGCGTAACCTGAAAAGTGCGGCGGTTAAGCACCACATTGCCCAGTTGCACAGACTGGGAAGAAACAACCAGCGAGCGTTTAAGCAGCGCTTTTACTCGCATCACCAGTTCAAGCGGGTCAAAAGGTTTGGTCAGGTAATCGTCCGTACCGAGTTGAAACCCTTTCACTTTGTGTGCAGATTCCGCTTTGGCCGTCACCATGAGGAGGGGGAGGTTGGCATCAGAGCGCCTGATTTCCCTGCACAGATCCCAACCATCCAATCCTGGCATCATAATATCTAGAATGACGAGATCAACTTGCGAGTTCTCTATAATGGACAGCGCCTTGGTGCCGTCCCTGGCTTCTTTGAGGTCAAAACCCTCTTTGCGCAAAAACAGAGACATCAGCTTTCGGATGTTATCATCATCATCCGCGATAAGTATAGTAGCCACGATCATCCTCCTCTCTTAGGCTTATATCATATATAATTTATTCTTGGCAAGAAATGGCGTTATCCGAACTGCCAACCCAGCAGATTCCAATAGTAAAAAAATAGAGTCATCGCGACAGCCGAAAGCGTAACTAGCGTGTAATGCACACGTTTGAAAGCTGTCCAATACTTATTCTTCCAAACCAATATAGCCAAGACTAGCAAAGATAAGGCCAAGCCAACCAAAATGACTGGCATAACCAAACTGAGAGAAAGCAAAGGACTGATACCGCTGAGCTTCTGCATCGTGTCCATTGACATAATCACCATAAATGTCGTGACAAAAGACAGCAGCGCCCAACCAGCAGTTCCCGCAGATAGTCGGATGGCCCACTTTTCCGGAGGCGTCATCGCCTTGATCTTGCGTCTGGAGAAGATTAGTCCAAGCAATGCAGTGATGAAAATCAACCCCGAGACGCCAAGTACGATAAGCCAAAACTTATTCTGATCCAAGAGTGGCGTACGCTCCAGCGGCATATCCGGAGCCATGCCCAAGAGCATATGTGTAACCTTACCGGACTCATTCGTGCGGAAGACAATTTGTTCGGTACCTCCCTCGAGCTGGAACAGGTTCGGACCGGTTTCTCTGTACAGCTGTTGTTCACTACCACTTCCCAAGGATAGCTTATTATCCACAATCGCGACATTCAGTTGGGCAAAAAAGTTGAAAAACTTATCAATATCACTAATGTTTCGGCGTGTAAATTGATAGGAGCCGGCATATTTCTGAATAGATTCCGCAGAAACGGAGAACTCAGGCTGCTCCGTTTCAGGAGCGGGATAATACCGATTGAACAAGGATTGGACTAGACCTGCCGCGGATTCACCACCTTGACCGCCGTTGTAGGATAAGAAGATACCTACTTGCTTGGCAGGCGCAAGATATAATTCCGTATTAAACATTGGGTCGGAACCACCATGAGTAATCAGCGTTATACCGTTGATTCGTTTCTCTGCGAACCCAAGATCCACTCCCGGCAGACGTTTATCGAATTGGAACGCCGTTGAATGCATTAGTTCTGCGGTCTCGGGTTTCAGAATCTGCTGGTCACCATATTTCCCGTTCTGCAGATGGGCGATCATGAAGTATGCCATGTCTACTGCAGATACGGTACCCGAGCCGGCAGGACGAAAGCCGCCCTCGAATGTAGGGGTGCCAGGAATAAAGCTGCCGTTCTCGCTCTTGTACCCCACAACTTTGTAGGGCATGAAAGACTCCGGCAAAGGCTCCACTACAGTCGAATATTTCATGTCCAGCGGATCGAAAATATACTTTTTAATATAATCATTGTAAGGAACGCCGCTGACATCCTCCACAATCATACCCGCAAGAGTGGCTCCATAGTTAGAATAGGAACTCAACTCTCCGGGCGGTCTCACCCGTGCCAGCATATGCTTATTGAGTGTTTCCGAGATTGACCCCGGCAATTTGGCAGGATCTATGGCGATTTGATAACCGACTCCACCCTCTTCAAACCCTGCTGTATGTGTCATCAAATGACGCATCGTGATTGGCTCAGGATAAGTAGCAGGGATCTTCACTGATTTCAGGTAGGTGTTAATATCAGTGTCCAGATCAATCCTGCCCTGTTCAACCAGTTGCATCACCGCTGTCCAGGTGAACAGCTTTGTCGTTGAAGCGATTCGGAACATGCTGGTTGCAGGGTCAACCGGAGCCGCTTGTTCCAGATTGGAACTGCCATAACCCTTGGCCAAAATGATCTTGTCGCCTTTTACGATGGAGATGACCGCTCCCGGAATTTGTAAACGGTTCATATCTTCTTCCATGATTCCATCAACTAAGGCAGTCAGACCTGCGATATCATCAAGATTGGCAGGTGCTTCAATCTGAGATACCGATGGCCCGGTTTGACCCGTCTCAGCCGTAGCATGTTTCCCGGGGAATACAAGGCTCGTGCTTAACCCAATCACAGCTAATATTGTCAGACCAGCGATCAGCCCTTTTTTCATAATTATCCTCCGCATCATCTTTTATATTGAGGTTGGATGATCATCCCCTAACACTTATAGAGATTATCAGAGTATTGTGAATGGAACGTTAACAAGACTATAAACTATCAATGACAACCGTCACATTTTGGCCGCAGTACGGTAGGTTGTCCAACACGCAGCAGCGATTTGGCTGAACAATTATAAGATCAAATGGTTGAATTCCGTACTGAACAAAGTGGTTTATAAAAAAGGACCCAACCAGTATAAAGAGCAATTTGAGGTACTCCTAGTACCCACATCTATAATGGCATACCTTCCTCTTACAAAGACAGACCGCTGGCTGAGAGCCGGCGGTCTGTCTTCTGAGCAGAGCAGATCTTCCCTTTGCTTCAGATCATCGTTATCTGGCAGCTTGGTATCGTTCCGCTTCAAGTGAAGCTAATAATAATGGAGCGACCCCCATAGGCACATCCGACAGCACATCCTCAGAGATATAGTAATCGTAGGAACCATTGCGGTCTTTACTCAAACCCGCTCCATGACAGATTTGGTGCAAGTGTACACCATGTTCATCCTCTTCAG
The DNA here is from genome assembly GCF_014644435.1 of Paenibacillus albidus. Taxonomy (GTDB): domain Bacteria; phylum Bacillota; class Bacilli; order Paenibacillales; family Paenibacillaceae; genus Paenibacillus_AQ; species Paenibacillus_AQ albidus. The sequence continues at coordinate 25,390 of NZ_BMKR01000013.1, read as the reverse complement.
TCAAATGCTCCAGAATGCCCTCATAACCTTTTAGCATCGCCTCTTTAAAAGACGGTTCCAGATAACCCAATCTTAGCCCCTTGGCCATCGCATAAACAAACATGCAGGAGCCGGAAGCTTCCAGATAATTGCCCTTTCGCCCCGCTTGATCCAGCACTTGGTACCAAAGGCCGGTCTCCTTGTCTTGAACCTCCAGAAGCGCACTGCACATCCGCTGAAAAATACCGATGATCGTCCCCCGCTTCGGATGAGTGAGCGGAAAATGCTCCAGGCAGTCAACCATAGCCATCGCATACCAACCCATCGCCCGGCTCCAGAAATGGGAGGACAATCCGGTAGACGAGTCAGCCCATTCCTGCTCTTTGGATTCATCCCAGCCATGGTAGAGCAGGCCAGTACGTGGATCGCGGGTCCGCCGCTCGACCAGCAGCAGCTGGTGTGCTGCTTCGTCAATCAGCTCAGAACGCTGAAAGACCTTGCCGTATTCCGCCAGGAATGGCGATGCCATGTACAGCCCATCCAGCCACATTTGGAAAGGGTACACCTTCTTATGCCACAATCCCCCTTCGGAGGTGCGGGGATGTCCAATAAGCTGTGCGGCCAGCAGCTCGGCTGCTTTAGCATACCGTTCTTCTCCCGTTTTCTGGTACAGCAGGAACAGATTTTTCCCCTCATTAATCTGGTCCAGGTTGTATTCTTCCAGCCTGTAGGTACGAATGGAACCATCCTCTCCAATGAATGTGTCCATATGACGCTCCATATAGGAGACATACTCAGGCTGGTCGAGCTGGACACCCGCCCGGGCCATTGCCATCAGCAGCATGCCCGGAACGTAAGCCCATCGTTCCAGCACATATTTATCCTCTCCCTGCTTATTGCACCTTCCAAGAATCGTATCCGCGATTTTACTGGACCAGCGAACGGTGGTTGCTTCAGTTATAGACATCTTTATTCCTCCTTTGTTAGTCATGAAGTCTAATCTTATGGTCAGGCAAGCTGCTTACGCAGCCAGGCAAAGGCCGGTTCACCATGAATCTCATGACCTCCGGTGAAGAAGTCCGCCTTAACCTGTCCGGGATGATACGCTGCCCCGTAAATAGTCTCCAACCGGGCCAAAGCAAATCTTGCTCCCCGCGGGCCAAACAGATGATCGGCATCTCCCGATTCGAGGAACAGGCCGCGCGGGGCAATGAGACCTAGAAGATCAGGCATCTCCGCTTCCAGCAATATCCCCGGAATATAATTGTCGAGACAATGATTACGTGTCAGAATACTATCCGCGAAGGTATTGGCATACCCGCTTACGACGGCGCAAGCGATCCGTTCGTCAAGTGCAGCTGTGAAGCCAGCCACCAGTCCGCCGCCGGAAATACCCATAATCCCAATGCGTTCGCCCTTAACCTCTTGCCTTGTCTGCAAATAATCCAGTGCTCTCATGGTTTCGTAGATACGGTAACCGGCCATCGTCTTCCCAGCCATCAACAGTGCCGAAGACAGGCGGAAGCAGGAATTACGCCCCGGCTCACCGCTGGTTAGGTCTTCTTCCAAACGTCTGTCTCCAAAGCCGAGCAATTCCGGGGCAGCCACTACAAAGCCCTGTTCTACCAGTGAAACGGCGAAGTCCTTATGCAGCCCGGGATCTCCCAGCCGATCCGCTCCGCCCGGATCCAAGCCGACGATCTCCCGGCTTCCATAGCCATGTCCATGAATGGCAAGAACGGCAGGGGCAGGGGTATATAGCGGCTGATCCGGAATCAGAAGATACAGCGGCATGCGAAGTCCTTCATAGGTAGTGATCTCTATACGTTCGCGGGTATACCCGGAGCAGACTGTACGTTCCAGAAGAACCGGCTGCAGCTCCTCAGCTATTTCTGGAAAGCCGCCCAGCCGCTCCTTAAATGCTGTGGCAAGCCCATCGCGCCACTGCTGAAATGGGATGTCCTTGCTGAAAGCCGAATTGCGCTGTATTGAACCGGCCAGTTTGTCCATGTATTGTTCCAGAGGCTCCATCCGAAGTGCTCCTTCCCTTAATAGCCTTCGGGATGCCAGCCATCAAGCACGGACAGCACCCTATACAACGCAGCTTCCTGTGGAATCAGCTGCCGCGACCAGACAGCCCTGGCTTCAGGATTGGCTCCCGGGCCACTGCTGCCATATTCTTCATAGCGGCTAGTCTTCTCCCTGTCCGGCTGCCCCCAATTATGCCAGCCTTCCCCGATAATCGAACGGTCCATGACAGTACGGATAAAGGCCACATGTGCATAAGGCCGCCAAGGGCGTCCAAGATACACTTCGCTTACACCTTCACCGCTGGTAATTTCACAATCGAGGAACACATAACCAAACGGTGCGCCTTCGGGTGTAGATGCGGCTGTAATATATCCTCTGGAACGCTTGTTATGCAGCCGGCAACGTTCAAACAAAGCCGTAGCAGCACCAAAAATATAGTCCACATCGCCTTCAATGTAGCATTCGTTATAATATTGTTTTCCTTGCCCCGTATACAAAGTATCCTGATCGCCCAGCAGGCGTACACGCCGGAATACGGCATGACCAGCATCTACAAAAGCTGCCACCGCCTGACCGGTGCCGGGGCCGGATGCATTCCGGATGGTCAGATTCTCAGCCGTGAAATGCTCAGCAAATACGTTCAGGGTGCCGGATTTGAACGTGCCAAGCGGTTCTCCGTCCGGACCCAGAGTGTGGGCGTTGTCCGACCAGGTGATGATGGTGGAATTCGTGTCCTCCCCCAGCAGCAGAACCGGAGGCGTTCCCTGTTTCACCGTAATCTTTTCCTCGTAAATGCCGGGCTTGATGCGAATCGTTACTACTTCCTTGTATTCCTGCGGAATTGAATCCAGCGCTGCCTGCAGACTGCTGAATCCTTCATCGACACTCTTAGAGACTGTAATTAACATCTGCGGCTCCTTTCCTATCAACCTGTATTTATTCTATAATAACCGTAACGCTTCGTAAGAGAAGAGGAGAATTATGACCAGCCTGACCAGTCCCAATCACAAATATCAGATTGAAGAAGGCCGCTACAGCATCCAACATATGAAACGTAAAGGCATCACCGCAATGCCGCGTCCCCACAGCCATGACTTAACCGAGCTGTACTATCTGATGCAAGGGGAGCGCGTATACTTTGTGGACGACCGAGTCATTACGGTTCATAAGGGTGAGCTTATTCTTATTCCCGGCCGGGAGCTTCATTCCACAGCAAGCTCTGAGGTCGCCGAATTTGAACGGATTCTGATCCATTATGATCCCGCTCTTCTGCCCCCTTCCCTGCAGAATGAAGCCATCTGGTTTCATGATCGCGGGTACCGCTTGTTCAAGCTGACCCTGCGCGAGCAGGACGAAGCGGAAATCCTGATGAACCGCATACTGGAAGAATGCCGGCTGCAGCGGTCCTATTACGAAACCAGCATAATCACTTTATTCACCGAGCTGATGATTCTCCTCCAGCGTTCAGAGAACATCTCTCAGGCCGGCGGGACCAAACATCCGCTTCATCATCTGGTAACCGATGTCGCCACCTATATCCGCGACCATTACCGTGAAGCCCTCACTCTGGAAGAGACAGCGGGTAATTTTTACATCAGTCCTTCATACTTGAGCCGGGTATTTCACCGGCTGACGGGTTTTCACTTCCGGGAATACATCGTTCATGTCCGCGTAAGGGAAGCCGAACGCCTGCTTGCCGGGTCTACAGGCAAAATTCAGGAAATCGCCTCCGCTGTCGGATTTGAACATCTCTCCCATTTCAATAAAACATTCAAAAAATCAACCGGCCTGACCCCGCTTCAATATCGGAAAGAAGTAAGGTCGCACCCTTCGCCGAAATTGAAGACGGATGTCCATCATCCATAGAAATTTAATTATTTCTCAGTGATCGTCAAATCTCCGGAATGGGTGAGAGTGAGCTGGCTGCATCTATGCGCCGTTATCTCCGGTATTTCTGCGGTCTGTAACCGGATGCGGTCCAGCGTAAGTCCCGTGGCATGCCGCAGTACAATTCCCCGTTCACTCACTGCGTGAAATTTCTCGATGGTTAGATCAGCAAGCAGCATCTCCGGCAGCCCGTTCACGAGCAGCGCGGTTGCCGCTCCATGGCACACAATGTTCTTGAGTGTAATCTTCCGGAACTGCGGCGTTTCCTCTGTAACCGAAAATACCTGCTCGTCATACCCCTCCGATCCTTCAACCCCTGCATAGAACATATGGAAGGATACGGCCTCGTGGATGATTCCGGTCATGTTGATATTCTCCATTACAATATCCTCCACCACACCGCCTCTTCCCCGGGTGCTCTTGAACCGCAGGCCAATGTCCGTGCCAATGAACAGACAATCGCTAACTCGAACTGCATGCACACCTCCGGACATCTCGCTGCCGATCACAACACCTCCATGTCCGTGATATACCTTGCAATTCCGGATGGTAATATACTGGCAGGGCATCCCCCGCTTACGGCCTTCCTCATCCTTGCCTGACTTGAGGCAGATGGCGTCATCCCCCACATCAAAGCTGCTGTTCTCAACTAGAGCATGAGTGCAGGATTCCAAATCGAGGCCATCCCCGTTCTGCGAATACCAGGGATTGCGGACCTGAACATTCTGCACGGTAATCTGCTCGCAACCCATGGGATGAAGACACCAAGCCGGTGAATTTTGGAAGGTTGGCCCGTCCAGCAGCACCCGCCGGCAGTTTCGTAGGCTAAGCAGCGTTGGACGCAGATACGCACGAGCGGGCAGAAAAGCCTCCATGCTGGTTTCTCCGTTGTCCCACAACTTTCGACAGTAGCCCTCTCCTTCCATGGCTTCCCGGGAAGGCCACCATACTTCTCCCTGTGGATCAAGCACACCTCCAGATTCGATCAGATGGTTCCATTGCTTCTCCGTCATTTTGAACCGCTTCACCGGACGCCAGCCTTCGCCACTGCCGTCGAATATCCCCTCTCCGGTGATTGCCACATCGCTTAGACCTTCACCGTCGAGCGGAGCCTGACAGCGCCAACCCGCATTCCCCTCGTAATGGGAAGAGAGCAGCGGATATAAGGTGTGGTCAGGGTCAAACTGCACCAATGCACCTTTGTCTACACTCAGATTAATCCTGCTGTGCAAAGTAAGCGGTCCCGTGCGCCAGATACCCGTTGGAATGACAACCTTTCCGCCTCCCATGGCAGCGCAAGCGTCCAGCGCAGCCTGAATAGCGGAGGTGCACAGGGTAAGTCCTCCTTCTTCTGCCCCATAGTCCGTGATTACAAAAGTCCTTTCGGGAATCCGGGGAAGCTCTGGAACCGGATAAGCTGTTGTTTCCGGATTGCTGCACATTGAATTTTACCTCCCCTGTTATTCAAGTCCTTCATAGCTGAACCAGTCAAAATCGGCATAATTTTCGCTCTTGGCGCCTTGAGAGCTTGTGTATATCCCAATATAAGCTCCTGTAAAACCTCCAGCCAGATCGGTGCTGAGCACTCTGCCATCAGCCCGTTCGCTGAAGGCTGTCCACTTGGCGGCTTCAGAGGCTCTGTAATAGAAGCTGTACTCTTGTCCTCTGGCTTCCACCTTAAGCTGCACCTGATCCTGTGGATATGGCACGGACGCCAGCAGCTGTTCGCTGCCACCCATTCGTTGAATCAGCTGCAACACACGTTCGCCTGCCTCCAGCCCCAATTCATACCGGAAGTGATGATCCGCATTCTGGAGGAGGACCAGTCCGGCAACTTCCCCTTCGGCAGCGGGACTAAACGTCATGTCAGTCGCCGCCCTGAAGCTCAAATGCTGCTGGCGCCTGCCGATATAGGATGGATTGGCAATCTCGGAGAGCCGCTCTGCCTTCAAATGAAGCCGCAGCACTCCAGGCTTCTCGGTGAGACTCCAGAATTCCCCCCGCGGTGTCCGCAGGAAATTCCAGATCAGCGCAAGCTCACTGTCCATAAACTCATCGCGTGCGGGCAGCTCCGGCCACTTTGTCTCCGGCAAATCCGGAGCCGCCGTCTTAAGTTCAAGCACGCCTTTGCCGGGGTTGACCACCGGCCATTCATTCTCCCATATTACCGGTGTCAGGAAGGTTTCGCGTCCCAGATTGCGGTAATAGCCGCCGCAGGTCCGCGAAGCCAGGCAGAACATCCACCAGTCACCGTGCTGGGTCTCCACAAGCTCCCCATGTCCAACATTGACAATAGGATAAGCTCTGCCGAGATGGCGATGCGTCAATATTGGATTGGCTTTATGCCCTTCATAAGGACCCGTCACGCTCTTGCTTCTGGCAATCGTAATCGCATGAGTATGCCCGGTGCCGCCTTCGGCAATCAGTACGTAATACCAGGCGCCGATTTTATAAAGATGTGGTCCCTCCTGGGCATGAGCCACCTTAAGGGCGCCTTGCCATATGCTATGCTTCGGGCCAATCAGTTTGCCTTGGCTAAGATCGATCTCCTGCAGCCAGATATCCATATGCTTTGGATAATCCTGCCCTTCCGGCGGAACCCGGTTGCCAGTATAATACACCTTACCGTGATCATCGAAGAACAAAGAGGAGTCAATACCGGGGGCATCCTCCAGCCATATGGGGTCAGACCAGTCTCCGGCCGGATCGGTTGCTGTAACATAGAAATTATGCTGGTTTTTGTCATTATCAACATAAGTGGTAATCATATAGAAGACTCCCGCGTGATAGCGGAGTGTCGGTGCCCAAATGCCCATGGAGGGAATCGTGTGATCCAGATTGAGCTGGGACGGACGATCCAGTACATGGCCGAGCTGGCGCCAGTTGACCAGATCCTTGCTGTGGAAGATAGGAACGCCTGGAAAAAACTCAAAGCTTGAAGTCACAAGATAATAATCTTCACCTACGCGGATAGCGGAAGGGTCAGGATAAAACCCCGGCAGTACCGGATTGCGGAATGTTCTCATTACAGTAATCCTCCTCAAAACAATTCAAATGTAAGCACCACCAATTATAGTTTGTATAAGTTTAACTTTCTTGTATTTTCTATGTTCTATTTCTTCGTTTTTATACTTTCATGCTATATTTCCGATATTTCACTCCTTGTCAGCGAATGGCTTTTCCCTCTAGAATGGGGGTAATAGGATTTACCTTAAGGGGTGAGCAGCTTGGGAAAAAGAAAGAAATTATACACCCGCTTTTTTATGAGCTTGACCGCGATTTCAGTCTGCTGTATTCTTGTGCTGGCCGTTGTGATCTTTTATTGGTACCGGAATATTACGATAGATAATGTCAACAAGGCGAATCAGAATGTGCTGGTGAATACTGAAACCGTTTTTATAAACTATAAAGAGATCGTCCAGAATTACGCTATGGACTTCTATAGGAACCCGAACATCAACGCACTCATGATGAACGGAGACACGAGCTGGAGCGACCAGCTGTACAGTGCCTTAAGCCAAATCCGCGGAGCGTTGGTTGTCAACCAGTATATGGAGAACGCCTACATCATGGGGGTAGATGAACCTGTTGCGATGTTTGAGAACCTGCCGCTAAGCCCGGAGTCTAAGCTGGAGCTGTTCTCGCGGATGCGGAATAATGTTATTGTTGAGTCTCCCTTTCTGTGGGAGGCAACCCTAAATAACGGTACCCCAATTACCCTGCTCACCGTGTTTTATAATGACCGGGCGTTTGCGGACAGCGAATATTACGGGGCGGTAGCACTGACCGTCAATCTGGGCAAACTGCAGAACAATCTGTTCACGCAAAAAGAAGGAGAAGTAACCCGTTACGCGGTGCTAGACGGGAGCGCATCCGTGCTCATGCACAGTGCACTATCCGACACCCCGCTGGAAGAGGGCATGCTGAAGCAGGTGGTAGCTTCCTCCTCGGAAAGAGGCTCCTTTGTCTATAGGGGGAGCGGAGAGCCACAACTGATTACCTATATATATTCTGCAGCGGACAAGCTATGGTTTGTGTCGGAGACTTCCTACAAGGACAGCATCCGCGATATCTCCAATGCCCGCACGCTGATGACCGGTCTGTGCTTAGTATTGATTATTGCTGCTTCCATAACCGCTAATTTAATCTCGCGGCGGATGTATAAGCCGATTGGCAGACTGTTCGGTAATATCGTTCATCTATCCGGCAATGAAGGAGCGCTGAAGTCAGGCGGTGATTTCGATACCGTGAGCCAGGAACTTGAGCAGATTGGCGTTAAGCTGGAGCAGCTCAAGAAAGAAAGCGATGACAGCGCCTTGATGCGATGGCTGCTTTCCCCACAGGGAACACCAGAGAACAGCAGTACGCCACTGATGAGCATAGCCGCTTCTGGAGGAGCGTATTGCGTATGCGTATTAACTTTGCTGGAGTCCGAACAATCTGAAGGGTCCGGGCAGACCTTCGGGGAGGGCATTAAGCAAGTTGAACTTGCCTTCTTCGAACTTGCGGCCGTTCAGTCCTTCCGTCCGCATCAGGGAACTGCCGTGCTTATTCTAAGTGAGCTGAGAAACGGCAGCTTCGACGATTACGCCTTGTTCCGCGGCAAATGGGAAGAAATTGCAGCTCAGCTCCAGCATTCAGGTGTCTGCTGTGCCTTAGGAATCAGCGGACTTTCGGATGATTTAAACCTGCTGAGGGCTAAATATAATGAGGCTGCGGACAGTCTGCAGTATATTAAATTCCATGTACAGCAGAACATCATCTTTGCTGATGATACCATCCATCTCAACAGCAGCCCGATGCCTGACAGCGCCCTTGAACCGGTGCTGCAAGCCGTTAGGCAGACGGAGCTCTCGAGCCATATTCCGCAGGCGGTGGAAAGATTGCTGGCAGTAGCCTGCAGTTACCGCGTCGAGTCTGCCACCATCGCATTGTCGAGACTGGCCTTTGAGCTCAGCCGCACGGCCGAGCTTAATGCAGATGTTCAGCAATCCGGCTTTCTCGATAATTACCAGCGTATCTGGCAGATCCAAAGCTATGACAAGCTGCTGCATTGGATTGTGGACAGCTGTTATACCGCCCTCAAACGAATTGCCAGCATGAGCGCTGTACAGACCAAGAGCATTGCAGTAGAAGCCATTTGTTACATCAGAGATCATTATGACGACTCTAGACTGTCCCTTAATGCGCTTGCCGACAAGCTGTCGCTAAGTCCCGCCTATCTCAGCAGGCTTATTGCCGACGAAGTAAACGGCAGCTTTCCCGATTTCGTCAACCTGCTGCGCCTAGAGCAGGCTCAGATGTTATTAGTCACTGAACTTGACTTAGATATCCGGGAAATTGCAGAGAAAGTGGGCTACAATAGCAGCACCTATTTTACAACCCAGTTTAAGAAGCGATTTGGGGTTACACCCTCCAAATGGAGAATGAATCATATTCTACAGAAGCAGGAATCTTCCTGATTGACCCGCTATAAGCAAAGAACGAAGGGGATGTCCCGGCAGCATTTTCATAGCCGGGGACATCCCTTTTTGACTTTTGATGAAACACCTTCACCTCGCGTATACTGTGGAATTCCCCCTTAAATAAGGCTTTCACACGCCTAAAGAACAAAAAAGTGATATCTTTTTCGTTTTTTTAATCCACCCTTTTTCGCTTTTTTAACTTTTTTTCGTTTGTTATGATAGCGTTTACATTCTAGGCCGATTTATGATTGCCAGGTAAAGCGTTCTCCTGCAACAAGGGACAGAAATGACAACGCTAGTATAAAGGAGTGGACTGTTAATGATGCAAGAGGCTACACCGGAGACACAGGGGCGGCTAATTCCGGGAATCAGGACGGCCAGAGCCAAAAGCTTCCGTAAATCCCTAAGGAAGGACAGCACACTTTACCTGCTCGCTCTTCCGGGAATCGTCATTTTAATTCTTTTTGCTTATCTGCCGATGAGTGGTCTGATTCTTGTCTTTAAGAATTACAACTTCAACGACGGAATCTTCGGCAGCCCGTGGGCCGGTTTCTCCAATTTCGAGTTTTTCTTCTCTAGTATGGAAGACTCTCTTAGGGCTACACGCAACACGGTGATGCTAAATGTGCTATATATGCTGACCGGCACGTTTTGTTCAGTGGCCATCGCCATTACCCTGAATGAGCTGCGCAGCAAATGGTTTATCAAAATTACGCAGAGCGTCATGTTTTTCCCGTATTTTATTTCTTGGATTATTATCGGAGCCATTCTGTTCTCCCTGCTGGATTACGACAAAGGAATTATGAATCAGTTGCTCCAAACATTGGGCTTCTCCCAGGTCGACTGGTATTCCAGCCCTTGGCTGTTCGTAATTATTCTGGTGCTGGCCAATATCTGGAAAAGCGCTGGCTACGGCGCCATCATCTATTATGCGGTGCTGCAAGGCATCGACACTTCCTATTATGAAGCCGCAAAAATCGATGGTGCCTCCAGATGGCAGATTATTACCAAGATTACGGTGCCAATGCTTATTCCGTCGATCATTCTAATGACGCTGCTGGGCATTGGAGGCATGCTGAAAGGCGATCTCAGCATGATTATGGGAGTAACCTTCCTGAATCCGCTGCTTCTGCCTACTACCGACATTATCGATGTGTATGTATACCGCACAGCCATCCGTTCCGGAGAATTCGGCTTTGCTTCAGCCATCACGCTCTATCAATCCGTCTTTGGCTTCATTCTGGTACTGGTAGCCAACAAACTGGCTGGCTGGTATGACAAAGACAGCAAACTATTCTAGGAGACTGATAAGATGCAAACTACCGAAAACAAAGGCCTGCTCATTTTCTTTTATTTCTGTATAACCGTATTTTCAGCCATCTGTCTGGTGCCGTTTATTCTGGCCGTATCCGGCTCATTATCAACCGAAGCCAGAATCGCTGCGGAAGGCTATTCGTTCTGGCCTAGAGGCTTCACCTTTGAAACATATGAATTCCTGTTTGGCTCCAAGGCGCAGCAGATTCTGCGGGCGTATTCTATGTCGGTGATCGTTACGATGCTGGGTACCGTGTCGGCCGTACTGGTGACCACCGCTTACGCCTATGTCATATCCGTTAAAAGCTTCCGGCTCAAAAATTTCTTCGCTTTCTTCGCCTATTTTACGATGTTGTTCAGCGGAGGAACACTGCCATGGTATATACTCTGCACCAAATATTATCATTTGGACGATACGCTTCTCGGCCTATTCCTCCCTTATGTGCTAAGTGTTTTTCTGATGTTTCTTATGGCCAACTATTTCCGCAGCATCCCACATGAAATCGTGGAATCTGCGCAAATCGACGGTGCCGGACATCTGCGGATCTTCTTCAGCATTATGATTCCGCTGGGCCGGGTCGGACTGGTCACAATCTCGCTTTTTTACGCGCTGCAGTTCTGGAATGATTTCTATCTGCCGCTAATGCTGGTAACCGATCAGAATCTCTATACAATCCAATATTTAATGTACAACATGATGGCGAACATTCAGTTCCTGGCCTCCGGCAATGCTGCTCAGGTCGGTGGAGCTATCATCGCACCACCACTGGAGACAGCCAAAATGGCGATGACCTGCCTGACCGTTTTGCCAATCGCCATATTATATCCTTTTCTCCAGCGCTTTTTTGTCAAAGGCATTATCGTGGGTTCGGTCAAAGGCTAATTCCCGGCAAGGATGCCCTGTTTTGTTCGGTTGCACCGGGTTTATGCTCCCCTACTTCTTGATGTACAATAAGACTTAAGGGAGCACGACCTTTGCAATAGATACCTCAAACATTATGATTCTATTTCAGGAGGGTTCATCATGAATAAGAAAAAAGGTTGGTTAAGTTTGCTCCTAGCAGCGGTGTTCTTGGTAAGTGGCTGTTCTCAGGGCAACAATGAAAGCGCTGCCTCTAGTTCTGGAAGCGGAAATGAAGGTACATCTTCCGTTACGGATAACGGCAGTAATGACGGCAGCACATTGGCTCCCGCCAAACTGAAAATTGTGCTGTACGGGGATGAGTCAAACCGGATGAAGGAACTGGCGAAGACGGAATTCTACGACGTAATCAAGAAAGAAATCAACGCTGAGGTTGAATTTCAGTTTCTTCCTTGGACAGAATATGGCGGCGGTAAAACCGACCTGATGTTGTCTACGGGAGAGGACTTCGCAACCTATACTGATGCCAATTACATGGTGAAATCTGTAGCTAAAGGGCTTTATGCCGACCTTACCCCATATGCCAGTACAGCAGCTGATTTGAGTAAAAATGTAGACGAAGCCTCCTTCAAGGCCTTTCAGCTAGAAGGTAAGCAGTATGCAATTCCAGTCGGCAACAAGCCGAATTCTGCGGAGTTCTACAGCGCGCTAGTTAGACAGGATTTGCTAGAGGAAGCTGGCATGACGCAGGTCACCTCGCTGAAGGAACTGGAGCAGTTCTATGATAAGGTGCATGCCATTCATCCCGAACTGATCGGGTACGCCAACACCGATGCTCGCCGGATACTGCAATATGATTACACGGACAAAAACCTGTATTGGCAAAATGATTTTATTGCCCTGGACGAGTCTGTGAAAGATGATAAAATCATTAGCTGGTTTGAAACCGAAGAGTTCAAGAGTTACGCGAACCTGATGCGCGGCTGGTATGAAAAAGGAATCATTCCGAAATATGCCGCCACCAATGTTCCGCAGCTGCAGTCTGACTGGAACTCCGGCAAAGCGATGTTCTGGGCCGGCACAGCGGCACGTCCTTTTGAAGGGGCGGCAACGATCTCACAAGCAGTGCCTGAGGCCAAGCTGGTCAATTATTTCCTCGGCAGCGGCCGCCCAAAAATCAGCCGTGGCACGTACAGCACCGCCTTCTTCGTCTCTACCGCAGCCAAAGACCCTGAACGTTATGTGATGTTCTTCAACCTGCTGCAAAAAAACCAGGAGCTGTACGACTTGTTCGCCTACGGGATAAAGGGAACCGATTATACGCTGGACGAGAACGGGCGTCTGACCAGAATAAACACCGATTCGCTGATCCCCGACTGGCTGCTCATGAACAAAAACTTCATCCGTTTCGACAACACCGTTCCGGACGAATTCATCGCTGAATACAAAGCTTGGGACGATGGAGCAATCATTTCCAAGGGTGCCGGCTTCAACTTTGACAATACACCCGTCAAGAATGAAGAAACGAAACTGAACGGCGTATTCACTGAATACCTCGCACCCATCGGCAGCGGCTTCAGCGATTATGACACCGCCTTCCCCAAAGCGCTGGACAGACTTAAAGCAGCGGGGATTGATAAATATATCGCTGAATATCAGAAACAATTCTCAGAATGGTATGCCAAGCAGCAATAAGTAGTACCACAGCAATCATCGTATCGCCAATAAAGAAGCGTGCTCCTCAAGGGAGACACGCTTTTTTTCTTATACTTAACGGACCGGAGAAACGTTTTTTCGCCAAATCAGCTCATTTTTCTGGTCAAACGGACTCAGGTGCCGCTAAATGATCCATTGACCCTCTTTTTGGGCTAGAGATCATACAATAAGAGCACCTGTGTCCGCATAAAAGGACAACACCCTTCGTTACCTCAAATAAGATCCTCTGAGTCCGCTTCCTTGCACAGCCGGTCGCGGTGACAAGTGGTTGCCGGGACCAAGTCAACCGCTGATTAGGATTGAGCAATTATTCTTTCACAGTAAGAATAACCCCATCTATATTATTGCCCGACAACTCATATTGACCCTCATCCGGCACTTTGAGGACATTCTCGGAAACCGGATAATAACTGACCTCATATTTCCGGCCCTCCACCACCGTCGTCAACCTCTTTTGTTCTTTTAAAAGATCCAAATATTCCTCCAGTACCAGCTGTTTGTCCTGCATGATGGCACTGTGGGGCAATCCGACATAACGGAAATGCCAGGGTTCATATTGAATACCTGTAAGCTCGGATTTATCTTTGGGATACCGCAGGATGAAGCCGTATTTCCAGGCGTTTTTGTGCAGCCACTTGCCTTCATCCGCTTTGCTCATCTCGGTCTCGGTAGAGCCTATATCAAGGGACAAGCCCAGGTTATGTTCGCTGTAGCCTGCCGGTAAAGCATAATCCGGGCCCATATCCCGGTATAATTGATCCTGCTTCTCAAAATCCCTATAACCGCTGCTGATCAGGAAATGATTCACTCCCTCTTGGTTGGCAGCTTCGAGCATCTTCAGAAATTCCTGCGCTACATGCTGCGACAAAGAGATGTGCTGATCCAGCAATCCATAACCCTGGAGCAGCTCCGGATGTTCGGATAAATTCACAATATCGGATTTCACCCCTTCCTGATGGACGGGATATTCCTTGTTGACCAGCAACAAATCCCCTTGGTGCACTTGATCCTGTGGAACAATTTTGATCGTTTTGTACCCTTGTCGGTTCATTTCCTGAGGCTCATATCCCCCAAGGCTATTATCCCTTTTCTGCTCCAGGTACATGTTCGTCCCATATGCAACATACCCTAGCACCAGCATGATTAATATAAAAAAAACCCACTTTTTCATCAACTGTATCCTCCTTAACCCTCATATCATCAGGATAAGGAAAATTAGTTAAAAAAAAATGGGACAAAGATAAAGTTTTTCTTAAATTACGGCTCCAGCGGCAGCCGGACCTCAAACGATGTCTGTATCACACTGCTTTCCACTGAAATGGTACCGCCATGCTGCTCCACAATATTTTTGGCAATGAACAGCCCAAGCCCTGTTCCACCCTCCGGATGTGACCGTGCACGGTCACCTGTATAATACATATCGAAGAGATGCGGTAAATCTTCCGGATCGATATGCCCTCCGTAGTTAATGACCTGAATCACTGCCTGCCCCGAATCCAGATCGCCATTGATATCAACATACAGACCATCCTTGCCATAACGGGCGGCATTGGTCAGCAGGTTCTCGAATACCCGGGCCAGCAGCTCACCATCACCGGAAATCGACAAGTTAGGCAGCATATTCAATCTGGAGACCAAGTGATTTTTCTCAAAAACAGGATACAGCTCCTCATTCAGCTGTCTCAGCAGCTCGCTGAGATCCAGTGTCCTTTTCTCTAGAGGCAGCATGCCATAATTCATTCTGGTGATATCAAACAATTCATCGATCAGCTTCTCCAGACGTTGTGATTTGGCGAAAGCAATGGAGGTGAAATGCCTGATCTGCCCCTCCACAGACTCATCTTTAAGGATCAGGTCCAGGTAACCCAACACAGAAGTAAGCGGCGTGCGTAAGTCATGAGCCAAATTCACGACCAACTGATCTTTGCTGTTCTCCGCAAAATCCCCTTTTTCGACTGCCTCCTGCAGTTTGGCACTCGCCAGGTTGAGATCCTCCGCAATGGTGCTAAATTCGTCATTCGCTGAAATAGACACCCGATTCTTAAACTCGCCATTGGCCAGATGGTGAATCCCCTTGGATATTTCTTGAAAATAAATGGCATACGGCTTAGTGAACCAAAAGAAAAACAGGATGGCGAGCGGGATAAACAGCAGCAGGAAAAAATAAATATCTCCGATGCTGTTCATCATCTGACGGTACTCGGCCAGCTTGTCCTCCCGGCGAACGCCCGAATAATAAAGTTGAAGAAGTCTGTAGATCCCATAAGTGATACTGCCGGACAAAAGCATGCTGAGCCCCAGCAGCATAATCATTTTAGCCCTAAAGCTGCGGATTCTCTTATTCATTGAACTTATACCCCACGCCCCACACCGTTTTGATGAATTTATTCTTGTTGACGTCTTCCCCCAGCTTCTTCCTTAAAGTACGGATATGCACCATGACTGTATTCCCGCTTTCATAATAGGCTTCGCCCCATACCTGCTGAAAAATATTCTCGGCGCTAAAGACCTGCTTGGGATGACTGGCCAATAGATACAGGATATCAAACTCCTTCGGCGTGAGCTCGACAGCTTTGCCGTAAAGAGTAACCGTATGCTGCTCAGGTGAAATCGTCAATCCCCCGGCATCCAGAACGGACCGGTTCATTGCAGCCGGCTGATTGAACAACATCGAGCGGCGCAGCTGTGAATTCACACGGGCCACCAGCTCCATGGGGTTGAACGGTTTAGTCATATAGTCGTCCGCTCCCATCACAAGGCCCGTGATTTTATCAAGATCCGTGGTTTTGGCACTCAGAAAAATGATCGGCAGATGATGTTTCTCCCGAATCTGACGGGTGACCTCATACCCGTCCAGCCCAGGCATCATAATATCCAAAATAGCCAAATCTATGGACAGCGATTGAACAGCCTGGACCGCTGCTTGTCCATCGGAGACTGTGATAATATGATAGCCCTCTTTTTGCAAATGTAAAGCCACCAGGTCGGCAATCTCCGCCTCATCGTCAGCGATCAGAATTGTAATACGCTTCATACT
The DNA here is from genome assembly GCF_014644435.1 of Paenibacillus albidus. GTDB lineage: Bacteria > Bacillota > Bacilli > Paenibacillales > Paenibacillaceae > Paenibacillus_AQ > Paenibacillus_AQ albidus. The sequence goes on along the minus strand of NZ_BMKR01000013.1, from coordinate 9,099 downwards.
TGTTCCACTCCTATATAAGATCGACACTTTATATTAAAACATAAAAGACCCGCAGGAGGGCCACTTTTCTCAAAGTTTACCATCCTTGCGGGTCTGCTCACGGTTTAAAGCCAAACCCAATTCCTCCGGCCGGAACCGAAATATATCCAGGACTTTGGGTAATCTATCTTTACAGGAGGGATTCACATTGAAGAACAGCGATATTCTGGTACACACAAACCATCGTCCCTTTCCTTTGCCCCAAGGACCTTGGGTAATGAAGCAAGTCTGGAAAGACTTATTGTTTGCACATTGGCCCGTGAATGAAGTAGAGCTGTTGCCGTATCTTCCACCGGGTCTGGAGCTGGAACAATGGGAAGGAACACCCTGGATCAGTATGTCTCCTTTTGTAATGGACCTGTTGAAGCTGCGGGGATTGCCCCCTCCCCCAGGCGTTCACCGGTTCTTAGAGCTTAACATTCGCACTTATGTGGTGCGGGACGGCAAACCCGGGATCTTTTTGCTTAATCTGGATGCCTCCAGTCTGTTAGCTGTTGCTGCAGCACGCCTGCTCGCCCACCTGCCTTATAGGCATGCCACCATGTCTTATCATTGTGCGGGCGGGGACATTCGCTATAGCAGCAAGAGGATAAACCCCAATGGTGATGAGGCAGTGTTTCAAGGCATCTATCGGGCAGTCCAGCCCTTGTGCTTTCATGCGATGCCAGGCACCCTTCTCCACTGGCTGACGGAACGGTATTGCCTGTACGCTTCAGACCGGGCAGGCCGGCTGTATATTGGCGAGATTCATCATCTGCCTTGGCCTTTACAGGAAGCAGAGCTTCATATAGAACACAACACTTCAATGAAAGCGCTGGGTCTCACTCCTGAAGGTGAACCTTCACTTCTTACCTTCACTAAACGTCTTGAGGTTCTTTTGTGGCCGATCAAAAAGATAAAAGAATGACCCCTCATTGATCAATTCCTTCTTCTGCAAGCATTACATATTGGCAAAGACGGACTATCCGAATTGAATGATTCATTAAAGGCTACAATGAGGGTTGACAGACATCTTCGGGAGGGACACTTATGCATGCAAACGAAACGAATATACAGCTTGAATGTCTGCACCACGTTCCTCACAGCAACTGGGCCTATCTCTACGACAAGGATACCTTCCACCTGCGCGTCAGGACAAAAGCGGACAATGTTAATGAAGTTATTGCCGTGACCGGCGATAAATACGATTGGGACACTTACCATCACGAGCAGAAGATGCTGAAAGTGGCCACAGACCAATTTTTTGATTACTGGGAAGTATCGGTGAAGCCTGAACACAGGCGTTTTTCTTACGGTTTCCGCTTTCATTCCGGAGATGAGACGGTCTGGATGATTGAGACGGGGATATTCAGGCAACAGCCGGGACCGCCGGGCGGATATTATGATCGTCCCTATATTCATGAGATTGACTTGTTTAGAGCACCGGAGTGGGCAAAGTCAGCCATATTCTATCAAATTATGCCCGAACGTTTTGCCAATGGCGATCCGGACAATGATCCAAAAGAAATTTCGATCTGGGGAGAGAAACCTGCAACTGAAAGCTTCTTTGGAGGGGATATCCAGGGGATTATCGATCATCTGGATTATTTGGCCGACCTTGGGATTACCGCAATTTATCTGACCCCCATTTTTGAGGCGCCAAGCAATCATAAATATGACACGACGGATTATAAAAAGGTAGACCCTCATTTCGGTGACCTTGAGCTGCTGAAAACATTCGTTAAAGCGGCGCATTCCAGACAAATAAGGGTTGTACTGGACGCGGTATTTAACCATATCAGTGCCAAGTCCCCCCAATTCCGGGATGTGATCGAACATGGGGAGTTATCCAAATTTGCCGGCTGGTTTCACATTCACAGTTATCCTGTAGAAGTCAGAGAAGGAAATCCGAACTATGACGCTTTCGGGTTTTTTGCCCAAATGCCTAAGCTGAATACCTCGAATCCCGAAACCAGGGAATTTCTGCTGGATATAGCCGGGTACTGGTTACAAGAGGTGGGGATCGACGGCTGGCGCCTGGATGTTGCCAATGAAATCGACCATGCCTTCTGGAGGGACTTCCGCAAGCTCGTCAAAGACATCAATCCTGAGGCATACATTATCGGGGAAGTGTGGAATGATTCCTTGCGCTGGCTGCAAGGCGACCAGTTCGATTCCGTCATGAATTATCCGCTTTCCGACCGTTTGATTGAATATATCCGCAACAGTGAGCTCGACGCCCGAACTTTCGCCGCCCATATCAGCCATCTGTTGATGCGTTATCCACAGCAGGCCAATGAGGTGCTGTTCAACCTGCTGGCCAGCCACGATACCCCGCGTATTCTCACTTTATTGGAAGGGGACTCTCAAAAGCTCAAGCTTGCGATCGCCTTTTTGTTCACCTTTACCGGTACGCCTTGTATCTTTTACGGAGACGAAATCGGGCTGGAAGGAGAAGCCGACCCGGATTGCCGCAAGTGCATGATATGGGAAGAGGAGGAACAGAACCGGGACCTTTTCGAATGCTACAAGCTTCTAATCCATTTACGCAAGGAATTCCCGGCCTTGCGTACCGGCCGTTTCCGGTTCTTAAAGGCAGAAGAACAGGAGCGCCCTTTTGTCTACGAACGCCGGGATGAGCATTCCCATTTCACGATTTGGATGAACCCTTCCGAGCAGCCCGCTTCCCTCTCTCTTGCTTTGGAGGGACGTTGGCGGGACGCTCTGAACGGAGAGCCGGTTGACGCTGCGGAAGATCACTTACAGGTTCATCTTGAGCCGTTTTGCTTCAAGATTCTGGTCAAAGAGCAAACGCAAGAGTAGGATTCAGTTTAACAAAAAAGGCTGCTTTTCGTCAGAAGCGACTAAGAGCAGCCTTTTGCTACTCAGGTTGTTTCATTTTTGGTAACTCCATTAAGACTCGGGACATAATCGGCTAATTTACTGTTAGTTAAAGTCTGTGGTTCTTCAGTAAAATGGGCTTTATTTTGTTGATTGTTTTTTTTGTCCGCACGGTTATCTGCACGGTCCATTTTGGGATCGGCACTGTTTTTGGGCATGATATTCACCTCCATCGTCTTCCCCTAGTATGAGAAGGAGCTTTGCATTTTATCCTGTAAACTACACCTGGCCCGCCTCCACCCTCAGCGGCACCAACGCTTTTGTTTGGTCCAGATAAATAAAAGCGTCGTAACGTTTTGAAATCACGGTGGGCACGTAATTGCCTCTCTCCCGCTCGGGATGGTACACGACGCCAATGGCCCGGTGGCCAACCATCACCTCATCGAGTACCGTCCTCTCCTCGTTATGAAACATAAGCAGCTTGTCCTCGGCACCGTCCCTGTGCAGAAGCTCCTCCCAGCTATTGGTGATCGCTGGCGGGACATTCATGGTCTCCGGGACAGCTCCCCATGATCTTCCTGCTGTCACTGTGCCCTGATACGAACCGAAGCCAATCGCGTAGACGTCGCTGCCGTGCTTTTCCCGCAGCAGCTGCCCAACGTTAATCATTTCGTCCTGCGCCATATCCGTTGCCCGGGCATCTCCGATATGGGTATTATGAGCCCAGACCAAAGCGCGCGTTTTTTCTCCGTAGAATTCCATCAGCTTCTCCAGTGCCGACACCATATGGCGGTCCCGGATGTTCCAGGATTCCGAGTCATGGCGTATCATGGTCCGGTAATACGCTTCGGCCCCTTTTACCGCCATAGCGTTTAACTCGGCGCTTAACGCCTCCTCCTGGTCATCCTGATTTGCGCTTTTCCATTGGCCCTGAAGTTTACTTAACAGCGCAATAACCTCTTCCTCGCAGCCCTCTCCATATAGAGAAGCTGAAACCCCATACGATTGCTCATCTCTGGTATAGGGCTCAAAACACTCAAAAGCCCTTTCTGCCGCCTCCAGATCCACGCTGCCCCTGGCGGCGAGATACTTTAGTATCTCATCCATAGATTCCCAAAGGCTGTAGACGTCCATCCCGTAAAAACCGGCCTTGTCTGCATCCGGTTTATCCTTGTTGAAGTCGCGCAGCCACTCCGCCAAATCCCGGATTTCCTGGTTGGCCCACATCCATGAAGGCCAGCGGTTGAAATCGGACAACGCGGCACCAGGACCGGTATAACCTTTAATATAACGGTTCAAGGTGTAGCAGGAGGGCCAATCCCCTTCTACGGCGATGAACCGGAATCCTTGTTCGGCAATCAGACGTTTGGAGAGCTCCGTGCGGACACTGTAATATTCCGAGGTTCCATGTGAGGCCTCACCCAGCAGTACATATTTAGCGTTTCCGGCCTCATTCAACAGGCCCGCTAACGTTTCTTCTTTTCTAAGCGGTCTGGCAAGCTTACGAATAGAATCCATCACCCATTTATCACTCATATCCCTGCACTCCTTGCTGCTTCAGATGGTTCTTCCAAGTTTGCACCTGCAGGAACCAAAACATGCCGGCGGTATAATATTTGTGTATCTAGGGATACTACACTTGTTAAAATCCACAAACCAAAGGAGCATGTATATGACAGGTATCTTAGGTGGCAATCCCAAAGAAGAACCGATGCATTATGGAGAAATCTTCAATGTGTGGTCGGCCTCCACAGTAGCGAAGGGCGCAATCTCCTGTTACCGGGCCTATTTGATTCATGCCGGTGATCATGATCTGAAAAAAGTGTTGAATACCTTAATTGATCAAGCCGAGCTGGAGGTCAGTGAATGCGATAAGCTTTTGGCAGATAACGGCATTGCTTCAGCACCTATAATGCCTAACAGACCCGAAGCGAAGCTTGAGGATATTCCTGTGGGCGCCCGTTTTACCGATCCGGAGATTGCCGCCAAAATCGCTGCGGATAATGCAGCCGGATTGGTCGCCTGCAGCCAGGCCATGGGGCAGTCGATCAGAGAAGATATCGGTGCCTTATTTGCCAAATACCATCTCACCAAAACAGGATTAGGCGTTAAAATTCTGCAGATGAACAAGAAAAAGGGCTGGCTTATCCCTCCTCCGCTTCAAGTGAAGAGACCGGATCCAGTAGAGGCGTAACCTCAAGAGACAGACCCCAAAGCAGGCATTTTCACGCCAAAAGACAGCAAAACAGCGATTCTCCCGTTACCCGGAGAATCGCTGCTTTGCGTTTTGGGCCATCTGCGGTTTCTCCTGATTTTTACCGCACAGCTCCCTATTCATCTATATCCGGCCCTTCAATTTCTTTACGGCGAATAGGCAGCTGCTTCACATATCGATCAGAGCTCTTCATCCTTTGAATGATATCGTCATAATCCGATTTGTAGGGGGCAATGTCTTCAACCCGCTGCAGGGTTCTGATCGAAGTTGCCGTCCCGTCAGCGAACCCTTTTTCCCCGGGAATGAAAAGCACTTCATTATTAAAAAAGGATCCTGTCGGCAAATAATAACGCATCCCAACGACATTATGATCCACATTCAATAAGTCTTGCCCAAAAGCCGTAAAGGCTTCAGCCTTCAGGTCAATGCCCATAATATTGGCAACCGTAGGCAGAATGTCGACTTGTCCCCCGGTCTGTTTAATGATTTTGCCGTGGAGTTGCCCCGGCAGATGGATCATCAGCGGCACATTAAAGGTACTGATTTGCTTGTGATATGGAATGCCCAAAGCCTCACTAAGCTTTTTGGCATCAAATTTCTTTTTGTTTAAGCCAAAATGGTCCCCATAGACGACCAGGACGCTTTTATCCCACAATCCTGTTTCTTTAAGTTTATCAATAAAGGTACCCAGCGCATAATCGGCATAATTTACAGCGGTAAGATACTCTCTTAACGGTCCGCCTTTTAACGTTTCGTTCAGCTTCAAGCGCTTGCTGTTCTTTGGTATTGTGAAAGGAGAATGGCTGGAGGCGGTCACAAACTGGGCATAAAAATTCTTCTGACGTTTATCCAAAGTCTTCAGCTTGTTGATGCCTACCCGGTATAGATCCTCATCCGAGGCACCAAACCGGCTGAACTTCATATGTGGAAAATACCGCCGGTCATAAAAAGTATCGAAGCCGAGCGCCGGATACATTTGATTCCGGTCCCAAAAGCTCACATCATTCACATGGAACGTATTCGCAACATATCCCCTCTGACGCATCAATCTCGCCAGACTGGGAAACTCCCGGTCCCCATATTTCTTAGACATCGCAACCGCCCCCACCGGATAGATGGAGGTATTGCTGATGAATTCGGCATCGGAGGTATTGCCGCGGCCAATTTGCTGAAAGATGTGCGGGAAATACAAACTCTCCGCTGATAGCTTATTGATAACCGGGGTCAGCGGCTGACCTTGGATGGAAGTATGAATCAGGAAATTTTGAAACGACTCCAGCTGAACCACAATCAGGTGGGTTCCGTATCCTTTCCCAAAGCAAACCCTGGAGCCCCAGAAGTTATATTGCTTCAAGAGCGGCTTAATGTCCATGCTCTTATAGTTATGCCAGAGGAATAAGGCCAAACTCCCGAGAACTGCTGCCAGAATTATGCCTGCTTTCCGTAAATACAAAGCCATTCGGTCCCGATTCATTCTCTTCCAAACCGCTCCTTTGCATCAGGATGGCTTCATTATGCCCGCCACAGCTGGTTTTTATAGATAAAAAAAGCAAACCAGTGCCCCCTCTCCCATGAGAACGGCCTGATTTGCTTGTTATTTTCGCTTGCAGTATACAGGTTGTGATTACAACGGTTTCCCTTCTTTTCTAACATTAAAGCCGGGGTGAAACTCGATTAATAAAGAAGTCCCTTTGGTATTCGTATGCAGTGACACATGATCGGCAGTGGCATGGATTAGCGCAAAACCTTTGCCCATGGAACGTTTGCTGCTGTAACCCGAGACCAGAATGGTCTTGGGCAGCTCATGCAGGGCAATACCTGAGCCTTTGTCCGATATATACACCTGAAGAGTTCCATTCTTGTCATATAAAGAAACTTTGCCGAGAACAGCATGCTTGATAAGATTGGTAACCCCTTCGGAGACGGCAAGCTTGATATGCATCAGCCGCTTGGAATCCTCCCTGTCCGCATAATAATCGGCTACAAAGGCGCGGCTGACGGATACATCCGCTTTGGTCTGGACCTGCATGGAATCGATATAGTTCCCCAGCCGCTCTTCAAGCTCTTCCTTGGTTAAGCAAATATCCACTTTGCTGTTGGACAACGTTTCAATAACATCCTTGTAGGAGCGCAAAATATTGCGGTGCATCGTCTCCCGATAAAGGATTGCAGGAGTAATATCAGTCATTACAATGGTGACCAGCCCCTGCTCCGGGTAGAAATGCGCCTCATAGGTTGTACCTGCGCCCTTCACCACCTCGTGAAAACTATGTTCCGTACAGAGCGCGCGGTCGGCCAGCCTGGTTATGTCTTCCGCCACATCCTGCGGCGGCATGTCGTTAAGATACCCAGCAGCCGGGTATTTCACCAGAATGGTTTTACCTATAAAGGCCTCATTCTCGCTGTAGCTCTCCTCCTCTTCCGGTTGCTGCTCTTCCGTCTCTTCATTGTAGACCAGACGGCTGCGGAGCAACCGGATATCGGCCGGCTCCAAATAACTGACCAACCGCGGATCCAGTATCTTGCCGGCGTATTCCTGCAGCATATTTAGAACATGCTCGTCCCTGCTGTATTTAAGCATCAGATGATCCAGTTGATTGCACAGGCTTATTATTCTGGATTCGAATGGAATTTCCTTACCCTTTAGCCCTACTGGAAATCCTTTTCCGTCATAACGCTCGTGGTGGTATTTAATCCAGTCGGCAATCTTTTTGTTGCCCGTAATATTCAGGACAACCTCTGCACCTTTATCGCTGTGCGACTCGTATTCTTTCTCTTCTGTCAGCGACAGGGCCCCCCGTTTCTTCAGAATAAAGGAGGGAATTAATGATTTCCCGATATCGTGAAGAATGGCGGACATAATCAGTTCATTTTTATATCTGCCGCTATAGGAGATCCTGAGAAGAATATGTTCGGCAATCACTCCGCTTCTTGTCCCATGACCATAGACTGTTTTCGCTTGCCTGAATTCACAAAGACGAATGAACTCCTCAGAGGCTTTTTTCCTTAAGTTATACTGGTGCAGAAATCCATTCGAAAAAAAGATGATAAAAAAGAGAAACACAGCCGTATAGAACATTTCAGAAAACATATGCCCGGATAATCCTTTTACAAAATGGGGGATGAACACGGCACACAGCAGCACAGGAAAGAGGATGCCTTTAAGCTTAAACTGTATTAGAATGAAGGAGAATCTGGTTTATGAATATGAAGAAAGACTACGAAGGCCATGTTAGAAGGGGATGTTAAAGGGACCAACGGGTACGTTTATTAGAAGGTTGTGCTGTTTGATACGGATTAGCGTTCGTCACCAGCCTTCGAGCTGTTCTAATGTATATCGTACATCAGAATGGTTAAAACGAGGCTCAAACCTCCATCATGATGTATTTTGTACATTCAAAGGATAGCCATAAGGCACTTTCCGGCTAAGGCTGCGGTTCCTGCTGCACCAAATACACTGAAACCTTAAAACGAGCCTACTTTTGCCCATTCTGATGTATAAAGTGCTCTCAATCGATCTCCGCCCTAGGTTACAGCGTGCCTCCCGGGAGGTGACTTTCGAATGAGCCCTCTATTCCCACCTTTTAAAGTGAGAACCAATTGAAGATGCGGGGAGCCAAATGTACTATAAACGAGTTTGCCTAATGACAAAAAGAATTAAAAAATAATGAACTCCCTCTTCTCCAGAGATGGAATTCACAATAATGTATACAAAAATGCATACAAAAAAAGCATGGCTCCATTGGGCCATACTTTGTTCAGTGCTTGGCGACGTCCTACTCTCCCAGGACCCTTCGGTCCAAGTACCATCGGCGCTGGAGGGCTTAACGGTCGTGTTCGGGATGGGTACGTGTGGAACCCCTCCGCTATCGCCACCAAACATGATTTGTCGAAGCTTCCGCTCCTCAAAATCGCTGCGAGAGAATATCAGACCTTTAAAAGGAACGACACTCTGCTCAGGCTTGATCGCCTGAAAACTGAATCCGAATCGAATTTGCGTTCTATATTTATTTGGATAAGCCCTC
>NZ_BMKR01000012.1 GCF_014644435.1 Paenibacillus albidus | reverse complement strand
ATCTAAAGCTTGCGAACTGACCTTTTTACTGTGTCCACTCTATTGACAGAAGTACACAGGGGATCTTATTTGAGGCAACGCAGGGTGTTGTCCTTTTATACGGACACAGGTGCTCCTATTGTATGATTTCTAGCCCAAAACAAGGGGCAATGGATCATTTAGCGGCTCCTGAGTCCGTTTGACCAGAAAAATGAGCTGATTTCGCGAAATAACGTTTCTCCAGTCCGTCAAGTCTGTCAACAGCTTATTTTGAGGTTGAGCCATAAAAAAAGAAATAAATGTAGTATTACATAATTGCCAGTAGACACAGACAGAACAGCGCCATCCTGCATTTCCTATTATATCCCAAGTAGGAAGAGGTGGTAAGGATGAACCAAAGAGCGAGAATTCTAAGAGCTTTGGCGGCCCTTCGGGTACAACGGGCAATATTACTGGAGCGGCTGGAAGAGATTGCGGAGAATCTGCGCAGGCTGCCGATTGGCAGCCGGGCAAGACGGGAACTGCTGGCGGCGAGAGCTTCCATTCGTGAAGCATTAAGGCTCAATCGGATTGCTGTCCGGAATTTAAGAAGAGCGTTGCAGTAGTTTTAGGGAGTAGGCGGGAATAAATAGCTTAATCCAGGAAGGCCGGGGGGCTCCCCGGTCTTTTTTTGATGTTTACAGATAGCAGAGCGCCTTGCTCCGTCCGGAGAGAAGAACTTTCCAGCTCTTTATGCTAGAATGAATAGATGTATGCCGTCTGCGAAGGGGGAGAACCATGGAGATCAACCGAACCAAATGGTGGGAGATTATGTTGAGGATGTTGTTTTTGTTTGGATTTCGCAGATAGCCTGCCTAGCGGGGAACATATCTACTATATAGAAAAAGGAGTTTGAAACTTTTGGCACAAAATAATAAAAAACCTGCATCGGGTCCGCTGAAATGGCTGGGCGGCGTGGCAGTGATGTTTCTTTTAAAAGGAAAAGCCATTCTGTCGATGCTCAAGATCGGCAAAATTGCCAGTCCCCTGATTTCCATGATCATATCCATCTGGGCTTATGCGCTGATTTATCCGTGGGAGTTCGCGATTGGATTCGTCCTGCTGCTGCTCGTCCATGAAATGGGACATGTCTTTGCCGCCAAACGGGTAGGACTTCCGGTAAGTGCGCCCTTGTTCATCCCTTTTCTGGGAGCCTTGATTTCTATGAAAAGATTTCCGATGGATGCCAAAACGGAAGCCTATATCGCCTTCGGCGGTCCGGTTTTGGGTACAATTGGATCAGTTGCAGTGTTTGGAGCCGCTTATTACATGGATAGTCCTTTGCTGTATGCCCTCTCCTATGTAGGGTTCATGCTCAATCTGATTAACCTTTTGCCGATCCATCCGCTCGATGGGGGGCGTATTGCTACTGCTGTAACCCGTTGGCTTTGGCTGGTGGGGCTGGTGGGCGGCCTTGCGGTCGTTATCTATCTCAAATCTATTTTGTTCTTCATCATATGGGCTTTGTTTGCCTACGACCTCTACAATAAATATGTCAAGCGCCGCAATCAGAAGACAAAGACCTATGCTTCCCTGAAAAGCTTTATGATTCCGATTGAAGGCCTGCGTGAGCAAGGGGTGCTTATCCCTGGGCCGGAGCATAAACGCGCCTTGCCTTTTACCACTTACAGTGATTTGAACCAGCAGCAATATCTGCGGGTTCGCTGGGATGGCCTGGACTATGAAGGGACTGCGGAGCTGCCGCAGCAATGCCTCGTTGAGAGCGTGCAGGTGAAACGGCTGGAAGAGGTGTTTCATGAGGACAAAGCGTACTTGAATATGTATTGTGAGGTCCGATACCAGCTATTCGAGAATGATCGCTACTATGATGTATCTTCCCGCACACGCTGGACTTATGGAGCCGCCTATTTTGTGCTGGCCGGTGTACTGGCCGGGATGATGTATCTTGTTCATGTGGTGGGGAATGTCAATTTGTAGGAAGAATCTGTTTAAACTCTTTCTTGCCGTGGTAATGAATTTGGATTGGGTTTCCGATCACATATTCTTGACAGGAGAGGGTAATTCTTGAAAAAGAAAACGATTGTTGCTGCCTCGATTGCCGGAATGCTGGCTACAGGCTCAGCCGGTGTCTATGCAGGGAGCAACCTGCAGCAAATCAAGGCTTATCTGAATCATGGGATCGGCGTTCAGGTCAACGGCGCGGACTATACCATGGTTGACGGCAACGGCAAAAAACTGACGCCTATTACCTATGAAGGCCTGACGTATCTGCCAACCCGGTCTGTTGCCAACGCACTGAAGGTTCCTGTAACCTTTGATGCCGCCAATAATAAAGTGGTGATCGGCAGTAGCAGCGGGGCATCCAGCAATCCGTCTCCCGGCACCGGAAAAGCACCGGCAGACAGCGGTGCCCGTTCCAAGTATCTGCCGGCCGATTTCCCGATTCCGAAGGATGCGGTTGTTACGGAGGTTGTGGACGGTGTTGATGAGGGCAAGAAGCAGGTGCTGTTGATTTACTTGACCAAAGACAGCATCGACTCGGTGGGCAAACTGTATACCCAATATGTGGACTCCAAGAATATTCAGGAGGGAACCAAAGTTGTAGAAGACGGATCGCTGGTCATTACCGGGAAGCTGGGCAACAGCGTAGTTTCCATCATAGGCTCACCCTCGGGTTCTAAGCCGGGATATAATGAAATCACCATCACCTGGGCGGAAGAGTAATTCCCGGCCTCTTATATACAATGTATACCCCGCTGCGACCGGATGAATTCCGGCGAAGCGGGTTTTTGGTTTTAAGATGCCCGGGTTTCGTCAAAGCTGTCAGAAGACGGACTGCTTGGACAGAAAAAAGGGAGATGACATGATGATGCGTACAATTTTTAAGGGAATAGCTGTGGCGGTGATCCTTACTCTGCCAGTATTAACCGGCTGTGCTGCTCAGGAACAGGCCCCCGGACTAACTCAGGTCAACAGGATGTCCACCATGGACGGAGGGCTGGATCCGGCCTATGGGCCGCCTTCACCCGTAATGCAGGATGTGTATGACCGTTCTATCCCTGCAGAGGTGTACTCGGGAGAATAGCAGGGGGTACAAACTGGCCTATGCAGCTTTTTGATCTGTACAGGAAAATGAACTTTCTGTATAATAATCAACTATTGCTGGATACATAAATAGGGGGATGGGAACATGGCTGCTGAAATTGTACATGTATCAACTGAAGAACAGCTTCAGTTCGGGCTGGATATTCGTAAGAAGGTATTTGTTGAAGAACAGAAGGTGCCGGCTGAGGAAGAAATCGACGAATATGATGCGATTGGACCCAATGTCCATCATATCCTGCTAATGGATGCCGGAGTCCCGGTAGCAACAGGACGACTGATCTATTACAAAGCAGGTACAGCCAAAATGCAGCGGATTGCCGTGCTGAAAGAGTACCGCTCCAAAGGGTACGGCCGAGTGCTTCTGCTGGCTTTGGAGGAGCTGGCACGCGAGCTTGGGCTTGCGGCCTCCATTCTGGATGGTCAATGTCAGGCGGAGGAATTTTACAGCAAACTCGGTTACGAGGTTATCTCTACAGAACCGTTCTATGATGCCGGAATCCTGCATGTCCGGATGCAAAAAAAACTATAAGGCAACCTTCACCGCACATATTGTCCTGCTCCGGAGGACACCCTAAAAAGTGCCCTTTGATGGCAAATCCAGGACAAGGAGCGGATAACACTGATGACAGACGAACGTGAACAATTCATAGCGGTACAGAAAAATGGCGACGGCGATATTACCGGATTCAAGACCGCGTCGGGGCGTGTGCTTGAATATGGGCAAGCGCTGGAGGAGGTTAAGTCCGGCAAAATTGCCGGAGTAAATGCGTTTAAGGGGAGAGATGGGGAAATGTATATTCGCGGTGATGCGGATGGCGACCCCAGCAACAACCTGGACCAACTTCCGATGTTTTAAGGGAACGAGCCCCTTCACAAATAACTGATGCCTACAAAGGCCGGAACAACGTCTAACGACGCTGTATCCGGCTTTTTGCTATTCCTGTTCGAGGTTTATAATTCATAAGTTAGCTGTTGCTGCAGAAACTCCATTTCGCCCGTCTTCCCCTCGAAATCAGGCTTGTCATCTCCGTAATGCATCAGCTTGATCATCCGCCTAACCTCTTCCGGCAGGGACAACAGCTCTTTCAGCGTGGTATGTACGACCCCCTGTCCTGTAAGCTGGCAGTCGTGAAAAATCCTCCGCACACCGCGTTCCTGGACCAGCTTCAGCAGCAGATCCGGCCGGAACGTCATATCTGCACTGTAGAAGGTATCTTCGTTCAAAACAATGGAGTAGCTGTCTTTACCCGGAATATGCGGGGTCTTGATAAGTTCGACCCGGATGCCCGGAGACACCTGCACTGGAACGCCGGGAGTCAGCAGCCTGACCTCAAAAATATCCTCCAGCGAACCGACAACCCCTTCCTGGTACAATCCGCCCATTAAGGTTTGATTCCAGAGAGGAACCGCCAGTGTTTCCGGCAGGTACAGTACCCTTTTGGTTTCGCAATTATATTGGGTGAAGAGAGCAAACTCCTCCAGTCCTCCGACATGGTCGGCATGGATATGCGTAATCAGTACCGCATCGATGTCGCGGAAGGTTTTGCCCATTTCATGCAAGGCCAGAGAAGCTGTAATGCCGCAATCGATCAGCAGCGTGAAGGCTTCATCCTGCAGCAGCGCGTTGTTGTTGAAATAGTTTTTGGCAAAAGAATTGCCGGTCCCCAGCATTTGCAGACGTAAACTCATAAGGAATGACCCTCCTTAGTTGGATGGCTCGTATGTTTATTTTTATATATTATCATTTTTCGCTGTTTCAATGAAATTATTACCGGAAAGCAGCGCAACTTGCAGCAGTGAAGGCAGTATATATTAACAGCATGAATTATTTGGAGGGTCTCAAATGAAGAGATGGAAAAAAGTCGCACTGTGCGTGGTTGTGTTTTCCATGATGGGAAGCTCGCTGCTGTTCGCGGATGCCGTAAATCAAAAAATCAAACTATGGAGCAACGGAAAAGAAATAGCCGACGGAGGTTATTTGATTGACGGAAAAGCTTACATTCCGGCCCGTGAAGCCGGAGGCGTAGTCAACTGGGACGATTCCGGCAAAGTATCCATTCTCAAACCGAACGTGCACATTGTTCTCTTCAAAGGGGATACGGTTTTTGGCAATGTAAATGTGGGCAAGCTTAAGTTCAAGGTACTGGCACAGGTGGACAGCCTCGCGCAAGAGATTGCGGCCGTCAAAGTGGCGATTACCGATCCTTCAGGCAATGTAAAGGATATTCAATCCCAGGAGCTGTCGGGTTCCAGCAAAGATAATTTCTGGTTTCCCACCTCGGAATTTACCTACGAGTTCAAAGAGACGGGGAAATACCGGGTAGGCTTCTACATCAAAGCGTCCAAGACTACAGATTATGTACTTGTGTCGGAGAAAGTAATTACTGCACTGAATTAGGGATGGAAAAGCCGTCTCAAATTGACCTGAACTTATCTTACGTGGTACGATACCAAATGTAGGATAATTCAATTAAAGTGAGGTATTACAATGAGCGATCACAAACATGAGCATGGCCATGAACATGGTGAAGCATGCGGTTGCGGACATGATCACGACCATGAGCACGAGGAGTTTGTGCTGACCTTGACGAACGAGCAGGGCGAAGACGTGGAAATGGTTCTGGTGGAAACGTTCGATGTAGGCGAGAAATTGTACGCACTGCTGCTTGAACGTGAGAATCCGGAAGCGGACGGCATTATTCTTCGTATGGAAGAAGAAGACGAAGAAATGGTGCTGTACAATATCGAAGACGAAGCTGAATGGAAAGCTGTTGAAGAAGCTTACAACGAACTGCTTGCCCAGCAAGAATAGATTTCGGTAACGAACGCGAGGTTGTCTCCCGCTTTGGGGGGCACCTGCGGTGCTTATATACAAAAACCCGATACTCTTATGGTATCGGGTTTTTGTATGGTTATATCCTCCAGAGGGACGCCCGATCAGGAGATCGGGTCGGCCTCTACGATGACCTTGACGTTCGTGATGCTGCGATCCTCCGGCCCTTTGACAGGCAATCCGATTTCAACATGGTCGATGATGTAGTCGATATTATCCTGGGTAATCACTTCACCAGGAAGCAGAATCGGAATTCCCGGCGGATACACATAGATGAACTCTGCGATGATATAGCCGGCAGATTCCCGGAAAGGGACAAGCTGTGTATCGGCATAAAAAGCGTCTCTTGGAATCAGGGCAAGCTGCGGAATCTCGGGCACCTGCACCTTCATTTCATAAATTTCACCCTTGCTGTAATGAATCGCAGACAATACCCGGAGGGCAGCAAGCAGCTTATCTACTGATTCTTGTGTATCTCCTGGGGTAATAAGGCAAAGAATATTATACATGTCGCTAAGCTCAACTTCGATGTTGTACTTCTCGCGCAGCCAGTTTTCGGTTTCATAACCAGTGATCCCCAAATGGCGCACGTGAATGTTAAGCTTGGTAGGGTCATGGTCGAAGGTGGCTTCTGTGCCGAGTATTTCTTTGCCGAAGCTGTACAGGCCTTCGATATTGTTAATGGCATCACGGGCGTAGTTGGACAGAGCAATGGTCCGTGCGGCCATTTCGTGGCCGTTCAGCGCCAGATTGCGTCTGGAGGTGTCCAGGGACGCCAGCAGAATATAGGAAGTGGAAGTGGTGGTCAGCATGCTCAGAATGGTCTGTACCCGCTGCGGGTTCACAAGACCGGTCTTTGCATTGAGGTTCAGTACCGAGCTTTGCGTCATGGAGCCCCCCAGCTTGTGTACGCTGGTTGCAGCCATATCCGCACCGGCCTGCATGGCCGATACCGGGAGATCCTCATGAAAATGAATCAGTACTCCGTGGGCCTCGTCCACCAGTACGGGAACACCGTAACTGTGGGCCAGGTCGACAATCGAACGCAAGTCGGCACATACGCCAAAATACGTAGGATTGATTACTAGAACTCCTTTGGCATCCGGATGGCGCCTTAATGCTCGTTCCAGCGAGCTGGTGGTTATGCCGTGGTCTATCCCGAGATTCTCGTCCTGAGCAGGAGAGACGAACACAGGCTTGGCTCCGGAGATAATAATGGCCGACATCACAGATTTATGGATGTTGCGCGGCACGATAATTTTGTCACCCGGCGAGCAGACTGAGATGATCATGGTCATGATGGCATTGCTCGTGCCTTGTACACTGAAGAACGTGTAGTCGGCGCCGAAAGCCTTCGCAGCCAGCTTCTGAGCTTCTTCGATCACGCCTGTAGGCTGATGAAGATCATCAAGCGGTGCGATGTTGATCAGATCTATGGATAGAGCGTTATCGCCGATAAACTCACGGAATTCGGCATCGGTTCCTAGCCCCTTCTTGTGCCCCGGAATATGAAACTGGACTGGATTGCCGGCGGCATGCTTTTTAAGAGCAGTGAAGAGGGGAGTACGGTGTTGATTCATTTAATGCTGTCACAACCTTTCGCAAAAAGTAGATTTTTTTCAAGCAAGCATCAGTATAACAAATCAACGATCATAATACTAGGATGTGATAGAATGCCCGGCAAAGTTGAACAGCGTGCGCATATCAAATTGGCGTCGCCATTTATTATCGAGATGTGGGTTATCATTTTTTTGGTGGAGTTTGTCAAAGGATCGCTGCTGGTAGCGCTGCTGCCTGTGTACATGGAGAATATTCTCGGTCTGTCGGTGACGGTGGTCGGTTTCGCCTTTGCCCTGCAATACCTGGGGGATAATCTGTTCCGCAGCCCGTCCGGCTGGGTGATGGAGCGGATCGGCTACCGCTGGACCATGACCAGTGCCCTGCTCCTAATTCTGGTGGCGGTGGGACTTATTATTTATGCCAAAGATGCAGTTCTGTTGTCCGTAGCCTGCCTGATTCTCGGGATCGGCACATCACCGCTCTGGCCCTGTGTGATGACCGGTGTAACCGAGCTGGCCGGCTCCACCAAAAGCGGCAGCAGCGGAGCGGCCATGGGAGCCGTGGAAATGGCTTCGCTTGCCGGTACGGGAGTTGGTCCCATCATCGTCAATTTCCTGATGGACCACGGCGGACACAGCTACCGGACGGCCTTTTTTGTCCTGTTTGGCTGTGCTGTGCTCGTAGTTATAGTAGCCCTGCTGCTTCCTACGCGGATCGGAGCCCATACCCCGCATGCCGTGCGGGATATGGATATCGAACCAGGAACGGGTTCCGGCAAGCGGCTGAATCCACTGCAAAGCCTGAAGCGTACCATAAGCCAGATCAGGAATTCCCTTAATGTCAGCCGGTGGCTGTATCCCGCGCTGTTCCTGCAGGCCTTTGCCATCGGCTTAATGACCCCGGTAGTGACTTTGTTTGCCCGTTCGGAGCTGCATGTAACTCCCAACCAGTTCAGCCTGCTCCTGATCGCCGGTGGAGGAATCACCGTGCTTGCGCTTATACCGGCCGGCAGGCTGGTGGACAAAATCGGCACGACCCTATTCCTGAACATCGGGTTTCTGCTTGCAGCAGGCTCGATGGCCTTTTTCTCCATGGTCCGCTGGCTGCCGCTGGTCTTCGTAGCAGTCGCCCTTGTAGGTGTGAGCTATGCGCTGATCCTGCCTGCCTGGAACGCTTTTCTGGCCAAGCAGGTGCCCAAAGGTGAGCGGGGGACGGTGTGGGGTTTGTTTCTTACCTTGCAAGGCTCAGGTATGGTAGCGGGGCCGGTAATCTCCGGCAAGCTGTGGGATACCGTAGGACACGGTGTGCCCTTTCTGGCCAGTGCGTGCGTAATGCTGCTGCTCTTCGGGCTGCATCTGCTCATCGTGCACAGAACGAAACGGCGGACCGGAACAATATAACCTCAAACAAAAGCCGCGGCCTCCGGACGATTGTCCAGGAGAACCCGCGGCTTTTGCTGTGGCGATTTCCGGTTAGAAGGACATACGGTAAAGCGGGAGCAGGGTCTCAAACGTTCCCTGAATGACAGCCGGCAGCTTGTCCCCGTCCTTTAACACAGGGTCATCTCTGTCGATGCGCAAACCGCAGGTGACTTCTCCTTTTTTGACTTCCTTTAGCTTGCGGGCAAGCTCGGCATACTCCTTGTCGCCCATCTCTGACTGAGGCGTGCCGCGCGGGTCCAAATGGTCCGTGGACCAGAAGTAATGGCCGGGCAGTGCGGAGCGGACTTCCGGGATTTGCCGGGTCAGCGCTTCAGCAAAAACACCTTTGTTGGAGCTTTCATAAATAATCGCAAACACAACAAACAGATGGCTCCCGAACATCCCGACCTGGAAATGGGGCAAGGCCTTATATCCGCGTTTGTTGGGTCCCCAGGCGACCCAGGTGTCGTTCGGTGCATGAACTGTACGCCGGGCATGCCTGGCCACATGCGGGAACATTTCTTCCCCGCATAGTGCGGACAGGAAGGGGGCAAATTCGCTTCCCAGCTCCGTCAGCTTGGGGCGGATACGGTCAATCAGGGCTTCCATGCGCGGCTCCAGCCCCGCAATCTCAAATACATCAAAATCTGTGCTATCAAAACCTTTAAATGGCATCTGGCGTCACCTCATAAATTAGTCCGAACCGGGCAGATCCGCTTCTAAATCAACAAAAATGCCGGTAAACGTTTGGAAAAGGGCTGCTGCGGGTAAAAATAGTCAATAAACCAAGTTACCGCTACATAAACTGAAGTATAAAATAAGAGTAAGACGAACGCAAAAAGTTATTATTCTCCAGTGGAGGTCCGGCAGCCCGTTTACTCTTAAGTTTGGTGACAGAAGCTGGCAAAGGCGAAAGCTAAGCCGTTAGGGGGGAGTGCCATGAACAAAAATGACGAGGTGGAATATTGCAATCTGGAGCTGCGGTTTGACAGACAGCATATTCAGGACTTGATAAAGGACTTGATTCAAGAGGGCTATTCCCTGTACTGGAGCGAGAATGAGGACGACTTCGTGATTTCGGTACGGACCGGCCGCAAGCTGACGAAGCTCCGTTTTCAACGCAGCAAGGATAGCTACAAACTGGTTGGCGATTATATGATCCGTGATGCAAGATTGTCCGAATGGATGGGCAAGCTGATCGGTGATATGCGCGGCCATGCCATCATCAAGCGTTTTCGCGACCGCCAGATCATCATTGAGAACATTCTGTTCGGAGAGGTTATTCGTCTCGTGGAGATTTCCGGGTACCAGCAGCGGGTGCTGTATCAGAAAGGTCCATTACTTTCGGATCAGGAGCTGACCAAATTATACTACTCTGTAGAAGGCGAGGACCGGATACGCCAGCGGCGGGTAGAGGTTGACGAGCAGCTTGACCGGTTGAATGAAGCATTGAAAGCCGGGGATACAGTCCGTGCAGAGAAATGTAAGGTTGAGCTGGCCCATTTGACCAGGGAATTAAATAAACTGGAATGGTTATAATAGTTACCACTTCAGGCCCAGGGCACTCCGCTTTCGCGGGTGCTCTTTTATTTTGCTGCCAAAGGCCTTAAGGGGTTCACTTCTTGTCTTAAAAGCGTTAAAATAGTCATTGTGAACAATTCCCCTCTTATCAAGGGATTTGTCAATGAAATTGATCTCTTTTCGCAAAGATGACTTTGCTGTCTGTCACAAAGGGTGGTATTGTTAATACTGCGAGAAATGGATTTCACAAAAATATAGGGTGCAAAGGGTGGAGGACCAGATGGCAAAACAACAAATCGGCGTTATTGGCTTGGCGGTAATGGGCAAAAACTTGGCTCTGAATATCGAGAGCAAAGGTTTTTCCGTATCCGTATTTAACCGTTCCCCGGAGAAGACGCAAGATCTTCTTAACGAAGCTCAAGGCAAAAACCTGACAGGCGCTTTCTCAATTGAGGAATTTGTACAATCCCTGGAAACGCCACGCAAAATTCTGATCATGGTGCAAGCGGGTAAGGCAACCGATGCAACCATCGAGCAGCTTTTGCCGCATCTAGACCAAGGCGACATCATTATCGACGGAGGTAACGCATACTTCCCTGATACGGTCCGCCGCAGTAAATACCTTGAAGAAAAGGGCTTCCGTTTCGTCGGCACCGGCGTATCCGGCGGCGAAGAAGGCGCGTTGAAAGGCCCTTCCATTATGCCTGGCGGCCAGGAAAGTGCCTACAAGCTTGTTGAACCTATTCTTACGGCGATCTCGGCTAAAGTGGACGGAGAGCCTTGCTGTACATATATCGGACCTGACGGTGCGGGACATTATGTCAAAATGGTGCACAACGGTATCGAGTACGGCGACATGCAACTGATCTGCGAGGCTTATCAATTGCTTAAAGACGTGCTTGGTCTGGATGCCAAGGAGCTTCACAACATCTTTAAAGAGTGGAACAGCGGGGAGCTTGACAGCTACCTGATTGAAATCACGAAGGATATCTTCGCCCACTACGATGAAGAAACCGGCAAACCGATGGTCGATGTGATCCTGGATTCCGCAGGCCAAAAGGGTACCGGCAAATGGACAAGCCAAAGCTCGCTGGATCTCGGCGTACCTTTGTCCATGATTACAGAATCCGTATTCTCTCGCTTCCTGTCCGCAATGAAGGAAGAACGCGTAGAAGCCAGCAAAGTGCTGAGCGGACCTGAAGTAGTACCGTTTGACGGCGACAAAGCCGAATTTATCGAGAACGTGCGCAAAGCCTTGTTTGCGAGCAAAATCGTATCCTACGCGCAAGGTTTTGCACAGCTGCGTGTAGCCTCCGATGAATATGGCTGGAACCTGAAATACGGCGAGTTGGCCAAAATCTGGCGCGGCGGCTGCATTATCCGTTCCCGCTTCCTGCAAAACATCACCGATGCTTATGCAAACAATGCGGATCTGAAGAACCTGCTGCTGGATCCTTTCTTCAAGGACATCATGAGTTCTTACCAATCCGCATGGCGCAAAGTTATCGCTTCAGCTGTCACAATGGGAGTGCCGGTTCCTGGCTTTGCCAGTGCCCTTGCCTACTACGATAGCTACCGTACGGAGCGCCTGCCTGCGAACCTTTTGCAGGCACAACGCGATTATTTCGGTGCCCACACGTTCAAACGTGTAGACAAAGAAGGCGTGTTCCACCACAACTGGTTGTCTCAATAGTACATCGGCACAGCCGCAAACAGCGGCCCGGAAGGCTCCGCCAGAGACGGGGCCTTCCGGGCCCTTTTTGCTATCAGGCAATAAGCGGCGCTCCCGGATTGTCTAAAGTTTTGACCCTGTGTTATGATATGACAAATATCGCGGTTATGAGGTAGTCATGGCTGGGGATACAGAGGAAGTGGAGAGCTTGAGCAACAGTAACATTACCGGAAATATCATTCTGGTGGGGATGATGGCAACAGGGAAATCAACGGTTGGCGCTTTGCTTGCCGAAGAACTCAGCTATGAGCTGGTGGATTTGGATCAGGTCATCGCCAAGGAGGCTGGACGAAGCATTCCGGAGATTTTTGAGAAGGATGGGGAAGCTTATTTCCGGGCAGCAGAAACAGCCGTCCTGGCACGGATGCTGGAAGGCAGGAACCGGATTATCTCCACAGGCGGAGGCGCAGTGCTGGCCCCGGAGAATACAGCCATCATGCTGGAAAAAGGGCTAGTTGTGGCACTTACGGCCTCTGAGAAGGAGATTATTACCCGCGTAGGGGGAGACCGGAACCGTCCGCTGCTCGCCGGCAACACGGAAGAAGGGGTCAGACGCATTATGGAGCAGCGCCGTGACGCTTACCGCTTCGCGCATTGCACGGTCGATACAACAGGACTGAGTGTCGCCCAAGTGTCGCAGTATATTTTAACGCATTACCGCGGTTCAGCTTCTAAGGGGTTATAGGGTATCGTTCCATTCGATCATACCGCCGCTCAGGTTGGTGGCTTTATATCCGAACTGCTGCAAATACTCACATACCCGCTGGCTGCGTGCGCCGGACCGGCAAATGAAGACGATCTCGGCATCTTTGCTCATATCGCCGGTACGCTGCGGGATGTCGCCCATGGGAATGTGGAGGGCACCCGGAATCATGCCGGAGCTGACCTCTTCGTCTTCACGGACGTCGATCAGAACCAGGTCCTCTCCGGCTTCCAGACGGCTGCGCAATTCCTCTGTGGTAATTTGGGGAATCTCATTCATGGTTATGACCTCTTTTCTTCAAGCAGAATGATCTAATGATAACACAAGTACAGAATGCCCTGTCAAACTGCTGTTCACCTTTTATTCACACTTATTACAACTACTAAGGAGAGCTTATATCATGGATGTTATTGTAAGGCCTACGCCAACCCTGCAAGGGGAAATTGGAGCATTGTCTTCCAAAAACTACACCACCCGCTACCTGCTTGTGGCAGCATTGTCCGAAGGGGTCAGCACGATTTATCATCCTGCGCACAGCGAAGACAGTGATGCAATCCGCCGCTGTATCGCAGATCTTGGAGCCGTGCTTACCGAAGATGAAGAAAAAATCGTGGTTCAGGGCTTCGGCCGCCAGCCGCGTAATGTTAAAGAGCTGAACGTGGGCAATGCGGGGGCGGTGCTGCGCTTCCTGATGGCAGTTGCTGCTCTCAGCCCTGAAGTTACTTTTGTGAATACGTACCCGGATTCCCTCGGTAAACGGCCGCATGACGACCTGATTAAGGCGCTGGGCCAGCTTGGAGTAGAGGTCGAGCACAACGAAGGGCGACTGCCGATTACGATCCGTGGCGGCAAGCCGGCAGGGGGCCGGATTACCGTCTCCGGAGCGGTTAGCTCCCAATTCCTTAGCGCCTTGCTGTTCCTGACACCACTGCTTGAAGAAGACAGCGAAATTACCGTGCTGGATGATCTGAAGTCGAAGGTAGTTGTTGGCCAGACGCTGGAGGTGCTGGAACAGGCCGGCATTGTGGTTCATGCTGCCGATGATTATATGTCCTTTAAAGTTCCGGGCCGTCAGGCTTACAAGGCACAGTCTTACACGGTACAAGGCGACTATCCGGGTTCTGCGGCTGTGCTGGCGGCTGCAGCGGTTACCGGGTCGGATGTGAAGATTCACCGGCTGGCGGAGAAAAGCAAACAGGGCGAACGGGCCATTGTGGATGTGCTCCGCATGATGGAAGTGCCGCTAACCCATGAAGATGGCACTGTGCATGTTCAAGGGAACGGCAAGCTGAAGGCTGTGGAGTTTGACGGTGATGCTGCGACGGATGCCGTACTGGCGATGGTGGCGGCGGCTGTATTTGCCGAGGGAACTTCGCGTTTCTATAATGTGGAGAACCTGCGTTACAAGGAATGCGACCGTATTACCGACTACCTGGCGGAGTTGACGCGGGCAGGGGCAAAGGTCGAAGAACGGCCGGATGAGATCATCGTTCACGGCCAGCCTGAGGGTGTAGAGGGAGGGGTGACGATCAACGCGCATTACGATCACCGCGTAATCATGGCACTGACCGTAGTCGGTCTGCGTGCCCGCCAGCCGCTGGTCATCAAAGACGCCCATCATGTGGCCAAATCGTACCCGCAATATTTCGATCATCTCCGTGCGCTTGGTGCGGATGTGGAATGGGTAGAATAAGGGGATCTCGGGAGTTCTAAGGAAATGAAGCGAAAAAAGGTACCCTTTAAACGGAACCTGGAATAAAGGTGCTACGCTTGCAGCTAAATTTAGTATGAGGGAGCTGTTCATATGAGCTTTGAGAACCCAACCCGGGAGAGAATCGGCGATATTTTAGCTTCTGCCGGCAATATTGCCGTAGTGGGATTGTCGGATAAAACCGACCGCACCTCCTATATGGTCGCAGGGGCCATGCAAAGCCGGGGTTACCGGATCATCCCGGTCAACCCCATGGTGGACGGCGAGATCCTGGGCGAGAAGTGTTATCACACACTGGCGGAGATCCCGGAGCCAGTGGACATCGTCAATGTGTTCCGCCGCAGTGAATTCTGTGCCGAGGTGGCGCAGGAGGCAGCAGACATTGGCGCCCGTGTACTTTGGCTGCAGCAGGGCGTGGTCAGCCAGGAGGCCGCCGATATTGCGGCGCAGCACGGTATGATCGCGATCATGGACCGCTGCATCAAGGTCGAAGAAGCGCTAGCCTTGAAGGGGCGCAGCCGGGGCTGAATTGTGCATGGCTGTGTAAGTGGGAACCCCGGAACCCTTACACCTGTCTACCTGTCCATTGCGCTGCTTTAAGCTATAAATTACCGGTAAGTTTTGGTATACTATCACCAGACGAAGAACGTCCTTTTCCGCATATCTGCGGGAGAGGGCGTTTTTTTATTTTAAAGGGGGCTGGAGGATGGAGTTTGAAGAAGCGCACCGGGAATTTATTGACGCTCACCTGAACTGCAGAAATGGGGAAAGAAGGGGGCGGCTGGCACGGGGGCATAAATTTGCTGAGATATTATTTCTTCAGAATGTATGGTGGCCGCTGTTTGAGTCGCTTGAGCATCTGCAGCCGGAATACGAAGTGTACGACTGGAATCGCAAATCGCAGTTTTTGGACTTTGCCTACTTGCCGCCAAACGGTGGACGGTTTGGAATTGAATGTGACGGCTTTCAGACCCACGTTCGTGATATGGACCGCGAGCGGTTCAGTTACGCCCTGAATCGGGATACCTTTCTGACAGGAATGGGCTGGAAGATGCTTCACTTTCCTTTCGACGATATCCAGCAGCGCCCTGAAGTATGCCGAATGCTGCTGCAATTGACATTGGCACCATACTTGGCGCGCAGGACAGCCACTGTTGATCTTTTACCGGAGGAAAAGGAAATATTGAGGTTCGCCTGGCAGCTGGGCAGACCCGTTCGGCCGAAGGATGTGACTGAACAGTTTCGGATCAACCCTCGGACAGTCTATAAGCGGTTAAGCTCCTTATGCGGGAAGGGGATACTTTTACCGGTCCACAAAGGGGGTAGTGTGCGGTATTATGAGTTGAAGCCGATGCACCCGGACCAGATATGGTGAGGGGAAGCAGGGTGATTTGAATGTATTTAGTGCAGCAGAATGTGCGAAAATGAGGCTGATTGGAGGTTTGACTGCATTTAGTGCAGCAGGATAACCGGAAATCACCCCAAAGTGGCTACTCCAAGATAATCTGCTGCACTAAATACATCAGAAGACCGTTTTAAGTGAGTGTGGAGTAATTCTGATGCAGTAAATGCATTGACCAGCCACACATATTCATCACAATCACCCAGCGTGAAGCGGATAAGCGGGCCTGCTGCTCCTCTAAATAGGCCTGCTGCTCCTCTAAATAGGCCGGCTAAAGGAAGCGGGGCGATTTGAATGTATTTAGTGCAGCAGAATGTGCGAAAATGAGGCTGATTGGCGGTTTGGCTGCATTTAGTGCAGCAGGATAACCAGAAATCACCTCAAAGTGTCTATCCCAAGATAATCTGCTGCACTAAATACATCAAAAGACCGTTTTTAGCGAGTTTGGAGCAATTCTGATGCAGTAAATGCATTGATCAAGCCACACACATTCATCGCAGTCACCCAGTATGAAGCGGATAAGCGGAAATATAGCTGTATAAGGTAAGGCAGAGGAATTATTGAATGGTTTTCTTTTGACAAAACCTGCCCCAGCGCGTACCATTCAATATAGAAAGAAAGGGGAGGGTGGCCTTGAATTGGCTCGGATCACTGCAGCAATTGGGCAGAGCCATTATGCTTCCTACCATGGTATTGCCGGCAGCAGCCATTTTGCTGAGTCTGGGCAGTCTACCGTGGTCGGCATGGGGACTTTCTACGGTATCCGAGGTGGCTACATACGCGGGGCAAGGTGTTTTTTATTTTATGCCTTATCTGTTCGCAGTTGGTGTAGCATGGGGGCTGTCGAATCAGGCCGGGCCGGCGGGGATGGCTGCGCTGGCAGGGATGTTTACATATGACCGCATTGTTTCCCATATCGGGAACGAATATGTTCAGCCCGCCACACTGATCGGAATTTTACTCGGGATAGTCGCCGGTGTAGCGCATAACCGGTTTAAAAATATCAAGCTTCCGGAGGCGATCCAGTTTTTTGGCGGATCGCGTTTTGTTCTGCTGTTTATGGGGTTGTTTTCAGCCTTGTTTGCCTGGGTCATGCTGGGCGTGGCCCCGCTGCTTCAGCGGGGGATTGAACAGCTGTTCCAGGGGATTCTGCAGACGGGCGGCTTTGGCGTGTTTGTATATGGAGTGCTGTACCGTGTACTGACAGCGTTCGGTCTGCACCATATTCTTAACAATGTATTCTGGTTTCAATTCGGCTCCTTTACAACTCCCGACGGCAGCGCTGTTGTTCAGGGGGATTTGCCGCGTTTTTTCGCGGGTGATCCTACAGCCGGGATTTTTATGGCCGGTTTGTTCCCAATCATGATGTTTGCGCTGCCGGCTATTGCGTTTGCCATCATTCAGGAAGCCCGGGAGGACTTGAAGCCCAAGGTCCGCAAGACTTTTTTGCGCGCCGCCATGGTCTGCTTCCTGACGGGTGTATCGGAGCAGATTGAATTCGCTTTTCTGTTCGCCTCTCCGTATCTGTTTATTGTCCATACGGTGATGTCCGGTCTGGCGATGGTAATCACTTACACGATGGGGATTCATCACGGGTTCTCCTATTCGGCGGGAGCGATCGATTTCTTTCTCAATATGCATTTGTCGCAGCGCGCATGGCTGCTGATTCCGATCGGCATTGGCTACGGAATTATTTATTACCACCTGTTCCGCTGGGCGATCCGCCGCTTTCAGATTCCGACGCCGGGTCGCGAGGAAGGCTCCGAGCTGGGAGACTGGGCCGGTAATATTCCTTATCAGGCCCCGCTTATTCTGGAGGCTTTGGGCGGCAAAGAGAATATCGTCCAGGTTCAGGCCTGCATTACCCGTCTGAGGCTTACGGTGCATAATGACCGTTTCATTGACACAGGTGCGCTTAAAGGTCTGGGTTCGGCGGGAATTATCAAGCTTGGCGGCGGTAATGTTCAGGTGGTCTTCGGTACTTATTCGGAGCTGATCCGCGAGGAGATCGACAAGCTTCTGCTACGCGACCTGCCACAGGTGCTGTTCAGTGCCCCGATGCAGGGAAGGATGCTGCCGATCGAGGAAGTTCCGGATCATATTTTTGCGGCGAAACTGGTCGGCGACGGGGTTGCTTTTTTTCCGGAAAAAGGAGAACTGGTCTCCCCGGTATTCGGCAAGGTGATGCATGTGTACCCTACCATGCATGCCGTGGGCATCTCCACCCCGGAAGGGCTGGAAGTGCTGATGCATATCGGTATCGACACCTCACAACTAAAGGGGCCGTTTGAGGCGGTTGTGCAGGAAGGGGACAGCGTGGAGCCGGGTCAGCTCCTTGTCAAATTTGATCTTGCTTATTTGAAGGAGCACGCGGCTTCGCTCGCCACGCCTATGGTGATTACGAATCCGGACCGTGTGAAATCATGGAGTTATGCTCCATTTAAAAATGTAAAAAAAGGACAGTCTTCAGTGATGTCCGTTGTACTACATGAAAGCAACGTTGGAGGGATAGAAGCATGATACAAGGCATCGGCGCCGCAGCAGGTGTAGCCATCGGGAAGGCCTTTGTCTTGCCGAACTGGGAATGGAGTTTGCCGGACACACAGGTGAACCCGGTAGATCTGGCTAAGGAGTTTGAGCGTTTGTACGAAGGCATCCGCACCTCCAAGGATGAGATTGAATTTATCAAAAGAGAATTCCGCGAAGTCGTAGGCCCGGAGGAATCCAGTATTTTTGATGCCCATTTGGCTATTCTGGATGATCCGGTGTTCATGAGTGAAATCCGCGGGATCATTGAACGCCAATATAAAGCGGCCGAAGTGGCCGTCAAGGAAGCGATTGACCATTTTGTAGCGATGTTTGATCTTTTGGATGATGAGTATATGAAGGAGCGGGCCGTGGATATCAAGGATGTCGGCAACCGGCTGCTGAAGCATCTGCTGGGTGCGCCGGAAGTCACCTTGCCATCTGACACCCAACCTTACATTCTGGTGGCGAAGGAACTTTCTCCTTCCCAGCTGGCTCATTTGAATCCAACCTACGTCCTGGGGATTGTTACCATGATGGGCGGCAAAACCTCACATTCCTCCATCATGGCCCGGGCACTCGGCATTCCGCTTGTAGCCGGGCTTGAGAACAAGCTGCCGAACCCTATTCAGACCGGAGATTTGCTGGTTATGGACGGAGAGAGCGGTTCAATTCAGGTGCATCCGGATGAAGATACGATCAAGAATTTTGCATCCATTCGGGACAAGCAGCACAAGAAGCGGGAACAGCTGGAACTGCTTGCAACCGTAGAGGCCGTCACCAAAGATGGAGTCAGTCTGCGGCTGGCAGGCAATATCAGCTCGGTGAAAGAACTGAACATTGCCTTGAAATACGGGGCAGAGGGTGTCGGGCTGTTCCGGACGGAGTTTCTTTATATGGACCGGGATTCCTTCCCCAGCGAAGAAGAACAATTCGAGGTGTACAAGCTTGTTGCTGAAAAAGTAAGCGGCAGCACCGTCGTAATCCGCACGCTGGACATCGGAGGGGACAAACATCTGGATTACTTCCAGCTGCCCGAAGAGCAGAATCCGTTTCTCGGGTACCGCGCCATCCGGATTAGTCTGGACCGCAAGGACATGTTTAAGACCCAGTTGACCGCGATCATGCGGGCCAGCGTCTATGGAAATGTGAAGATGATGTTCCCGATGATTTCTTCCGTAGAGGAAGTTCAGGCGGCCAAAGCGGTATTGGAAGAGGTTAAAGCAGAGCTGACACAGAAAGGCATTCCCTTTAATCCGCACATGCCGGTCGGGATCATGATAGAGGTTCCTGCTGCCGTGATGATCGCCGATCTGCTTGCGGAAGAGGTGGATTTCTTCAGCATCGGCACCAACGATCTGGTGCAGTATGTACTGGCGGTGGACCGGATGAATGAACAGATTGCCCATATGTATCATCCCTATCATCCGGCGGTTCTGCGCATGATCCGCATGACCGTGGAAGCGGCCAAGGGGGCAGACATCGATGTCAGCGTATGCGGAGAAATGGCGGCGGATGAGCGTTCGCTGCCGCTGTGGCTGGAGCTGGGGATCAGCGAGCTCAGCATGTCGCCGCAAGCGCTGCTCAAAGTGAAACACCGTACATTGAACACCTTGGCTTCCGATGCCAGAGAAGTGGCCAAAGCCTGCTTCAAGCATCGTACCAGTACGGAGAATGAGAAGCAGCTGAGTGCGTTTGCCTGCAAGAGCGGCATTCCTCTGGGGACAAGCGGGACATCCAAAGAGGGAAAATGAACTTCAGACGGCCATAAGCACCTGCAACAGAACAAGCCCTGTTCCTCACAACATGTGAAGGAGCAGGGCTTGTTTTATAGGAAGTCTTTAGTTACAAGGAGCTCCGTTTATTCACCCGCAAGTGCGTCGCAAAAAGCTTTGCCGTAAGGCGGGAGGTCCGGGGGACGGCGGGCGGAAATGATGTGCCCGTCAGTGACGACGGCTTCGTCTTTCCAGATCGCTCCGGCATTCTCCATATCGTCGCGGATGCCGGGTGTGGAGGTAACCGTGACACCTTCCAGAATTTTGGCTGAGATTAATACCCAGCCGGCGTGGCAGATTTGGCCGATCGGTTTCTTGGCAGCATTGAAATCCTGTACCAGCTTCAGTACCGCTTGATAGCGGCGGATTTTGTCCGGTGCCCAGCCGCCTGGTACCAGAATACCATCATAATCGGCTGCATTCAGATCGTCCCAGGAATACTCTGCTGTGGCAGGCACACCATATTTGCCGATATAGGTCTTGCCTTTCTCAAGTCCGGCGAGGTGAACCTCGGCTCCTTCTTCTCTGACCCGGTACACGGGGTACCAGAGCTCCAAATCCTCAAATTCATCGTCTACCAGTGCGATAACCTTCTTACCGGTTAGTCTCATGTGGTGCAGCCCCTTTCCAAGGAAATCTGCTTTCCATTCTATCAAATTTAAGATATGAAGTCATCTTGGAGCTGAAGCCGTTTATCGAAATTGGTAAATAAATCATTTTATGCAAATGAGCAGGGATTATAGAGGTGCGGGTCGAATATAGGTGAAAAACCGGAAACCCCGTTTAATAATCTGGCCCGAGGTGTCGAATATGCTCAATACTAACTTCATGAACAGGTCGTGCCCCTGCGGTGGCAACATGACCATACATATGCACACACTAATCTATAATTCAAAAGTAAAAATATCGGACGTGCCCGTATACACTTGCCAAGCTTGCTCCCGGTATGAGCCGTTACCCAACATCAAACGCGATTTAGGCGGATTTATAGCCGAGCTGGCAGAGGTCAGAGGCCGCAAGAAGTTTTCCTTTGCCGAAAAAAATGAATGGGCGAATGTTCTTAAAGAAACGTTCGCAAGCTTAACGGTGAGCAGTATGGCAGAACTTGAAATGAAGGTACGGACAGCTACACAGTCGCGCATTGATCTTCTGCTGGATCTCTACAGATTGGCAGGGGATATCAAGGACCCCGGCTGGATGCGTGAGACAGAGCAGAGGCTCGAGCAGTTGACGGTCCATCCCGTCCGAAATACAAATTAATGGGATTTATAACATGAATGGGAATTTTACAACCTCGAAATAACGTGTTTCGGGGTCTACATTCTTTTTTTCTGCAAAAACAATGAAAAACTTTCACCGAATGTTGGATTTTTCACTCACTTTTTGTTACGATAGATATAAGTTCAATGATCCGTGCAATATCAGGGAGATAAATTGTCATTCCCGGGTAACCTTACACCTTTGAAAGAAATTTTGAAAGGAAAATGAAGCGTTATCATTGCACAAATGTACAAAGTGTCGTATCATAATTTTAATTAGTCGAACGATAAAATTTATCGCAATGGAGAGAGTAATTTGACGGTAACCATTTACGATGTAGCTCGAGAAGCAGGCGTGTCTATGGCTACGGTATCACGGGTTGTGAATAATAACCCCAACGTGAAACCGCAGACCCGGAAGAAAGTATTTGAAGCGATTGAACGTTTGGGCTATCGTCCCAACGCCGTGGCCAGGGGTCTGGCCAGCAAGAAAACGACAACAGTTGGTGTTGTCATTCCTGATATCTCCAACTCCATCTTTGCTGAAATTGCACGCGGAATTGAAGATATTGCCAATATGTATCATTACAACATTATTTTGTGTAACGCGGACAAACGTAAAGAGAAGGAAATTCGTGTCATCAATACCCTTCTGGAGAAACAGGTGGACGGATTGCTATTCATGGGCGGTACGGTGACGGAAGAGCATATTCAAGCCTTCCAGACCTCTGCTGTTCCTATCGTTCTTTGTGCTACACGCGATGAGAAGGGGACCTATCCTTCGGTAGATATCGATCATGAGACGGCTGCTCTTGATGCCGTGAACACACTGATCCGCCACGGTCACCGTGAAATTGCGATGATCAGCGGCACGCTCCAGGATCCGGCGAACGGTTATGCCCGTTTCCAGGGATACAAGAGAGCGCTGGAGGCTGCAGGGATTGAATATCAGGAGGATCTGGTTCGTATCGGCAACTACCGCTACGAGTCCGGTGTTGAAGCCATGAAGTATTTCCTTGGCCTCAAGAAGAAGCCGACAGCTATTTTTGCAGCAACGGATGAAATGGCGATTGGAGCCATTCACAGCATACAGGACGAAGGACTGAAGGTTCCGGATGATTTCTCCATTATCAGTGTGGATAACATTCGTATGGCCTCGATGGTTCGTCCGTTGCTTACTACTGTTGCTCAGCCGATGTATGATTTGGGGGCGGTTGCAATGAGACTGCTCACCAAACTGATGAAGAAAGAGACGGTTGAGAACGCACGGGTTATTCTTCCCCATGAGACGATTCTCCGCTTGTCTGTCAATCATGTAAACAAATGATTTATGGCCGAATTTTACAGCATAAGAAGCTCCTTCGGGGGCTTTTTATGCTGTTGCTGTATCATAATAAGAATACGGAGGGTGCCTATGAGTACAAACAGAAGTCTAAGAACCGGGATCATCGGGGCCATGGATGAGGAAATCAAGCTGCTGCTGGAGGGAATGCAAGAGAAGGAGACGACAATCAAAGCGGGGATAACCTATTCCACAGGTACGGTATTCGGTCAACCGGTAGTGTTGTGCAAATCAGGAGTAGGCAAAGTGAATGCGGCGGTCACGACGCAAATCCTCATTGATTCTTTTGGAGTGACTCAGGTTCTGTTCACGGGAGTGGCCGGAGCATTGCACCCGGAACTGAATATCGGGGATATTGTCATTTCTTCCCGTTGTATGCAGCATGATATGGATGCTACGGCGCTGGGTTTTGCCAGAGGGACTATTCCCTATCAGGAGGTTTCATCATTTCCTGCAGATCCGGAATTGATTCTTCAGGCTGAAAAGGCCTGCCGGGAGCTGAAACAGACCTACCTGACGGGGATTGTGCTATCCGGTGATCAATTTATCGCAAGTTCCGATACGGTAGCCTTACTGAGGGATCAGCTGGAAGGCAGTTGCGCCGAAATGGAAGGGGCGGCCGTCGCTCAGGTCTGTTTCATGAATAACATTCCTTATCTGGTAATCCGCAGCATGTCTGACAAAGCCGACGGCTCGGCCCATGTGAATTTTGCAGAATTTACAGTGGCCGCATCCGAACGTTCACATGCTATCCTAGAACGAATACTGCAGGGGAGTTAAGCCTGTTCTTCAACAGGATTATCGGATTAATACATAAAACGTTGTCTGAAACGCACTCTGTCGAATGTTTCCTGTGAGGACATCGGGACCTCCCGGCCAATCCGCACCATTAGACAATTGGCCGGATGGGAACAGATCTCCGGATCATCGGTAGCATACCAGACCATATCTACCGTCTTCATCAGCTTCTCCATCATTCTGCGGTAGGCCCATACATCGAGTCCGCTGCCCTTCAAATCCCAATGCCAATAATACTCCGTCGTGAATACAATGCAGTTCTCCAGCTGTTCCTGTTCAAAAGCGGTAGTAATCAGCAGCTTCCCAAGTCCCGCTCCCCTGTATTCGTTAGCCACTTCCACAGCGCCTAATTCAATGAGATCTTTCATCCCGCCCTGGGACCACAGCTCCATTTCGTCCGGATAATGAAAGGTAACATACCCCACAATGGTTTGGCTCTCAACAGCGGCAATAATACGTCCCTCGGGGAGGCTGGCGATCTCAATAAGCGCTTCCAGCTGTTCCCGCGGCTTCCGGAAGGCATCCAGGTCAGGATGCATCTCGAGGCCTTCCAGTTCCTTTGGAGAAGTGGGGCCGCTTACAGTTATGGACCTTCCGGCATGTACGAGAGTGTGAAGAATAGGGATTTTACGATGCTCCATGGCCGGGCTCCTTTCAAATCAGCATAAATAATGGAATGTAACCGCTTGCTGTGCTATACTTGATTCTGACATAAAATATTCACAAATGCTACATTGACATCATTATTTATGAGAAGAGTCGTACCCTTTAAGCTTAATTCAAATCAATGAGGGAGGCAAGAGTGATGGGTCAAGTCCACAGCGAAATTATACCGGGCCGCGTTGAACAGTCCAACATGCCTGATTATGCCCGGGCCAGAGCCGATTTTGAATGGGAGGATATTGAGCGCCATTTCTCCTGGTATGAGACCGGCAAGGTAAATATGGCCTACGAAGCCGTGGATCGCCACGTTCAGGAAGGACGGGGGACACAGACGGCCCTGCTCTACAGTGATGCATTACGGCAAGAATCCTATACGTTTGCCGACTTGCAGGAGCGATCGAACCGGTTCGGCAATGTATTGCGCAAATATGGCATCGGCAAAGGAGACCGGGTCTTTATCTTTATGCCTCGCCAGCCGGAGCTGTATTTCAGCTTGCTTGGCATTCTGAAGATCGGGGCCATAGCCGGGCCTATGTTCGAGGCATTCATGGAGACGGCGGTCAAGGACCGGCTGGAAGACAGTGGTGCTGTCGCGCTGATTACCACACCGGCCTTGCTGCATCGGGTCAAAAAGGAAGAGCTGCCGGAATTGCGCCACATTATTCTGGTTGGCGGCGGTTCGGATATTGAGCCGGGAATTCTCAGCTACGAAGAAGAGATGGATGCTGCAGCTCCTGAGCTTACACCCGAATGGCTCGGGCTGGATGATGGGCTGATCATGCATTATACCTCCGGATCAACCGGGAAGCCTAAGGGCGTCTACCATGTGCAAAGAGCCATGATACAACATTATTATACTGGCAAAGTCGTACTGGATTTACGCTCCGACGATATTTATTGGTGCACTGCTGACCCGGGATGGGTCACGGGAACCTCCTACGGGATCTTTGCTCCCTGGCTTAATGGAGTCACCAATGTGATACGGGGAGGACGCTTCAGCCCCCAGGATTGGTATCAGACGATTGAGAAGAATCAAGTGACGGTCTGGTACAGTGCTCCGACAGCTTTCCGCATGTTGATGGGAGCAGGGGAGGGCAGTCTGCAAGGGGTGGATTTAAGCAGTTTGCGTCATGTCTTGTCAGTCGGAGAGCCGCTGAATCCCGAAGTCGTACGCTGGGGCGAGAAAATCTACCATCAGCGCATTCATGACACCTGGTGGATGACAGAGACCGGTGCACAGCTCATCTGCAACTATCCATCGATGGACATCAAGCCGGGTTCCATGGGCAAGCCGCTGCCGGGAATAGAGGCGGCCATACTGGATGACAAAGGTCAGGTTCTCCCGCCTTATGCAATGGGAAATCTGGCGATCAAAACGGCATGGCCCTCCATGATGAGCAGCATATGGAATAATCAGGCCAAATACGAGGAGTACTTCCGTATTCCCGGCTGGTATATTTCCGGAGACTCCGCGTATATGGATGAGGACGGTTATTTCTGGTTTCAGGGCCGCATCGATGATGTCATTAACTCATCCGGAGAACGGATTGGGCCTTTTGAGGTGGAGAGCAAGCTGGTGGAACATCCGGCAGTGGCGGAAGCCGGGGTGATTGGCAAACCTGATGTCACTCGCGGCGAAATTATCAAAGCATTCATTTCCTTGCGTGAGGGCTATGAGCCTACTGCGGCTTTGAAGGAAGAGATCGCTGCTTTTGTCAAAGCCGGACTGTCGGCCCATGCTGCACCGCGGGAGATCGAATTTAAGGATAAACTGCCCAAGACCCGTTCCGGCAAAATTATGCGCCGTGTCCTGAAGGCTTGGGAGCTGCATCTGCCGGCGGGAGATTTATCAACCATTGAGGATTAGACAAAGCAATTTCTGGGCCATGACCCAAACAAAAAGAGCGATTCTCTCGTTACCAGAGAATCGCTCTTTTGTTGATTGCGGTTTTAAATTGAGGCAAGCTGGACTCTTTTCGTAAAAACCTGCCTACCGTCTATTTCCGCCATTATTTCCAGCTGTTTTGCCTCCCGGGCTGTCGCCAGCTGGACTGTTGCTGTTGTTTCCTTGCGTATTGCCTCCTTGAGCTTTACCACCCGGTGCAGTGGCGCCGGGAGTTTCACCGCCTTGCGGATTGCCTTCACCGGTGGTGGAGGCATCTCCGGGCGGCTGAACAATGATCATACCCGGATCGGCTGGAGTTTCTTCACCAGCCGGATCTGTAGGCAATACAGGGTCTGTTCCAGGCAGTATCTCTTCAGGAGGCTGCGTAGGCTCCGGAGTGGATACGGGTGTGTTCGCTACACTGGTTGAAGAGGTTTCGTTGCCGGCCACATCAACTGCTGTAACGTAGAAAGTCGCATTGCTCCCTGCCGGAGTTCCGGACTGGAAATTCAGGCTTTCGCCAACGGAGATGACATCCTGCTTCTGAAACGAACCGCCATTTAGCGAGCGGTATAAACGATAGCCTACGACATCGGGAGATCCGCTGGCGGAGAAGGTGATGACTGCTTTGCCCGAACTGTAAGATACATTAACATTACGCGGAGCCGTTGGTGAAGAGCCGTCATCCACCCGTGGATCCACTTTGGTGGGCATATCGGTCTTGGCATCGGCCGGCATATAGTACCCGAGTGATTCGTGGCGTTTCATTTTGGAGAACGCAGCGAGCAGCTCCTTGACCAGATCCTGGATAGGCTTCTCCCGTTTGACTACGATTTTTTCCCTGAGGAAATCATCGGGTGTACCTTCCAGCGGAATATAATTCACTCCGTTATAGGTAATATATCTCGCTCTGGAGATCCCGTCGTCGCTGTCTTTCGGTATGAATTTGGTGTTGAACAGGTCCGTGTTGAATCTGTCGGTCAGTGACGTAGGCAACTTGCCGCTATAGGCCGACACTGTCTTTTTGACAATACCTTCCGGCTTCGCGAATGCATCCGTCACAAAAAGCTCCGGTTTCTTCTCAATAACTTCGTTCATTACTTTGGCCCATAAGGACTGGGCTTGACGTCTCTGGGTTTTGGTCTCAAGGGTATTGATCTGTTCTTTATACCCGACCCATATGCCCAGTGTGACGTCCGGAGTATAACCCATGAACCAGACATCAGCATAATTCTGGGTGGAGCCGGTTTTGCCGACAATCGGAATATTCTTGAAATGTTTGTAGTCTTTGCGGACTGTGCTTGCGGTACCATCAGTAATAACGGTACGCAGCATATCGGTCATCAGATAGGCAGTCTGCTGTGTGAATACCTGTACAGGCTTGACCTTGTGCTGATATACGATTTTTCCTTCCGAATTCACAATCTTGTCGATCATATAGGCATCGTTAAAAGCTCCCTGATTGCCAATCGCCGAATAGGCATTTGTCAGTTCCTCCACGGAAACGCCATAGCGCAGGCCGCCGAGTACTCCTGTCTGTGCATTGTAATCCTCATCCTGGATCGTAGTGATGCCCAGCTTTTTGGAGAAAGCCCAGGACTTCTCAATCCCTACTTTTTCGTTGAACAGCTTGAGAGCAGGGAGGTTGAGGGATTGATTGAGTGCATAGCGTGCAGTGACCAAACCTTGATAACGATTGTTGGAATTCTTCGGAATATGGAAACCATTGCTGCCGTCCTTCAAAATAATCGGCGCATCATCCAGAATTCCGGCAGGCTGAATCAGCCCTGCATTCAGTGCAGGCAAATAAGCGGCGATCGGCTTCATCGTCGAGCCGGGCTGGCGGACCATCTGGGTCGCGTAATTCATCTGTTCAATATTAAAGTCGCGCCCTTCGATCATGCCGAGTATGGCCCCGGTTTTGTTGTGGATCAGCATGCCGGCGGTTTGTTCCTTGCCTTTGGTCTTGCTGTCCTTGGTGAAGTTCTCACTGTTCTCGGAGATGTTGTGCATGGCACTGTATACTTTTTTGTCAATCGTCGTGTAGACACGGTATCCCCCGGTCATCAGCTGCTGGCGGGCTTCCTCCAGCCGGTCAGCACTGTTTGCCTTCTTGCCGGCTTCAGCTTCCGCAGGGGCGGTGGTTTCATCGGTAAGGGTCAGCAGAATCTCTGCCGCCTGGCGCTCTGTTTCGAGCATCAGATAGGGATAGGTGGCATAAGCCTTCTTGGCATGCGGTGCCAGTGCACCCTTGATATCGAATGCAAGGGCCTCCTCATATTGTGAGGTGGTGATTTTGTTCTCCTCCAGCATCCGCCGCAGCACCAGCCGCTGACGGTCCATAGCCCGTTTAAAAGCTTTCTCGTTGAACTCGCCCACTCCGTTAAATGCCGAATAAGCGGAGGGAAGCTGTGGCAGTCCGGACAAATATGCAGCTTGAGCGACATTGAGCTTGTCTAGATCATCCAAGCCGAAGATGCCCTTGGCCGCTGCCTTGATACCGTATACGCTATAGCCGTTGGAACCATTGCCAAAAGGAACCTTGTTCAGATATGCCGTTAATATCTCCTGTTTGGATAAGAAACGCTCCAGTCTCAGGGAGAGAAGGATTTCCTTAACTTTACGGTCCTCCGTTTTGTCGAGACTAAGGAACATGCGTCTGGCGAGCTGCTGCGTAAGTGTGCTGCCCCCGGTCTGAACGGATTCGTTCAACAGCTTTTGCTTGACTGCACGCAAGGTGCCTTTCAAATCCACGCCACTATGTTCATAAAAGTTATTGTCCTCTATAGCGAGAACTGCATCAATAATAAGCTGTGGGATATTGTTGAATTCAATAATTCTGCGGTCTTCATCGGTCCGCAGCTGACCGATCGGTGTACCGTCACGGAAATAGGCAAATCCGGTGATGGAGTTCTGGCTGACTTGCTGCTGAATCAATTCCCCGGAGCGGACAGGGTCATCTTTTACAATGGAGCTGACATAACCTGCGACGGCGCCTCCGCCAAACAGAATGCCCATTATCCCGAGAATAAACATCCATTTAACGACAGAACCGAACCTGCGGAGCCAGGATCTACGAGGTGGATGCTTTTTTGCGGTGTTTTTCTTGTTCTCCTCAACCATCGACGATAATCCTCCTTTTAACGGAACTATTATAGCACAAATTGGCGATTTTGAATGCGCTTCTCCCGGAATAGGCTGTTTATGTATCTTTTTGGGTAATTGGACATAATAAAACCCCCCGGAAAGCTCCGAGGGGTTCTATTAGACTCGCTATAAGCGAGAGATTAACGGTTGTAGAACTCGACGATTTGTTTCTCATCGATATCCTGGGACAATTCAGCACGTTCCGGCAAACGGATATATTTGCCTTCCAAAGCTGCATCGTTGTATTCCAGGTAACCCGGCAGGTGCGAACGGTTAGCAAGTGCTTCTTTGATGGAAGCCATGCTTTGGCTTCTTTCACGAAGACCGATAACGTCGCCCAGGCTTACACGGTAAGAAGCGATATCGACTTTTTTGCCGTTAACAGTTACGTGACCGTGGGATACCAACTGACGTGCTCCGGCACGGGAGTTAGCAAAACCAAGACGGTACACGAGGTTGTCCAGGCGGCTCTCAAGCAAGAACATGAAGTTTTCGCCCGCGATACCTTGGATTTTTTGTGCTTTGGTGAAAAGAGTTTTAAACTGCTTTTCGCCCAAGCCGTACATGTGGCGCAGTTTTTGTTTTTCCAAAAGCTGCATTCCGTAGTTACTTACTTTTCTGCGTTGGTTAGCGCCGTGTTGTCCTGGTGGGAAAGGGCGTTTCAGGTCTTTGCCTGTACCGCTAAGGGAAATGCCCAGACGGCGGCTGAGTTTGAATTTAGGTCCGGTGTAACGTGCCATGTTATAGTAGACTCCTTTATAATTGAAATTTCTGGGTTAGGGCCTATTTGCGCCGCTATTCGTATTCAGTGGATAATAGTAGTCCACACTGCAGAGAAGTTCAGCCGCTGCCCTGACAGTAACGAAAAGCGTGAGGGTGACACAACGTTACGCCCAATATAAGACCTGTTACAGTCTTGTTCAACAATAAATATTATATGAAAACGACAGCCAAAGTCAAGCGCATTATATAAAAGTTTTTGTCTATCTTTGTCGTTAGTGCTTAGGTCCTAAAAAAAATCCCGGAAATCAGGAAAATATAATGCAATACAGGAAGAAAGAGAGTAAAATATAACTAAATTAGATGCTTTCGGAAAGAGCAGTAATCCATAAAAGATGCAAAGGGGATCCTCTTTATGTCAGAACAGGAAGCTTACGGTCCAGTCAGGGACAATCGTATGCTGTTGCAGGACATCGTGCAGGCAAGCGGAGATTTCGAAGATCCCGCCGCTTGGCTAAGGGAAATGGACATTGTATCCCATGATTTTCCTTATGCAGCCAATCTGATTGCAGACAGCTACTATGAATGGCGCGAAGGGCAGTCCGCCCTTGTTTTTGCCGATTCATGGCACTGGGGTGTCCTTAATTATAAAGGTCAATGGATAAATAATATACAATTCTCTCAAGATTATTGGAGGCCGCAATGGGAGGCGGCTGCGGGCATAAGTCTGGCTACCGGCAGAACGCACACCCTTCAAGACAACAAAGACGGACAGGACATGAGGATTCTTACCATTCCCGTGTTCTCCCGCAAAGACGGGGAAATCTTTGCACTGCTCGGCTGCGCCATGCCCGCCGGGCAATATGAACAAGGCGGAGCCCAGACCGCCGAAGCTATGGCTCTGCACTACCGGACCTGCTTCTACCGCAGATTCGAGCATGTGTTTGTGTCTGATCTTGCAGGGGTACACCAGCATGCGGAGCGGGAGAGCAGCCGCCGTTCCCTGCTTTTCCAGATTGTGCAGCGCATGCATGACAACATCGATGTGGATGCTGTGCTGACAGAGGTGATCGGCAGTATATCTGCAATGTACCCCGGGGCCAGGCTGGAGCTCTTTATGTCCCAGGATCATCGGAGCACCCATCCGCAGGTCAAGCCGCTGCCTATGGTCTGGACAAGCAATGATGTATGCGCCAAGGCCTTTAAGGACGGAAAAGTTGCCATCCATCCCGGGGACAGGGGATTTGATCGTCTGGAGGATCACCAGTTTGTGGAAATCGGTCTCCCGCTCAGCGGCAAACAAGGCGTGTACGGTGTGTTTCACATGATCGTGGACAATCCGTCCCTCCAGGGCATTGATCTGCATTTTCTTTCCATGGTGGCCGATACTGCCGGAACAGCGTTTGAGAACGCCAAGCTGTATGAGCGCTCCAACCAGCTGATCCGTGAGCTGCGGATGAGCAATGAGCTGACACAACGCCTGAATCAGAGTCTGCGTCTCGCGGATATTTTTCAATTTGCTTTTGAAGAGCTGCTGGAAATGTTTGGGGCGGACTATTGCTGCATCCTGCATCTGAACGAAGAAAAAGGAGGGCTTGAGGTTGTAGCCTGCAATTATCAGCCACTTCGCAACATGATCCTGGAACCGGGGAAAGGGCTCGGAAGTATGGTATATGCAACGGGAGAATCCCTGATCCTGTCCGATTATAAGGAGAATCCCGGCATGACTTCCCAATTGATGGAGGCGACGGCGTCACAGTCGCTGATCGTCACTCCGCTTAATGTGGGCGGTGAAATACGCGGTGCGATCATGCTGGCTCACCGGGATGCACATTACTTCTCTTATGACAACTTCAGATTGCTGCAAGCCATGGCTGGCCACATTGGTCTTGCGGTCGGCAACGCCCGGCTGCATGCGGAGGTGCGGCGTCTGGCCAACCGCGATAGTCTAACCGGGCTGTACGCCCGCCACTATCTGGATGAAGAAATCAAAGACCGGCAGTCAACCGATTTCTGCGGAACGTTAATTGTGGTTGATATCGACCAATTCAAAACTGTAAATGATACCTATGGCCATCAAAAAGGTGATAAAATCCTTAAGCAGGTCAGTGAGATTGTGAAATCTTCGATCCGCCAAGGCGATATTGCCGCGAGATGGGGCGGTGAGGAGCTGGCGGTCTATCTGCCGCAGCTTGGTGTGCAGCAGGCCGTCTATGTGGCGGAACGGATCCGCAAACGGGTGATGGTCGAGACGGAACCGACAGTTACCGTATCCTGCGGGATTGCGGAATGGAGCTGGACCGATGATCGCGTTAGTGTGGAGTCGCTTTTCTACCGGGCAGATATGGCATTATATGAAGCAAAGAATAATGGCCGCAATCAGGTCGTTATTGACACTAAAAAAAATGAGACGATAATCAAGAACCCTTGGACGTAAGTTCCGGGGTCTTTTTTTGTATAAGCCTTTGCCGCCAGGAGAACCTAACCTCAGGCAAGATTGCTGCTGCAGGATTCAGGGATGAGGGGTGGGCATAATGAACGGCAACAGAACAACGGCAGGGAGCAAGCGAAGAATAGGAGGGCTTATACTGGCTGCAAGTATCGTTTGCTGCAGCTGTGGCTCGATGAATGACAGACCGGCCCAAGAGGGTCTGGCGTTGGCATTGGCCGGAATGGCCGGCAGTGACGGGGTAAGCTTTGAGGGCGGAGCAGCGCTGCTGCAGGGAGGCAAAGCCTTCCCGGGCTCAACGATTTATTATGGAGGACACGTGAAGGACCACAAGAAGGTCAGTCTGTTTACGCTGCTGCCCGATGAGCGTCCCTCTCCTGCAGCGGCCGGAACAGAAGCGCTTAAGCAGCAAGAAACCATCGCGCCTGCCTATTACAGCCAGCTGGAAAAGAGAGAGGGAAAGTGGCAGCTGCTGAACAATAAGACCTCCGCCGGGGAGAATAATCCGTTGCCTGCACTCAACCCGCTCCGCCAGCTGGAGGAACTGGAGCGAATGGACAAAAAAGTAAGCGAGGAGACAGGCGCGGCCAGTGGCACCCGGGTGCTACGCATTGAGCTGACCGCTGCACAGGCTCATGAACAACTCGCTGCCGAGCTGGAGCAGGAAATGCAGGCGCTGCGGCCGGGAAGGGGCTTTTCAGACGCCGGGGCTGCGGCTGGGCGCAAACAGCAGGCCACAGAAGCCATGGTGGCGTTATGGGAGAAGCGCAACAGCGAGATGAAGCTTAGGCTAGAGCAGGCGGAGATCAAGACCGTCTATCACCTAACCGTGGATACGAGGCACAGCCTGCCCAAACGGCTTGCCTGGACCAGAGTAGTCAGTTACCCTGGAGCGGCGAACCGGTCTGCTGACGAGACTTATGTCATGGAGGTGAGCTTCTACGGGTACCGCTGATTAGACTTGCCGCTTGAAGGTCTTGCGCTCAACAATGGGCATGCTACAATAGAAAGGCATTTTTATTTCCGTTTATTAGGAAGGAAGAGAGAGACGAATGAAAGATCCGAGAATTCAGAAGCTGGCGGAGAACCTTGTAAGTTATTCCGTAGATGTACAACCCGGCGAGAATGTGCTCATCGAAATGATCGGCAGTGAGAAGGATTTGATTAAAGCGGTTGTGGAAGAGGTAGGGAAAGCCGGCGGACACGCTTTTGTACAGCTGACAGACCGTACGGTTCTCCGCAGCATGCTCAAATATGCGACCCGTGAAAGTCTTCAGACGTGGGCAGAGATTGACCTGAACCGGATGAAGCAAATGGATTGTTATATCGGAATCCGTGCAGGCGAGAACGTAAACGACCTCTCTGATGTGCCGGAAGAGAATATGAAACTCTATAACTCCGTATATTCCCATCCTGTACATAGCGAGCAGCGTGTAAAGCATACTAAGTGGGTCGTTTTGCGTTATCCGAATGCCAGTATGGCCCAGCTCGCCAATGTCAGCACAGAGGCATTTGAGGATTTCTACTTTGCAGTCTGCAATTTGGATTATGCCAAAATGGACAAGGCACAGGATGCTCTTGCTGAACTGATGAACAGAACCGATAAGGTGCGGATCTTTGGACCGGGAACGGATCTGACCTTTTCGATCAAGGGAATCGGCGGGCAGAAATGCTCCGGCCAAAGAAATATTCCCGATGGCGAGGTATACACAGCGCCTGTCCGCGATTCAGTCAACGGCACCATCAGCTACAATGCGGCTACCCTGTACAACGGCATTACTTTTGAGAATGTGAAATTCCGCTTTGAGAACGGCAAAATTGTCGAAGCAACCAGCAATGACACAACACGTCTGAATGACATTTTGGACTCGGATGACGGTGCACGCCATATCGGGGAGTTTGCTATCGGCTTCAATCCCTACATTCTGCATCCGATGAAGGATATATTGTTTGATGAGAAAATTGCCGGAAGTCTTCACTTTACACCGGGTCAGGCTTATGAAGTAACCGATAACGGCAACCGTTCCTCGATTCACTGGGACCTGGTGCTGATTCAACGTCCGGAGTATGGCGGCGGAGAGATCTATTTTGATGATATTCTGATTCGCAAGGATGGAATATTTGTACTGCCCGAACTCGAAGGTCTGAACCCCGAAAACCTGAAATAAAATGTAAAGAAAAGAAAATCACCTTGCGCGAGTAAGCGGATTCAATGTATCATGGAATTGATTACAAAGACTACAGGTTCATAATCAAGTTGCGGAGGGATTCTTATGTCCAGTAACAATGCGGCAATCGTGGATATTGCCCAAACGGCAAGCCAGTTTAACTCATCGATCGTTCTTCAAGCAGACAACAAGTACATTGATGTCAAAAGTATTCTGGGATTGTTCACCACGCTGGTATCAAGCCAAAGCTACGAGCTTCATGTTCACGGAACAGATGCCGAAGAAGCTAAGAAGGCCATGAGCGAAGTCTTCGCCAAGCACGGTCTGAACTTTACCGTTGTAGCCTAATATCGAAGAGGTTTGAGAACGCCCTGCCGACTGCGGCAGGGCGTTTTTAGGCATAATACAAACTATAATGAACTGAATTCTTGTATTGGGTTCCGATTTCGACTAATATTAAATAAACTAGTAACGCAGCTGTAACTTTTGGACATGGGGGGGAAGAAGCATGACTTCATCGGATTTACAGGAACAGATTAATCTTAAAGCGATCACTCTTCTACAAGAAGATGCCGATAAAATTGAGAAGCTTATTGAAGTACAGATGGAAAATCTGGCCACACGCTACTGCCCTCTCTACGAGGAAGTGCTGGATACTCAGATGTACGGTTTCTCCAGAGAGGTCGATTTTGCGGTCAGAGCGGGTCTGGTGCCCGAAGTTGCAGGAAAACTGATTCTAAGCAAGCTGGAACGCAATTTGGCTGTGCTCTATGAGGCGCTGAACAATAAAGCGACACAATGATAGGTATGCCGAAAGCGCACATGAGGACGGTGGGGTCGCTCATGTGCGCTTTTTGTATTGTCCGGTTGTCTTGCTGCCCGGCTGTGATCTACACGAGATAAAAGGAGACGCCGAGTATCAGGTAGACGACCAGCAGCAGCAATCCTTCGTACCAGTTGGTTGC
Organism: Paenibacillus albidus; assembly: GCF_014644435.1. Classification (GTDB taxonomy): domain Bacteria; phylum Bacillota; class Bacilli; order Paenibacillales; family Paenibacillaceae; genus Paenibacillus_AQ; species Paenibacillus_AQ albidus. The sequence continues at coordinate 164,954 of NZ_BMKR01000012.1, read as the reverse complement.
CCCGTCCTGCGTAATCGACTTGGCTATGAATACGGCGACAGCGATCGCCACCAGCTCTATGGTCGTGAATACGATATCCATGGTATTGCCCATGAAATAACTTGCAAAGATAAGTACAGGTGCGACGAACAGAGCGATCTGCAAGCTGCTGCCGACAGCGATTTCTACCGCAGCTCCCATCTTGTTCTTCATGGCAAGCAGAATGGCGGCACTGTGTTCGGCGGCATTACCGATAATAGCTACCAGGAAAGCGCCAACGAAGAGTTCGCTGAATCCAAAACGTTCCGTCAATGTCTCAAGCGTCCCAACGAGCCACTCACTGACAAAAGCAACCATAACGGTAGCCAGGATCAGGTACAGGATGGAGCGGTTTCTCGACCAGACTGGTGCATGCTCGTTAGGCAGGACCTCATCCTTCTTGTCGGTGACGTCCTCCAGGTACTTCTTGTGCGTAATCATGGAGAAGGATAGCCAGGCCATATAGGATACAATCAGGATGCCGGCCACAATCAGACTCAGCAGCTTGGTGTCCTCGTCCGTAATAGAATGGGTGTTGAAGAACATGGCCGGTACAAACAGGGCGATAATGGCCACAATCATCAGCGAGCCGTTAAGCCCGGCCAGTGTGACATTGAAGTTCTGCACTTTGAACTTCAGACCTCCGGCAAAAATACTTAGTCCCAGGACGAGCAGCAGATTGCCGATAATCGAACCGGTCAGGGATGCCTTCACCATATCGAAGAGTCCTTCCTTGACAAGGAAGAAAGCGATAATCAGTTCAGCGGCATTGCCGAAGGTTGCATTCAGGAAGCCGCCAAGGCGCTGTCCGGCATAATGGGCTACGCTTTCCGTGGCCCGGCCCAGAAATCCGGCCACAAACACGACCGCGATGGAGGACAGAATGAACTGCAAGGTGTGATCCCAGTTCGCATAATGTGCGACGGCGCTAAGGATAAAGGTGATTGCCAGCAGCGCCGGCGATATCCACTTTTTCATTGTAAGCACGCTCCAGTCTCTTATATGTAGGATGAATTCTTAATCAATATACCCAAATTGATTCATAGTGTAAACGGGGAATGATACAAGAAATAGAAAGTCATTTGCTTTTTAGCCTGTTTTGGAATTACAATAATTGATAATGAGTGTAGGGGGGATATGGCATGGCAGAACAACTTCAACTGGAAATGGGAAATATACGGATTTCAAATGATGTCGTCTCCAAAATTGCCGGTTTGGCAGCCCTGGAGACACCGGGAATTGCGGCCATGTCCGGCGGCCTGTCGGAAGGCTGGGCGAAACGCCTGAGCGGCAAAAATGTGCAGAAGGGCGTGACCGTTGAAGTAGGTCAACTGGAAGCTGCGGTAGACTTGCGGATTATTGTGCTCTATGAGACGCCGATCCACGAAGTGTGCCGGATGCTTCAGCAGAACGTACGCGAGGCTGTGGAGAGCATGACCGGCCTGCACATTGTTGAAGTCAATGTCAAGGTGGAAGGCGTCGCTTTCAAGAATGATGAGATTTCCTAGATGACGAATTCTGCAGCACAAGAATAAACCAAACGAGGGTGTCCCATCAGCCAGATTGGCTGCCGGGACACCCTCGTTTGGTGTTTGATGGTATCACCCTGCTTGAAGAAGCGCTGCCTCTTGGGCACGGAGTGCTCAGCGGGCACGACGGATCTGGCGGACAGTAGTTACCGATTTGGTAACCTCTTCTTTCACCGGCAGGTTGGTTTCCCGCGAGATGCTCAGCATGATTCCCATGGACAACATGCTTACCAGCAGCGAGGAACCGCCATAGCTGATGAAGGGCAAAGTCACCCCGGTGAGCGGGATCGTTTTGGTGACGCCCCCGATGTTGACAAAGGCCTGGATGGCGAACAACCCCATCACACCAATACCGACCAAGGTGCCGAACGGGTCCTTGCATCTTAGCGCAATCAGAATGCCCCTCCAGATAAAGTAGAGGTAAATAATCAGGAAGATGGCGGTGCCGATAAACCCGAATTCTTCTCCAATTATAGCAAAGATAAAATCGGTGTAAGGTTCAGGAAGGTAATGCAGCTTCTGCACGCTTTGTCCGAAGCCGGACCCGGTGACACCGCCTTCCCCTAAAGCAATCAGGGACTGGATAATATGATAGCCGCTGCCGTCTTCATCAGCATCTGGATTGAGGAAGGCTTCCAGGCGTTCTATTTTGTAGTTATCATTGAGGGCCTCCCCGGTAGCGGGAGTAAGCGAATCAATGGCGGCCTTGGCCCCCATCACGATTCCGACCCCAAGCACAAGCAGGGCAACCGAGGCCATGATATGTTTCATGCTGGCGCCGCCGGCATAGATCACAAGTCCGCTTGTGGCCACAAGAATCATGCAGGAACCCAAATCGGGCTGCATCATAATCAGGCCGGCTACAATGCCGACGATGACCATAACTGGGATATAGCCTGTCCGGAGATCTCTCAGCCGCTCGCCTTTTTTGCTGATCAGTGCCGCAAGATAAAGGATGATGGCGATTTTGGCCAGCTCGGTAGGTTGAATGCCCAGCGTACCGATGCCGATCCAGCTCTTCGCCCCGTTGATTCTTTCACCAAAGGCCACGATGAGCAGCATAATGAGTGTGATAATAAAGATAGGCGCGTACCATTTCTTGAACTTGGAGTAATGAATATTCATAACGGTAAACATGACGAAAGTGCCCAGCATGATCCAGACGATCTGGCGTTTCACAAAATACAGCGGATCATTCCGGAAAAAAAGACTGGAGCTGGAGCTGAAGACCATAATGAGGCCAAAGCCTACCAGCAGCAGGGTCAGAATAAGCAGTTGAAAATCGGGTGTGCCTCTTTTGGGCAGGTTGACTTTTTTGTTTGTCGTTCCCTTACCCTTACTCAAGCCTCCAGCAGCTGCTTAAGCTCGAGGATGCGTTTGGCAGCCACGTCAAGGACGGGTTTGGGTACAGGGGACTCATATTCCAGGCCATGCGGGAAGGTAGCTCTGCCCAAGTAAACGGCTTCAATGGAAAGGACGGTTTCCGGCTTCTCCAGCTTCCCTTCAACAGCGCGTGTGTTCACACGGAGGAAGTATTCATCGCCGCTTTGTTCATCTTCAATCTTGCTGTCGTAGGTGGCACGGTAATATTCCCACTGCCAACGGATGAAACCTGCTTTTGTCGCACTTTCGTCCAGATAGTGCAGATCACTCTTAAGTCCTACGAGACCCGTGTTCTCAAAAATCATAGCGCACAACTCCCCCTTATGAAGTATAATGATTAATTTGCCATCTGCTTGCAATGTTCTTCCTCATGATAGTATGTTTCCAAGGGTTGTGCAAGGGTGTACAATGCTTATCCATACCCACATTTTTGTGTTTCTGCTACAATAAAAGAAATAGGAAAGGGATGGGGAAGATATGGAGATGTTGCCGATTGAACAACTGCTGCCGGAGCTGGTGAAATGGCGCCGTTATCTGCACAGGCATCCGGAGCTGTCGTATCAGGAGAAAGAAACATCAGCTTTTGTAGCGGGGAAGCTCGCGGAATTTGGAATGGAAGTCAGGAGAAGCCAGACAGGTTATGGGGTAACAGGTGTTTTGCGGGGGACAAGCCCCGGTAAGACGATTGTGCTGCGGGCCGATATGGACGCCTTACCCATTCAGGAAGAGAACAATACCGATTATGTCTCGGAAAAGGAAGGGGTCATGCATGCCTGCGGCCATGATGGCCATACCGCAATACTCCTGGCTGCCGCTTCCTATTACTGCAGCCGCAAAGAGACTCTAAAGGGGGAACTGCGCTTCCTGTTTCAGCCTGCGGAAGAGGTCTGTCCAGGCGGAGCGCTGGGCATGATTGAGGAGGGAGTGCTGGCGGGAGCGGATGCCGTCTACGGACTTCATTTGTGGACTCCGCTTCCGGTTGGAACGGTTGGCACAACGCCGGGTCCGATGATGGCCTCTGCCGATGAATTTTTTATTGATATTATCGGCAAAGGCGGTCATGGCGGCATGCCGCACCGCACAGTCGACAGCATTGTTGCCGGAGCCGCGCTGGTCACCCAGCTGCAGAGCATCGTGAGCCGGTCTGTAGATCCGCTTAGTCCGGCTGTGCTTAGCGTAGGGACTATTCAAGGGGGATTCGCCCAGAATGTTATTGCCGAGAAATGCCGGATTACAGGAACGGTCCGGGCGTTTGATGAAGAGACCCGGCATTTGATCCGGCGCCGGATTGAAGAATTGTCCTCTTCCCTGGCGGCCGCTTACGGTACGGAAGTGAAGATCGACTATGTAATGGGATACCCGCCGCTGGTCAATGATGCAGCGGAAGCCGAGCGTTTTAACCGTGTGGCTCCGGCAGCGCTGGGTGAATCGGTAAAGGTGATCACGCTGGAGAAGCTGATGCCCGCCGAGGATTTTGCATATTATCTCAGACAACTTCCCGGCTGTTTTATGTTTGTAGGCGCGGGCAATCCGGAGAAAGGCCTGATCTATCCGCATCATCACAGCAAGTTTGATTTTGACGAGGATGCCCTGCTGCATGGTGTTAAGCTTCTGGTCGCCATGGCGGATTCTGCTCTGAATGAGAAGTAAGCTCCGTATAATTCAAGCCTATGAGGGAGAACCTATTTCCGTAACATGGAAATTTAGACAGGAGGCTCTTTCATGACAAACAGCAAAACGGTTAAAGAGGTTATGACCCCGAATCCGGTATCGGTTACTTTGAATGATAATATATACGAAGTTGCCGTCAAGATGAAAGATCATGACACCGGTTTTATTCCAGTGGTCCAGTCGGAAGAGGATCAGATTCTGATCGGCGTTATCACGGACCGGGACCTTGTACTCCGCGGGTATGCAGACAAGCACTCCGGCTCTGCCGCAGTGGAGAAGGTAATGACTTCGGATGTCCGTTCGGTTTCCGAAGAGATTTCCGTGGATGAGGCCGCCCGGCTGATGGCTGTGGGCCAGATCCGCCGCCTGCCTGTTGTCAGCGGCAAGAAACTGATCGGGATCGTATCCATTGGCGATCTGGCGGTTCATCATTCTTTTGCGGATGAGGCCGGAGAAGCACTGAGCGGAATTTCACAGCAGCAGCATTTGCATTAAATCATATGAAAGTGGGGAGCTCATGTCCGGCAGCCGGAGGTGGGCTTTTTCTAAGTTGGGTAAGGAGGAGATGAAATGGAAGCTTCAGGTGCCATTATTGTGCAGAGAGACCGGACCCTGCTGCTGGAATGTGCTCATCCCGGATTTGAGACGGCCAGGGAAGAGCTGGCCGCGTTCGCAGAGCTCAGCAAGAGCCCTTCGCTCTACCACACTTACCGGATTACACCGTTGTCGCTCTGGCATGCGGCGGCGCTTGGGCAGACCGCTGAGCAAATCAACTCAACGCTAGCCAGGCTCGCACGCTGGGGGGTGCCGGCAGGGCTTCAAGAGGAGATCAGCTTGCTGCTGTCCAGATATGGCCAATTGACTCTGCACAGGCATGTCGATCAGCCTGACCGGCTTACGCTGCGGGCCGAAGCTGCGGCACTTCTCGATGAGCTGGAGCAGCAGCCCGGCTGGACAGAAATAGGGCTTACGCGGAGCGGGCCTGCGGAGTGTGACTGTTGTGTTGCCTCACGCGGCAAGCTGAAGCAGGAGCTGACCCGGCTGGGTTATCCGGTGCTGGATTATGCCGGCTATCATAAAGGACAGCGGTTAAGCGTGGAATGGCGGAGACCTGACCGGGGCGGGAAAGGCAATGACGGTTCTTTTGAACTGCGTCCCTATCAGCAGGAGGCGCTTCAGCGGTTTCAGGGTGAAGGCGGCATGGGAGGCAGCGGGGTAGTTGTACTGCCCTGCGGGGCCGGAAAAACGGTCGTCGGAATAGGAGTACTGGAAAGCCTGCAATGCGAAACGTTGATTCTGACATCAAATGCCACTTCGGTCAGGCAGTGGATAGAAGAGCTGCGGGAACGGACACAGCTGCAGGATGAAGAGATCGGCGAATATTCGGGCGAAAGGCGCCAGGTGCGGCCGGTAACTGTGGCAACGTATCAGATATTGACACACCGCCGCTCCAAAGGAGGGCCCTTTGTCCATATGAATCTGTTCAATGAGCGGAACTGGGGCTTGATCATCTACGATGAAGTACATTTGCTGCCCGCTCCGGTGTTCCGGGCTACAGCGGAGATTCAGGCCACGCGGCGCCTGGGGCTGACGGCTACCCTGGTAAGGGAGGATGGCAGGGAAGGGGATGTGTTCTCTTTAATCGGCCCTAAACGCTATGATATGCCCTGGAAGATGCTCGAACGGCAGGGCTGGATTGCTTCGGTAGAGTGCATTGAAATAGCTGTGCCTATGGAACCGGTGCTGCGGCGCCAATATTTATATGCGGAGGGGAAAGAGAAATTTCGCCTGGCCGCAGCCAATCCGGCAAAAAGGGCTCTGGTGGCCCAACTGGTGAAAGCGCACCGCGGGGCTGCCGTTCTGGTTATCGGCCAGTATCTTGACCAGCTGGACCAGCTGGCCGAATATATCCGGGCCCCCTTAATTACCGGGAAAACCCCGCAGGAAGAGAGAAACCGGCTGTACGCAGCTTTTAATGAAGGGCGGATTGAGGTGCTGATTGTATCCAAGGTGGCGAACTTTGCGGTTAATCTGCCTGATGCTTCCGTAGCGATTGAGGTGTCCGGCGCCTTTGGTTCCCGGCAGGAGGAGGCGCAGCGGCTGGGCCGTATTCTGCGTCCGAAAGCAGGCGGGAACCGGGCCTATTTCTATACCCTGGTCACCGCAGACAGCCGGGAACAGGATTTCGCTCTGCGCCGGCGGTTGTTTCTGACAGAACAAGGATATGAGTACGCAGTGAGAACAGCGGCGTATGGAGAGGAGAATGTGCTTTGAGACCCTTGTCCCCGGAAGGAAGTGAAGTGCTGCAGCGGATCTGTGCGGCTCATGCCGCGTTGCCTTTTCCCGCAGACAAAGCCGACAGATTGCGGCCGCAGAATCTGTGCCGGGCAGAACATAAACTGGCTATAGCCGAACTATTGGACGCGGGAGTCCTGCAATTGCGCCAGAAAGTATGGGGAGAGCGATTGTATCAGATACCGGCAGAAAAGCTGCCCCTCATTCAGCAGAGCTTCTTCCCCTATGAGCCGCCGTCCGCCGCTGACAGTCAAATACGAATCACTGCTGAAGCCGGACCGGGGCTGGCGGCGGATCTGTTCCGGGCACTGCTGTATACGGGCCGCGAAGGGCTGCCGCTGACGGGCAAAGGCAGTATCCACAAAAAAAACCTCAACCGTCTGGCAGAGCAGCTGTCTTTCAGGGGCGAGCAGCTGATAGGTTTGTCTGTTTCCACGGCCTTGGACGGACCGTATCCGCTCCATACTGCCGTTGCCATAGATCTTATGCTGACACTTGGTCTTCTAGAGCGGGCCGGCACAGCATATTCTTTGCAGCCTGCTGTACTGGAGAAGTGGCTCCGGCTCAGTGAGGACGGGATGAATACCATTCTCTATGAGAGTGTGCTGAACCGTTATGGCAGTGCCAGACCGGCAGAGCAGCATTTGAGGGTATTGATATCGGCCCCCCGGTTTGTACCAGGCGAGTGGTTCGTGCTGGGGGAGGTTCTGGAATGGATGACGGCTTCGGGACTTGCCGCTGCCGAATCAGGCGGCGGCAGTCTGGAGGCCGCAAGTCTAAGCTGGCTGCAGGGACTGGCCAGCTTCGGGTGGTGCGAGACCGGAGAGCTTCGCAGCGGTGCGCCTTGCTTCCGGTGGACAGCAGCGAAGCCGCAGTTGTCCAGTGGTGCCCCCCAGGCGTTGCTCCTCCAGGATGAAGATGCTTCCATGCTTATGGTTCAGCCGGATTTCGAAGTCCTTGTTCCTCCCGGAGTTCCTTACACCGTCCGCTGGACCCTGGCGTGCTGCGCCGAGCTGCGGCAGTGGGAGGGGATGTGGGTCTTTCGACTGACCCGGGAGAAGTTTGCGGCTGCAGCCGATCTGGGGCTGGCTGCGGACGACATTATTTCCTGGCTGAACAGGCTGGCAGCAGGTGGACTGCCGCAAGGCGTTAAGCAGTCTCTGGAGCAGTGGGCCAGAGGGATGGGCCGGACCGTATTGGCCGAGGTTATCGTGCTGGCTTGCCGTCATGCAGAAGATGCAGAGGTTATTGCCGGCCATCCGCGCCTGCAGCAGAGCTTAAGCCGCCTGGGACCGCTTCATTTTGCTGTAAGCTCCGGGGAGGTGGCCCGGGTTCGTCAAGAGCTGGCTGCAGCCGGAATGGCTCCGCCGCGCTTGATAGAAGGGCAGCAGGATGCGGATACGCCGAGAATTCCGCTGTATCTCGGCAAGGAAGCCGCAGCTGCCGATGTTTATAAGATCCCGGATTCAGGTCTGGACTGCGGGCTGTATGGTGCTGGGGCTGAATTCTGCCCCGGGACGTCCGTCTCCCCTGAATCCATGGAGGAGCTGCTGCCGGGAGTGGCCGGAGTGCCAGCGATGTGGAGCAGGGATTGGCGGGTGTATCATACCACTACTGCGCAAAAAATAATGGAGCAGGCGGTGGAGTGGGGCATACGGGTCCAAATTGTGCTCGGTGACGAGCGGGTGGATTTGATTCCCGAAAGAATCACCCGGAACCCCTGGAGGGTAAGCGGGTATATCCTGCGGGCCGGTGAAAGCGATGCGGAGGAGGCCGGGCTTTCGGCAGCGGACTGGAAGGAAATGAAGCTGATGATTCCGGCCGGCTGCAGAAATTCCTCTTCTGCTTGAGCAACCGGTTATGTTATGATAGGAAAGTCTACTGGAAATGGTAGAACATTCACGTAGAAAAGAGTTGAAGTTCATGAGCGTAGCGGAAATAAATACGGTCGATATGGCCGAAGTGCTGACATACGCCTATGAATTGGGCGACATGATTAATCAATCCGCCGAGGTATCGGATTACTTATACTGGAAAGGCCGGGTAGATCAGAACCCCGCCATCCAGGCCATGGTCAAACGGCTTCACCAGAAAAAGGAGCTCTTTGAAGAGACCCAGCGTTTTGGACATTTCCACCCGAATTATCATTCGGCCAAGGATGAAGTGTCGGCAGTAGAGGCTGAGCTTGAGCAGTTCGAGGAGGTTGTCCGCTTTAAGCAGGCGGAGAAGACCCTGGATGAAATACTGCATTCGATGTCGGAAGCGATTGCTTTTTCCGTATCGGACAGCATCAAAGTTCCCAGCAACGACCCATCGCCCAAAGGCGGATGCGGCAGCGGCGGGAAATGCTCCTGCGGATAAGCTGCCCCGGGGCAAGAGAGACAGAAAGGCGGATGAGCTTATGTTTGCGGAACGCACAGGATATATAGTTTGGGTGAGCGACGTCAAGGCGGCGCGCAACCTGGAGAAATACGGCACCTTGCATTACGTCTCCCGCAAGATGCACTACGCGGTTATGTATGTGAATTCGGATCGTGCCGAGGAAGTCATGAAGAATGTCCGCAGGCTGTCCTACGTACGCAAGATCGAAAGATCATACCGTAACGAACTTAAGACGGAATACACCAGCAACGGACCGGACAAGTCCCGCTATTACGGATTGTAACGAGGCTGGTTCTGACAGGCGCCCATGGCGCCTGTTTTTTTGGATACATAGGAAATTATACAATGCCCAAAAATGTGGATATCCTGGAAGCTTCAGATGAAATAGGCGGTGCAGGGGGATTGGGTTCTATCAGCGGAGTGAAGCGGACAGAGAAGCCCTTATTTTGTGAAAAAGTCTACTTTCCTGGCGAATCCGGACTCAGAAGCCGTTATATCGTTCATTTGAGCCTGGAATGAGGGGAGAGGGGGCAATTAGCGGAATCTCTGTCCGTAAGTCCTGCAGAATCGACGAATCCTCCCCAATAAGGGATTTCCTGTCCGCATCAGCGGCGGATAGATCGTGAAGAGACCGAATCAGCCGCGGATAGATCGTGAAGGGAGCTCATCGTGTCCGCAGAAGGACCCCCGCACAATCGCAAAGTACAACAAGGGTCTTAACCACGCTATATGGGCGAGAGTTATGCACGTTTTACAACAGTGTGAGTGCTAAGCAAGCCAAATGATGATAATGTTGCCTCTTGTCTGTTGTACAACAATTAGGGCATCGTAAGCTCCGAGTTGTTATTCAACCGTAGGGTGATTTTGTTCATACACGTGCAAGCAATGCGCTATTCGCGGCCGCTTAGCTTGAACAACCTGCAGCAATAAGGTAAGATGACAACAATAAGTGCATGCCACGGTGGAGTTGATGATGATGCGCGGCAAGGGTACGGAGCGATGGGGGACGTATGAGCCCTTTCACCTCATGCTGAATAACTACAGGGTCGCCAATATTGTAATTTCGAACCACGCCAAAAGCCGGTATATGGACCGGATCAGTCTGGACAGCAGTGATGCCGGGGAAGAGATTGCCGCATGGATGTGGCAATGTCTCAAGCAAAAGCGGATCAAAGCCTATTCGCACAGCGAGTATAATGCATACTTGATTGACGACGATCTGGTCATGATTGCCGAGTTCAACAAGCTGGAAGACGAAAAAAGCCTCTCGGGACAACCCCTTTACAGCATGATTGTTGTTTCGTTCCTGGGCAAAGTATCGCTGACCCCCCAGCTGCGGGAACTGCGGAGTTATTATACGTGGCTGCGGAATTCCCGCCGGATCAAGCTGATGAAGCGAAGGCGTAAGCGCAGATAGCTTGGTTCATACACGACAAGAAGGCATGCGGCTTAGCCGTGTGTTCTTTTTTTGACATTCGTACAAGAAGGAGCAGCAAAGCATGAATTTTCATCAGCTACATATCTTTTATACGGTATCCGAGCGCGGCAGCTTCTCGGCGGCAGCCCAGACGCTGCATATGACGCAGCCGGCGGTGACCATGCAGGTGCAGGCACTGGAGGATTATTTCGGCACGAAACTCTTCAACCGTTCCACCAAAAAAATTGTATTGTCCGAGGCCGGGCAAACACTGATGCCCTTCGCGCTGCGCAGTATTCAGCTGATGCGGGAGACGGATCTTGCGATGTCCGCATTTACGCATATGCTGGAGGGGCGGCTGCAGCTGGGAGCCAGTCTGACGATCGGCGAATATGTGCTTCCCCGGCTGCTGGGTCCTTTCGGAAAAGAATATCCCAATATATCCATTATGATGAAAGTGATGAACACCACGCAAATTATGGAGGAAATCAACAAACATCAGTTGAACTTTGGACTGATCGAAGCTCCGGTAACTCATCCCGATATGGTCATTGAGCCGGTTATGGGGGATGAGCTGAAGTTAATTGTGCCGGCGGAACATCCGCTCGCAGACCAGAATGAGGTTACACTTGAGGAAGCGCTCCGCCATCCGTTTGTGCTGCGTGAGCGGGGCTCCGGGACGCGGCGTGTCATGGAGGAGCAGATGCTGGCTAAAGGCCTTGATCCGGCAGCAATGACAGTGGTTATGGAGCTTGGGAGTACCGGTGCGGTAAAGTCCGCAGTGGAGGCGGGCCTGGGCATCACCATGATCTCCACCTCTTCAGTCAAACATGAGGTAGCCCTCGGTCTGCTCAAAATCGTCAACATTTCGGATGCCTCCTTCAAAAGACAATTTTATGCGATCCATTTAAAGTCCACGCTGCTGCCGATTTCGGCGGTGACGTTTCTGACTTTTTTGCGCCAGCATACGAGTGAAGAGACGTAATTGAGGCTTGGAGGGAGAAAAGTGAGTATTCAACTGATTGGAGAAAAGGTTACTTTGCGTGATATTACGGAAGCGGACATCCATGAAATGTATTTTCACTGCTATGAGTCCGATGACCGCGAACATTTGAAATGGAACGGACCTTATAGGACTCAAGAATGGATCAGCTACAAAGAATTTGCCAGGAAATACGAACCTGAGGTAGTGCTAACAGGCACGGACATGCCACGCAATCATCTGATGATTGAGATTGAAGGTGAACTTAAAGGGACCGTAGGACGATACTGGGTCTCTGAGGTCACCAATTGGTTCGAGATCGGTATTGTAATCTACGATTCCAACTACTGGTCAGGGGGATATGGTACAGAAGCTTTTCGGTTGTGGATGGGATATCTATTCAATTCACTTGATACGGTGCGTTTGGGTATTGGGACTTGGTCTGGCAATGAGCGTATGATAAGGCTGGCGGCAAGATGCGGGATGATCGAGGAAGCGCGTGTTCGGAAGGCGCGTATCGTGCGCGGTGAGTATTTTGACGCCATCAAAATGGGCATTCTGCGGGAAGAGTGGGCAGCAGCCGAAAGCCATAGGATTTCAGACGGAGGTACCATACATGGATAAGGATCTGAAAATGACTACAAAAGCGGACAACGGCACGCAGCCTCTCTCCGGGGACTGCGATCTGCATACGCATACCCAAGCTTCCGACGGCATGCAGCCGCCGGCTGAGAATGTGCGGCTGGCCCGGGAAAAGGGTCTTGCTGCCGTAGCGATAACCGACCATGATACGGTAGCCGGTATCGCTGAAGCTCTGGAAGCTGGACGCACGTATGGGATTACAGTTGTGCCCGGTGTAGAAATCAGCACACGCGCTGGCGGGAAAGATATTCACGTGCTGGGTTATTACATTGATCCTGACGACCCCCTGCTGCGCTCACGTCTGGCTGATCTGCGAAATACCCGTAACCAGCGGAATGAAGCCATACTGGCGAAGCTCCGGGCGCTGGGGATAGAGATCACGCTGCCGCGTGTTATTGCAGGCCTCGGACGTGAACTGAAACCGGACGAGAGCGTCGGCAGGCCCCATATTGCCGATGAGCTGGTCCGGCTGGGAGCAGCCAAGGACATGCGGGATGCCTTTGACCGTTACCTGGCTGAAGGAGCGGCAGCTTTTGTGTCGCCTCCGCGAATCACGCCGGAGGAAGCGGCCAAGTGGATCAATGAAGCCGGCGGCGCTGCGGTATTGGCCCATCCCGGTCTTTATGGCGATGACGGGCTGGTTCGGGACATTGTTCAGCGGTCGGGGTTAGCGGGAATGGAGGTCTATCATTCCGATCACGGCCCTGCCGAGGAGGAACGTTATCTGGCCATGGCCAAGGAGTTTGGCCTGGCGGTGACCGGCGGCTCGGATTTTCACGGAGCGCGGCAGGGCGTGGTTTTTCATGGGGAGCTGGGTAGTAGGACTGTTACTGTGGAAGTGCTTAGCGTACTGAGGGCTTCGCTGGGCAACCGGAACAAGGAATAACAGGCAGACGGGGCGGCGCCCCGAACAGAAGCTGCCCCCAGTAATAAGAGGCTGTCCCAAAAGTAGTTTTCTACGAGCGGAGACAAACCACGTTCATTCTCAAAACCGTAAAATTCAACAGAACAGCGATTCTCCTGTTATTGAAGGATCGCTGCTCTGCGTTTTTGGTCATTTGCAGCTTGCTTCAGTAGATTATGAGCAAGCGAAAGTCATCCGACCTTAAGCGACACTTTTTCCATGCCACGAAGCAGAAATCTCCGGAAGTCCCGGTTGTTCTTCAGTTGGCCAAACACCATCCATTGGCAAGCAAAGTTGGTTCATGGTATATTGGATGTACAAAAGAAACCTCTCCTTTGGAATGGTTGTGTGGTAACTCCATTTTACCAAAAGAGTGGTTTCTTTTTTGCGCTTTTTTAAGAATGTAGATACGTTTCCCGCTTAAACAGCGGAGAGAACGGAACGACCCGCGGAAAAGCGATAGCGTTCGCCTTTGTGTCCGGATTTTTACCACTAAGAGAAATAAATAAAATTCTGGACACAACAGCGATTGGAACAACGGTCCGTTCGCGGAGCGTCCTCACCGAGCGCAACCGTCTATCCAACTCCAAAAACAAGGGTTGTCCCAGTAGCCATTTCATGGCTTTTGGGACAGCCCCTTTTTGGTACAGCAAGGCAATCAGCTTTTGAAGATATTCGGCAAACCCTTAATCCGCTCCTCATCCGGGGTAACGAACAGGGTCTTCTGATGATCATAGATAACAAACCCCGGCTTGGAGCCGCTTGGCTTGCGTACATGACGGATCAGGGTATAGTCCACAGGCACACTGCTGGATAATTTGGCCTGACTGAAATAGGCAGCCAGCTGAGCGGCCTCTTCAAGTGTCGTGTCGCCAAAGGTTTCGCTGCGGATAACGACATGGGAGCCCGGAATATCTTTGGTATGCAGCCAGGTGTCATTTGATGATGCAAGCTTGTTGGTAACATATTCGTTCTGCAGATTGTTTTTGCCGACATAGATGTCGATGCCTTCAGACGAAGTAAATACCTGCAAGGTTGGGCGTGTTGTTTTTTTCTTCTTTTTGCCTTTTTTGCTGCGGTCGCGCAGGTATCCCTGGCTGACGAGCTCCTCGCGGATTTCATCGATATCATGAAGTGAAGCATGGGCGAGCTGCTGGAGCAAATTGTCCATATAGGCGATTTCCTCATGGGTCCTCAGCAGCTGCTCATTGATGATCAGCAGGCTGTTTTTGTATTTGTTGTACTTTTTGAAGTAACGCTGCGCATTATCCGACGGAGTGAGCAGCGGGTCCAGCGGAATCCTGATTTCGGCCTGATTCTCATCGTAATAGTTAATAAGAGAGGCCTCTTTGTCGCCTTTGGATACAGCATGCAGCGAAGCAAACAGCAGCTCGCCCCAGATCCGGTAGCGTTCGGCATCCTGGGCTTCATCCAGATCCTTTTGCAGATTGGCCAGCTTCTTAATGTTTTTGCTGCGTTCATTGCCGAGGAAACGGATCAGATCGCTTACCCGCTGCTTGACGGTATCCCGTTCCGCCTTGTCCCCGTAGAAATCCTCCAGGCACTGGCTGATTGAGCTGTATGATTTCACAGGTTCTCCGATAGACGTCAAGGAAATCGCCGAGAACATCGGTTTGCCTTTGGGATTACGTCCGGATACAGGGGAGAAGCGGAACTCGCGTACAGGCTCCAGAGCGGAGTCAAAAGCTTCCCACAACGCCACCGGCGGTTCTTGTCCGGCAGCTCCGGGAGCCCCCCCAGCCTGCAATATATGGCTGCAGCGTTGAACAATCTCTCCGGCGATCAGCGGACTGATACCGCTGAAGGCGTGCACCATCCAGCCCGCAGGGTCTGACGATGGGGCTGGTCCTCCGGAACCGTCTGCTGGCTGCGGCACCGCTTCGCGCTGAATTAAATTCCCCAGCTCCCCCTCAAATTCCAAACGATCGTCTTCAGCCTCGGGTTCCGGCTCCATGCTTCTAAGCAGTGCCGCTTGCTCTGCTGCAGCAATCAGCTTCAGGAACTCAGGCTTGTGTATGGATAGAGGGTCCAGCTTGTGCTGCTCAGGAGGCTGCGTATAGGCAACACCGGGCATCACTATCCGGTAGCTGCTGATGGACGGCGTGACATGATGGATGCCGTCAATGATGATGCCGGATGCCAGGTCTGTAAGAATGATATTGCTGTGCCTTCCCATCAGCTCGATAATGAGTTTTTTGGCCGACACGTCGCCGAGCTCGTCCCGGGTCTTGATGGTTATTTGAATGATGCGTTCCATTCCCACCTGCAGGATGCTCTCAATGGTGCCGCCTTCGCAGTGCTTGCGGAGCAGCATGCAGAACATGGGAGCTTCGGCAGGGTTAAGGGTACTTCTTTCGGTCAGATGCAGGCGCGGGTATGTAGGATTCGCGGACAACAACAGCTTTCCGCCTCCCCCGGAGCCTCTCAGGGTGAAAATAAGGTCATGAGTGCCGGGTTGATATATTTTGCTGATGCGTGCCCCTGTAAAGGCTTGCAGTTCGTGTACGATCGCTCGCGTAACAATGCCGTCCAATGCCATGATAAAGTTCTCCTGTCGCCTTAAAATTAAAATCTTACTTCTCTATGATGCCACACTTTATCGTGTTCGCGCAAAAGGAGAGCTGCATGCGGTGATATTTTGGGACGACCCTGAATAGACTGGGTCATGAACAGGTGGAAAAGCTGTACGCTACCGAAAGTCAAGAAATGTGGTGGGAGGGGAAAGAAAAGCTATGGAACAAAACAGTTGGCACCGGCTCGGTGCAGAGGAACTGCAGGGAATGTTCAATGTTCAGCCGGATAAGGGTCTTAGCGGAGAGGAGGCCGAAGAGAGACGTAAACAGAGCGGGAGCAATGAGCTGTCGGAAGGGAAAACAGCTTCCCCGCTGCTGCTGCTGCTGAACCAGTTCAAGGATTTTATGGTACTGGTGCTTATGGGGGCTACTTTGGTATCCGGGCTGCTTGGTGAATACCTGGATGCGATTACGATTGTCGCGATTATTCTGCTGAACGGAGTTCTCGGATTCGTGCAGGAGTTCCGGGCCGAGCGTTCGCTCCGGGCCCTGAAGCAGCTGTCTGCACCGTCTGCTAAAGTGCTTCGCAATGGCACGAGCGAGATCATCCCGGCCAAAATGCTGGTGCCCGGAGATATCGTGCTGCTCGAGAGCGGGGACCGGATACCGGCGGATGTGCGTTGGCTGGAGTGCAGCGCCCTGTATGCCGAGGAATCTGCACTGACGGGGGAATCGCTGCCTGTATCCAAACATGCCCTGCCGATTCATGCTGAGGAGATTCCGCTCGGTGACCAGAAGAACATCGGTTTCATGGGCACAATGGTTACAAGGGGAACGGGAAAGGCGATTGTGGTAAGAACCGGTATGGACACGGAGATGGGCAAGATTGCCGATCTCATCCAGAATACCGAATCGCAGGAAACACCGTTGCAGCACAGGCTGGAGCAGCTTGGCAAAATCCTGATCTATGTCTCGCTGGGCCTGACCATTGTCGTCGTTGTTGCCGGTATCCTGCACGGACAGCCGGCCACGGCCATGTTCCTGGCCGGCGTCAGCCTTGCCGTAGCGGCCATTCCGGAGGGCCTGCCGGCCATTGTAACCATTGCACTGGCCCTGGGCGTACAGCGGATGATTAAGCGCAAGGCGATTGTACGCAAGCTGCCCTCGGTGGAGACGCTGGGCTGCGCCTCTGTGATCTGTTCAGACAAGACAGGCACCCTGACCCAGAACAAAATGACGGTAACCCGGTTATGGACCGGAGGACGCGGCATGGACGTTACGGGCCAGGGGTATGAGCCGAACGGGCAGATTCTGCTGAATGGCCGTCCCGTCGATCTCAAGAATGACCAAAGTCTGCGGCGCCTGCTTCAGGTAGGGGCTCTTTGCAACAATGCGGAGATTGTAGAGACGTATCCGGCGGAGCAGCGTGGCAAACGCAAATCCAAGGAGAAAGTGGCGGAAGCCGAAAATATAAATGAGAATCCTTCGACTTGGGTGCTGAAGGGAGATCCGACAGAAGGGGCGCTTGTCGCTTTGTCCGCCAAAATGGGGCTGAACGCCCAATCGCTGGCGGTCACCTATACCCGCGAGCAGGAGTTCCCGTTCGACTCGGAGCGAAAGCTGATGTCTGTGATTGTCGGGCATCCCGGCGGACGGATGCTCTGCACCAAGGGGGCGCCCGATGTCTTGCTCAGCCGCTGTGCATACATGCTGTGGGAAGGCGCGGTTGTGCCCTGCACACCAACACTCCGGCAGAGGGTTATGGATGCCAATGAGGAAATGGCGTCCGGGGCGCTGCGGGTACTCGGCATGGCCTATCGGGATTTGCGCCAGAATGAAGTTGCCGAGAATGAGAAGGACGCTGAAAGCCAGCTGATCTTTGTGGGCCTTACCGGAATGATTGACCCGCCGCGCCGTGAAGTACGGGATGCGATCAGCATTACGCGCCGTGCAGGGATCAAGACCGTAATGATCACCGGAGACCACGGGACAACGGCGGAGGCCATTGCCCATCAGCTGGGGATTCTGCAGCGCGGCGGAACTGTATTGACCGGGAGCCAGCTGACCCGTATGGATGATAAAGAGCTGGATAAAATGTCGGACAGTGTGTACGTGTATGCCCGCGTTTCGCCTGAACACAAGCTGCGGATCGTCAAGTCGCTGCAGCGGCACGGCCACGTGGTGGCCATGACCGGAGATGGGGTCAATGATGCGCCGGCCATCAAAGCGGCGGACATCGGGATTTCTATGGGGATTACCGGAACCGATGTCACCAAGGAGGCGTCTTCCCTCGTTCTGGGCGATGATAATTTCTCGACTATTGTTGCTGCGATTGAAGAAGGACGGAATATTTATGAGAATATCCGCAAGTTCATCCGTTACCTGCTAGCTTCCAATGTCGGAGAGATTCTGACCATGTTCTTCGCCATGATGATGGGTTTGCCGCTGCCGCTCGTGCCCATTCAGATCCTGTGGGTCAATCTGGTGACCGATGGGTTGCCGGCAATGGCGCTTGGTGTGGATCAGCCAGAGAAGGACTTGATGGAGCACAAGCCCCGCGGTGCCAAGGAGAATATTTTTGCCCGCCGGCTGGGCTGGAAAATTATCAGCCGCGGCTTTCTGATTGGCTTATGCACACTGGGAGCCTTCTGGCTCACCCTGCGGATTGCACCGGAGAATCCCGCACAGCTGATCCGGGCTCAGTCTGTGGCTTTTGCAACGCTGGTCATGGCGCAGCTGATCCATGTCTTTGACTGCCGCAGCTCCCGCTCCGTGTTCCACCGCAATCCGTTCCAGAACAAATACCTGGTGCTGGCAGTATTGTCCTCCGTCGTGCTGATGGTTGCCGTGATGTATCTGCCGCTGCTGCAGCCTGTCTTCAAAACGGTGCCGTTAAGCTTCCGTGAATGGTGCCTCGTCCTGGTGGCCGCCGGTATCCCGACCTTCGTGATGGGCGCAGGCAGTGTATGGGGCGGCAAACGTAACCGTAACCGCACCCGCGGCCATGGCGGTAACCGGACGATGATAAAAAGTACAAAAATTTCGGCATAAAGTCAATAGCAATGCTCCACTTCTTACGTTATGCTTGTTGCAGTCAACGGCTCGTACCCGCTGTGCAGCAAAATCTTGAGCGCATAGCGCCAACATAACCTTTTATAGGAGTGGAAATGTCGATGGAATTTACAAAAATGCATGGTTTAGGCAACGACTTTATCGTTGTATTTGGAGAACAGGAGCTTCCCGGCAATGCTGCCGAGCTGGCGGTAACTTTGTGCAACCGGTTCTTCGGCATCGGAGCGGACGGTTTGGTGTACATTCTTCCTTCCGAACGCGGGGATTATATGATGCGGATTATGAACTCGGACGGCTCGGAGGCTGAACAATGCGGAAATGCGATCCGGTGTGTTTCCAAATATGTCTATGAACATGGCCTAGTGAGCTCGGAGCAAATTGTGATTGAAACGATTGGTGCAGGGGAACAGAAGGTTACGCTTTCGGTCAAGGATGGACAGGTGGAGACCGTTACGGTCGATATGGGGGAGCCAGTGCTGTCCGGCCTGCAAATTCCCGTGGCCATCGATGCCGAGCCGGTGCAGGATCAGCCCATTGAAGCGGACGGGACGGAATTCAGATTTACAGCCGTATCTATGGGCAATCCGCATTGTGTGATTTACGTTGACGATGCCGTATCCTTTGATCTTGCCGCTTGGGGGCCGAAGCTGGAGGTTCACCCGCTGTTCCCGAGAAAAGTAAATGTCGAGTTCGCTACGGTTGTGGACCGGAGCCATGTCGATATGCGCGTCTGGGAGCGCGGTGCCGGACCTACATTAGCCTGTGGAACCGGAGCCTGTGCAACGCTGGTGTCTTCCGTGCTGAATGATCTGACGGATCGTGCAGCCTGGATTAGCCTGAAAGGCGGCGATCTGTATATTGAATGGAATGAAGAGGACAATCATGTGTACATGAGCGGCCCTGCTGAGGTGGTATATACGGGTTCAGTGGATATTTAAACACGATAAAGTAGTCTTCTATTTCTAAGAGAAACGGTTACCCTCCTCTTCCAGAGGACGGCGTAGCCGTTTCTTTTTGTGTTGCCGTTAAAGCCCCTGCTGGAGAAGCCGAATAATGGAAGGGCCGGCGGTGAATAATACGGTTAGTGCAGGAAAGGGGAGGGGCGGATGAACATCAAACGATCTGCAAGCCGGAAAGCGGGAACCGGAGAATCCGCTTCGCTTGAGTATTCCGGCCCCAAACTGACCGACAATCTGCAGCAGACCCTGGAGAATATCGTAACGGAGCTTGGAGATGCGCCGGATCTCAAAATCCGCCGGGTCCGGCTGAGCGGCGACCGGAATGTGTTGGCTGCAGCGGTCCACCTAAGTGAACTGGCCGACACTACCGCAGTGAATGAGTTCGTCATCGGCTCCCTGCTCGATCAGACCGGCGAATGGAACGCTGATACCTCCGCATCCGCGGACACCCTGCCGGAGCTTATTTTAAGCCATGCCCTTAACGTCGGGGAAGCGGTGCTGCAGGAAGACTGGAAGGAGATCATGCTGGCCATTCTATCTGGAGACACTGCCATTCTGCTGGAAGGATACAGTGTTTCGATTGTGTGCCAGACCAAAGGCGGGGAATCACGCCAGGTCAGCGAGTCTACGGCACAGCTGGTGGTGCGCGGTTCCAAAGACAGCTTTGTGGAATCGGTCGCCACCAATGTTTCATTGATCCGCCGCAGGATCAAGTCTTCCAAGCTGCGCCTGGAATATATGCAGATTGGCACCGTTACCCGTACCCATGTGGCCCTGATGTTCATTCAGGAGACAGCGGATGCGGATCAGGTGGACGAGGTCCGCAGGCGCCTGGCGAAAATATCGATTGATGGCATTCTGGAGTCCGGCTACATTGAAGAATTGATTCAGGACAAGACCTTTACGCCTTTCCCGACAATCTACAATACGGAACGCCCTGATGTGGTGGCAGGCAATCTCTTGGAGGGGAGAATCATTGTCATTGTGGACGGCACGCCTTTTGTGCTGATTCTGCCGGCTGTATTTACCCAGTTTTTTCAGTCGGCAGAGGATTACTCGCAAAGATTCGACATCGTTATTCTGATGCGTCTGATCCGCTATATCAGCTTTATCGTATTGATTCTGGGGCCTTCCATTTATGTAGCCTTGACTACATATCATTATGAGATGATACCCACGACGCTCCTGATCAATTTACTCGCCCAGCGCGAGAACGTGCCTTTCCCGGCTTTTGTGGAAGCTATGCTGATGGAGATCACCTTTGAGATATTGCGCGAAGCCGGGGTGCGGATGCCCCGTGTCATTGGCCAGACGGTATCGGTCGTCGGTGCGCTCATACTCGGACAAGCCGTTGTCGAAGCCGGAATTATTACGCCGATTATGGTAATCGTCGTGGCTCTGACCGGAATCGCAAGCTTTGCCATTCCGGCTTACAATCTGGCGATTGCCGGGCGGATTATTCGTTTCGGATTCACTCTGCTGGCGGGGATGTTCGGATTCTATGGCGTGACTCTGGGTCTGATTGTGCTCGTGGCACACATGAACAGCCTTCGTTCTTTCGGGATTCCTTATTTGTTCCCCTTTGTGCCGCTCTCCGTCAAGGGACAGAAGGACACCATCCTGAGACTGCCGCTGTGGGCCATGAAGCCCCACCGGTCTCCACAGGAGGCCCGTGAGGACAGACCGGCTGGCACAAAGGTCACTTCAGGCCACAAGGAGAATCTAGCTCCCCAAATCCGCCGGAAAAGCGACGGGGATACGGCTGGGGGAGAAGTTGGACAGGAAGGTGGATGGGATGAAAACAAGAGCTAAAGCTGCTTTTTCGGTCTTGCTGGTTTGTTTGCAGCTGATGTTTTTCCTTAGCCTTACCGGCTGCTGGGACAGTGTAGAGCTGAACCGGAGAGCCATTGTATCCGGAGTAGCGATTGACCGGGGGCCGAATGAAGAGCAGAAATATGTCATCTCCTTTCAAATTATCGTCGCCGACGAAATTTCCGGGGAGAATTCCAGGGGCGTTTCGCCGGTAACCCTGTATACGGGGCGTGGACGCACCATGTTCGAAGCCCTGGCGAATGCCTCCCGGCAGACGGCTCGTTTCCTGTCTCTTGGACATGTAAGAGTTCTGGTCATTTCGGAGGCGTTCGCCCGGGAAGGGATCAAAGGTATCATGGATGTACTGGAACGGGAAAGCGATATGCGGCTCACCACATTGTTCTTCATCTCCAAAGGACAGCCGGCAATAGACTGCATGTCTACCCTGACGGTATTTGGCAAAATTCCTTCCAATGATCTGGTGGAGAAGCTCGAAACTACCTCCAAACAGTTCGGCTACAGTTATAAAATGGAGGTGGACGATGTGATCAGAGGGATTCAGACCATAGGGGGAGGTCCGCTAATCAACGGGGTCTATGTCAGCGGCGCCAGGAGCAAAGCCGATACCAAAAAGAATCTGGAAACTATAGAACCGCAGGCGATTATAAGGATTAAGGGGCTGGCGGTATTTAAGGACGATAAGCTGAAAGGCTGGCTGGAAGGAGAGGCGGCGGCGGGGGCTGCTTTAATAAGGAATAAAATTAAACATCTTCCCGTGATCATCAAAATGAAGGATGGCTCCTATGTTTCCTGTAATGTATATCAGTCCCAGGTGCATATTAAAGCAGAACTTACGGACCCCGAACATCCCGTTTTTTCCGTCAGAATCACCCAGCAGGCAGCGATCAAGGAATCTTCCAATGATTTGGAGCTTACAGACCCTCAGGTGCTTAAAGACATCTCCGTGAAGATTGCCGAGGTTACGCATCAACAACTGGAGACGGCAATTGTTTCTACCCAAAAGCTGAAAAGTGACGTGCTGGGCTTCGGCGAGGTTCTAGAACGGAGCCATCCGCGCGGCTGGAAAAAGATCAGAGACCGCTGGAGCCGGATTTATGCCACAAGCAGAATTGAGATTGCGACGGAAGCGGTGATCAGGCATACGGATATGCGCACGGATTCCTTCCAGGTCAATAAACCGGAATAGGAGCGGAGGTCAATAAAGAGATGAACATCAGGATTGGGTTGATCCAGTTTTTTTCGATAACTCTTTTGTTTGAACTGGGCACGGCATTGGTTGTTAATCTGGGCCTGGAGGCGGGCAAAGACGCATGGCTGTCCATTTTGACGGGAACAGTGATCGGTGTGATTGTGTTCATGGGTTATGCCTATCTGTACTGGACTTACCCGAAACTTACTCTGACAGGCTACACCCGCAAGCTGCTCGGTAAATATATCGGCATACCGGTTTCGCTGCTCTACATCATTCTTTTTCTGAATTTGGCGGGGCGCGATTTGCGGGACGGGAGCACTATGCTGGCCATGGCCACCATGCATAATACACCGCTGTTCATCATCAGCACCTTAATGATCCTGTCTGTTGCCTATGTGCTGCATAAAGGTGTGGAAGTGCTGACGCGGACTTCTCTGGTGTTTACGTTTATTGTCCTGCTGATCGGCATATTCTGTACGCTGCTGCTCATGCTGTCGGGTTCCATCCATTTGCATCGCCTGCTGCCTGTTATGGAGGACGGGTTGAGGCCGATTGCAGCCGCGGTGCTTCAGCAGAATTACATGTTTCCTTTTGGAGAAATGATCAGCTTCACGATGCTGATGCCTTATCTGTCCAATGTCAAAAAAGGCCCATGGGTGATCGCAGCCGCCATCCTGACCTCAGGTCTTCTGCTCAGCTTCACCATGGCCCTGAATATCTCTGTACTGGGGGCCGATATCGTTTCCCGCGCCCCCCTGCCGCTGATGCCGGTCATCAGCAAGATTAGCCTTTCCGATTTCATTCAAAGGGTGGATGTCTTTGTTGTTATGGTGCTGATAATCGGCGTTTTTTTCAAAATTGCCGTCTTTTTTGCCGCCGCCATGATCGGTATTTCGGAGCTGTTCGGATTGCCTTACCGGAGAATGCTGTATCCTTCTGCGTTAATCATTTTGTTCACATCGATGCTGGACGCCCGCAATTTCACCGAGCATTTGGAAGAAGGGGGCAGGCTTTTGTACAGGGTCTATCCGATATTTGTCCTGCTGATTCCTGCCATTCTTATGGTTCTGGCCGCCATCCGGCATCACCGCTCAGCTCCCCGCTCCGGGTAATTGCCAGTGAACCAATAGATCAGATCCGGAAGGAATAGTGCGAGCAGCATGAGGCTCGCTACCAGTTTTTCGGAGAGGGTGTACAGCAGATAATCCAGAATAAAAGCGATATTGCCCAGTCCATATCCGAACAGCCAGTCACCCAGGTACAGATAGCCAAGAGACAGGACAGAGAGCAGCAGGATCACTGCATATTTGCGCAGCAGCAGTTTCCTTATTTTTTTCTTCATGGGACAGCTCCTTTGGCGGGGGATACCGCTAGTATGAAGCATTTGCCGCAGCGTCATACACAGTGGAAGGAGCCGGTGTGCCGCTTTTACGTGTGAAAGCTTATCAAGCCTCCCGATTTATGTTACATTAGTATGAAACTAATGTCAGGGAGGTCTTGCAGTGAAGCCGGATTTACGTTCCGCATGGGGAAATAAAGTGCTGGTTGGCGATGGAGCGATGGGTACCTTTTTATATCAAAAAGGCTTCCCTGTCGGCATCTCCTACGAAGAACTGAACCTGACCTCTCCGGAGGTCATAGAAGAAGTGCACCGCAGTTACATAGAAGCGGGAGCCGTGCTGCTGGAGAGCAATACCTTCTCCGCGAATTATGACAAGCTGTCCAAATACGGGCTGGAGTCCAAAGTTGAAGAAATTAACCGTGCCGGAGTAAGGATTGCCCGCCGTGCAGCCGGAACAAACGGATATGTGGTTGGGGCGGTTGGCTCCATCCGTTCAGGCAAGCGGGCGAATCTGTCTTCCTCCGAGCTGAAAAAATATTTCACGCAGCAGATTGCCGCCTTGCTTGATGAGGATGTCGACGGCATCATGCTGGAGACGTTTTATGATGTAGAGGAGTTGCACCTGGCCCTGCGAACGGTCCGCAAGCACAGCGCCCTGCCGGTCATTTGCCAGCTGGCGGTGGATGATTCGGCGCGTACGCTGGACGGGTTGACGCTGCCGGAAGCTTTCCGCATTCTTGAGGATGACGGGGCGGACATCATTGGATTTAATTGCCGAACCGGGCCCAACGGCATGAAGAGAGCACTTAAACATCTGCAGGGAAGTCTCGTGCTGCCGGTCTCGGTCTATCCGAATGCCGGTATAGCGGATTATGTGGACGGAGAATACCGTTATGGGGCGTCGCCTGAATATTTCGGGCAAATGGCCCGGACTTTCGCCGAAATGGGCAGCCGGATTATCGGCGGCTGCTGCGGCACCACGCCGCAGCATATTGCCGAAATCTCAGCCGCCCTGCGCGAGTACGTACTACAGCCTTTGCCGGAGCCGACGCTACGCAGTGTGGAGCGTGTGACGCTGCAGGAGCATTTGGGTGAGGATCAAGGGAAGGACGGCGGCGAGCCGACCCTGGTAGACCTCGTCAAAGAACGCCACACAGTAATCGTGGAGCTGGACCCCCCGAGGGATCTGGACATCGCCAAGTTCATGAGAGGGGCAGAGGCGCTGCGCCGGGCGGGTGCGGATGCACTTACCCTTGCGGACAATTCACTGGCCGTGACCCGGATGAGCAATATGGCTCTCGGTTCCCTTGTGCAGGCGCGCACCGGTCTGCGGCCTCTAGTGCATATTGCCTGCCGCGACCGCAACCTGATCGGAACACAGTCGCATTTGATGGGCTTTGACGCGCTGGGCATCGACCATGTGCTTGCCGTGACCGGTGACCCGGCACGATTCGGCGATTTGCCGGGCTCCAGCTCGGTCTATGATTTGACTTCTTTTGAAATTATCCGCATGATAAAACAGCTGAATGACGGGATTGCCTTTTCCGGCAAGCCGCTGAAGCAAAAAGCGAACTTTGTTATTGGGGCCGCCTTCAATCCCAATGTCAAACATCTGGACAAGGCTGTGCAGCGGCTGGAGAAGAAGATTGCCTCCGGTGCGGATTACATTATGACCCAGCCCGTGTACGACAAGGAATTGATCGCGAATATTGCCAAGGCTACCGCGCATTTGGATATACCGGTGTTTATCGGCATCATGCCTCTGGCCAGCGGCCGCAATGCGGAGTACCTACATAATGAGGTGCCGGGCATTCAGCTCTCCGAGGAAGTGCGGCAGCGGATGAGCGGACTGGAAGGAGAAGCGGGCCGGGCCGAGGGTGTGGCCATCGCCAAAGAGCTACTGGACGCCGCCACCGAATATTTTAACGGGATCTATCTGATGACCCCTTTTATGTTCTATGAAATGAGCGCAGAGCTCCTGGAGTATGTGTGGGAGAAGTCCGGACGCAAATTGTCCCCCTTGTTTCGCTAGTAAGAATCAATTACAATAGTGTAATGGATGTGATTCCGTTGTCATTTAGCATGACCGGATACGGTCAATCTTCCCTGCAATTCGGCGGCTACAAGATCAGTGTCGAGGTCAAATCGGTAAACCACCGCTACTGTGAAGTTGTACTGCGAATGCCCCGGGATTGGACGGGTTATGAGGATATGCTGCGAAGAAAGGTCCAGCAGCATATCAAACGGGGGCGTGTTGATGTTATTATCAACCGGGAGCTGGACGAAGAAACGGCTGCCGGGCCGGTACTTAACCGGTCTGCCGTGAAGAGTTATCTGGAAGCGGCGGAGCTGCTCAGGCTGGAATTCGGCTTGACAGGCGAGCTGAGTCTCCAGGAGATTCTGGCGTTGCCCGGCATCATGGATAATCCGGAGAGTTCGTCAGCACCGGCTGCCGCCGGGGAGGCATCCGATTATTCAGAGGTTCTGGCAGCCGGGCTGGAAGAAAGTCTGCAGTCCCTGCTTCTTATGCGGAACCGTGAAGGCAGATATCTTGCGTCTGATCTGGAGGGACGCCTGAATCATTTAGAGGAGCTTCATACCGCAATGGCCGAGCTGGCTCCGCATGTGGTCACCGAATACCGCGACAAGCTGCGCCAGCGGCTGCGTGAGCTGAATGACGGAACGTTCCCTTTTGACGAGCATAAATTCGGAATGGAAATTGCAATCTTTGCCGACCGCTGCAATATCGATGAAGAACTGACCCGGCTGGACAGTCATTTTGAACAATGCAGAACCCTGCTGAAGGGGGATGAACCCATTGGACGCAAACTGGATTTTCTCATACAGGAGATGAACAGGGAGACGAATACGATCGGTTCCAAATGCAATCATTTGACACTGGTAGGCTATGTGCTGGAGATGAAGGCGGAGCTGGAGAAGATTCGTGAACAAGCTGCGAATTTAGAGTAGCAGGGTTATTGTATGAAGCAAAGATGTAATTCATGGGGGGAACAACCGGAACATGGCTATCAAACTTATCAACATCGGCTTTGGGAATATCGTATCGGCTAACCGTATTATTTCCATAGTCAGCCCGGAATCTGCACCGATCAAACGGATTATCCAGGAGGCCAGAGACCGGCATATGCTGATTGACGCCACTTACGGCCGCAGAACCCGCGCCGTAATCATTACAGACAGTGATCATGTCATCCTCTCGGCGGTTCAGCCGGAGACTGTCGCCCATCGTTTATCCAGTAAAGACGATGATAATGACGAATAAGATTAAATGGAGTGTACTATGTCAAAAGGATTGCTGATCATTTTATCCGGACCGTCCGGTGTAGGTAAAGGAACTGTGTGCACGGCCCTGCGGCCGAAGATGCCAGAACTGATCTATTCGGTTTCTGCCACCACACGCAGTCCGCGTATGGGCGAAGAGGACGGCGTCAACTATTTCTTCAAAAGCAGAGAGCAATTCGCGGACATGATTGAAGGCGATCAATTGCTCGAATATGCGGAGTACGTAGGCAATTATTACGGGACTCCGCGTGACTTTGTGGAAAGAACTCTCGAAAGCGGAAGGGATATTATTCTGGAGATCGAGGTTCAGGGAGCGCTCAAGGTCAAAGAGAAATTCCCCGAAGGCATTTTTGTGTTCCTGCTGCCCCCGTCCATGGACGAGTTGAAAGACCGCATACGTGGCCGCGGCACAGAACATCCGGATGTAATTAACCACCGCATGTCCGTGGCGGAAGATGAGATTGGCCTTATGCGCCACTATGATTACGCCGTGGTGAATGACGAGATCGATCTGGCCTGCAAGCGAATAGAAAGCATCATTATCGCCGAACATTGTAAAGTGAGATAATGGTTCCGGAAGAAGAATTGCCGTATTAACAGTAAATGACGAAGAGGTGTCTATGTGCTATATCCATCTATTGATGAAATGATGACCAAGGTTGACAGCAAATATTCGCTCGTGGTTGCAGCAGCAAGACGGGCAAGACAATTGCGCGAAGGCGGCAAGACGGAGATCAAGGCGCCGAAATCTCATAAATATGTCGGTGTTGCGCTGGAAGAGATTTACGAAGACCGGATTACGGTAACCCGCGGCGAAGAGTAGGACCTGCCGGCATTTGCCGTTTTCGGGGATCAAAACTTTGAGATATAAGCAATTTATAATCTACTGTTGTAAATTGCTTATATTTTTAGGTTTGACCTGCAGCAACTTAACGATCATAAGCCCGGACCGGGCTGTTCCTGACAACCGGAAGGTTGTTATTTTTTTCTCCAAATATCAATAAAGGGAGCGCTTCTTAGGCTTACCTGGTATTTCTGCGGGAACGGGGACATTTATTAGGATCATGGAGCAGCCGTTATGGCAGGCAGATGAAACATTCTGGAGGACAGGGAAGAGGGGGAGATCATGTTGAATAGCTTAAAGGACAAAACGATACTGCTCGGAATCACCGGGGGAATTGCTGCATACAAGGCTGCTACCCTGACCAGCATGTTGGTCAAAAAGGGAGCAAAGGTCCATGTCATTATGACGGATTCTGCCAAACAGTTCATCACGGAGCTGACACTGCAGACGCTGTCCAAACAGCGGGTATACAGTGACACCTTTCAGGAACGCGATCCCGCTTCCGTGTCTCATATTGATTTGGCAGATGCCGCTGATCTGGTCCTGGTTGCTCCGGCTACTGCCAATATGATCGCCAAAATGGCCCATGGTCTTGCAGACGATATGCTGTCCACAACGCTGCTTGCGACGACAGCTCCGATTATGGTCGCTCCGGCGATGAATGTCCATATGTACCAGCATCCGGCTGTCCTCAGCAACATTGAGCTTCTGGCCAGCCGCGGTGTTCAGTTCATTGAACCGGGTTCGGGTCTCCTGGCCTGCGGCTATGTGGGCAAAGGAAGACTTGAAGAGCCGGAGGAGATTGTTCGGGTAGTTGAGGCTTTTTTTGCGCGGCAAGCCGAGGCGGCAGCCGGACCATTGGCAGGGCGGAAGGTGGTTGTGACCGCCGGAGGGACCGTGGAACGGATTGATCCGGTCCGCTATATCTCCAATGATTCATCCGGCAAAATGGGTTTTGCCCTGGCCCGCGCCGCACAGGCGATGGGTGCAGAGGTCACTCTGGTCGCGGCGCGTACAGATGAAGCACCGCCGCAGAACCCGGGCATCAAGGTCATTCGTGTTCAATCTGCACAAGAGATGTATGAGGCGGTTACCGGAGTATGGGACGGCTGCGACATGCTGATTAAGGCAGCGGCTGTCGCGGATTACCGCCCCAAGGAAGCAGCGCCCTCCAAGCTCAAAAAAAGCGGAGACACCATGACGCTTGAACTGATAAAAACAAAGGATATCCTGGAGACGCTGGGTTCCACGAAGCAGCAGCAGCTGCTAATCGGCTTTGCCGCCGAAACTGGTGGTGCTGAAGCGTATGCCAGAGAGAAGCTGGCCCGTAAGAATTGTGACCTGATCGTTGCCAACGATGTGGGGACCCCTGGCGCCGGCTTTGGTCTGGATACCAATATTGTTTCTATTTATGACAAGGATGGCTTGGTGCTTGAGCTGCCCCTGTTGTCCAAGGATGAGGTGGCAAAGCAGCTGCTGACGCTGGCTGTGAAACGCCTGCCCGGAGCTGAATAGTGATGGATATAGCGAAGGTCATTGTCGATGTTCCTGTTCGCAGCACTGACCGTCCTTATGATTATCTGATCCCGGAATCATTGAAATTGTGGATTGAGGTGGGCAGCCGGGTGGCGGTGCCTTTTGGACACCGCACTGTCCAAGGCTTCGTGGTATCTCTGGAATCGGGGGAGAAGGGGACGATCCCCGGGCTGAAAGCGATCCAGGAGGTGCTGGATCTGCTTCCTCCATTATCCCCGGAGCTAGTAGAGCTGGCGGATTGGATGAGCCGCCGTTATGCCTGCAGGCGGATATCCGCCCTGCAGGCGATGCTGCCTACAGCCCTCAAAGGCAAAGCGGAGCGGCTGATCGCACTGGGCGATACGGCCGAAGAGTCTGAGGCTGCTCAGGAAGACGAGTTGTTCCTGATGTTCCCGGATACAGGCGGGGAGGAAAGGGAGATCACCGAGTTCGTCAGACGGGGCGGTGAAGTCTCCATGAAGCAGCTCACCCGGGCTTTTCCGGAAGCGGCGGAAACCGTCAAATTCATGCTGCGGCGCGGTGTGTTGACGGAAAGCCAGTCGATCAAGGATAAGATGGGCAAAAAAAAGCTGAAGGCTGTGGAGCTGGCAATCGGCATTGATTCGGCCCAGGAAGCGCTGGAGAGCTTCCCGGCCCGTTCAGCGCGCCAAAAGGAAGTGCTGGCGTTCCTTGTTGAGATGGAGGCCATGCTTCCGTTGCCGCTGAAAGAAGTGCTGTCCATCCTGCAGGTGACCGCGGGTACCGTTAAAGCCCTGGAAGAAAAGGGATACATCGAGATCATTGAGATCGAGGTGTACCGGGACCCTTATCGCGGCCGTGATTTCAAGCCGAGCTCACCTCTGCCGCTTACAGCGGAGCAGCAATCCGTGTATAACCGGATTTCGCGGACAGTGGATGAGCAGCTGCATGAGGTTTTCCTGCTGCATGGGGTGACCGGTAGCGGGAAGACCGAGATTTATTTGCAGTGTATTGAACGCTGCATGAACCAGGGCCGGCAGGCTGTTGTGCTGGTGCCCGAGATTGCGCTGACGCCGCAGATGGTGGAGCGGTTCAAGGGCCGTTTTGGCAGCGGCGTTGCCGTCATGCACAGCCGCCTCTCTGTTGGTGAGCGCTATGACGAATGGCGTAAAATCCGGGAAGGCAAGGCGACTGTGGCTGTCGGTGCGCGTTCGGCAGTTTTTGCGCCTTTTGCCAATCTCGGACTTATTATTATGGATGAAGAACACGAGACTTCCTACAAGCAGGAAGAGAACCCGAAATACAACGCCCGTGATGTGGCGGTCCGCAGAGCGGAGCAAGGAGGGGCAGCGGTTATTCTTGGCTCTGCCACACCTTCTTTGGAGAGCTACCATGCCGCAAGGGCGCAAAGCGATATTCATTTCTCGCCGGTGCTGCTGGAAATGCCATCCCGGGCGCTCGGCAATGAATTACCGAAGGTGCATGTTGTGGACATGCGCGAGGAGCTGAAGGAAGGCAACCGATCTATGTTCAGCCGCAGGCTGCACAGCGCGCTGTCCGACAGGCTGGAGAACGGCCAGCAGACCGTATTGCTGCTGAACCGCAGAGGGTTCTCAACCTTTGTGATGTGCCGCAGCTGCGGTTATGTGGCCGGCTGCCCGGATTGTGATATATCGCTGACCTATCATAGCCGCAGCGATAATCTGCGCTGCCATTATTGCGGCCATGCCGAGCCGGCTCCGAAGGTATGCCCGGAATGTGCCAGCGAGCATATCCGCTTTTTTGGAACGGGCACACAGCGGGTGGAAGAAGAGCTGGGCAAGCTGTTTCCCGGTATTCGGGTCATCCGGATGGATGTGGATACAACAACTGAGAAGGGCTCCCATGAGAAGCTGTTGAACCAGTTCAGGGACAAGAAGGCGGATGTGCTGCTGGGTACACAGATGGTGGCGAAGGGACTGGATTTCCCCGATGTGACTCTGGTGGGCGTAATTACGGCCGATTCGGCACTGAATCTGCCGGATTTCCGCGCTGCCGAGAAGACCTTCCAACTGCTGACCCAGGTAGCCGGCCGGGCTGGCCGGCATCAGCTTCCCGGTGAGGTTGTGGTCCAATCGTATACACCCGAGCATTACTCGATTGTCCACGCGAGCGGGCATGATTACTATTCTTTTGTCCGTGAAGAGCTGAAGCACCGCAAAGGGCTGCATTATCCTCCTTACTGCAGGCTGATTCTCGTCACGCTCTCTCATGAGCAGCTGCCGCTGCTGCTCCGTCTGGCCGAGAATTATGCGCTGAATATCCAAGGTAAGGCGCGGCAGCTCAGATGGTATGGCAGCCTGGACAAGCTCTCCTCCGATGCGCTTGATTTACTGGGCCCGGTAGCATCGCCTATTCCGCGACTCAAAGGCAGATACCGGTTCCAGTGCATGATTAAATGGCGGGGCACCATTGACGCCATTGGACTGGCCCGTCAAGTGGCGGAGGAGCTGGAGGATTCGGCGCGTGATACGGGGCTGCAGATCAGCATTGACGTAGATCCGCAGATGTTGATGTAACGGCATGATGTTCGAATGAAATACTAAAGAACCGCTATACTTATGATAAAGATATGTTCAGACAGGGAAGGTGTTAAGGAATGGCAATCAGAATGATCGTTATAGACCCGGATGAGGTGCTGCACAAAACAGCAAAAGCAGTAAGTGTGGTTACCCCCAATGTAAAGAAACTGCTGGATGATATGGCGGATACTATGTATGATGCTGAGGGTGTTGGTCTTGCCGCGCCGCAGGTCGGTATCCTGAAACGGCTTATTGTTATCGATGCCGATGAAGAACACGGACTGATCAAAATGATCAATCCGGAAATAGTATCTACCGAAGGTGAACAGCTTGGACCGGAAGGATGCCTCAGTATTCCCGGGATCAATGGTGATGTACGGCGTGCAGAGACTGTGACCGTGCGTGGACTGGACCGCGAGGGCAAAGAAATCACAATTACCGGGAGCGGACTGCTGGCGCGGGCTTTTCAGCATGAAATCGACCATTTGAACGGGGTGCTGTTCACGGATATCGCCGAGAAAATCTATGAGATGACCGCAGACGAAACCGAGGAGTGAAGCTAAGTGAGGATCGTATTTATGGGAACCCCCGCTTTTGCGGTACCCAGTCTGCAAATGCTGGTGGAGGAAGGCTACAATGTCGTCGCAGTTGTCTCTCAGCCTGACCGGCCGCAAGGAAGGAAAAAGACGCTGATGCCTTCGCCGGTTAAAGAAGCTGCGCTGGCACTGGGTCTGCCTGTATTCCAGCCGGAACGGCTGCGGCGCCCGGAGGCGGTGGCTGAGCTTGCTGCCTATAAGCCGGATTTGATCGTTACTGCGGCCTACGGGCAGATTCTGCCCAAGGCCGTGCTGGACCTGCCGCAGAATGGCTGTGTGAACGTACACGGATCACTGCTCCCCAAATACCGGGGAGGTGCACCTATCCAGCGCTGCATCATTAATGGCGAGGAGGTCACCGGTGTCACGCTGATGTATATGGCGGAAGGACTTGATACCGGCGACATGATCTCCCGTGTGGAAGTGCCGATTGAGCAGACAGACACTTCAGGGACCCTGTTTGACAAACTCAGCCTGGCCGGCCGTGATTTGCTGAAGGCGCAGATGCCGAATCTGCTGTCTGGACGCGTACAGGCTACTCCGCAGAATGACAGTGAAGCCAGCTACGCGCCGAATCTGAGCCGTGACGACGAACGGATTGTCTGGAGTGCGGAATCGCGGGAGATCTACAACCGCATTCGCGGGCTGGTGCCGTTCTCGGGCGCATTTACCCTCTGGAACG
Source organism: Paenibacillus albidus (assembly GCF_014644435.1). Classification (GTDB taxonomy): domain Bacteria; phylum Bacillota; class Bacilli; order Paenibacillales; family Paenibacillaceae; genus Paenibacillus_AQ; species Paenibacillus_AQ albidus. The sequence continues at coordinate 131,319 of NZ_BMKR01000012.1, read as the reverse complement.
GCGAAACGTTTAAGGTGTGGGCTTCTGAACTTCCCCGTTCAGGGAGCACTGCCGGTCCTGAGCTGCCCGGCACGGTCCTTGCGGTCAATGAGAGCGGTGTTGAGGTGCGCTCCGGTGACGGCAGCCTCCTGCTGACCACGGTCCAGCCGGCTGGCAAAAAAGCCATGAGTGCCGCCGATTTCAGCCGAGGCGCAGCCATGAAGCCCGGCACGGTGCTGGAATGAGCGCGGGCGGTAACGGCGGCGGCCAAAGACGCGGAACAGGCAACCCCAAGAACAAACCCGCAGCTCCCCCGGCTTCAGCCCGGGAGGTCGCTCTTGATGTCCTTGTCCGGGTAGAGCAGCAGGGGGCCTACAGCAACTTGCTGCTGAACAGCAGCCTGCAGAAGTCTTCACTCAGCCGGGAAGATACAGGCCTTGCCACAGAACTGGTCTATGGCACCATTTCGCGCATGAACACCCTGGACTACGTGCTTGGCAGCTTTGTCAGCAAAGGGATCGCGAAGCTGCAGCCCTGGGTACGAAGCCTGCTGCGGCTGAGCTTATACCAAATCCTGTATCTTGACCGTATTCCTTCGCATGCTGCGGTCAACGAGGCTGTGAATCTGTCCAAGAAACGCGGACACCAGGGGATCTCCGGGATGGTTAACGGGGTACTTCGCAGCGTGCTCCGTGCCGGGGACCTGCCGGTCTTGGCCGAGGGTCTCAGTCAGGAAGAACGCATTGCGATCCTGCATTCCCATCCGCTCTGGATGGTTCGGCGCTGGATTGCCGAGTATGGGGCCGAGACAGCTGAGGCCATCTGTGCGGCCAATAATGAACCCCCTGCGGTCAGTGTCCGTGTGAATACCACGATGATCAGCCGCGAATCCTTGCTGGAGCAAATAGAGGCCCAAGGTCTGCAGGCAGCGGCATCGGAACTTAGCCCTTATGGAATAGTCGTCAAAGGCGGCGGCAATCTGGCATTGTCTTCCTGGTACCGTGACGGCTACCTGTCTGTTCAGGATGAAAGCTCCATGCTGGTGGCAGAAGCCGTAGCCCCGGAACCCGGAATGCGGGTACTGGACTGCTGCGCGGCACCGGGCGGCAAAAGTGCACATATGGGTGAGCTGATGAAAGATCAGGGTTATATTTACGCCAATGATCTGCATCTTCACAAAGCGAAGCTGATCTCTGATCAGGCTTCCCGTCTTGGGCTTGAGAGCATCCATACAGGGCATGCCGATGCCTTGGATTTGGAGAGCAAGCTTGAGCCTGAATCCTTTGACCGAATCCTGCTGGATGCTCCCTGCTCGGGACTTGGCGTGATCCGCCGCAAGCCGGATCTGAAATGGCGCAAACAGCAGGAGGATGTGGAAAGTGTAGCGGTATTGCAGGAACAATTGCTGCAATCTGTGTCCGCTTTGCTCAAGCCTGGCGGCATTCTGGTCTATAGTACCTGCACCACGGAAAAGAAGGAAAATGATGAGGTGGTGGCAGCTTTCCTGCAGCGGAATCCCGGCTTTAAGGCAGTGAGTTTTGATACGCCTTTGTGGGACAGGCTAAAGGGCACTGCGCTGGCCGGGAGCGAAGGGATTCAGCTGCTGCCTCAGCATTATGGCAGTGACGGATTTTATATTTGCCGGCTTCAAAGAGTCTTGTAGTCAACACTTTGGCAGTCAATGGTTGTTCTGCCCCGCCCGACGGGCTCCCGTGCGGCGGGGTATTTCTTTTTACCGTCTCTGAATTTTGTGTTAAAATAGGAAGAATGAGAAACAATAAGCATATCCTTAAGGAAAGAACAGGTGCAAATTACAATGAAACCTTTAATATATGATTTATCTTTGGAAGAGTTGCAAGAGTGGGCCAAGGCGAATGGTGAACCTGCGTTTCGGGGAGGCCAGATTTTTGACTGGCTCTATGTGAAGCGTGTTAACGAATTTGAGTCCATGAGCAATTTGTCCAAGGGGCTGCGCCAGAAGCTGAATGATCAATTCACTCTTTCGGCGCTCTCGGAAATAACCAAGCTGGAGTCCAAGGACGGAACCGTGAAGTTCCTGTTTGGCCTGCATGATGACCATGCCATCGAGACCGTAATTATGAAGCACAATTATGGCAACAGTGTCTGTGTTACAACTCAGGTTGGCTGCCGCATAGGCTGTACCTTCTGTGCTTCTACGCTTGGAGGATTGAAGCGGGACCTGACGGCAGGCGAAATTGTAGCCCAGGTGGTCCGCTCCCAGCAAATCCTGGATGCCCGCGGCGAACGTGTCAGCAGCATTGTGATCATGGGTACAGGCGAGCCTTTCGAAAATTATGATGCCACCATGAGATTTCTGCGCCTGATGATCCATGAGAAAGGTCTGAACATCGGACAGCGTCATATTACAGTCTCCACAAGCGGTATTGTGCCAAGCATCTACAAATTTGCCGAGGAGAATACCCAGATTAATCTGGCTATTTCGATTCATGCGCCCAATGATGCGCTGCGTTCAAAGCTGATGCCGGTGAACCGCCGTTATCCTTTTGATGATGTGATTGAATCCTTGCGGTACTACCAGGCCAAGACCGGCCGGCGCATCAGCTTTGAGTACGCCCTGATTGGTGGGGTCAATGATCAGAAGGAGCATGCAGAAGAGCTTGCCGGTGTTATTAAGAACATGCTCTGCCATGTCAATCTGATACCGGTCAACCATGTGCCGGAGCGTAAATATGTGCGTACTTCCCGCAATGATATTTTTGAGTTTCAACGTATTCTGGCCGACCACGGCGTGAACGTTACTATTCGCCGGGAGCAGGGCCATGATATTGCGGCCGCATGCGGTCAGCTGCGCGCCAAACATATGGAGTTGGGGTGAGGATATTTGATCAGAACAGTTCATGCCAGCGATATTGGCCGGGTTCGGACGGTCAATGAAGATTCCGTCTGGATCGGCACCATTTGTCACGGATATACCCTCGGCATTATTGCCGATGGAATGGGAGGACATCTGGCGGGTGATATCGCAAGCAGGCTAGCACTAGAGACCATTAAGAACAGGCTCGAAGGTCTGGAGCCCGATCTGCCGGGTGAAGAGCTGGGCACCGAATTATCCGCTGCGATTCTGGAAGCAAATGACAAGGTCTTCAAGGAAGCGGCAAGCGATGAGAAGTATCATAATATGGGTACTACTGTCGTAGCCGTTCTGTTGAAGGGATCGGCCGGATATATTGGACATATCGGTGACAGCAGGGCATATCTGGTTAAAGACGGAGCCGCCTTGCAGCTAACCGAGGATCATACGCTGGTTAATGAGCTGTTCAGAAACGGCCAGATCAGCGAAGAGGAGATGGGTAACCATCCGCGCCGCAATGTGCTTACCCGCGCACTTGGCACCGATGCGGTGACCGCTGTTGACCTGGTTCCGATTGCACTTGAAGAAGAGGATGTGCTTCTTTTATGCAGTGACGGGTTAAGCAACTTTGTCAGTCCGGAGCATATGGGCAAGGTTGCGGGTATTCTTGAGATATCGCTTGAGGAAAGAGCAGACCGCTTGCTTCAGCTGGCGTTGCTTGCCGGCGGCGGTGATAATATCAGCGTCGCTATGTTAGAACATCAAGGAGAGGCCGCTGTGCCCGAAGCAAAGGAGTGGGATAGATGATCGGTCACGAATTGGGCGGCCGCTACCAAGTCATTGAACGGATCGGCGGAGGTGGAATGGCGCTTGTCTATCGGGCCCATGACATTTTATTGAATCGCAACGTCGCCATTAAAGTATTGCGCAGCCAGTTTGTACATGATGAGGAATTTATACGCCGGTTCCGGCGGGAAGCGCAATCTGCGGCATCATTGTCTCATCCGAATGTGGTTAGCATATATGATGTAGGACAGGAAGACGAAATTCATTATATCGTTATGGAGTATGTGGAAGGCAAGAATCTGAACGAAATTATCAAAGAACGGGCCCCGCTGCAAGTGGATGAATCGGTGCGGATAGCTTCGCAGATTTGTGATGCGCTGGACCATGCCCACCAGAATCAGATTATCCATAGGGATATCAAACCTCATAATATATTGATCGGACGGAACGGGCGGGTCAAGGTAACCGACTTCGGAATCGCACGTGCGGTCACCTCCACTACAATTACACAGACCGGTTCTGTCGTGGGTTCAGTCCATTATTTTTCCCCGGAGCATGCCAAAGGCGTCACCACAGGTGAAAAGTCCGATTTGTATTCACTGGGCATTGTACTCTACCAAATGCTGACCGGTAGCCTGCCTTTTCTGGGGGAAAGCCCGATCAGTGTAGCCCTGAAGCATCTGCAGGAGGAGTTTGAGGAGCCGAAGCTCCTTAATCCGCTGATTCCGCAAAGCGTCGAGAATATTATTCTAAGATCCATGCGCAAGAACCCGGAGGAGCGTTACCAGTCTGCCAAGGAGATGCTGCAGGATCTGGAGACTTGCCTGCTGCCTGAAAGGCGCAGTGAATCAAAGGTGTTCTTCGATGATGAAGATGACGAGGAACGCACCCGGATCATTCCGGCCATTAAGCCGATTCAGCGCACCGGTGGTGCAAAGAATTCCGGTGAAGATCAGATGAGACGTGAAGATGAACGCACACCCTTGCCAAAGGGCAAGAAGAAATGGAGCCGTCCGGCCTTATGGATCAGTCTTACCTTGGTACTGTTATTGGCTATGTTCAGTGTAGTTTGGTATGTGAATGCGAAGCTGGTTGTTCATGAGGTTGCAGTTCCCAGTGTAATCAATCTTCCCCTGGAGGAGGCCAAGGCCAAACTCACCGCTTTGGCCATTGAAGTGGAGGAGCCGGTCATTCAGGAATATAACCCGAATTTCGCGGAGAATGCTGTGTGGAAGCAGAGCAAGAAAGAGGGGACAATGGTCAAGGAAGGCAGCACCATTGTGCTTACAGTCAGCATAACCAAACCACTGCCGACCATGCCGGAATTATCGGGCAAGACTTATGATGAAGCTGTACAGGAACTGATCGAGATGGGAGTGCCGCAGAATAAGATAAGTCAAGATCCCCGTTTCAGTGCAGAAGTCGAACCAGGCCTCGTTATCAGCTCTGATCCGGCGGCACAGGGCGAGTTTGACCCGGAGATTGCTTCAATCGTGCTTATGGTAAGCAAAGGCGAAGAGAGCGTTGCGATGCCGGATCTGATGAACCTGACGGAGAAAGAAGCCAAGGCGAAGCTGGAAGAGAAAGGTCTAGTCCTTGAAGAGGTGCTGGAAGACAACAGCTTTTCAGTAGAAAAGGGCCAGGTCATGAAACAGTGGCCCTTCGACAAGGGGGCACCGGCAGCACCGGGTTCCAAGGTGACCATTACGCTCAGTAAAGGATATCCACCGGAAGCCCTGAATTATACATTTAATGTACCGGTTGCTCCAGCACAAGACGGGAAGAAGTCTAAAATCCAGATTGAGTTCTACGATGCACGCAATAATGGCGAAAAACAGGAATGGGGCGACCGTACCATTGGCAAAAGCCAGGTGCTGCCGGTCAATCTGGTGCTGGCTCCCAACAAAGATGGGGTGATCTCCGTTTTCCGTGATGACGAACTCATCGAGACGTATTCCGTTTCCTACATGGATGCCAAGAATGGGACAGTGGAGCAGCCGGAGCCATCCACAGATCCGACACCGGAACCTACAGAAGCTCCTCCTGAGCCTACGCCGACTCCTGAGCCTACACCTACACCGGAACCAACCATTGAACCGGAGATTCTGCCGGAGCCGGGTGCGGAGAACGGCGGTGAAACACCGGTGAATGGAAGTGTGGATCAGACGGGACTTCTAAGCGATTCACCTGCAAGCAACAAGGCGTCTGAGAAGGCTAAGAACAAAGTTAAGAAAGAATGATACAAGCGGCAGCGATACGGAATCCTAACCGATTTGCGATGTCTGCCGCAGCGAAATGACCCGGGGAGTTCAAGCTTGGGTCATTTTCGTAAAATCAGGAGAGGAAGGCTAACGATGTATGCCTGAAGGAATAATCGTTAAGGCACTAAGCGGATATTATTATGTCAAACCGCTCCGTGAAGGGTTGATCGCATCCCATGAGACATCGGTTCAATGCAGAGGCCGGGGAATCTTCAAAAAAAGAGGAGAGTCTCCTCTTGTTGGTGACCGGGTTGTCTATAGTCTGACTGAGAATGGGGAAGGCATGGTGGATGAGCTGCATCCGCGTGAATCCGAGCTGATTCGTCCTCCTGTAGCCAATGTGACGCTGGCTGTGCTGTTATTCTCGGTGCGCGAGCCCGATATGAACCTGAATCTGCTCGATAAGTTCCTGGTTCATATTGAGCATTCAGGGCTGGATACGCTGATTGTGTTAACAAAGCAGGATTTGGCGGATGATGATGGCGAGGCCACCCAAGTGGTTAAGGAGATGTACGAGCGTATTGGCTACGAGGTAATGGTTACCAGCTCGCGAACAGGTATCGGCAGCGAGGACCTGCGGAAGCGGCTTGGCGGTGGCATCAGTGTCTTTGCCGGACAGTCCGGAGTAGGCAAGTCTACCTTGCTGAACCGTATTGTTCCGGGGCTTGAGCTGGAGACAGGAGAGATCAGCCTGCGCCTGGGGCGCGGCCGTCATACTACCCGGCATGTCGAGCTGATGGATATCGGAGATGGCGGTTTTGTTGCGGATACTCCCGGCTTTAGCCAATTGGATTTTCTGGAGCTGGGTGTGGAAGAGCTGTCCACTTGTTTCCGGGAGTTCGCGGATTATGCAGGACAATGCAAATTCCGCGGCTGCACCCATTTGCATGAACCTGGCTGCCATGTCATCAAAGCCTGGGAAGCAGGGGAGATTGCGGATAGCCGTTATGAGCATTACAAACTGTTTTTTAATGAAATGAAAGACAAAAAACGGAGGTACTGAAACGATGATTTTATTAGCACCATCCATATTGTCGGCGGATTTCGCTGCCCTCGGCACCGAAGTGGCAGAAGTGCAGGCCTGCGGTGCGGACTGGATCCATGTAGATGTCATGGATGGGCATTTTGTGCCGAACATAACGCTGGGCCCGCCGATTGTAAAAGCAGTCTCAGCGCATACATCCCTGCCGCTGGACGTTCATTTGATGATCTCCTCTCCGGAACGTTATATTGCCGATTTTGCTGCGGCCGGAGCAGCGGTTATCACCGTTCATGCGGAAGCCTGCGTGCATTTGCACCGCGTAGTGCATCAGATTAAAGAGCTGGGCCTTATGGCGGGGGTAGCCATCAATCCGGGAACTCCGGCTTCCGCGCTGCGTGAAGTGTTGGAGGATCTGGATCTGGCCCTCGTGATGACTGTGAACCCGGGTTTCGGCGGACAAGCGTTTATACCGAATACCCTGCGTAAAATCCGGCAAATCCGCCAATGGGCGAACGAAGTGAATCCGGGACTGCGGATTGAAGTGGATGGCGGTGTTGGAGAAGCGACAGCACCGCTTGTTGCAGAAGCGGGGGCGGATGTGCTGGTTGCCGGAAATGCCGTGTTTGGCCAGCCTGACCGTGCGGCTGCCATTTCGGCGATCCGGGCTGCTGCGGAAGCGGCCGTCCGCTAACGCCCAGATATGAGGTCTTGTGGTATAGGCCAAGTCCTTCATGCATAAATATGGTTACATGAGCAGAAATCTCATGTAGCCTTTTTTTGTGGAGCCGGAGAGGTCTGCAGTACGTTTGCGCTTGGTAATCAGAAGAGAATAAGGTCTCCTGCGTACGGCATGAATTGATGGGAGGGTAAACCATGAAATTTTACACATTTAAGCTGCCAAGATTTTTGGGAGGTTTTGTTAAAGCGATTTTGAACACATTTCAGAAAAGCTAAAGGTTTAAAAGAAAAGAAAACATGAAAAAAAGCACCTTACATACGTAAAGGGTGCTTTTTGCTTCATATGAGATATCGTTCGGTCTTATGAATTGCTAAAGACTAAACGCGTTCAACTTTACCGGCTTTCAAAGCACGGGTGCTGACGTACACGCGTTTCGGTTTGCCGTTCACCAAGATACGGACCTTCTGAACGTTAACTCCCCAAGAACGACGGTTGCGGTTGTTCGCGTGAGACACGTGGTTACCGCTGCTCGGTTTCTTTCCAGTAATAGCACATTTGCGGGACATAGATTACACCTCCTTGTTACTTACACCTGCATAAAACAATACTTAAATATAATATCACAGCAAAAATTGCTTCGTCAACCGATTCAAAAACATTTATTTCTTTTGGCTATTATAGTACAATATAAATTAGTGTATTATGTCCAGAGATTCTACAGAGTTGAATAGGCATGAAGTTAGGAAGGGGAATTCTCATTGAGTAAGCGTTCTATCAACGGAACTGATTTTACCGCAATGGTACTCGCCGGAGCGGAGAAGCTGCAGCAGCATGCAGAGCACGTCAATTCCCTGAATGTGTTCCCGGTACCGGATGGAGATACGGGAACCAACATGAATTTGACGATGACCGCAGGTGCAAATGAATTGAAGAGAAACAATACCGCCTCATTCGGACAATGTGCCGGTGTGCTCTCCAAAGGCCTGCTTATGGGCGCGCGAGGGAACTCCGGAGTTATTCTGTCCCAATTGTTCAGAGGCCTTAGCCGATACGCGGCACAGCATGATGAATTAAATACCCAGCAGTTTGCGGCCGCGCTGCAAACTGGAGTGGATACTGCATACAAAGCGGTTGTGAAGCCTGTAGAAGGAACGATCCTTACTGTAGCAAAAGAAGCTGCCAGGCATGCGGTTTATTTTGCACGCCGCACAACCGATGTTATCGAACTGATGACCGAAGTATTAGCCAAGGCCAAGGAAGCTTTGGCCAATACGCCAGAGTTGCTGCCTGTGCTTAAGCAGGTAGGCGTAGTGGATTCCGGCGGACAAGGTTTGGTCTATATTTATGAAGGCTTCCATCAGCATTTGACCGGCGGCAGTACCAACGTGCCAGCGACGGCAGTGCAAGGACAGGCTCCGGCAGCTGTGCAGGTTCAGGTTCCCGTACTGACGAAACCCGAGCATGTGACATCATCCGTGCAATCTTCGGCCCAATCGCAGCTGTCTACGGAAGACATCGAATTTCTATATGATATGGAGTTTTTCATTAATCGTCAGCTTGAAAGCAGCCAGGGAGCGGATTTTGATGAGGAAAAGTTTAGACAAGCGTTGTCAGTGAACGGAGATTCCATCATTGTAATCTCCGACGATGAGACAATCAAAGTGCATGTGCATTCCAAGGCTCCGGGCGAAGTGATGAACCTGGCCCTCCAGTATGGGGAGATTACCCAGATCCACATCCTGAATATGCGCGAGCAGCACAGGGACTTGCTTACGGCGGGGATGGATATTGCCCCGATGCCTGAGGTATTCGCTGATATTCCGAAAGAGAAAAGCAGTGTAGCTGCTCCTGCCGTTCCTCCGGCGGATGATATGGCGCCTTATGGCTTCATTGCCGTCTCTTCCGGTGCAGGCATTGCCGATATCTTCACCAGCCTTGGCGTTGATGTGGTATTGGCCGGCGGACAAACGATGAACCCGAGCACAGAGGATTTTGTCAATGCGATCTCTTCCATTTCTGCGAAGCATGTCTATCTCTTGCCGAACAACTCCAACATTGTGCTTGCCGCACAGCAGGCCAAGGATTTGCTTGAGGGTGAACGCGACGTAACGGTGATTCCGAGCAAGAGCATTCCGCAGGGAATCGCAGCTGCTTTTGCCTTCCAGGAGGATGACGCTGTTGAGACCAATACCGGCAATATGCTGGAAGCCATCTCGCAGGTCAAGTCCGGTCAGGTCACCCATGCCGTCCGCGATACAGTAATTGATGAAATGCAAATTAAGTCGGGACAATATATTGGAATCTCGAACTCCAAAATTGTGGCTGCGGCGGATGATCTGCTGGGGGCCAGCCAGTCACTGCTGTCCAGAATGCTGGAGAATGGTGATGAGATTATCACCTTGCTGACTGGTGAAGAAGCCGATCCAGAGGTAACGGAAGCGCTGAACACATGGCTGAACGAGAGTTATCCGGATGCCGAAGTTGAAATTCATCAAGGCGGGCAACCGATCTATTATTATCTTTTTTCGGTGGAGTCCTAGACCCTTAGTGCTTAGTTTCCGGGGCTGTGTGATTAACTGGCTGAATGGCGGTTTTTGTTAAATACAGATTGGGGAGGAAGCCTATGAATCGTACTATTATCGTTACCGACAGCACCTCTGATATTCCACCGGAAATGGTGGAGGCTTACGGCATAGAGGTTGTGCCCCTGACACTGATGTTCGGTGAAGAGGCTTTCCGGGACAAAGTGGACATGACACCAGAGCAGTTCTATGAACGCCTTCCCCGTTCCCCGCAGCTGCCAACGACTTCCCAGCCGTCACCGGTTCAGTATATGGAAGTGTACCGCAATATTCTGGAACGAAATCCTGACTGTTCTATTCTTTCTTTTCATATCTCTTCCGGCTTAAGCGGAACTTACCAATCCGCCGTTATGGCTAAATCTATGCTGGAGGAAGATGGGGAGGGGATCACTGTTGTCGATACCCTCTCAGCTTCCTACGGATTCGGATTTATGGTTGTAGAGGCGGCGAGGATGTCGGCAGAAGGCAAAACGCCTCAGGAGATTCTGGAGACGACGGAGAGAATGCGGGTAGCGCGCAAGCTATACTTTCTGGTCGATACCCTGGAATATTTGCAAAAAGGAGGGCGAATCGGCAAAGCGTCGGCCATTCTGGGGACGCTGCTGAACATCAAGCCGATTCTCTCTATTGATCCGGAAGGAACCATATATGCAGTAGAGAAAGTCAGAGGCCGTAAAAAGGCAGTTGCCCGCATGATTGAGCTGTTCAAAAAAGATTTGCCGGGCGTGGACAAAATCAATGTGGCCGTGGGTCATACGGCTGAACCGGCTTCCGGTGAAGAATTTATGAATGAGCTGAAGGGTCACTTCACATTGGAAGAAAAGGTGCTGACGAATGTGGGCCCAGTTGTAGGGAGCCATGTCGGCAACGGTACGTTAGCCGTATTTATCTGGCCCGCATAATGAGGGATGAACATGACACTGTCTTTAAACGAAATTGAAGTGAAGAAAATAACTGGCGTGAGCGCTCCAAAGCAAGCTGAGCTTCACGCCTTTGGCGTATTTACAGTGAAGGATATGCTGGAGTATTATCCTTTTCGGTACGAAGATTACCGTCCCCGTACGCTGAGCGAGGTCAAACACGGAGATAAGGTAACTGTAGAAGCAAAGGTAATCGGCATACCGGTGCTGCAGCGCTTCGGGGGCAAATCACGGCTGAGCTGCAAAATGGTGGCGGAGCCGTGGATGTTCACAGCCACCTGGTTCAACCGCCATTATGTGCGGGAGCAGCTGACCGTCGGGCGGGAGATAGTGATCACCGGCAAATGGGATCAGAAGCGCAGCCAGATCACGGTGACGGATTCCGAATTTCCGGACCGAGGGGAAGGGAAGACGGGAACGCTGCAGCCGGTCTATTCGGTTGGGGGCAAGATTACCCAATCCTGGCTGCGGAAGACGATTAATCAGGCTCTACAGCAGTATGGAGAGCTGATCCCGGAGATTTTGCCGCAGTCTATTCTGCGTAAATATGATTTTATGCCCCGCAAACGGGCGATCGCAACGATCCACCGGCCCGAGGATACACGGGAAGGCCAGCAGGGACGGCGCCGCATGGTCTATGAGGAGCTGTTTCTGTTCCAACTGAAGGTACAGGCGTTCCGGGTGCTTAACCGCGGCAGAATGGACGGTGTGGTCCATACCGTTGATAACGCTACGGTGCGTCAGTTTGTACGCAGTCTGCCGTTTGAGCTTACGGATGCCCAAAAGCATGTGGAGCTGGAGATCTTGCATGATATGCGCTCATCCTACTGTATGAACCGGCTGCTGCAAGGAGATGTAGGTTCCGGCAAAACCGTGCTGGCGGCGATTGCCCTTTATGCATCGGTGAAATCGGGATATCAGGGGGCGCTGATGGTGCCTACCGAAATTCTGGCCGAACAGCATATGCGCTCACTTCTGAGGATGTTTGAGCCTTTCGGCATTACGGTAGCTCTGTTGACCGGAAGTGTGAACGGGCGCAAGCGCAAGGATCTGTTGGCTTCGCTGCAAATGGGCCTCATTGATGTGGTTGTCGGCACCCATGCGCTGATTCAGGAGGATGTCTTTTTCCACAGGCTTGGCATGGTTGTTACGGACGAGCAGCACCGTTTCGGCGTAAATCAACGAAGTGTACTGCGGCGTAAAGGGTACAACCCCGATGTACTCACGATGACCGCGACGCCGATACCACGGACTCTGGCGATTACAGTTTTTGGCGATATGGATGTCTCAACGTTGTCCGAGCGGCCCAAGGGGCGTGTCCCTATCACCACCTATTGGGTCAAACATGACCTGATGGAGCGGGTGTATAAGCTGATCAGCCGGGAGATCGACCAGGGCCGGCAGGCTTATCTGATCTGCCCCCTGATCGAGGAGTCAGAGAAGCTTGATGTGCAGAATGCGATTGATCTGCATATTTCAATGTCGCAGGCTTTTCCGAATTATAAGGTGGGTTTGCTGCATGGGCGGATGACCCCCGGCGAGAAGGATGAAGTTATGCGCGCTTTTTACAGCAATGAGCTGCAGCTGCTTGTGTCGACAACAGTGGTGGAAGTGGGAGTTGATGTACCGAACGCCACGCTGATGATTATTATGGACGCTGACCGGTTCGGTTTGTCCCAGCTGCATCAGCTGCGCGGCCGGGTGGGAAGAGGCGAACATGCCTCTTATTGTGTACTTGTAGCCGATCCGAAGTCGGAGATTGGGCGGGAACGGATGAGTGCGATGACAGACACCGATGACGGCTTTGAAGTGTCCCGGCGCGATCTGGAGCTGCGGGGACCGGGGGATTTTTTTGGGACCAAACAAAGCGGCCTGCCGGAGTTCCGTCTTGCCGATATGACGGCGGATTTCGAGGTGCTGGAGCAGGCACGTGATGATGCTGCCGAATTGCTGCGGGATACGGCCTTCTGGACTTCAGCGGATTATGCTGCGCTGCGGAACTATTTACAGCAGGAACAGATTTTTCAGGGGGATTTAATTGACTGATTAGGCACATGTGCTCTCCGGCGATCATATACTGATAAAGTTGGATATGACGGGAGGTGCTGCGTTTGAGCTATCAGCAATACGGAATCAGTCCTCAGCTCGTGGCCCGCATTAAGCTGAAGATGAAGAATCCTGCGGTCAAAGACCGGATCAAAAACATGATTAACGGGATTTCCAAACATGAGCTTCAGGACACTTCGGTTGTGCGTAGGCTGGTGCGTAATGCATCAGGAGTGCTGGGTGAAAAGCTGACGTCCACACAGGAAGATCAGATTGTCAAGTTTGTGATTGCCCAAAAGATTGATCCGAGCAATACGTTTCATCTGATTCGTCTGTGGGGGATGTTCCGCTAAGGAGAAGGTCAAGAATGAACAGTAGGGATCAAAAAGAGACTGCCCCGGCTATTTTGGCCGTTAAGGGGCAGTCTCTTTTTTACTTGTGGAGAACTCTGCGTGTCCGGTAGCTCTCTGCGGAGCGGATCACGATATGACATTCCGGGTCATGCCGGCGTACAAGGCTCTGAAGCTGCTTAAGCTCTGACCGGTGGATGAGACAGAATAAAGTACCGCTTTTCCCCTCCTGCCAGGATTCCGCAAGAAGAGCCGCTTCACATTGAAGGGAATGTAAAAGCACCTGCTGAATCTCACCCGGGCGTTTGGTGGTCAACCAGACGGCCCGGGAATGAGACAAGCTCCTTAGTGACAAACGAAGACTTTCAAAGGCAAGCAGATAGGCAATAATGGAATACATGGCTTGATACCAGCCAAAGAGAGCGCCTGCGGCGAAAAGAATGGCACAATTCAGCGCCATAATGATCACTTCCGCCGACCTGGGCGGTCCTCCGCTCAGCAGGGAGAAACCTTGTTCACTGGCTTGAGTATACATGCCGCCAAAACGGACAGAGATCCCGATGCCTGAACCGAGACAGATGCCGCCGAGTATTGCGGCGGGAAGCGGATCACTGATCACGGCGGGATAATGATGCAGCGCCAGTGAAGCAATAGCCAGGCAGACCACACCCAGAATGGTATATAGTGCAAAACGCAGATTGATATGCTTGCGCGACATAAAAATGAACGGAAGATTGAATAAAAACAGGAATAGTCCAAGCCGCATTTCTGTAGTATGGGCGAATAAGGCGGAAAGGCCCGTAATTCCGCCAACGATCAAGCCATGCGGCATGAGGAACAGCTCCAGGCCAACAGCGGCCAGCAAGGCTCCGCATATCACGGCAGCCAGGCGGAGCAGTTTGTTCCCACGGCGCTCATATAGGCCGTTGTTAACGCCGGTATCGATAGCAATCTCCTCCCTTCAACAGGAGAAAATGATGAAGCTCAATCACTGTCACCGACAGGTACAGGCTTCTCCTTGGCTTTACGGGCCTGGTACCGCTTTTCAAAGCCGAACACTTTGTCCAGCAGGTTGTAGATCGTTTTGGATTCTTTGGTCAGAATAGGGCCCAGAATAGCCAGCATGAGCACATACATGGCTGCAAACGGCTGGAGAATGGCCAGGAGACCGCCGGCTTTGCCTAAATTCGCCATGATAATAGAGAATTCGCCGCGTGACACGATCGTCAGCCCGATATTGGAGGACGCGCGCGGGCTCAGACCGGCGGTCCGTCCGGCCAGCATACCGGCCAGAAAGTTGCCGAACAAGGTGATAATTACTGCAGCGATTGAATACCATAAGGCTTCTCCGCCCAGTGTCATCGGGTCGATGGTCAGCCCGAAGCTGAAAAAGAAGATGGCTCCGAAAAAGTCGCGGAACGGAATAACCAGCTTCTCAATGCGTTTGACGTGTTCGGTCTCGGCGAGAACAAGTCCAACGAGCAGGGCGCCGATGGCTTCCGCGACATGAATGGTCTCGGAAAATCCGGCGATCAGGAACAGGACGGCAAAAATCACGATGGCGAACAGCTCGCTGGAACGGATATTCAGCACCCGGTTCAGCCAGGGGACAAGCTTTCTGCCGACAATCAACAGCGCCAGCATATAACCCAGTGCAATCAAGGCAGATAACAGGACGCCACCGAGTGAAGATGAACCGCTAAGGACGAGTCCGGACAGAATCGAGATATAGACTGCCAGAAAAACATCTTCAAACATGATTATGCCGAGAATCATCTCGGTTTCGGGATTGGCCGTCCGTTTCAGATCGACCAATACTTTGGCTACAATCGCGCTGGAGGAGATGGTGGTGATCCCTGCGATCACCAATATTTCCTCCAGCGGGAATCTTAGCGCCCAGCCCAGAATAAGTCCCAGGGAGAAATTGATCACAATATAGATGGTCCCGCCGGTTGCGATGGATTTCCCCGCTTTCATCAGCCGGCCAACCGAGAACTCCAACCCCAGATAGAACAAAAGGAATAGGACGCCGATCCGGCCCATAAATTCTATCAGTGCCGTACTTTCAATAAAACGGAAATCCAGATACCAGATTTTGAAAGCGTGAGGACCCACCGCCATCCCGATCAGAATATAAAAAGGGATGACGGAGAAGCGGAGCCTCGTGGCAATAAGTCCAACTATAGCAATAAGGGCGATGGCGAGCCCAACTTCAAGTACAAGATAGTGATGCATCAATTAACCACACCCATTCCGCAGAATGTGCTTAAATTGTTTATGCTGATGTCTCTCGCCGGCGGCAACCACGGTACATTCCGTTGTTAATACCACATCCGGTCCGGGATTGATATGTTTGTTGTGGTTCTTCTCAATTACGGCAATGATACTGACACCGGCGCGTGCCCGGATATCCAGTTGTCCGATGGTATTGCCGACACATTTGAAGCCAGGCTCGAGACGGTACCACTCGATAATCAGATCATCCAGCGCGACTTCGATGGATTCCAGCGCTTTGGGTTTGTAAGTTACTCCGCCCATAATGGCCGAGATATGTCTGGCTTCATCGTCATCAAGCGTCACCATGGAAATGCTCTGGTCAGGATCGTCATATTCAAAATGGTACAGCTCACGTCTTCCATCATCATGAACAATGACCACAAGCTTGTCGCCACTGCGGGTCTGCAGCACAAACTTTTTGCCGATTCCCGGTAAATCACATTCTCTGTAATTCATATAAGTCCAGCCTCCAGTTAGTAGGTTGTATGATTATTCCGCGATTAGCGTTAATTCATTCAGGCGATACCAAGACATACTGGAGGAGGAGCCACAAAATGTGAGGTGAACTTAAGCGGATACAAGAGCAGCCGCTTGAGAAATTTGTAGATCAGGGGCAAAAAAGATACGCAGAGTACTGGCAGCAGCAAAGCTGACGGCACTTCGAAGGTGTTCACCGGATACGTTATCCTGCTTAAAGCAAGCGGGCCGGGGGAATGGTAATGGACCCGGTTATGCTTTATTACTTTCCGGTCAGAATGGTCAGGTTCGTAGGCTTTTTGTTCCTGGACGCTGCTGTGTAAGGCTTCAACATTCAGAGACGGAAAAGAGAACGTCATGACCACAATCAGAACCGTCTGAACCCACCAAATTAAAGGGAAACGCGCTAGATATCGCATGTAGAGAACACCTCCTTACTGCATATAGTATATAAAGCATAACATACACCTTGCTGCTGAGCCAAATTTAAATTTGATATTTACGAAAATAGCAAGTGATGAAAAAACGAAACCGATGCGATAAAACAGCGTATTTCACAGCAAAGTACGCTTTTATGATTATAATCTCATCAGGATGAAATAATTTGAACCAATGGGACGAATTTAGGGTTATTTTACATTTGTTACAGGCACGGAAATAGTCCGTATGGGAGCTGGGCTTCCTGGGTTTCCGCGAATTTTTGCCAAATATACATATCCTTTTAGAATTCTCGCTTGAGTTTTGGGTAAAGCTCTATATAAGGAGTACTACTTGATTAACAGACGGCCGGGAGGAGTGGATGGTTTGAATACAAGATCAACCGAGGTAAAGCAGGAGGAAACCCAGTTTCATATGCTGGAGTCGGAAGAAGTGCTGAAACGGTTGGGCAGCAGTAAAGCCGGGTTGTCGGCGAAAGAGGCGCAGCAGCTGGCGGAGCGGCATGGCAAAAATATGTTGCAGGAAACAAAAGCCAAATCATTATTGGCCAAGTTTATAGAGCAATTCAAAAACGTAATGATTTTTATTTTGCTGGCGGCTGCGGTGTTGTCAGGAATTCTGGGCGAATGGACCGATACCATCATCATTTTGCTGGTAGTCTTGCTGAATGCAGTTCTCGGTGTAGTCCAGGAGAATAAAGCGGAACAGGCGCTTGAAGCGCTCAAAAGCATGTCTTCCCCACTGGCAAGAGTCCGCCGCGGCGGACAGGTAGCCGAGATCAAAAGCGAAGATTTGGTACCCGGAGATATCGTGCTGCTGGAGGCGGGAAATGTGGTTCCTGCTGATCTCAGACTGCTGGAGGCCGCATCCCTGCAGATTGAAGAGGCTGCATTGACAGGGGAATCAGTACCTTCGGATAAGAGCACGGATGTACTTTCCGGAAGCAATCTTGTGATCGGAGACCGCTCCAACATGGCTTACATGAGCAGCAGTGTTACTTATGGGCGTGGTGTAGGAGTTGTAGCTGCTACGGGTATGAATACCGAAGTAGGCAAAATAGCCGGATTTATCTCGGAGGAAGAAACGGATGTAACCCCGCTGCAGAAAAAGCTGGATGAGCTCGGGAAATACTTTACCTTCATTATTCTGGGTGTTTGCCTTGTTATTTTTGCTGTAGGTCTGCTGGAAGGCAGAGACCTGCTGGATATGCTGCTGACCTCCATCTCGCTTGCGGTAGCGGCGATTCCCGAGGGGTTGCCTGCGATTGTGACCATTATTCTTGCCCTGGGGGTTCAGCGGATGGCCGGGCGTAAAGCCATTATCCGCAAGCTCCCCGCGGTGGAGACGCTGGGCAGTACTGAAATTATATGCTCCGACAAGACGGGAACGCTGACCCTGAACAAGATGACTGTCGAGAAGGTGCATGTCAACGGAACAACGATGGATGCCAATGAAACCTTAACTACAGCGCCGGGTGGCGAAGTGCTTCTTCAAGCCATGGCCTTGTGCAATGATTCCAGTATTGATGAAGACAAGTCAGACGATCAGTCCAAAAGCGGAAAAGCCCTTATCGGCGATCCCACTGAAACGGCTCTGGTTGATTATTCATTGAGTATTGGTACCGACAAGCGGGAGCTGGAAAAACGGTATCCCCGTAAAAGCGAGCTGCCGTTTGATTCGGACCGCAAGCTGATGACAACCATTCACGAAATGGAGGCAGGCCATTACCGGGCATTGACCAAAGGGGCCCCGGATGTCCTGGTATCCAGATGCAGTCATATTCTGATTAACGGTGAAACCGTGCCGATTACAGAAGAGCATACCCGGCAAATTACCGCCAGCAATAAAAGCCTGGCGGATGAAGCGCTGCGTGTATTGGCTTTTGCTTTCCGGGACCACGGCGAGCTTCCGGTGAGTCCTTCCCCCGACAAGACGGAGACCGGACTTGTTTTTGTGGGGCTGGTAGGCATGATTGATCCGCCGCGCGACGAAGTGCGCGATGCCGTATCAGTGTGCCGGGCCGCTGGAATTCGGCCGGTGATGATTACCGGTGACCATCGTGATACAGCCGCGGCCATCGCCATGCGGCTGGGCATCATTGAAGATGACAGCAGTGTGCTGACAGGCCGCGAGCTGGATGAGATCAGCGAGGCGGATTTTGCGGAAAGAGTCAGTGATTACAGCGTATATGCCCGGGTGTCGCCAGAGCACAAAGTGCGGATCGTCAAAGCCTGGAAGAAAAAGGGTAAAATCGTGGCTATGACCGGGGATGGAGTGAATGATGCGCCCGCCTTGAAATCCTCCGACATCGGGGTCGGGATGGGAATTACCGGGACAGATGTTGCAAAAGGCGTGTCCGACATGGTACTTGCCGACGACAACTTTACGACCATTGTGGTTGCTGTGGAAGAAGGACGCAAGGTGTACAGCAACATCCGCAAAGCGATTCAATTCCTGCTCTCGGCGAATCTGGGAGAAGTGCTGACCCTGTTCATTGCCACGATGATTGGCTGGCGCATCCTGGAGCCGATTCATATCTTGTGGATCAACCTGGTCACGGACACGCTGCCTGCCTTGGCCCTGGGATTAGAGAAGGCGGGAAGTGATGTAATGTCCAGGAAACCCCGCAAATCCAGCAGCAGTATTTTTGCCGGCGGGGTAGGCGTGGGCATCATCTATCAGGGGATTGTGGAAGCTGCGCTCACACTGCTGGTATACCACTGGGCTCATACGCATTACGATGAAGGGATCGCTGTCACCATGGCATTTGCCACCCTTGGTTTACTGCAGATCACCCATGCTTTTAATGTCAGATCCAATACCAAATCCTTGTTCCAGATCGGATGGTTCAGTAACCGCTATATGCTCGGGGCTTCGGTGATTTCCGGCCTGCTGCTGGTGCTGGTGATTATTATTCCGGGCCTTAACGACTGGTTTGGGGTTTCGCATTTGAACGGACTGCAATGGGGGATTGTATGTGCTGCGGCAATTGCAATAGTAGTGATTGTGGAAATCGTAAAGCTGATTATCCGGCTAAGCGGAAAAGGCAAGTCGTGGGATTAAAAAATATAGTATTTGAGTAGGGTTGACATTAGCACTCGTGTGGACGCTCCGCGAACGGACCGTTGTTCCAAGCGCTGTGTTCTCCGGATTTTTTTTATTTCACTTAGCGGTGAAAATCCGGAGACCAAGGCGAACGCTGCCGCTTTTCCGCGGGTCGTTCCGTCCTCTCCGCTGTTTAAGCGGGAAAAGTTTCAGCCCTACTTCAAAATAAGCTGTTGACGGACTTAACGGACTGGAGAAACGTTATTTTGCGAAATCAACTCATTTTTCTGACCCAACGGACTCAGGAGCCGCTAAATGTTCCATGGACCCTCGTTTTGGGCTAGAGATCATGAAGTAAGCGCTCCTGAGTCCGTATAAAAGGGAAACATCCTTCGTTTCCTCAAATAAGGTCCATGGAGTCCGCTTCCTTGCACAGCTGGTCCCGGTGACGAGTTGTTGCCCGGCCCAAGTCAACCGCTGATTATGGATTTGAGCACAAGTTCTACAATATTTTTAAGATAAAAAAAGAAACCTCTCTTTGATAAAATGGCGTTACCCCCATTTCAAATCAAAGGAGAGGTTTTCTTTTGTACATTCAATATACCAAGATGATATTCCAGAACATCACATCGTTCGTGTCGTTAACGCAGCCGTGAACGACTGGACGACGCTATCTTTGCTGTAGCCTATTTCGGTGCGGTTGTGACAGCTACCATCCTGAAATGCTGACTAAAGTCATTATCTACGCCAACACATACGCACTCTATTCCTCCCGGCGAATTGTTGGGAAGAACAGGAACACCACAGAAACGACCTTGCCGAACTCGGCGGAACTTCGGCCATCAACAGTGAGAAACTTGAAGAACGGACCGTGGCGCTTTACCACAGGGTGATTTCTTTTTTGCAGTTTTTAAGGGTTGTAGCAACTTTTTCTGCTCAAAGCAGCGGAGAGGACGGAACGACCCGCGGAAAAGCAGAGCGTTCGCCTTTGTCCCCGGATTTTCACCGCTAAAGAGAATAAATAAAAATCTGGGGACAAGAGCGATTGGAACAACGGTCCGTTCGCGGAGCGTCCTCCCAAGCAGCCATTTCGCGGCCCTTCGTGCATTTTATAGAACCCGCTGCATGTGCAGGATAACATTGCTCCAGTAGCCGTTATCCAGATCACTGATTTGAACGCCGGGGTCGCCCCAGGTATGAATGAACTCCCCGTTGCCGATGTAAATGCCGACGTGGCCGGGAATAGCATCGCTCTCGAAACGGCCGGGAACGGTAAAAAAGATCAGATCCCCTATCACCAGTTCATTGCGTGTTACCCGGCTGCCGAGATTGTCCTGATCCTTGGCCAGACGGGGCAGATCGACTCCGAATTTCTCGAAGACATGCCTGGTGAAAGAGGAACAGTCAAATGTACGGTTGTCTTCGTAAGGGCCTGCACCGAATTCATAAGGAACGCCCAGAAACTTCTTGGCATAAGCGACGAGCTCCCGGCTGTCCGCCCCCGACAAGCTTTGGGCACGGATCGGCTTGGGCTCATCCTGCCGGTCGCTTTCACCGATAATTTTAGATTCCGAAGGCGGGGCTATATTAATCTCATAGGTGTATGGATTCCAGCCCACTTCGGTTTGCAGCAGCTTGGACAATGCACGGGGGGTGACGTAGATTTTTCCCTTCCGGCGCTGCGGAGTATCCGGCAGCTCCAGCTTATGCCCCAGTGAAATCGCCTGTTTGGTGTCGGGCTGCAGCATAAACATAACATCGCTGTAGCCGATTTTGGCATAACCGCCTGAGGTGCTTTCATCCTTCATGCGGTAACCTAACGCAGCAACTGCGGGCTTCAGCGGAATCCAGAAGATGCCCTGGCGGTCCGTGAAATACTCTTTTTCGTAATAGCTGGCAGAGGCGCTCCCCGCAGGCGTGACGGTGCTCACTTTAGGGGTTTGCTTGCTGGCGGTGTACCCGCATCCTCCGATTGTGAGGCTGACTGACAACACAACGGCGACAGCGGCAGTTTGTTTTGTGGTTTTCTTTGGCATTAAGGCACACTCCATGTTCAAACTTTACTTTAAGTTTGCGTTAGGAGTCTCTTTTTTATGTGCAAAGGTTGCAATGGAATGATGTCAAAAATTATGATTACCACAATTTTCATTAAGCGGGATAAGTGATTGACGGATAAAGCACCTCCATATAATATAAGTTTAATAGATTGGCTGGTGATGATGGAAGAGTGGCGCAAGCTGTCGCTTTAATGCTTTTAAAGAGGAAAGCGACAATGCTGTGTTGCTCCTTTCAGGGCACGCGCTGATACCTTAAACGAAATGGGGTTATTTCATGAAAAGAAAGAAAATTTGGTTAGGGCTGAGTCTGTGTCTGACACTTGTGACTGCCGGTTGCGGAAGCAACAACAATGCAGCCGTAAATTCGGGGAATACGCCAAATTCCGGCACTGCTGCCACTGAAGCCCCTGCGAGTACAGAGACTAAATCCTATAAGATTGCCATCTCCCAATATGTGGAACATCCTTCACTGGATGCTACACGTGAAGGGTTTCTGGCCGCTCTGAAAGATGCCGGACTGGTCGAAGGGGAGAACCTGAAGGTTAATCTGGAGAATGCCCAAGCTGACCAGGCCAACAATCTCTCCATTGCCCAAAAAATTGCGGCTGACGGCAACGATTTGGTGTTGGCGATTGCCACACCGTCTGCCCAAGCTGTGGTGCAAAATGTAAAAAAAGATACTCCGGTTTTGTTCGCAGCGGTAACGGACCCGCTCGATGCCAAAATTGTAACGGATCTTGAGAAACCCGGCGCTAATGTCTCCGGTGCTTCCGATACGAACCCGGCGGCTATCTCACAACTGATGGACTTCATTGCCGAGCAGTTCCCTAACGTGAAGAAGCTGGGACTGGTCATTAATGAAGGGGAACAAAATGCCGTCGTGATGTCAGGTATCGCCAAGGAAGCGCTCGACAAGCATGGGATTGAACTGGTGAAAGCAGCCATTACCAATACTTCCGAAGTAAAACAGGCGGCAGAGTCATTGGTTGGCCGTGTGGATGCCATGTATATTACACTGGACAATACTGTAGTCAGCGGTGTCGACACTATCATTCAAACCGCGAATGAGCATAAGATTCCTTTCTTCTCCAGTGACCGCGATACGGTGGAGAAAGGCGCTTTTGCGACAGTTGGCTTCAAATATTATGATCACGGCTACCAGGTAGGGGAGATGGCTGTGGAGATCTTGAAGGACGGCAAAAATCCGGGCGAGATGAAGGTAACGATGCAGGAGAAGCTGGACCTGATTCTTAACCTCAAAGCGGCGGCGGCGCAAGGCATTGAAGTGACGGATGCCATGAAGGCGGCAGTAACCGATCCGGACAACAATATTATTCAATAAAAGCTTACAAAGGGGCGCTTCCTGAGGGACGCCCTTTGCCGCTTGAAGGAGGAAGTCACCCATGTTTGATTCAATGCTCGGTGCTGTAGAAAGTGGGTTTTTATACGCATTTATGGCCTTGGGCGTATATATCACCTTTCGGATTTTGGATTTTCCCGATTTGACTGTAGATGGAAGTTTTACAACCGGCGGTGCGATTGCAGCCGTTATGATTACGAATGGCTATGAGCCATTTCTCTCTACGCTTGCTGCACTGGCAGGCGGAATGGTGGCGGGGATGTGTACGGGACTGCTGCATACCAAAGGCAAGATTAACGGGCTGCTGTCCGGTATTCTGATGATGATCGCGCTTCACTCCATTAATCTGCGGATTCTGGGCAGGCCGAATGTTTCGCTGATGGGGGAGAACTCCATTTTTACCACGATTGATCCTTTGTATGTTATGCCGTTTGTCCTCATTCTTGTCAAAATATTGATGGATCTTTTTTTGCGCACCGACCTGGGGCTTGCGCTCCGGGCGACCGGAGACAATGCACGAATGATCCGCAGCTTTGGCGTCAACACAGACAACACCAAGATTCTGGGTATCAGCTTATCGAACGGCTTAGTGGCGCTGGCGGGTGCACTGGTTACACAGTATTCTACGTTCGCCGACTCCTCTATGGGGATCGGGATGATCGTCATCGGTTTGGCTTCGGTGATTATTGGTGAGGCTATCTTCGGAAGCCGTACCGTGTTCCGGGCTACGCTGGCCGTTGTGCTGGGTTCTATCGTATACCGTATCGTAGTTGCGCTGGCCTTGCGTGTGCCTTGGCTGGATGCATCCGATCTGAAGCTGATTACAGCGATTATCGTCATTATTGCACTTGTGTTCCCATCCATTCAGCGCTATATGAAACAGAAGAATACAGCGCGCAGGCGGACTGCCGAACTGGCAGAGCAAGTGCTGAGCAGCAAGAGAGGGGGAAGCGCCGATGCTAAAGCTAGATAATGTATCCAAGCTGTTCAACCCCGGTACGGCAGATGAGAAGATTGCGCTGCTTGGTATTGACCTGGAGCTTCATCCCGGCGATTTCGTCACCATTATTGGCAGCAACGGTGCCGGTAAATCAACCTTGATGAATATCATTTCCGGGGTCATGAAGCCGGATTTGGGTGAAGCCCGTATTGAAGGCAGCTCGATCAGCCATTTGGCGGAACATCAGCGCAGCCACTGGGTTGGCCGGGTCTTTCAGGACCCGATGGCGGGAACGGCGCCCCATATGACGATTGAAGAGAATCTGGCCATGGCCTACAAACGCGGAAAAAGCAGAGGCCTGTCCTTCGGAGTAAATGCGAAGAGACGAGCCCTGTTCCGCGAGCAATTAAGCCGTCTGGGCATCGGCCTTGAGAATCGCCTGCGTGCCAAGGTAGGGTTGTTATCCGGCGGGGAAAGGCAGGCGCTCAGCCTGCTCATGGCGACCTTTACCCAGCCGCAGATTCTGCTGCTGGATGAGCATACGGCAGCGCTTGACCCTTCCCGGGCCGAGCTGATTACCAAGCTTACAGAGACGATTGTCCGGGAGATGAAGCTGACCACTCTGATGGTTACACACAATATGGAACAAGCCATTCGTCTCGGCAACCGGCTGATTATGATGGATAAAGGAAGAATTATTCTCGATATTGACGAGACCCGCAAAAAGGATCTGACCGTCGAGCACCTGCTTAGCGAATTTGAAACGATCAGCGGACACAAGCTGGCCGATGACCGCATCGTGCTGGGATAAGAATAGCTAGGATTATACGTGACAGCCATAAGAGGCTTGGAAGTGAAATCTGAAATCAGACTTCAAATCCAGGCCTTTTATGTTGTTTTTATGTTCACATATATTCAAAGCAGTTTATGATACAGTAAAGTAACAGTTGATGATTTCGGGAATGGAGGCTGATTTACGATTCGTATTTATAAGAACGCTTTCAAAAATTCGGGTATTTTTAACAAGATGATTATGCTGATTTCTTTTCTGCTGCTGTTATCGTTTCTTTTTTCCCTGACCGTGCTTCAGTATGTCTACCGGATTTATGACCAGCAAATTTATGAAAAGGCTTCCGAAGTGCTCGGCATGTCTTCCATCAGTATTGAGAATGAGCTTAAAGAATTGGAGCAGCTTTCTTTCACGGTTGTTTCCGACGAACAGATTCAGCAGTCACTGCGCCAGCTTCTGGACGATCCGACACCCTACGAAAGAATGGTGCTGCACAACAAAATAATCAATCGTCTGGTTGCCTTTGCCGGCGCTGAAAAATATGTCTATACCATGATGCTGATGGACGCAAGGGATGGGGTGATGACGGCCGGCAACCGTGAGAGTTTCTCCCAATCGCTCCAGGACCAGCTAAAACCGCTGGCAGCCGGGGCGAAAGGCAGCAATGTCTGGCATATCCAGGGGAGCAAAAACTCCCTGCTTGCAGTCCGGCAGATTAAATCCTACAGAGGTTCAACGTTTACGCTCGATAACTTGGGAACGCTGGTCATTAGAATCCGGATTGACCGCATCATTGCCGACAGCACAGACCATTCTGCCAAAGACGGTCAGCTTATTGTTGCAGATGCTTCCTCAAGGCAGGCGGTTTATCCTGAGGAGGCTATCCTGGAGCCGGACGAGCTCTCTCAAATCATCGACCTTCCGGACGCTTATCACACAGAGAGCTACGGAAAAGGCACCTATTTCATTGCCAAAACAAACTCCTCCTATATGAACTGGACTTATATCAACGCTACCCCTTTTAGCGGGATGTTCAGGCAGATCACGCTGGTCAAACGTCTGGTTGTTATTATTTTTGCTTGTATTCTGCTGCTCGGATTGCTGCTTGGCTATCGTCTCGCCCGGAGTGTCGTACGGCCCATTACTAAATTGACCGGAAAAATGAGGAGGATTGAAAGCGGAGATCTCGATAATCTGGAGGAACAGTCCCTGGGCATCGTCTCCCAGACTGCGGAGGATGAGGTGAGCCAGCTGAACCGCACTTTCAAAATGATGATCCGCCGGATCAGGGAGCTGATTGAGGAGAATTATGCGAAGCAGCTGGTGATTCGGGATACCGAGCTCAAGGCGCTGCAGGCGCAGATTAATCCGCATTTTTTGTACAATACGCTGGAGTCCATTAATTGGCTGGCCAAGCTGAACAAGCAATCCAAAATTTCAGAAATGGTAGAAGCGCTTGGCTACCTGCTCCGCAGTTCCATCGGGATTAAAGTGCCGCTGATCACACTTGAAAAAGAATTAAGCATCGTTCAGAGCTATGTCACCATACAAAAGACCCGCTTTGAAGAACGGCTGGATTTCCATCTGGAGGTACCCGGTGGTCTGGAAGGTACTCTGATCCCCAAACTCACGCTGCAGCCGCTGATTGAGAATGCGATCCGTTACGCGCTGGAGCCGAATATTGAGCCGTGCAGAATCTCGGTGTCCGTCAGGCAGCGGGAGCAAATGCTGGAGCTTACGGTCAGTGATACCGGTCCCGGGATGACGGTGGAATTCATCCGTGATCTGCAGCAGGGCCGGATTCAGACACGGGGTCAGGGCATTGGTCTGGCTAATATTACGGAACGGGTCCAGCTGCTGTTTGGTCAGGAGTGGGGAACAGTCATTGAGAGTAAGCCGGGGTCCGGAACGACGATCCATGTACGTATTCCTTATTTGAAAGGAGAAGAGAGACATGTATAAGCTGCTGCTGGTAGATGATGAACGGCTGATTCTGGAGGGGATTTCACAGGTGGTAGATTGGGGGAAGGCCGGAACTGAGCTGGTCGGGACGGCCCGGAACGGAATCGAAGCGCTGGACAAAATAGCGGCTCTGAATCCCGATATTGTGATTACCGATATCTCGATGCCTGGTCTGGACGGACTGGAGCTGGTAAAGCGGTGCAGTGTAAGTTATCCGCAACTGAAGTTCGTCATGTTGACCGGATACAAGGACTTCGACTATGCCTGTACAGCCATGTTGCATGGGGTGAAGCATTATCTGCTGAAGCCCTGTAACGAGAATCAGATTCACGATGCTCTGGCAGAATTGGTACAGGAGCTGGAAGAGAGAAGCAGCAAAGAACAGTTCGTTAGCGGCATGAAAGAGCGTTTCGCCAAGGTGCTTCCACATGTCAAAGAGCAGTTTCTGAAGGAATGGATCTCCAACAAAACCTATGGCAGCCGGGATCTGGAATATTACCAGGATCTGTTCGGCATGGAGCTGAACGACAAAACGGTCCGCCTGGTTCTGTTCCGTCTGGAGGATTCTTACGAATATGAGCATTTGTTCGCTCTGCAAAATATCGGCCAGGATATTCTCGGCGAGATCCTGCTGAGTGCAACAATCAGCAGCTATCTGCTATTTCTGGTGGAGCATAAGCCGGATGCCGAAGGGGAGGACACGCTGCTTAACCGGATTCAGGAGGCCCGGGAAGTATTCTGCAGATTCTATAATATCACGGTTACGGTTGCCGTAAGCGACGCGGACCAGATGATCCATTCCCGTAAGCTGTACCGCCAGACCCTACAGTGCATGAACCACCGTTTCTATCTGGATGAAGGGAGTCTGATCACCGGCAGCGATATAGAAGGAGCCGAGTTGAGCGAGGGGCAAGAGATCGAACTGGATGAGGATCTAATCTGCCAGCTGATCAAGGCCGGCGACAAAAGCGCGGTAGAGACAGAGCTTGAACGGTTGTTCGGCATATTGTCCGCTCAGCGTCTGGATATCAGCGTAACCCGTTCCTATGTGCTCCAGCTCTATTCCGCGATGATTCGTTTATGTCTGCCGGAAGAAAGAGCCGCTTTCACCTCAGGAATGGCCGAGCTGGCCGGGCTGCGGACATTATGCGCACTGAAAGAGTATGTCAAAGCGGCTGCGGGCCGCTTAAGCGGGATGTATGACCGCCATTTCGTCTCCCGCCAATCGTCCATTGTAGAGAAGATGAAGCGGATTATCGAAGAGGATTATGGAAATGCGGAGTTATCTCTTGGCACGGTAGCTGCGGGTATGCTGTATATGAATCCCGATTATTTAGGGAAGATCTTCAAAAAGATTACGGGCGAGAAGTTCTCCAATTACGTTACGAATTACCGGATCAGCCGGGCCTCGGAGCATATTCTCCGCAGCGGGGATGTCAAGGTATTTGAGCTGGCCGAAATGTTCGGCTTTGGCGGCAATGCGCAATACTTCAGCCAAGTGTTCAAAAAAGTGACCGGGAAAACGCCAACCGACTTTATGCGCCCGCAAACGGACTGATTATTAAACAAACAAGACGGTTTTTTGTATTCTAACCTAACGCGAAATTTGAGAGAATTTGACTATGGAAGCGCTAACAGTGATAACGGCACTTTCAAAATATAGTATGACAAGGGGAGAGTTGAATTTGAAAAAGAGAAGCGCTTTATTGGCAATCCCGTTATTGTTATCACTGCTGTCCGGCTGTGGAGGAGGGAACAACACGGCAACCACCGAAACGAATGGAGGTACGGATGCAGCAGGCAATAAACAGGCGGCAACGACCTCCACAGAACCGGTGACGCTCCGGATCGCCTGGTGGGGCGGAGACACAAGACATTCCTATACACAGCAAGTTATTGATATGTATGAAGAGATGAACCCGCATGTCACCATAGAACCGGAATACGCTTCTTTTGATGACTATTGGAAGAAGCTGGCTCCGCAGGCTGCCGCGAACCGGCTCCCGGACATTGTGCAAATGGATATCTCCTACATCAATCAATATGGTACGAATGGACAGCTGGAAGACATGACTCCTTATCTGAATAAACAAATCCAGGTTGGCGATGTGAACGAAAATGTGCTGAATACCGGCAAAATCGGGGATAAGCAATACGGCGTTCCACTTGGTGTCAATGTGCTTGGATTCCATTATGACCCGGCGTTGCTGAAAAAAGCAGGCGTAGACTCCATTCCGGAGAACTGGACCTGGGATCAATATAAGGAAGTTGCCTTAAAAGCAAAGGCTGCGGGTCTGTATATGGACAGCTCCATGGCAGCCGATATCTTCTTCAATTATTTCCTGCGGACCAAGGGGCTGGCGCTGTACAACAATGAAGGGACGGGGCTTGGTTATGAAGATGATGCCCTGTTCGCTGAATTCTTCGGAATGCTCTCGGGTCTGATTGAGCAGGGCGCTGTGCCTACCCAGGACAAACTCAGCCAGAACAAAGGTGTTGTGGAAGAATCGGATATCGTCAAAGGAACCGGGATCGGGATCTGGCAGTGGTCCAACCAGTATGTAGCCCTGCAAATTGCCGTGAACCGTCCAATGGAGCTGGCACAAATGCCGGGGCCGGATATGGAAAAAGGACTTTATATGCAGCCTAGTATGTACTGGTCCGTTACGGCCAGTTCCAAAGCCAAGGAAGAGGCTGCCAAGTTCATTGATTTCTGGACCAACAATGCAGAAGCCAACAAGCTGATCA
This sequence comes from Paenibacillus albidus, assembly GCF_014644435.1. Taxonomy (GTDB): domain Bacteria; phylum Bacillota; class Bacilli; order Paenibacillales; family Paenibacillaceae; genus Paenibacillus_AQ; species Paenibacillus_AQ albidus. The sequence goes on along the minus strand of NZ_BMKR01000012.1, from coordinate 101,807 downwards.
AAGGCGAACGCGGAGTGCCGATTTCCAGCAAAATCAAAGAGTCCCTCGCAACTGAACTGACCGAATCCGGCAAACAGGTATTCAAATTCGTGGCCGACATGGAGCCGCTTACTTCACCAATGAGCCCGCCGGTTGGATCGCCGGAGGTAGTTGCCTTGCTTACGGACCTTGCGGAGCAGATGAATTTCGGCCAGATTAAACCGGAAGCCGCCGCTGCGCAATTCCGTAAAGAAGCGAGCGAGATTCTCGCGAACCGGTAATTTAAAGCAGAGCCTGCTGTGTTCCACACACATATAAAAAGGAGTTGGAGATCTTGGCGTTAAGCAATCCGCTTCCTGTACCCCAGCCGGTATTTAGCAAGAAAAAAAACCGTAACCAGCGGCTGAAAAAAAATCTGACCGGCTATGCGTTCATCAGTCCGTTCGTTATCGGATTTCTGTGCTTCACGCTGGTGCCGATGATTATTTCCCTCTACTTGTCCTTTACCAAATATAATCTGTTCTCCCCGCCTCGCTGGGTGGGGATGGACAATTATATCAAGATGTTCACGAATGATCCGAAATATCTGCAATCATTGAAGGTTACACTGCTCTATGTGTTCATCGGGGTTCCCTTGCGTCTGACCTTTGCCTTATTCGTGGCGATGATTCTGAATACGAAATCGCGGATGGTAGGCGCTTATCGGACGATCTATTATCTTCCGTCCATTATCGGCGGCAGTGTTGCCGTATCGATTATGTGGCGCAACATTTTCAGCGATACCGGCATTATCAACGGTTTGCTCGGATTTTTTGGAGTAGGCCCGGTGAGCTGGTTCGGCAATCCGAGTGCAGCGCTGATCATGCTGATTTCCTTGTCGGTTTGGCAATTCGGCTCCTCCATGCTGATCTTTCTGGCGGGACTAAAGAACATTCCTGCGGAAATGTACGAAGCGGCCAGTGTCGATGGTGCAGGATTCTTCCGCAAATTCTTCAAGATAACCATGCCGCTGCTTAGCTCGGTAATTCTGTTCAATCTGGTCATGCAGACGATCAGTGCCTTTATGACCTTTGTGCCAGCCTACATCATCTCCAAGGGTGAAGGGGGTCCGATGGACGGCACCTTGCTGTACTCCCTCTATTTATTCCGCCAGGCCTTTATGTTCAACAACATGGGTTATGCTTCGGCTATGGCTTGGGTGATGCTTCTGCTAGTGGGAATCATGACAGGGATTTTGTTCAAGACCTCAAAATCTTGGGTTTTCTATGAATCGGGAGGAGGTAAGTGATTTATGGCGAAGATTAAAGTCAGATGGCCCATTTACCACATTTTGATCGGCGGGCTTGCCATTGTCATGCTCTACCCGATTCTGTGGATGATCATGAGCTCCTTCAAGGAGAGCCGCCTGGTGTTTGTTACTGCGCAGCAGCTTTTGCCTCATCCTTGGGAGTGGGGCAACTATGCCAAAGGCTGGGAGGGGGTTGCGGGATACTCCTTTGGCGTCTTTATCAAAAACTCGCTTGTAATCGTGGTAGTCGCTACAGTCGGTGCCGTGCTTTCGTCGTCCCTGGTGGCTTTCGGGTTCGCGCGTAACAAGTTCGTAGGTCACGGCCTCTGGTTCGGAATTATGATGATGACCCTGATGCTGCCATCGGACGTCGTGCTGGTGCCGCAATATATTATTTACACCAAGCTGGGCTGGCTGGACAGTATCAGACCTATCGTCATTCCGCAATTTTTCGGAGTTCCGTTTTTTATCTTCCTGATGCTGCAGTTTATCCGGACTATTCCGGCCGAACTGGACGAAGCGGCAACGATTGACGGCTGCGGCAAATTCCGGCTCTACTACAAAATCATCCTTCCGCTGATTCGCCCCGCCATGGCGACTGCGGCAATCTTTTCCTTTTATTGGCGCTGGGAGGATTTGCTCGGACCGGTGCTCTATCTGAACTCACCGTCCAAGTATACCGTCTCTATGGGTCTCAAAATGTTTCTGGACAGTGAATCCGTCTCTAACTGGGGACCGATGTTCGCCATGTCCGTCCTTAGTCTGATGCCGGTAATGCTGATCTTCTTCCTGTTCCAGAAGCAGATTGTGGATGGGATCAGCACAAGCGGGCTGAAAGGCTGAGCTTAAAAAAGTAAAGAAGGGTGCGGCTGAATTTGAATTCCTATCATTTTGATTTCGGCCTCGAAGCGGCGGAGCCGGGCTTTACAAAGGTAAAACCGGATACGCAGTATACCCCGGAGTGCGGATACGGATTCACATCCGGCTCCGTGGTTTTCGGGCGTTACCGGGGCGGAACTGATATTCTGAGAAACGATTTTTGCATTCCGCAGCGTGCCGTCTTACTCATCGATCTACCAGACGGGTTCTATCGGGTTACGGTCCGTCTGGGCGATGCGTGCGCCGAGACCCACACCGTTATCCGGGCCGGAGATGCCCGGTTTGTGCTGCATCCACTCCGGGTGCCGGCAGAACAATATCTGCAGGAAGGTTTCTCCGTACATGTAACCAGCGGACAACTGAGACTGTCGTTCTCAGGAGCTGCACCCCGGATCAATGAGCTTCTTATCACTCCTGACCCTGAAGCGCGGGGATTGTTTCTGGCCGGAGACTCCACTGTAACCGACCAGGGGGAAACGGGCTTTCCTTATGCCGGGTGGGGGCAAATGCTTCCGCTGTTCTTCAAGCCGGGTGTGGCGGTAGACAATCGGGCGCTTTCCGGCCGAAGCTCCAGAAGCTTCATTCAGGAAGGCCATCTGAAGGCTATTATGAGCGCCATCCGTCCCAAGGATTATTTGTTTCTCCAGTTCGGCCATAACGATTCCAAACCGGATGAATTCCGCCATACCGAGCCTTTTACCACGTACAAGGAGCATTTGCTGCAATATATCACGGAAGCAAGGCAGGCCGGTGCTTATCCGGTCCTGGTGACATCGGTACACCGCCGGATGTTTAACCCGCACGGGGAGATCATTGACAGTCATGGCGATTACCTGGTGGCGATGAAGGAGCTGGCCGCTGCCGAGCAGGTGCCGCTGATTGACCTGGCGGCCAAAAGCCGCAAGCTGTTTGAAGAATATGGCCCTGAAGGCACCAAGGAATTGTTTATGTGGACTCATCCGGGCGAATACCTCCACCATCCGGCAGGGGTGCAGGACAATACCCATTTTCAGGTTAAGGGTGCACAGCTGGTTGCAGGCCTGGTGGCCGAAGGAATTCGGGAAGCCGGACTATATGATCTGACCGTTTACATGCGATAGGCAGAAATTACTGTGCTTGATGATAAAGTGTGCGTTCACGATTCATCCTCTGGTATGTGAGGTAAAAGTTAAGGGAAGAACTTAACTGACAAACTTTGCATAGCGATAAGGAGGAGCCCGGAATTATGGCAGACCAAAAGCTTAAAGGCAAGGTAGCGATTGTAACAGGTGGAGGTTCGGGAATCGGCCGTGCGTCCGTGCTGGAATTCGCACGTCACGGTGCCAAGGTAGTCCTGCTTGACCGGACTGTGGAAAAGGCGGAGAAGGTTAAACGCCAGGTTGAGCAGGAGGGCGGCGAAGCGATCGTTATTGGATGTGACGTTTCTCAACCGGAGCAGGTGGAGGCAGCGGTCAATCAAGCTGCTGAACAATGGGGCCGGCTCGATGTCGTGTTCGCCAATGCCGGTATCAACGGAACAATGGCCCCTATTGAGACGATGAAGATGGAGGAATGGGATCAGACGATCCAGATTAACCTTCGCGGAACCTTTGCGACTGTGAAATATGCGATTCCGCACTTGAAGAACCACGGCGGCAGCATTCTTATCAACAGTTCGATCAATGGCAACCGTGTATTCTCGAATATCGGATTCTCTGCATACAGCACCACCAAGGCTGGACAAGTCGCTTTCATGAAGATGGCGGCACTGGAGCTGGCCCAGTTCAAAATCAGGGTCAACGCCATCTGTCCAGGGGCAATTAAGACGGAAATAGGGGACAACACCTTCCCTTCCGACGATCTGGAGGAAGTGAAGATTCCAGTGGAATTCCCCGAAGGGGATCAACCCCTGGAAGAAGGGCCGGGCAGTGCTGCCCAGGTAGCTAAGCTGGCGCTTTTCCTGGCTTCTGAAGACTCGAATCACATCACAGGTACGGAAATTTACTGCGACGGCGCAGAGTCGCTGCTGCATGGCTAAAAGCAAATTGAATAAGGGTCCGTAAAGTGACGGATTCCCTTCCCCTAGCATAAGAAGCCCTGGCGGCTTTGCGAATATGTGAGGGAAGGTGAGTCCGTTTTTTCTGTTTTGGGTAAACCTAAAAATAATGCTAATCATCCACCCTTATTTCCTGTATAATAGATTATTCGTGAAGATAGGAGGAATTCAGATGGATTTACACCTGGAATCAATAATTAAACTGCTGGTGGCCATGCTGTTCGGGCTGTTCATCGGTATCGACCGGCAGATCAAACAAAAACCGCTGGGCATCCGGACCAGTATGGTCATAAGTATTGCCAGCTGCCTGGTAACGCTTGTATCCATCCATGCTTTTGATAAATTTGCCGGTCCCGAGCATCCCAACATGGACCCGATGCGGCTGGCGGCGCAGATTGTAAGCGGGATTGGTTTTCTGGGCGCTGGCGTGATTCTGCGCAGAGGCGGCGATGCCATCACCGGGCTGACTTCGGCGGCGCTCATCTGGACAGCATCCGGGATTGGGATTGCGGTGGGGGCAGGTTTTTACGTAGAGGCATTTTATGCTGTAGTGCTGCTGATGTTTGCCGTCAACGTCGTGCCTCAAATGATTAAGGCGGTAGGCCCGCAGGTACTGAACAAACATGAGGTTTCGGTCAAGATCATTATGGAAGCCAACTTTGTCCTGACCGAGGTCATTCAGAACATTGAGAAACGTCCAGCCAGTGAGAACCGCAAATCGCGGCCTCAGGCCCGTTCTATCCGGCGGATGAAGATCAAGGATCTGGATGATGGCAGACAAATGATTGAGATGGTGTTGTCTGCACCCGACCGTGATTATGCTACTGAAATTTATTATGATGTCAAAAAGATTGCCCATGTCATGAGCGTTGAAGTGGAGCAGTTATAAAATTGCCATGTTTCCACTTGTGAAGATGTGGTAATCTAACAAGTGGAGAGTGATTCTAAGAGAATTGAAGGGAGATTGAGAGTCATGACAATTAGTGCCTATGAAGGGCAATATGAAGGTGAAGCAGCCGTCTGGTTGAAAGCCGGACGTTATGAGGCGGCTATTCTGCCGGGAATCGGAGGCAACCTGATTTGTTTCCGCGATCACGAAAACGGTTACCGTTTCCTGCATGAACCCGGTGCGGAAGAAATGGAGGCCTTCAAAGCAAACCCGGGCATTTACGGGATTCCTGTGTTGTTCCCTCCGAATCGTTATGAGGACGGAGAATTCCCATGGAATGGCCAAACGTATAAATTCCCGGTCAATGAGGCCGCAACACGCAACCATTTGCACGGATTCTTACATACTACAGCGTGGGAGGTTGAAGACTTCGGAAGCAGCAAGACGGAAAGTTTCGTCACCGTTACCGTACGGGTCGATGAGAAGCATCCTTCCTATATCTATCTGCCTCATAAATATACGATAAAGCTGCGTTACAGCCTTGGTGAAGCCGGATTGTCCCAGCAGCTGCTGGTGCATAATGACGGAGAGGAAGTTATGCCTTGTCTCTTGGCTTTCCATACTGCGGTTAATGCCCCATTCGCACCTGGCAGCACAGCCAAGGATTATAAGGTTAAGCTGACGATTGGCGAACGCTGGGAGCTGAGTGACCGGATGCTGCCAACCGGATCGTTCCAGGAATTGCAGCCGGAAGAGCTGGCTCTGCAGGGAGAAGGCGTGAATCCTTTTTATGCGCCGATGGACAATCATTATACCGCCGTGGCCCAGAACGGGCGCAACCGGATGGAATTGACTGACAGCAAAGCGGGAGTAACGCTGGTCTATGATGTAGGTACTTCCTACAAACAGTGGATGATCTGGAACAATGGCGCTACGGAGGGTTTCTTTTGCCCTGAACCGCAAATCAATCTGGTCAATGCACCAAAGGTGGACCTGCCTGCCGATGAGATCGGGTTGTTCAGTCTGAAACCGGGCGAATATTGGGAAGAGAGCAGCCGCTTGTATCTGAAATAACAAACAGTAATAACATCGGGCTGTCTCCATGTTGGGAGACAGCCTTTTGTTCCGCAGAAGGAGGATGCCCATGCAGATTATCGCCATGCTGACTATGCTGATTGACCATATCGGCTATATCTTTTTTCCGGTGGACATAACTTGGCGGGTTGTGGGCCGTATCGCCTTTCCAATCTATTGTTATGCATTGGTCCAAGGTTATCTTTACACCTCCTCAAGGGCGAGATATTTGCGGCGGCTGTTGATCATTGCCGTCATTTCACAGATTCCGTACAATCTGGCCCTAAGTCCAGGAGGCTGGAACGTAGTCTTTACACTGCTGATATCGGCACTTGTGCTGCTCGTATTGGACAAGCTGCCCTCATTGTGGCTGGGGATTCCGGTGGTGGCTGCCGTAATACTGGTCATGGAATTTTTTCCGCTGGATTATAACGCATATGGACTGTTGCTGGTGCTGATTTTCCGGTATACACGTTCCTATGGGCTGGTCCTGGCACATCTGATCCTAAATGCCGTTTACCTGGTCTATTACGGCTGGACTGTACAAATGATCAGCATAGTGCCGACACTGTTTATTGCATATGCACCCGTAGTCTGGAATAAAATCGAGAAATGGCGTATTCCACGCTGGGCCTGGTGGTCTTTTTATCCGGGGCATTTGGCAATTTTAGCCATGGTAAAGATTCTCTGGTTTCGGGAATGGGTAAGTATAGAATGGCGGAGTTTACTCAATTTATGATTTTTTGACCTTTGACGTCAACTCCATTTACAATTCATGCCTCTACCTGAGATAATGAATTGGATTCACACAAATATGATTCAGAGGAGAAATGCTATGAGGAAACTAAAAGCAAAAGCCAAGTGGTTCCTTCCGTTCGTTGCACTGCTGCTGGTGCTATCCGGTTGCCAGTCTGTAGGAGGGCTCGATATCAATAAGGCACTTCTCGACGGGCTGGATGTCAAATCGTCGGAATCAAACACGACATTCTCCATGAACGTTGTGCCCGCTGCAGGAATCAGTGCAGAAGATCAAGAGATGGTTGAACTTATCAATTCCTTTTCCGTCAGTATCAGCAGTCTCAAGCAGCAGGACAATGGCAACCTCTCTGCCAGAGGTACAGTAGGCTACAAACAAATGAAGCTCCCATTCTCCCTCTTCGTGGATAAAGAATCATTGGTGTTCACCGTTGATGGAGCCAAGCAGCCTTTCTATTATCCTATTGCGGGTGTGGATACCCTGCTGGGCACCGCTGCATTTGATACAGAGAAAGCAGAGGCTGTAACCAAGCTGTTCTCTGAATTTGTTGTGAAGAATCTTCCTAATGCCTCCGTAATTAATGTCACGCCGGTCAATGAGGCCGTATACGGAGAGCAGATGAACCTCACGAAGCTACATACAGAAATTACAGGAGATGAGCTTCCCGGCTTATTCAAACAATTCCTTAAATCCATCTCCAAGGATACAGAGGGATTCACTAAGCTGATCGGCGGTCTTTACGACTATTTGTACCCTATCTTCCAGGAAGAAGGGATGGGCAGCCTTAATCTGAATGAATTTGGTTTTGGAGAAATTCCTTTGGACAACAAAGAAGACGTGGTGACTGTTCTGCACGACGCCGCCAAGCTGGCAGTAGATGCTTTACTGCTTGTCTACGATAAAGAGCTGAACAACCTCTATGAGAGCACACCTGAAATCAGCACCGTATTAAGCAAAGATACGAAACTTCAGTATGATGTTTTTGTAGACAGCAGTCTGCATGTGCGCAAACAGAATATTGATCTGCATGTCGTACTGCCGGAAGACGAATATATTCCAATTCGCAGTATCAGCTTCAAATCCCAGAGTGAAGTCTGGAACATCAATGGCCCGGTTACTGCTGATGTCCTAAACAAAGATAACGCTCTGGATGTATCCTCGATTGAGCTTACACCGGGAGAGACTTTGCGGAATTTTGATCCGAATTCCGACATATATCGCTTGCTCAAAAACGAGATGGGAATCACCAAGAAATCCATCAATATCGCTCCGGATGACGAATATTACTATCCGATTGTCGAAGATGGCAACACCTATGTCCCTCTGCGCTACCTGGCTGAAGATCTGGATGCCAAGGTAGAGTGGGATGGAACCTCCCGTTCCATCATCATCACGGAAGACTTAAACGGCGATCAGCTAATCTTCAAGATTGGCTCCGCAGAAGCTACAGTGAACGGAACGAAAGTGAAACTTCCTAAAGCGATCTTTGTAGATGAATACGGGGATGCTTATGTATCGGTCCGCATGTTTGCCGAAGCCCTTCACGCAGAAGTGGAGAAGGACGCCGAGGGATGGATTTATATCAGTCGTGAATAGCAGGTTAATTACATGAAACCCGGCTAACCAACGCAGTATTGCGGACGGTTAGCCGGGTTTTATATTGGGGTACTGCTGATTAAGGCCAGTTATTGCTTCGATAAGACCATCTGGAGAGCCACATTTCCAGGCTGTTTCTCCGCTGCCATGCTTTGAATATAAGCGCTCATAAATCCATCGGCTGTGCTCTCCCATAACTTGTATCCAGGCATCAGTTGAATGTCTTTGGACGAGCTGCCTGCAGTGCCGGCGAAATAATGTAAGTTAAGCTTTGCCATCACTTCGCTCATGGAATGCCGCTGTGCTGTGGAGAAGGGGCTGTCCTTAAGACTGTCCAGCGCTTTGCGATAGGAGGCTTGGCTGAAGCTTTTCGCTGCGTAAGCTCTGAAGTTCAACAGATTAGGGTCCGTGCTTCCGCTGGCCCTGGCCCATCCCTCCACATCGACAGCGGCCGTATGGTAATCCAGGACTCCCGTGAGGGGATCAAAGCTCAAACTTCCATATTGGTGTGGGTTGACAGCAAGTGCGCTTGTAGCAATATCGTACACAGGAATTGCCTGCGGATCTTCAGCAGGAACAGCCGGCTCAAGACGAATATCCTGCATATGAATATGGCCTGATAAAACAAGGTTAAGTCTGTTCTTCCGCAGGGTATTCAGGGCCTCCTGGCTGTTGTTGAGCTTGAAGCCGGATACAGGCATGGATGTATGATCCAGCAGATTATGATGCATTACAGTGACAATAGAGGCATGCTCCGCCGCTGCCAGTTGTACACTTTCATTGATCCAGGAGAGCGTAGAGGCGGCAATACGTCCATCGGTCTGCGGGAATCCGTATTCCCGGTTGTGATGATATTGACTGCTGTCAATCATCAGCAGCCATAAGCCGGGGGCTGCCCGGACGATATAACTGAGCGTTTCCTGATCTCTGGAGAGGGCTTCACTGTAACCAAAATCTCCATACAGTTTAGTAAAATCACTATCGGATATGGAATCAGCGATGACTTGCCGGGTTCCCTTAAATGATCGGGCCCAGGGATTAAACAGATCATGATTGCCGGGGATAACGTAAACCTGAGTTCCTTGTGCTTCCAGACGCTTCAGTTTAGCAGCCAGTTTCTCATGACTGCTCCGTTCCCCGTTGTTGGTCAGATCACCGCTGAGTATAAGGAACTTCGGCCGTTGCTGCTTAGCGGTATAGACCAGGGATTCGGCGATTTCATCACTATAGGGGAGCATTTTGCCGTCACCACCGGAGACATAGGTCTGAAAAGCCTGACCGCCATCCTCAAGGTTTTTATCCAGATAATGCACATCGGTGGCTACCCAGAAGGAGACCGGAGCCAGCTTGTCTCCATGATTCGGAAGGGGGGATTTTTGTTGAGGCAAATTTGTGTCCTCACAGCCGCCCAGGAGGAGGGACAGGGTGAGTAACGCCCACAAGCCGAAATAAAAAGCTGATGGGGCGGTAACATAGCCTTTTTGGTGTCGGAATTTCATGATCTGGACCTTCTTTCCAATGATTTGCTGAATCATTGTAGCTTAACTGGCCCGTTTCTGTATATCGGAAAAAAGATCAGGGAATATTGAAAGGCAGGTCAGCCGGAATAAAGGTCCCGATATCCGACAAAAAAAGTGGTATATTGCTGTTGTAATTCAGGAAGAAAAGTGTTAAGATTTAGAAAAGTAAGCAACTAAATAAATGGAGGTAATTATTTATGTCTAAAAGTTTTTTTGGAGCAGTAAAAGGCAGACGTTCCATTTACGCGATCAGCAAAGAATCTACAATTTCCGATGCCAAAATTCAAGAAATTGTGGAAGAGGCTGTACTACATAGCCCAACCTCCTTCAATTCCCAAAGCTCCAGAGCTGTAGTTCTTCTGGGTGAAGCACATGACAAGCTGTGGGATATTACAACCGACGCTTTGCGCAAAATCGTTCCCGCCGAGCAATTTGAAGGCACCGCGCAAAAACTGGCTTCTTTCAAAGCCGGCTACGGTTCGGTATTGTTTTTTGAAGATCAAACTGTGGTGAAGTCCTTACAGGAGAACTTTGCACTGTACGCCGAGAACTTCCCGATCTGGTCGAACCAATCTTCCGGTATTCTCCAATTTGTAGTATGGACAGCACTGGCCGAAGAAGGCCTTGGCGCTTCCTTGCAGCACTACAATCCGCTGATTGACGATGAAGTTAGATCGGCTTGGGGCATCCCGGCTGAATGGAAGCTAATTGCGCAAATGCCATTTGGTAAGACAGCTGCACCTGCAGGCGAGAAGGAATTTCAGCCGATTGAAGAGCGCGTAAAAGTCTTTAAATAATCTGCAAAAAGGGTTTAAGACCTCCTTGACCGGGCTAATAATGACTATAGCCCAATCAAGGAGGTTTTTGTGATGCCATGGAACAAGGAGAATTACCCGGATTCTTTAAAGAATTTCACAGCGCCGGTACGGAGCAAAGCCATAGATATCGCCAATGCACTGCTGAGTGACGGCTACGATGAGGGGCGGGCCATTTCGATTGCCACAGCTGAGGCCAAGGAGTGGGGCGAGAACCACGATAAGCAGATTCGTAAAAAAGGCCATTGAAAAAGCGGACACAGAGGAAGAGTTCGCATGAAGCAGGTATAAAATAGTAAACAAACAGGACAAGCGGAGAACCGCTTGTCCTGTTATATGTTACCCCGCCCGGGGGCATAAATGTTATAAGCTTACTTCGCAGGTGCTTCGGTTGGAGCCGCACTTGCCTCAGCGGATGGAGCTGGCGTAGCTTCAGCTTCCTTCTCATCAGTTAAGGTGTTGGTGATCTTTGCTTTGGTTGTGGTCTCCTGCAGCCAAGTGGAGGAGAGCTCACTGATCTTTTGGGAAGTCAGAGTTTTCTTGATTTCTTCTTTCTTCTCATCAAGCGTGTAGTTTTTGGCTTCTTTACGGTCGGTCACCTTGATGATGTGGTAACCAAATTCGCTCTTAACCGCAGCGCTGCTGGTTTCACCGACCTTCATTTTGAAGGCTGCGTCAGAGAACTCGGGAACCATTGCTTCCTTGGCAAAGAAATTCAGGTCGCCGCCATTTGCCTTGGAGGCTGTATCCGTTGATTTCTCTGAAGCCAGCTTGGCAAAATCTGCTCCGTCCTTAAGCTGCTTGAGGATCGCATCCGCTTCTTCTTTGGTGGCTACCAAAATATGGGAAGCACGGACTTGTTCCGGTGTATTAAAAGTAGCTTTGTTCTCGTCATAGTATTTTTGAATGTCTTCATCGGTCAGCTTAACTTGCGGCTCGAGAATCTTGCGCAGCTCTACTTGCAGCGGCATTTGCTTCTTGAGGTCGTCAACAGTCATGCCGCTCTGTGCGAGTGCCGCCTGGAAGGCTTCTTCTCCGCCGAATTGCGTTCTCAGATCTTCCAGCTCTTGATTGATATCGGCATCCGTAACGGTGACGTTCGCTTTCTTGGCTTCCTGACTCACAAGTGTTTCGGTAATTAGGGATTGCAGTGTAGTCTCGCCGCCGGCTTCAACCAGCTTGTCATATAATTGAGCTTGGGTGATGTCTTCTCCATTGACAGTGGCGACCGCAGTTTTGCTGTCGTCTTGTTGGAACGGAGGTTTGATCAGCACCACAATAAGCACTGCCGCCAGAAGGATGGAGGCTATCATCCAGCCCTTGCTGCTCTTGGAAGCCGGAGGGGCAGGCGGCGTTGCTTCGCCGATTCTGTTCATTACAGGAACGTTGTCCTTTCTATCTGTATCCGAAGGTGCTTTAGTCAGCCGTCCCTCATTTTCCGTTATAGAAGGAGTGGGTTCTGCATTCGTTGCTGCATCGGCTGGTGTGGAAGGGTTGGGATCTTCCGGTTGTAGAGGGTTGTTATCCAGGTGTTCATTTTCGTTCAAATCTTTTTTGTCCATTATAAGTAATGACTCCCTTCAATATAGGTGTTGCCTGTCTTTCTACAACTTTACCAGAAAACGTGTTCTCAAACCTTAAGAAAGTATAAAAAAGCGCTTTTTCTTTTTAAGTTAATATTAAGAAAAGCAAAAGGTTCTGCTTGATCTCACATGAAACGCAAACAGCGTGCCGACTAGAATTCGGCACGCTGTTTGCGAATCAGCTTCCTTATTTGTTTAAGAGCGGAGACCCTTAAGCAGATGGCGGATACTTTCCTGTTTCCTTTTCGGAACACGGATATTCTTTGCATATAGTCCCTTTTCACCGAAGAAGATGCAGTCATCCTCAATGGAGCTGATTCTGCTCAGATTGACATAACAACCACTGTAGACCTGATAAAAGTTGGAGCTCTTAAGCAAACGGTTTAATTGCTGGGCAGACATTCTCTTTTTAATATTATAGTTTCTGCCGTGAAAAATGACCAGATCATGGTCACCGACCTTAAAGAACAGAATGTCCGTTTCCACCTCGAAGTCCTCATATACGTTTCTGGCTTCCAGCAGGATGCTACTCATTCGTGTTCCCCCTTTATAAAAATAAAAAACTTGATGTTAGCGCTTTCATTATACCATAAGGGTTCGGCCTTGAAAAGTCTTATTTTTAAATGAATTGTGGCCATTTTTACGTACCATTTGTCATAGACGCTGAAAAACGGTAAATTATAAAGATGGCTGCTAAAGAGAATAATGCAATCTGGGCAGTGCAACACTTAGGAGGAGGATGAATAACGATGAAAGAACAACCAAAGCTATTGCTGTTTACAGGCTCCTATGCAAGTGCTGCTGAGAGCGGAGTACAGGTGTTTGAGTTCGATGGACAAGCAGGAGGCACTTTGAAACGGTTGGATCAGGCCACTGGGCTGACCAATCCTACATTTGTAAATGTGGATGCTGCAAATCTGAAATTATATGCTATTGCCGAGCAGCCAAACGGGGAAGGCGGCAAAGAAGGGGAAGTGGTGTCTTTTGCCATTGACCCGCTTACAGGAAAGCTCAGCGAACTTAACTGCATTCAGACTATGCCTGCGGAAGGCAAGTCGCAGACTACAACCTGCCATATCTCCCGGGATATGGAGAGCCGGCATCTTCTTGTCTGCAGCTATCATGGAGGCAGTGTAGGACTGCTCTCACTGGACGATGCAGGACAACCGGTTCGTCTGACCGACACTGCCCTTCACACCGGCCACGGCACCCACCCGGAGCGGCAGGACCGCCCACATCCGCATTCGGCTATTTTTAGCCCGGATGGAAAGTATGTGTTTGTCTCTGACCTCGGACTGGATCTGATTCGGGCTTACCGCATCAACTCAGACACCCAAACGCTTGAAGTTCATGGAGAGACAGCCCTCCATCCCGGTGCCGGCCCGCGCCATCTGGCCTTTCATCCCGATGGAACATCCGCTTATGTAATCAATGAAGTAGACTCCACGATTACCTCATTTACATATGACAGTGCGAACGGAACGCTGCGGACAGCTGCAACAGTCTCGACGCTGCCGGCCGATTTCAGCGGAGAGAATATTTGTGCGGAAATTGCCGTTTCTGCGGACGGACGTTATTTGTACGGTTCTAACCGCGGGCATGACAGCATTGTTGTCTTTGAGATAGAAGCTGCATCAGCAGGTCTCACCTTGGTTCAGCATGTATCCACGCAAGGAGGGCATCCCCGTCATTTTACATTGACTCCGGACAACGGCTTTCTTATTGTGGCGAATCGCGACGGCAATAATCTGGTAGTCTTCTCGGTTGATAAAGATAACGGCCGGCTTTTATTCACAGGCCATACAGCGGAAGTGTCCAAACCGGTTTGTGTGAAGCCGGCCATCTTCCCGGCAGCTTCTGCCCGCTGAAGAATTAACAGTCTAAGGTGACAGCGGATAGACAGACAAAAGGGAACACCGGAAGAAGTGATCCGGTGTTCCCTTTGAATTGAGGCGAAGCTGCTGTGTTGGCTTTTGCGGCAAAGCTGCTGCAGGAAGATCCTATTTCAGAGAGACGGGCCTAAGCGGCACAATAGTCGATACCGCCGATTTGAAGAGCACATTCTGTCTGCCGTCACCCTGACCTTGCAGGGAAATGGTAAAAGCATCATAAGAGGTGATGAGACCTTGCATCTTAACCCCATTCGTTGTAAAAATCGTAACGGGGACCTTGGTTGAAATGAACTGGCTCAACAAACGCTCCTGCAATTTTAGATTTTCCACTTTGGCAGCACTCCATTTTTTGTAGAATGATTATTCCATAGGCAAGTATACCACGGGAAAGACCTTCTCAGGAAATGGGCGTGCTTAACAAAGGGATAGACGAGGGGATGAATATGTTATATTATCGTGACTGGTCCACAGCTTTTCGTTGTTTTTTATGGTTTTTAGCGGGATTTTCCCTAGTGGCTGCCCTGGTTGTTTTCCAAAAGGTCACTTCTTTTGACCGCACAATCATAGAGGGGGTCCAATCTATGGAAACGCCGGCACTAACAGCATTTGCGAAGGCGTTGTCTTTGGTGGGTTCCTCCAGACTGGCGATTGGGATCTCGCTGCTGGCCATGTGCCTGCTCTATTTTCTGCTGAAGCATCGGCTGGAATTGCTTTTATTTCTGTGGGTGGGCATCGGCTCCCAGGTACTTAATACCGTGATGAAGCTGCTCTTTCATAGAGAACGTCCCAATATTAACCGGATTATTGAAGAAGTCGGATATAGCTTTCCCAGCGGACATTCCATGGCTGCTTTTTCATTATATGGAGCACTGGCCTACCTGTTATGGCGGCATATGCGGGTTAGGAACGAACGGATTGTACTGATTGTGCTGGTTGTATTTATGACTGCAGGTATCGGCTGGAGCCGGATTTATTTGGGGGTGCATTACCCGAGTGACGTTATTGGCGGGTACTTGGCGAGCGGGGCATGGTTGATGCTGTCCATCGGCTGTTTTGAAGCTTTCCGCAATTCGAGAATCGAGAGAGTAAAGAAATAAGTCTGATAAATGAGCACGGAGTACATATCATGCGGATACCCTCCAGTTTTGAAAGGTATCCGCCATCTTCATGCAAGAGGGGCAGCAGGTTAAGGTGTTTTGGAAGGTTGTGCTGAAGGTTTACCTGCGTGTAAAGGGCTGCTGATGCTGAGCTTAAGCAATGCCGGAAGTCCTGCTTTAAGCTTCCGTCCTTCTTCGGCGGTAAGGCGGCCTTCTTTCATGATCTGATCCAGCTTTAGACTGGCGGAGTCGCTCAGCTTCTGAATATATTCGGCTTCACTCCAGCCTTTTTTCTCCTTTGCCAGCCCGGATAAAGTGTTGCCTGCCCGCAGACTGCGGATGACCTCGCCGGGCTCCATCTGCAGCAATCTGGCGGTTTCGCCAATAATAAAATGCCCTCCGGCTCTGAAGCTGCGTTCTTTGCCCGGATGCACTCTGTGCGTTTGCTCCCCGCGGAGCGAGTCGGGTCCCGCGCTTGGTGCTTGGTCCGCTGCAACACGGTCCATATGGAATGTCACCGGGGAGAGACTGAACAATACGGCTGCGGTGACAGCCGTGATTCTTAGAATCGTCTTTCTCATTTTTTGCACCTCGTCCTTTGATTGTTGGGTACTGCTGTATTCAGTATCCCCGAAAAGCTGAATAAAAGCTGAAAAGCTGCTTAAATTCTGCTAAAATTCGCCAGACCGCAGCTTGGGTAATAAACGTATGAGCCTGAACGCTACAGAGTGAAGGTAATCTTTTGCATGAATAAACACCTAATGCCGTATGTTAAAAAGATCAGTGTCTGTCATCTGCGGTTAGGCTACACTTAGGAGGGATGAATTTGGCTTTTGGAGCCCGCATATTAAAAACAGGCCTTGCTGTAACACTATCCTTATACCTATCCGCGCTGCTTCATTTTACATCTCCAGTCGGAGCGGCGATTGCTGCTATTTTTGCAATGCAGCCGTCCATTTACCGGTCATGGCGTTACTTTCTGGACCAGATTCAGACGAGTACCATGGGGGCTGTTATCGCTCTTTTGGGCGGAATGTTATTGTCCAATGAACCGATTGCCGTGGGCCTGGTCTGTATTCTGGTCATCATGATCAGCATGAAAATGAACCGTGCCGATACCATCGGCTTAACACTGGTAACTGTAATTTCCGTGATGGAGGCTTCCGGTCAATGGGAGTTTGCACTTACCCGGTTTCTGCTTACTTTAACCGGCATCATTTCCGCCTTTGTAATTAATATTGCAGTATTTCCCCCGCAGCCGCGCAAGCAGTATATTAAGCAGATTGAGAATGTCTTTACCGGTCTGTCATTGCTGCTGAGGACGGCAGTTTCACACGAAATGAAGGAAAGTGTGTTCCGTGACGAGAAAAAAGCCCTTGAAAGCTCCATCAAATCACTGGAGGAAAAATATGGTTTGTTTGAAGAGGAGCAGAAGCAGCTAAGACGGGCAAAATACAGCCAGACCCGGCAGTTGGTTGTCTACAAAAATTTATTATCTTCTCTGCAAAAGGGGTTTGAGGTGCTCGAAGCCGTGGACCGGCATTATTTTCAGGCCGACCGCACAGAGAAGACCGATGAATTGTTTGACCGGCATCTGGAGCAGTTAATTAAATACCATGAGCATATTCTGCTGAAATTTCAGGAGAAGCTGAAACCGGGGAGCAATGATACCGATCCGCTGTCGGAAGACAACGACCGTTTTTTGGAGAAGGCAATCGAAGGATACAATACCGAACGCTCCGGTCTATTACGGCTCTCCGTGGTGGCAGCAGCAATCTATGACTATGGCTATCAGCTGGAGAGGCTGGACCGGGTTGCGGATCAAATTCTCCGGATGACGGGGGAGGACAAGGAGAATACCTCTGAGCCGGAGGAGTTACAAGGCTAGGCATCTGCCGGACAGCCCAAAAAATCCAGTCCCGCGCGGGACTGGATCATCGTACATAATATGAATATCAGCATCAGCTGAGATTGAAGGCGGTAAAAACTTGAAAAAGTACTGAACAATTGCTAAAATAAAAAGATATCAAATGATGATATCTGATTAGACATAATTATACACGATAATTATAACATGAAGATACAACGATGTCAACCTTTTAGAGGGGATGAATGATGGTGGACAATAGGGAACAGGATTGGAAGGAAGAACAGCAGCGGGTTACAGGAATTACGAAGCTTTTGGCGGCGCATATCCGGCGGTTGTCCGAGGAGCTTGGTCTGCACCGCAGCGATGTTGTCGATATGCGTAAAGATTTCTGGGAAGAGGTAACGGTAAATTTCAGCAGCCCGGATGATTTGGGAGAGACATCGACGAGTCTGCGGCAGCAAGCCCAAATCCTTAATGAACGGGAACGGCATCATCTGCAATCCAGCAAAGCACTGAAAAAATATAAAAAACTCGTCGTATCTCCCTACTTCGGGCGAATTGATTTTTCGGAAACGCCGGGTGGAGGGACCGAGCAGATCTATTTGGGCATCGGATCACTCATGGAAGATAATGGGACGTTCCTGATTTATGACTGGCGTGCGCCTATCTCCAGCTTGTATTATGACGGGGCGCCGGGACCGGCGTCCTATGAGACACCTGGTGGGCTGGTATCAGGCACAATGGACCTTAAACGGCAGTTTGTTATTAATGACGGCACGATTGAAGTTATGTTCGATACCGGCGTTACCATCGGCGATGAACTGCTGCAGCAGGTGCTGAGCCACAGCGCCGATGACCGGATGAAAAGTATTGTGGCCACGATTCAAAAGGAGCAAAATGCGATTATCCGCAACGACCGCGCCCGGATGCTCGTAGTCCAGGGTGCCGCCGGGAGCGGCAAAACCTCGGCAGCCTTGCAGCGTGTAGCTTATCTGCTCTATAAATACCGCGAGGTGCTGCAGGCGGATCAGATGCTTCTTTTTTCGCCGAACCCGCTGTTTAATAGTTATGTCTCGACGGTGCTTCCCGAGCTCGGAGAGGAGAACATGCAGCAGACTACCTTCCAGATGTATCTGGAGCATCGTCTAGGGCAGGAGTTTCAACTAGAGGATGTGTTTAATCAGACGGAGAGTCTGCTGAATGCGCCGGATGGTCCGGAGGCGTCCATTCGAAGAGAGGGGATAACCTATAAATCCTCCGTTGCTTTTCTGGATGTAATCCGCCGGTATGCCACTCTGCTGGAGCGGGAGCAGATGCTCTTTAAGCCGCTGGTGTTTCAGGGCAGAGTGGTCGTCAGCAAAGAAGAAATGGCGCAGCAGTTCTACAGCTATGACCCGGCCATCAAGCTGGCGAACCGTATTGACCTTATGACCACCTGGCTGCTCAAGAAAATTGCCGAATTCAGTCTCGAAGAACGTGAAGCCCCCTGGGTTGAGGATCAAATTGAATTGCTGGATTCAAGCGACTACCACCGTGCTTACCAAATGATCCGCCGCAAAAAAGGGGGCACCGGGGAAAGCTTCGACGATTATGAAATGGAAAAAAGCTCACTTTCCCGTTATGTGATCAGCCAGCGGCTCAAACCGCTGCGCGGGTGGACGAAACGGGGCCGGTTTGTGGATGTAAAAGGGCTCTATGCCACACTGTTCAGTAATCGCCTGCTGATGGAAAGCCTGAACGGCAGCGAAGTACTGCCGGCGGCCTGGGACGATATTTGCCGGCAGACGTTGGCTTCCATAGTGGTAAATGAGCTGGCTTACGAGGATGCGACCCCGTTCCTGTATTTGAAGGAGCTGAGCCAGGGCTTCCGCACCAATACGCTGATTCGTCATGTGATTGTGGATGAAGTGCAGGATTATTCCCCGTTTCAGCTGGAATTTATGCGGCGTCTGTTCCCGCGGGCCAAAATGACAGTGCTCGGTGATCTCAATCAGGCTATTTATGCCCAAGGCGAGGTGCTTGGCGATCTGGCCGGACTGGTCAGTGTATACGGCGAAGAGAACACTGAGGTCATCTCCTTGACCCGCAGTTACCGGTCCACTTATGAGATTGTTGAGTTCACACGGTCCATGATCCCTGGCGGGGAACGGATTGTTCCCTTTAACCGCCGGGGGGAGGAGCCGCTGCTTCATGTAGTAAACAGTGAGCCTGAGCTGCTGTCCTTCGTAGAGAAAGATATCCGGGAGCTTCATGCCAAGGGGTATCATTATGTTGCCGTCATCTGCAAAACAGCAGAAGAAAGTGCACGTGTTCATGCCGAGCTGGCAACCCGCCTGCCCGTTAGACTGGTTACGAAAGATACTCCGAACTTTCAGAAAGGCACTTTGGTGCTGCCGGCATACCTTGCCAAAGGCGTCGAATTCGATGCCGTCATCATCTATGATGGGTCGGGGAAGCAATACGGCAGGGAAAATGAACGCAAGCTGTTCTACACCGCCTGCACCCGGGCCATGCATCTGCTGCATATTTATTGTCTGGGTGAACCAAGCCGCTTTATACCGGCAGGAAAAAACGAGTCCGTTACAGCCGGTTCTCTGTAGTCTCCAGATTCAAATTGACATGTAAAAAAACCGTCTTCGCAGGGTGCGAAGGCGGCTTTTTTTGCTTAAAAGAGGACGCTTATGAAGTGGCTTGGTAAAGCCGGACCTTGCGTTCTACGTTAATCATTTTGAAGCGGGTTCTCCCCACGGTTCAGTTGTTCGATGGCTGCGGCGCCGCTTGAGGAACAGGATCGTGATATAAATCAGCAGCAGCAGTGCAGGGGCCAGTGTGGAGAAACGGTACATCACTGCATAACTGGTGAATAAAGCAACGCTGCCCAGCAGCATAGACCCTGCTGCCACACCAAGATCAAGGGAGTTCAGGAACATTCCGTTGGCCATTCCCCGTTGCCGCGGTTCTACGGATTGAATCATCCAGGTCTGCAGGGATGGCTGCATGGACCCAAAACCGATGCCATAGCAAAGCGCCGCAGGAAACAATGCAGCTGTAGTGGAAGCAAAGGACAGCAGGATCAGCCCTCCTATAATAAACACGCTGCCCGGGATGAGTAAAGCGGCCGGGCCGTAGCGGTCATAGATTTTACCGGACAACGGGCGGACGAAAACAATGGCGACGGCATTGAAGAGAAAGAAATAGGCGACATGTTCCAAATGGGCTTCAGAGCCGAACAAAGCCAAGAATCCGAGAAGTCCGCCATACGAGATGGAGAGCAGAAAATTCAGCAGGCAGGGCAGAAACAGCTTGCGGCTTACTCCTGCCTTAGAGCCACCTAATTCCATGGGTGGCTCGGTGTGCCGGGAAGGAAGCGTGGAAGCCAGGCGATAGCCGAGCGGCAGGATCAGTGCGATTACGGCTGCTGTGCAGAGCAGCAATGACCCGAAGCCGGGACCTTGCAGCAGGCTGAGGCCAATGAGCGGACCGGCTGACATGGCAAGACTGGTGGACAGACCGAAGTAGCCCATGCCTTCACCCATCCGCCGAATGGGAATCACATCCGAAGCCATCGTCGGAAATGCGGTGCTGGTCATGCCGAACCCGATTCCGAAAAGCATACGCAGAAGAAGCAAAGTGAAAATGCTTCCGGCCCAATAATAACCGGCAACCGCCGTGAGTGAAATGGCGATCCCTAGAAAAATCAGCAGGTTTCGTCCGCCTTTTTCCATCGCTTTGGCTGAAAACAACCTTGAAGCGATAGCACTGAGTGCGAATAAACTGGTCACGAGACTAATCTGGAAGGAAGAAGCCTGCAGTGTTGCTTCTGCATAGGCAGGCAGTGTGGACAGGGTCATCTGCAGGCCGATGAACAGCAGCAGGTTGCATAAGGTAAGGAGGACAAAAGATTTCGTCCATAATCGTTCTGAAATAGTGATCAAAGTTCAAGCCTCTCCTATTCTTGATGAGAATTTGCAGTATTGTGATGGATGAGCTCAAGCATCATGCGGAGATCCTCAAGCTGCTGCGGCTTCAGACCGGCAAAGGCTGTTGAGGTCACCTGCTGTTCCAGCAGCAGTGTGGTGTCGATCAGGTGTTTACCCTGGTCTGTCGCATACAGAAGAAAAGCCCGGCGGTCGCTGGGGCTCATCATCTTGGTTACGAAACCTTTCTTTTGCAGCAGCTCGACAATCCGGGCTGTGGTAGGCTGATCCTTGGATACACCCAACGCGACCTCTTTTTGGTTGATTCCTTCACGGCCTGCGATCATAAGCAGAACCGACCATTGCTCAGGTGTGATATCATACGGTTTCAACGCCCGGGCGAACAAAGTGGAAATTCTCCGGTGGGCGGATCCGAGCATGAAACCCAAAAATTGTTGAGGAGAGGATTGCGGCATAGTCACGTTTCCTTTCATGGAGTATCTAATTTATATGTTATGACAATTATAGTTAAGACAAGTATATTCGTCAATGGGCCTGCTTTCGGTATGCGCTTGGCGTACAGCCGGTTTCCGATTTGAACGTATGGAAGAAATGCGAAAGGTCGCCAAAGCCAACGGCAGAAGCGATCTCGGTTACAGAGAGCGGAGTATCCATGAGCAGCCGTTTGGCCTGATTGATCCGGTAAATCGTTAAAAAACGATTTAAGGAGTGGCCGGTCGCTTGTTTGAAATGATCGTACATATGTGAGCGGGAGACATTGAACCGTTCATGCAAACGGCTGACCTCGATCGGATCGGCATAATTTGCGGTCAAATACCGTAAAATACGCTCCGCTAAATGGAACGCACCGTTCTCTGATTCGTCTGACTCTGCTGGACAATATTGCTCTCTCGCCAGGATGACGAACAATTCGGCAAGCAGGTGGTGCATCGCTGCCTCGTAAAAATCCGGCTGATTGGCGAGCTCCCGGGCAAGCTGCAGCAACAGCTCCCGGATCGTAGCCATTTTTACTGCAGAAAAGCGCCAGTAGGGTTGCGGCTCGGCCAGTAGGGACCGTACGCAGCTGTTGATTCCGGGTGAGCTGTCGAACGACGACTGCACATAACGTTCGTCGAGCGATAGCACTACACGGTGAAGAGGCCGGGTTCCGACGACGGAAGGCCAGTGCAGAACATGCGGCTTTATGATGACGATGCTGCCCGGCAGCAGGGAGTACATACGATCAGCGACCAGCAGCTTGCCATGGCCCTCGATACAACAATAAAGCTCGTAGCCCCGATGAGCATGCATTTTGCTTTGGCCTATCATACCGTCGCGGAAATGACAATGGACCGGGAAATCATCCAGAAATCGATTCGTAATGTCATCTAACTGATAGCCGGAAAAGTTGTCGTGTGACTCCATATTATAAGTCTCCTGTTCCAAAAGGAATGGTGTGCAGCAGTAAGGATATTCTAACACGGTATCCCGAAGTACTCAGGAGTTTGTGGAAAAAACCCCATAAATCCTGAACAGGAAGCCAAGTATCGTCAGCCTGAATCGCTTACATTAAAGGTAGAACATCTTTGAAGGGAGCTTCTTAAGATGTCATACTTGGGGTTAAGGAGAGGGCATATGAAGGGAATAGACGAACTGAAGGAACTGGCGGAACGGGTCTATCATCGGATGATTGATAAGACTGTGAACGACTGGGGAATGAATATGGAAAGCTGGGATTGGGTACCGGGAGTCGGAGTGATCTCGATCCTGGCTTACGGCCGGCTGCTGGGAAATCAAGAAGCCATTGAATATCTGCAGCAATGGACGGAACGCAATAAGCATTTGAGCGAACAAGTAAAAGTTATCAATTCGATGGCGCCGTATGCGATATTCCCGGACCTGTATCGGCTAAGCGGGGAACGGTGGTATTTGGACACCGGGGTCACAATCGGTGATTGGATGCTGACGGAAGCACCGCGTACACGGGAAGGGGCCTTTGAACATACGGTTACGGAGAATGCCAAGTTCTCCGAACAAGTATGGGCGGATACGTTGTTTATGGCTGTACTCTTTTTGGCCAGGCTTGCGAAGCTAACAGGAGACAGCAAATATGCTAAAGAAGCCGAATACCAATTGCTTGTCCATTTACGGTTGCTGCAGGACCCGTTAACCGGGGTGTTGTTCCATGGCTGGAACTGTGCGGAAGAAAATCATATGTCCTCTGCCCGTTGGACTCGCGCTAATGCATGGGTCATACTGGCGTGCCCCTGGATTGCTGAAGAGATCGGTTCCCTGATTCCGGTTGCCGGGGAAGTGGTAGAACGGTACCGGCAGCTTGCGGCAGGACTAAGGCATTATCAAGGGAAAGATGGAATGTGGAGTACGGTAATGGATCAGTCCGGATTTTATGCAGAGACGTCAGGGAGTGCGGGAATCGCGGCGGGATGGTTAGCCGGAATTCGGATGGGCTGGTTGGATGATACTTACAAGGAAGCTGTTGACCAAACCCTGCAAGGTGTTATGGAGCGAATCGAACCCGATGGGACGGTTCAAGGAGTATCCGGTGGAACGCCAGTGATGCCGAACATTCCGGCCTATGAAGAAATCCCGTGCTATCCGACACTATATGGGCAGGGATTGGCTCTTATTTTATTATCGCTTGCGCACGCAGAAATAGGTTAGTCTATAGGTAACGATAACGGATTCCCCTTTGTGCATAAATTCTCTCGATAGAGACGGGATTTATGGATCAGAAAGGGGATTTTTCCCATCCACTGGATTCTAAAGGATTTCATAGAATGATATAGTTAACCTACTCAATTCAGTCTACTTATGGGGGGATAATTAATGCGTTTGAGTATCTCTGCAAAAACCATGATTATTTATGGCTCGATTTTTATCGCAATTATTATCTTAACCTTCGGTTTGTCTTATTTCGGCACGGTGGGACGTCTGCATAAGGATTTGAAGGATACGCATATCGCGTTGTTAAAGCAGCTTGATAAAAGAATCGAAATTGTGTTTCGGTCCACAGAGAAGGATCTGCTGAACTTGTCACAGGAACTGGAGTACGTATATTTCATGTATGACAGCTTTGATGATGCCTCTCAGAAATATGCGAATTTCTACGGTTTGTCGAACAAATTGAAAACGATGGTGCATGCCAATGAGCAATTTTCCTCCGTTTTTGTATACTCGAATACGAGCGGCGACGTATTGACCGATAAAGCGTTTATAAAGAAAAACGAAGCGAAGGATAATTGGCTGGAAAGCTATATTGAAATGTCAGGTTACTCGAAGTGGATTGCTACGCACAAGATTTGGGATGGGGATAAAATGCAGGATGTGGTCACCCTGATCCGTCCTTATCCACTGATTAGCAGCCCTGGCTACCGGAAAGGGCTGGTTGCTGTCAATATCAACGAGGACATTCTCTACCGGATGATCAGTGATGTCTTTGAAGGGAGTCATGAGGATACACATACCTTCATCGTCGACGACAAAGGGAACATTGTGACGCATGACGACAAAGCGCAATTATACAGAAATATGACCGATGTTCCCTATATTAAGCGGATTCTAGACGGCAATGGAAGCGGGCAGTTCGTGGATAAATCGAACGGGGGCGAGCAATCCGTTTTTTATACGAGGTCTAATTATACGGGTTGGACCATTGTTAGTGTGATTCCGCAGACACAGCTGTACCAGCCGCTGGAATCCATTCGGAATTTAATGCTTGCGATTGTCGTCCTGATGGTTGTACTGGCTTTATCTATTCTGTTCTATGTGAACCGCCGGACCTTTAAGCCTCTGGACCGTCTGGCTAGCAAAATGTCAGGAGCATTCAAGCAGACTGAGCCGGGGCGGATTGCCGGTCTGGATGATTTGGAAACGGTGTTTGATCAAATATTTATGGACCGTGCGTTGTTGGAGAAGCAGGTTCGGGATTCGAAGCCGGTTCTCAAATGGAGAATTGTGATGGATATATTAACGGGCTATCGAACGGATTATGCGTCTGTAAGTCAGCAGCTGGAATTTATCGGGTTTCGCTTCCTCTCCGAAATGTTTGTCGTCTGTACGGCTGAGATTGGGAAGGAGGGCGGCATTAGTTCCAAGGATGAAACATTGTATACATATGCGTTGTGCAACGTTGCGGAAGAATTGATCAATATGGAAACCGCTGGCGTTGCCATCGATTTGGGGAGGGGGCGTGCTGCGATTATTTTTAGTTTTGCAGAAGGCGATAAGGAACAAAACCATCTTCGGGCACTGATGATCTTTGAACTGATTCTGGATGTTACGAAGCGGCAATTTGGGCTCCTGGTAACGGCCGGTGTAGGCAGATGTTACTGCGATATGAAGGATATTCCCAAATCGTACGACGAATCGCAAAAAGCGCTGCAATATCGAATGGTAATTGGCAGTCATTCTGTTATTTCGGTTGAGGATTTAATCGGATCGGATAATCAGGACTATTACCGCATCATCAAGATGACGGACCGGATCGTAGAAGTCCTTAGGCAAACGGAGTATGGAAAGATTCAGCATTATGTAGCGCTTTTGTTTCAGGAGGCGGTCGGCGGCGGTTTGTCTCCGGAACTCATTCGCCAGCTTTCCTATGAACTGATCATGAAATCGCTGCAGGCGATTGCGGCAACCGGTATTGATACGGAAGAAATGCTGGATAACATGGGCAATCTTCACGAAAGAATTAACCGCTGCCACGACTGGCAGGAGCTGGAGCGGATCGTTCTGACCTTGCTCGAGCAAATGGCAAGAAAAGTTGAGGATAAACGTATGCAGCGGGGCAGCAATCGATTGATCGAAAAAATGCTGGCCTATATCGATGATCATTCTAGTGAAAGCGAATTTTCGCTTGCCCAGTTGGCGACCAGGTTCGAGCTGAGTCCGACCTATATCAGTAAATTGTTTAAAGAGCATACAGAGAAGAACTTTATTGATTATCTGATCGAAACCCGGATTAATGCTTCCAAGGAACTGCTTATGGATAAGCATCGTAAAATCAACGATATCGCAGAAGAGGTAGGGTACACGAATACGCGAAGCTTTCTGCGGGCTTTTAAAAAATATACGGGGATGACCCCGACGGAATATCGCGATTGGGTGCTGGATTCGAACGAAAAACTTGCGCTGGAATAAGCGTGGTACTGTCAAATCACAAATAAATGAACGGATCATAAAAAATGTGATCTGGTATTTTGTAAGAAAAGACACCTAACGTATAACGAGTCTCTTTCAAGTAGCGACTTCCTTTTCTACAATTTAAATCGTAGCACACATCAGTAGCTTGTTATGCTGCGAAAGGGTGAAGCGAGATGTTGGGAAAGGGTGAGGCTATATGAAAGAGAGGTTGGCGGTGGAATCGCGAGCCGGGTCGCATGTCGTACGAAGCGGGACAAACAGGCGGTCGGCATGGCGAAGAATGGTGCAGGACAAACATTTGTACTTGATGCTTCTGCCCGTCATCGGTTTTTATTTTCTGTTTAAATACATACCGGTCGTGGGAGAGATCATCGCCTTCAAAGATTACAGGTTCGTGGACGGGATCTTCGGAAGTCCGTGGGTCGGATTCAAGCATTTTCAGATGATCTTCCAAAGTGCAGATTTTTGGAGGATTTTGAGAAACACGCTCGTTCTTAACCTCTATAGTCTTGTGTTTGGTTTTCCCGTACCGATTATACTGGCTCTTCTATTAAATGAAGTACGGAAGAACTGGTACAAGCGCATTGTGCAAAATATGCTGTACATCCCCCACTTCATGTCATGGGCTGTACTTGGCAGCATTGTAGTTGCTGCATTGTCGCCGAGTACGGGGATTGTGAATCTGGTGATGAAGAAAATAACCGGAGGGGAAACTATCTATTTCATGGCTGATTCGTTCTGGTGGCCGATTGCTTATACGATATCAGGCATTTGGCGGGAAGCGGGCTGGGGAACGATACTGTATCTGGCGGCCATGGCTTCGATCGACCCTCAGCTTTATGAAGCGGCCAAAATCGACGGCGCTGCCAAGCTGCGGCAAATCTGGCATATTACATTGCCCGGCATCCGTGGTACGATTGCGATTTTGCTCATTCTCAGAATGGGACAAATGATGGACGTAGGATTGGAGCAGACACTTGTCCTCCAGAATAATTCCGTGCTGGGTGTGGCTGACGTCATTAGTACTTATGTTTACAGGGTAGGGCTGCAAAACATGAACTACAGTTACACGACTGCAATCGGTTTATTCCAATCGGTGATTGGTGTAATACTGGTTCTCGGTGTCAATCGATTGATCCGGCTTTCCGGGGAACGGGGGCTGTGGTAACTGATGAAAAAAATGAATACAGGAATCTCTAACCGAATCGTTTTGGTAAGCGCTTACGTTTTCCTTGGCGGGATTTCGTTGTTAACGTTATTCCCGTTCTGGTACGAAATTGTGGCATCTTTCAGCAGCAGCAGGGCAATTACGTCCGGCGAAGTGTTTTTATGGCCGGTTGAATTCAACACCGTTGCTTATCAACGATTATTTGACGACGGACAACTAATCATGGCGATGGGGAATACCATTGTGGTTACGATTGTCGGAACCGTACTTAACGTGATCATGACGATTATGGCGGCGTATCCGCTCTCCAGAAAAAGACTTGTAGGACGGAATGGGCTGCTGGTGTTCATTACGATTTCAATGCTGTTTGTCGCAGGTTTGATTCCGAATTTTATTCTGATTAAGTCGCTCGGGCTTATGAATTCCTATTGGTCGCTTTGGCTGCTGGGACTGATCAGTACTTATAACATGTTAGTGATGAAGACGTTTATGGAAGGACTGCCGGAGGAAATTGAGGAGTCTGCCTCAATCGACGGTGCCGGTGACTGGCGGATCCTGCTGCAAATTTATATACCGCTGTGCAAACCGATTTTGGCGGCGTTGTCTTTGTTCTATGCCGTTGGCTGGTGGAACAGCTACTTCAACGTGTTGCTGTACATTACTGAATCGACGAAGTTGACCGTCATGGTAAAGCTGTATCAGATGGTCAGCAGGGTAGACGACAACCTGTTGAATAACGCCGGAGGAAACGATGCCATGGAGCAGATTCTTCTGACACCCGAAGCACTCAAGGCGGCTGCCGTCGTCATTGTCGTCACTCCGATTCTGTGCGTATATCCGTTCCTCCAAAAGCATTTTGTCAAAGGCGTATTAATTGGCTCTGTAAAAGGCTGACGGCCGATATCACAGAGCCGGAGGCTCTTGATATAGATCAACAATGATAAGGGGATGAAACGATGAACAAGCTGAAACACGCAGGGAAATCCGCTTTTGCCGCAATGATGGTTATCACGCTATGTACGGCGATGCTTGCCGCATGCGGCTCTAACCCATCCGGCGGGAAACAACCGGGCGGCTCACCTGACCCTTCTAACAAAGTAAGTGAGGGTTCAAAGAAAGAAATCAGCATTTCGATGTTTGATCGCGGTAAAGTACCGACGGAGGAGGGAACTTATGAAAGTAACCGCTGGACCAAGTGGATCAATGAGAACTCGCCTGTCCATGTGAAATGGGTTCCCGTTGCGCGGAACCAGTCACAGCCCAAGCTGAACGCTTTGATCGCTGCCGGCGAAGCACCCGATCTCATCTGGGAATACGATCGGAACTATATCAGCCAGTTGGCGAATCAAGGCGCAATTCAGCCGATAGGCGATTATATCGACAAATACAGTACGACTTACAAAGCGTATCTGGAGAAGCACCCGGAACTGCAGCCGTATTTGAAGTTTAACGGG
This sequence comes from Paenibacillus albidus, assembly GCF_014644435.1. Taxonomy (GTDB): domain Bacteria; phylum Bacillota; class Bacilli; order Paenibacillales; family Paenibacillaceae; genus Paenibacillus_AQ; species Paenibacillus_AQ albidus. Next base: position 72,831 of record NZ_BMKR01000012.1, on the reverse strand, counting down.
CAAATGTATGCGGTTTCGTTCGCACGGGAAACTCTTGCCAATCACGGGATATGGATTCGTCAGGACTGGCTGGATAAGCTTGGCCTCAAGGCACCTGCAACACTGGAAGAGTACGTCGATGTTGCCCGCAAATTCAAGACGGGGGACCCGGATGGCAATGGCCAGGCAGATACTGTACCTATCGCGTTAAGTGTGAGTGCCAACTCTATTCACCAAGCGCTCTTTTTTACAAGTGAAAACCAGTGGTATGTGGAGGATGGCAAACTGCAATTTGGCAGAACGGTTGACCGGTATGCGGACACACTGGCACTCCAGAAGCAGCTCTTCGACGAAGGACTGATCGATAAGGAATATATTACGGATACGAATTTTCAGCGTTCCAGCCAACTGTTGACGACAGGCAAAGCAGGCATCTACCTTGGAAATTGGGATATAGAAGAAATCAATAACAACCTGATTAAAAATGATCCGAACGCAAAAATGGTGCCCCTTGAATCGCTCAGCAGCAAATACGGCAAAAACGGATTGTATCAAGAAGCACCGCCAAGCGTATTTACCGCATTCAACAGCAAGATGAATGAAGAGCAAATTAAATCGGCAATCCAGTTTATCGATTGGATGTTGCAGGATGGTTGGGTGCCGCTCAAGTATGGGGAAGAAAATGTCCACTATAACCTGGTCGACGGTGTCCGGCAAAAAATCGATCCGGACAAATTCAAGAAGGAAGTCTCTTATGCTTCTGAATATGCGATTATGATCGACAACGTGTTGCTGCCGGAAATGTTCCTTGCTATGGCTGCAAAAGATGAGGTTTCGCAGAATTACGCCAAGGAGAAGGGAGAATCCCTTGAATTGGTGATGAAGAATAAATACCGCAGAGATATTCCGTTTAATCCCGATTTTCCGGAGTTGACTCAATTGATAGCGACTTTTAGTCCGATCGCTCAGCAGATTGAAGCGAAAGTCGTTACGGGGGGCAGTTCAATGTCACCTGAAGAAGGGCTAATCGAGTTACGGAAAGAATGGAAACGCCTTGGCGGTGACAATGTCGAGAAGCTGGCGCAGGAATGGTATGACACCAATAAAAACAACCTGAAATAACGGATATAAGGCAGATTTTTCAAGGAGGTAGGATGATGACTGGCATGAAGTACAAAAGTATACAGGAAGAGGAAGCCAGATGGCTCCCTTGGTTAAAGAAATCGCTTGCGCAGAAGCATGCGAACTACAATGAGGAGAACAGGATGCTGCGTACGCCGTTCACGAGTCCTGGTTATCATACGACGATTAAAGGAGTGGAATACGTCCACTCAACCAGGGAATCGCTTGACTACGCACTGGCTATTCTGGATAGCGGCGAGGAACAGCATTACGAGCGGGCGCTGGATATTCTACGAACCGTTCTGTCGCTCCAGGATCAACAGCCGGATTCACCGACCTTCGGTATATGGTCCTGGTATTGGGAGGAGCCGCTGGCCAAGATGTCCCCCCCAGATTGGAACTGGGCAGATTTCATCGGCAAACGTCTGCTGCAAGTTGTGATCCGGCACGGAAGCCGGCTTCCGGCCGATCTGCAACAATTAACAACTCAAGCGATCTGCAACAGCTGTGAGGCAATTATCAAACGAAACGTCGGGCCGGATTATACGAACATCTCGATTATGGGAGCATTCGTTACATTGATTGCGGGCGAATGGTTGGAAAATCACAGCTATTTCGTTTATGGCATGGAACGGCTGAAGCGGTTATACGATTATTCGATGCAAACCGGGGCTTTCCTGGAATATAACAGCCCGGCGTACAGTACGGTAGCGATTCTGGAGCTGTCCGCGTTAGTGACCTATTCACAAACAGAGGAAGCAAGAGAATTAGCGAACGAGTTGCTGGATGCGACCTGGGTAATGACTGCCGAGCATTTCCATCCGTTGCTTAAGCAGTGGTCCGGTCCCCATGCCCGTTCGTATAGTACATGGATAACCCCGTCACATCTGTCGTTTCTTCAAATGGCTTGCAGGGGTGAAGTTCCTTTTGTGAGCGATGACAATTTCGTTTACGGATATGACTGGTATGGCCAAGGGGTAGTCTGTCCACAGCGGCTGTTTGGGCTGTTTACCAGCATCGCTGTGCGGGAGCTGCGGCAGGATTTGCCTCCCTATCATGAGTTCCGGACGCGGACGGCTTATACGTACATGACTCCTGAATATTCGCTGGGGACGTTCAATCACAATGTCATGTGGAACCAGTGCCGAAATCTGCTGGGTTACGTTCAAACAGGGAGTGGAGAGCAGAGTTATATCCAGCTGCGGGTTTTGCACGACGGTTACGATTTTTGTTCAGCGGTGTTTACAAGCCAGCAGAAGCAAGCTTCCGTGCTGTACGGCATCCAGTTTACCTTGGACGGCGGGGATACTCACGTGAATTTGGATCCCATCCATGGCCGGATGACGGCTTCGGATCTGCGGATCCGGATTCAAATTGGAAGTTCTGGCAGAGTGCCGGTATGGAAGAAGACCGGTGATGTGTACCAAGCACTGCTTGGGGAGACTTCTTTATCGGTCCAGACCTTGTATGGTGCGTTGGACGGATTCGGCAAGTTCCGCTGGGAAGTGGTCGAGAAGGACTCCGTTGTGAGTTTGGACTATATTCTGTACGAGGGAGAACCGGCGGAGATCGATTTTCATGCCATGGCGGAAGCTTTGTTCTTGTTCGCTATGACGCTTTCAGGGCCTGGTGAATGTCCGCTACCCGGAACATTGGTGACTCCGTCGGAGCAAGCCGTTGAGGCGTCGCTGAATACACCGGAGCAGCCGATCACATTGAGGCTTGCGAAAAAGCCGGCTGAACGGATCGTTTTGTTCCACAGTTAGAAGATTTCATTATAAGTCGGCTAACAAAAATGATTGGGGTGAAAAAGATGTTCAAACTTAAACGTGTGAAAGTAGCCTCTCGTATTTTTAAAGTGTTTTTGGTTGGCGTATTGCTTCAAAGTTTTGTGGTGACTTGGAATGGTGCTGCACCGATTTCTGCGGCGGAGTCCGTGGGGGATCCGGCTAACGATCCGACTGTCGTGCAATGGAGTCCGATCGAGGATACCTATGTGAATGCCGGAGGGAATGCGGGCAATAATTACGGCTCCTCGAACCTGCTTCTGGTCAAAAATTACGATATCGACAGCAACCTGAACAGGGCAAGCGTATTTGAAATTTGACCTGAGTACACTTGATGGCGAGATAGGTTCGGCCAAGTTAAAGGTGTATGCCGTCGATACGGAGAATTCGACGATTGGCGTGCAGGCCTACGGCATGGAGAATGATGCTTGGGCGGAAAATACGGTTACCTGGAATAATAAACCTGAAATCGATCATTATTTGGCGGCCGTTAATGTCGGAAGAACGGCAAGCTGGCATGAATGGGATGTTACCAGCTTCGTCAAAAAACAATCAGCCTTAGACGGAATAGCCAGCCTTGCGCTGGTGGAGCAGGCAGCGAAAGGCCATGCTGTTTCGGTCAACAGCAAGGAACATACGGATAACCGCCCTTATTTGGAAATCTCCGTCAATCGAACGAATGAAAACGCTCCGGGTTGGCTTGATGGCGGGGTTCTCAATGTCTCGGACATTACCGAAAACGGCATGAAACTGGAATGGTCTGCTGCGACTTACCCAGCAGGTGTGACCGGTTATACCGTTTATCAGAATGGCAGCGTTATCGGGAAGGTGAACGGCACAACGACCTCCTATGCCGTAACGGGACTTGCGGTCGGCCAGAAGTATACGTTTAAAGTTGAAGCAGGGAATGCCCTCAATGAGTGGAGCCACGATGGGCCGTATGTTACTGCGGAGACGCCGACGACGAAACTGATCCAGGTCCGTCCAGGCAATGTATATTCAAACGGCGAACCGGTCCGCTTTAAAGTCCGAACGGCGAGACCAGCCGTATCATGGGCTGTTTATGACTATCAAGGAGCGCTTGTACAAGAGGGCGCTGCGCCGTCGGTTCACAATGAAGCCATATGGACAGTGCCTCATTCGAGTTATGGGTATTTTACGCTGCAGGTCAGAGCCGATCTGGAGGGGAGCGATCCGGTTAGGATCAAGACGCCATTTGCGGTACTTGCATCCCGGGATGAACCCGGAAATGAGGATTCGCCGTTCGGGGTGTCGACGCATTTGCACCGTTTTCCACAAACAATGACTACCGATCTCGTGGGTCTCATGAAGGATGCCGGCATCGGCCTGGTACGGGGCGGTTATGAGTGGCGAGGCATAGAAAAACAGCTGGGCAACTATACGTTTACTCCTCAGCCGGACTATTATATGAACTTGCTCCCTAAGGAAGATTTTGACTTCGTTTTCGTTTCGGGATATACGAACCCCAATTATGACAATGACAGCACTCCGTATACAGATGCCGGGCGGGAAGGGTTCGCCAATTACATGAAGGCTTACGTGGATCAATATCAAGGCCAGATGGATGCCGTCGAAGTGTATAACGAATTCTATGGCAGTTTCGGAGATCGCGGTAATGGACCTGCCGATTCCAAACCTGAAAATTATTATCCTCTGTTAAAGAAAACGTATGAAACGCTCAAAGCCTCTCACCCCGATTTGCCGGTACTCGGAACATCAACGGCAGGGGACCTGAAATGGATTGAAGACGTGCTTAAACTTGGCGGGATGCAGTACATGGACGGCTTTTCGATTCATCCCTATTTATATCCCGGCCCGCCGGAAGGGTATGAGAACCTGATCACGGGTCTGAAGGATTTGATCCGAAAGTACAACAATGGAAATTTGAAACCGATTTGGATTAATGAAACAGGTTGGCCAACGCAACTGGATGCGCGGGGCGTGGATGAGAAGACGCAAGCGAATTATCTGCTCCGTGCATATATCGTTGCCTTGGCGAATGGCGTGGAGAAGATCGTTTGGTACGATTTGATCAATGACGGGATTCAAAATATTAACGAGGACAATTTCGGTCTTTTACGGAATCCGAACGATAAGCTCGGGAGCCTTACCCCGAAACCCGCATATACGTCTTTTGCAACCATGACCAAAATGCTGAAAAACGCTTCATTCGTAAGACGCGATTCCACAGACAGTGATATCCGAAGTTATGTGTTTGACAAGGATGGCGGCAATGTCCGTGCAATATGGTCAACAAGCGCATCGGTTCCTGCTGTCATTCATACAACGAGTCCCATACAGATCACAGATATGATGGGGAATACGCAGACGTACACGCCTTATAACGGTAACGTATTTGTGACCTTAAGCAATGAACCATTTTTTGTGGTTGGGGAAGTGGCCTCTGTCGAAAAGAATTCGACGTTTGCGCTAATCGGGGAACCGGCACAGGCAGGCGATTCGATGTCGTTCACCTTGGAAACCGATAACGCGATGTCCGAGGATTTTGATTTCAGTCTGAACGTGGAAGGTAAGCTCTATCCTGTCCAAACACCAAGCGGGCAAAAAACCGAACAAACGATTCAGGTTCCGAGCGGAAACGAGCCAGGCAGCCGTTTGGTAACGGGTGTTTTGATGAAAGGAAATGAAAAAGTCGGACTGCTCAGGAGTTCTGCTTCGGCGCTTCCATCTTATAATGTTCAGGTTCGCCCTATTATGAACGAACCGGATAGGAGTAAAGCGCTTAGGGTTGCAATCAAAAACGAATCGAAATCAAAGCCATTACAGATTCAAAAAGTAGATTGGAGGTTCGGGACCCAATCGGGAACTGAAGTTCTGAACGTTGCGGTTCCGTCCGAATCTTCAACCTCTGTGGAATTTCCGCTGACCGGCTTTAGCACGGGTGTTACCAGTCCGATTAAGGTGACGGTTTATATGGATGGTTTCGATCCGTACACGTATGAGGGAACTGCCGAGTTTAATCCCGTTCCGGGAAGATCCGTCACGGTGGATGGGACGATTGATCCAGATACCGCAGAGAGTGCTCCCACGATCGATCTGTCGAAAGGTACGGTGAAAATGACCGGATATCAAGGGGGAGGCGATTTAAGCGGAAATGTTTGGCTAAGTCACGATTCCAATCACTTCTATCTGTCCGCAAAGATTAAGGATGATATCCAGGCATCGCTGTCCACAGGGGCCGATATCTGGAAAAACGACAGCATTCAATTTGCCGTTGCGAACGGTCTTCCCGGAGAAAGCCCGTATTGGCACGAATTTGGAATCTCACAAACCCCTGAGGGTCCGCAAATCTACAGATGGATTACTCCTCCGGGTGTGGAGAAGGGGCCGGTTGAGAGTGGAAGTCTAGCCATAACAAGAGACGAAGATCAGAACTATACGCTCTATGAATTATCGCTGCCCTGGTCCGAAATAGCACCGATCCAGGCGGAGAAAAACGAAGTAATCAGCTTTTCGATGCTTGTCAATGACAATGATGGAAACGGCAGAAAAGGGTATATTGAATGGGGAGGGGGAATCGGAGACGGGAAGTTGTCTTCAAAGTTCCGCTCCATGCAGTGGATGGTTACAGCAGACACCACCCCGCCGAAAACGGTCGTTTCTCTGGAAGGAACGCAGCAGAATGGCTGGTATGCAAGTAAAGTACAGGCAACACTTAACGCTGCGGATGACGTATCCGGCGTAACAACGACGGTATATAGCCTGGATGAGAAAAAGACATGGCTGCCTTACACGGCACCCTTGACGTTTGATGAAGACGGTTCGTATACTCTTTCATTTCAATCGACTGACAAAGCAGGGAATACAGAGGAGGCACAAACGGTTACTTTCCGCATAGACCAAACCGCCCCGACAGCTTCGGTCGCTTACAGTATTACAGAGCCGACTAATCAAGAGGTCATCGCTACGATCACGCCAAGTGAGCCGGTTACGATTACGAATAACGGAGGGGGCAACAACTTTACGTTTCGGGAGAACGGAAGTTTTACCTTCGAATTCGTCGATGCTGCGGGTAACAAGGGGACAACAACGGCGGTTGTCAACAATATCGTATCGAGCGCGGAAGGGGTACCGGGTAAACCTGAACTATCATCCGATAACGGTCACGATTCGGGCCAAAAGGACGGGAACCACCAGATAACAATGAACATGTGGTGGGGGAATAACGGTACGAGCTACAAATTATACGAGAACGGCATGCTGATAGATACGCAGATGCTGACGGACGCTTCACCCAATGCGCAATCCGCAGTCACGTCCATTGCGTCCAGGGGAAACGGCACCTACGAGTACCTCGCTGAACTTACAAATGCGTTTGGTACAACGCGAAGCGGCGTTCTGGCCGTGCAGGTGACCGATGCTGAGCCGGGCAAACCTGTGCTCTCGAATGATAACTGGGACGGAGATGGAAATTTCAACCTTAACATGAACATGTGGTGGGGCACGAATGGGGTAACGTACCGGCTGTATGAGAACGAAGTTCTCATTGATACGCAAAACCTCGCCGATAAGTCTCCGCAAGCCCAGTCGGCGGTGACGGCGATCCAGGGCAAACTGGCGGGCACGTATGAATATCGCTGCGAGCTTGTTAACGAAGCCGGAATCACATCGAGTGAATCCATCACTATAAAAGTGAATTGAAGACGAATTGACTCGCATCCGAATCCGGAACAGCGCCCTTACCTTGTGAGGTGGGGCGCTTTTTCGTGTTTGATTTGTAGAAGCTTACTTCAACGATTACTGGATAGGGTTCCACTGGTATGTAAAGCACGTACTTGTTATACTGGTTTTGCATCTGCTCCATCCTATAGGTAAGGGGATTAGTAAGTATGAAAAGAGAACAAATACTGGATAATCTCAAATCCCAACTGAAAATGGGGAATCATATTATTGGAGTATCAACAAGTGCGGGAATAACTGCGAAGTATGCTAAACAAGGTGGAGCTGATTTTATTTTGACGTTAAATTCAGGTAAATTCCGCCAAATGGGAAGAAGCTCATTAGCCGGATTTTTGCCGTTTTGCAATAGCAATGATATGGTAATGGACTTTGCATCTAGAGAGATTATACCATTGGTGCAGGATCTGCCTATTATTTTTGGGCTTAATGCAACCGATCCTACCAAGGAAATGGAAACTTACATAAATGAAATCAAAGATATGGGGTTTTCCGGTATTAATAACTACCCCACAGTTGGACTCTTAGACGGACTATTTAGTGAAGCTCTCCAAGAAGAGGGGAACGCTTATCTGCTTGAAGTAGAAGCAATAAGAATAGCCCGCGAAAGAGATATGTTTACAGTTGCCTTTGTATTTGATGAAATACAAGCGGCTCAGATGATTGAGGCGGGTGCTGATGTTATTTGTGCACACTTAGGTTTAACAGAAGGTGGATTATTAGGAGCAAAAAAGGTATTCTCCCTGGAAGCCGCAAAGGTTAAAGCGGACAAGATATTTAATATATGTAATGAGTTGAAGCCGGATTTAATTAAGCTGGTGTATGGTGGCCCTGTGAAAACACCCATTGATGTTCAATATATGTACAGTAATAATGAAGACTTAATGGGATATATAGGGGGGTCTGCTTTTGAGAGAATTCCTTCCGAAAAGTCCATTACAAATATAACCAAAGCCTTTAAAGGATCGGGTAAGCTTGATGAAGATGATTTAATGGTTAAAATGTTGGACGGAGTAACAAAACACTATGATTATGTTGAATTCGTGAAAGAATACGTTGCCCAAAATTACATGAATGATATTTCGTTTTTGGATTTAGCCAAGGTGGCTCATGTATCCAGGAGTTACTTAAGCAGTTTGTTTAAAAAGAAAGTGGGCTGCAGTTTCCAAACGCACATTGTTAAATTCCGGATGGATAAAGCAGCAGAAATATTAGACAGAGAAAATATCCAATGTTCTGAGCTAGCGCCATTAGTCGGGTATCAGGATTATGCACAGTTCAGCAAAATGTTCAAAAAGTATAAAGGTTATTCTCCAAAACAATATAAATCTAACCTAAACACAAAAAGATAAGACATTAAAGCGTTTTCGAAAATAAGCCGAAACAGTATGATTAATTTGTTGTTAATCATACTGTTTTTTTTATGAGAACGTTCTTAAAAGCCAAAATTTAAAAGGAGGTTAAAAAATGAAGACCATCGCCATTGCGGGGACATTTGACACTAAAGGTGAAGAGTATCTATACCTTAAACATTTGCTTGAAAGTTTGGGACTAAGTACTTTTACCATTCATACAGGTGTATTTGAGCCTACATTTAAACCGGATATATCCAACAGTGAGATCGCAGAGGCAATAGGCCTGGACATTACAACGCTCGCTGCTAAGAATGACAGAGCTTTAGCAACGGAAGCATTATCCAAAGGTATGGAACAACTAGTGCCTGAATTATACAAACAGGGTAAATTTGATGGAATCATCTCCTTAGGGGGTACCGGAGGAACTTCACTAGTGGCACCAGCTATGAGAGCGCTGCCCATTGGTGTACCTAAAGTTATGGTATCCACAGTAGCATCTGGAAATACTGCGCCATATGTAGGTACAAGTGATATTGTCATGATGCCGTCCGTAGTAGATGTTGCAGGGCTCAACTCAATTTCAACAAAGATTTTTACAAATGCAGCATTTGCAATCGCAGGTATGGTTAAATTTGAAAATACAAAGGTCATAGAGAAAAAGCCATTGATTGCTGCAACTATGTTTGGGGTGACCACTCCTTGTGTAACCGCCGCCAGAAAATACCTTGAGGATAGAGGGTATGAAGTACTAGTGTTCCATGCCACAGGTATAGGTGGACAGTCCATGGAAGCGCTTATTGAGGCTGGATTTATTGAAGGGGTATTAGATCTTACAACAACAGAGTGGGCAGACGAAATTATCGGTGGCATTCTGAATGCAGGACCTCATCGTTTGGAGGCAGCCGGTAAAAATCATGTTCCACAGGTTGTATCCGTAGGTGCACTTGATATGTGTAACTTTGGACCTTACGATACCATACCGGAGAAATTTGCCGGACATAAGTTCTATAAGCACAATCCTACAGTAACACTCATGAGAACAACTGTAGAAGAAAATGAAGCGATCGGTAAAAAGCTTGTCGATAAATTAAATATGGCAAAAGAGAAAACCGTTTTAATGTTGCCTCTCAAAGGCATATCAGCCATTGATGTTGAAGGTGAAGCCTTCTATGGAGCAGAGGAAGATAAGATGTTATTTGATACCTTAAGAGAGGGTATAAACAGAAATGTTGTAGAGGTAATTGAAATGAATTATGCCATAAATGATGTAGCGTTTGCAGAAGCAGCAGCACAAAAATTAATAGATTTAATGAGTAAATAAGAGGCTTTACCTCAAAATAAGCTGTTGACAGACTGAACGGACTGGAGAAACGTTATTTCGCGAAATCAGCTCATTTTCCTGGTCAAACGGACTCAGGAGCCGCTAAATGATCAAATGACCTTCGTTTTGGGCTAGAGATCATAGAATAAGCTCCCCTGAGTCCGTGAAAAAGGACAACACCTTTCGTTGCCTCAAATAAGATCTCCTGAGTCCGCTTCCTTGTACAGCCGCTCCCAGTGACGAGTTGTTGCTGGGGCCAAGTTAACCGCTGATTATGGATTTGAGCCAAATAAGACACATAAAAAATATAATGATTATGGAGGATTTACAAATGAACAAAAATACGAGAAAAGAAATTATTGCAAAGTTTAAGGAAGAAGTGAAAAACGGAAAGATCCTATTGGGAGTAGGAGCCGGTACAGGTATTACTGCTAAAAGCAGTGAAGCTGGCGGCGCTGATATGCTTATTGTCTATAATTCTGGAAGATATAGAATGGCAGGCCGTGGATCATTAGCCGGATTATTATCTTATGGGGATGCAAATCAAATTGTAGTTGAAATGGGTGCTGAAGTATTGCCAGTTGTAAAAAATACACCAGTATTAGCAGGCGTATGCGGAACAGATCCTTTTAGAGTTATGGAGGTTTATTTAAAACAGTTAAAGGACCAAGGATTTAATGGCGTGCAAAATTTCCCGACAGTAGGTTTGATTGATGGCGTATTCAGACAAAACTTAGAAGAGACAGGTATGGGATATGATTTAGAAGTAGAAATGATTAGAACAGCACATGAATTAGACATGCTTACAACTCCGTATGTATTTGATCCCGAGCAGGCAAAAGCAATGGCAGCGGCAGGAGCAGATATCCTGGTAGCACATATGGGCTTAACTACCAAAGGTACAATTGGCGCAAAAACAGCCCTAACATTAGATGATTGTGTTAAGAAAATTGAAGCTATTATTAAAGCCGGTAAAGAAATTAATCCGGATATAATGGTAATATGTCACGGAGGACCTATTGCAGAACCTGAAGATGCTGCATACGTAATTGAAAGAACAGAAGGAATAGACGGTTTCTTTGGTGCATCCAGTATTGAAAGATTTGCAGCCGAGAAAGGTATAAAAGATCAGACCGTTGCGTTTAAGTCAATAACATATAAATAATTAAGATCACAAGTGAAAACGGCTACGCCGTCCTTTTAAAGGACGGGTGTTTTAGCGAGAAATAGAAGGATAATATATAGCGTGAAACATATAAATTCTTATATTTTAAAAAAGCCCTTATCCGGATGGCCGGATAAGGGCTTACTGTTATAAAAAGGTGGTATTAGGCTTTAGGAACACTTTCCCAATCCTTCAGGAAACGTTCGATTCCGCTGTCTGTAAGCGGGTGTTTCCACAGGGAAGGCAAGAGAGAGCCCGGAATCGTCGCAATATGGGCACCGGCGATAGCAGCTTGTTCCACATGCGCGATATTGCGGATGCTCGCGGCGATAATTTCCGAAGGAAGATTAAAGTTGGTCAGAATGGTCTTCAGATCCTTAATCAGCTGCATGCCATCCACACCGATATCATCAAGACGCCCTACAAACGGGCTGATATAGGTTGCGCCTGCTTTGGCAGCCATCAGTCCTTGTGCGGCGGAGAAGATCAAGGTTACATTGGTTTTGATGCCTTTTTTGGTCAGCTCATAACAAGCTTCCAAGCCGTCTTCGGTCATAGGCAGTTTAATCACAACGTTCGGCGCCCACTCGGCGATTTCATAGGCTTCCTTAAGCATGTCTTCAGCTTTGAGCCCGATGACTTCCGCGCTGACCGGCCCTGGCACGATGGCGACGATTTCTTTGATTACATCTTTAAAGAGTCTGCCTTCTTTGGCGATGAGTGACGGATTTGTCGTTACGCCATCCACTAATCCGAGGCGGGTGATACGTTTGATTTCTTCAATATTCCCTGTATCCAAGAAAAACTTCATGTACAATTTCCTCCCTTGATTTCCATATGGATTGACAAGCAGCATTCCTATCACCATTATGAGACATCGGGTTCGAAGTTTCAACTGTTATTTTGAAATATTCAAATTAACTATATAAGATGAACTTAAGAGGTTAACGTAAGATTAGCCCGTCACTACGGTGAATGTTTGGACTTCCAGCCGCTGTTGTCTTCAGATTTCTTTAATTAAACACTACTTTTGGTTGAAATCCGAAGACAGCTTATGCTTACGATGCGAGCTTTCCTGCGGAAAGCTTTCGGGCGGTCGCTATCGCTCCTCCAGTTCCAAACTTCCCCTTCCCTCCTTCTCGTCTTTGTTATTTATCTTTTGTTCAGCTTAAATATAGTAATTATGCCTATACTCTAAAACAGCATTTCCCGGCAGCTTCCTCTCATGATAATATGAAGTCATGTGGTTTGAAGGTTAGGATTCGGGGGGCGGGGGATGAGGTACATATGATCTATGGCTTAGGGGCAGTTGGATTCCTGCTGCTGTTGGCGGCCGGAATCCTTGCTTATCAGAACAGCAAGCTGATCTCCAGCCGGACCCGGGAGGGGAAGGAACTGCCAAGCGCTTACAGCACCTACTCGGTGTATCATCTGACCGGGCCGGGATTGCCCGAAGCCGATCCGGGTATGCCTTTGTTCCGCTTGACGGTCCCGGCAGTGTCTCCTGCAGACAGATCCGCTTCCTTGCAGGAGGAGTATTCACTTGTTCTATGCAGGCTGCCGGGAGGCCAGGGAGAGATGCGGCTTGGGGAGGCCAAGCTTTTTATGCTCAGCAGCATCAGGGAATTAAGGGGAGAGGGCACTATACTAGAGTATAAGAGCTTCGAGGACCTCACAGTGACTCCGGAGGAAGCAGCATTGCTCCGAACACTGGAAGAGGCGCTGTCAGACTAATTTTATGCGGCCTTGCGCCTTAAAGAATGGAGTGTATTTCAAGTTGTCTCTAGTGAATTTTGAACTTGTAGAACCGGTGAATAAGGACCTGCGCGCCTTGATTGAGCACCTGGACGTTGAGCTTGTGGAGCGTTACCCGCATGAAACCATCTATGTCGTGGATTTTGACGACCCGAAGGTCAAAGAAATGACGTTTGTAGTTGCCTATGCAGACGGGAAGCCGGCAGGCTGCGGCGGGTTGCGGCCGCTTCATGACAGGAAGCCGGGAGAAGCCCCGGCCATGGAATTGAAACGCTTTTATGTAGCTCCGGACTGCCGCAACATGGGCATAGCCACACGCATGCTGCTATATCTGGAAGAGAAAGCGGCCGCAGCAGGTTATCGGGAGATTCTGCTGGAGACCGGGATCAAGCAGCCGGAAGCCATCGGACTGTACGTGAAGCATGGCTACAGCCCCATTGAGCTGTTTGGGCCGTATGTAGGCGACCCGGATAGTCTATGCTATGGCAAGGTACTGCCGGCTTAACAAGACGCTTAAGCATGATATTTGCCGGCAGGGGCATTCAGGACCCATTCCAGCATCATGATCATATCTTCGGTCCGCTCCATTTGGATTTGCAGCTGATTCCGCTGAGGGTCTTGCTCCGCTAAGGGAGCGAGTCTGGATTCCAGGGATCTTTGCTGCAGGGTTAGTTCGTTGATTTTGGACTTTATTTGGTTCTCGCTTCTCATCTTGCCTATTCCTCCTGGGGATGGTGTGGGATCATTCTATTACATTATAACGGAAACTATGGAGGGTTAAAAATGAGTCTCAATGTAAAGCAGCTGGCAGCAGAGAAAGCAGTGGAATATGTTAAAGATGGCATGAAGGTAGGCCTCGGCACCGGCTCTACCGCCTATTGGGCGATCCGCAAGCTGGGCCAAAGGGTTCAGGAAGGGTTGAACATTACTGCAGTAGCTACTTCACGCGCTTCCGAAGATCAGGCGCGGGAACTGGGGATTCCACTGGTGTCTTTTGGAGACATTGACAGCCTCGACCTGACCATTGACGGAGCGGACGAGCTGGACAGCGAGCTGCAGCTGATCAAAGGGGGCGGAGGCGCCCTGCTGCGGGAGAAGATTGTCGCCAGCAACAGCGGCCGGATGATTGTAGTGGCAGACGAAAGCAAGGCGGTAGCGGTACTCGGCAAGTTCCCGTTGCCGGTAGAAGTGGTTCCCTTTGCGTGGGAGTGGACGGTTGCGGAGATTGCCAAGCTGGGCTGCAAGCCCGAGCTGCGCCGCAGTGGGGAAGAACTCTACAAGAGCGACAACGGGAATTATATCGCGGATTGCCGCTTTGAGGCCATAGAGTCGGCTCCAGAGCTGGCGAACGCCTTGCAGAATATTCCCGGCGTCGTCGAGCATGGCCTGTTCATCGGCATTGCGGATCTCGCAATAGTAGGCAAACAGGACGGGAGCATCGAAGTGATAACTACCCGGCGGAATGCTTAATTGTGGGACAGCTTCGGACGAGAGCTCTTTCAGGGCCGGGGAAGGGGCTCCGGCAGCCGCTGCGGGGATTGACATGGGTTATTCTGACTCTGTATAGTGCTACTGTTGTCTATTGGATGTTTATCGGTTTTGGCCGTGAGGCCGGGACCGGAGGACCGCTGCACTATAACCTGGTTCCGCTAAAGACCATAAAGCTTTTTTTTAACCTGGAGAACGGACTGACACTGGGAAGCCGGCTGGTCAACCTGCTTGGCAATGTAGCCGTATTTGTGCCGTTCGGGATACTGTTGCCTCTGCTGAAGCCACGCCTTCAGTCCGTGTTCTGGATTGCGGTGGCCGTAGTGCCGAGTATTCTGCTGCTCGAAACGCTGCAAATGCTTCTGCGGGTAGGGAGCTTCGATATTGATGACCTGCTGCTGAATATGCTGGGTGTATGGACCGGCTGTGTCCTCCTGAAGGCAGGCAGAAGAATAAGAAGAAGATAGGAAGGATCATATGCTGATTGATTTGAAGACAAGAATCGGAACTCCCGAAGTGGACGAACTGTTAGTCTACGCGTTAATTGAAGAACCGGAGGAACTGGCAGGAATTTCGGCTGAATACGCGGGACAATCCCCGCTGCAATTAAAAGGCTGGGAAGACGAAGGTCTCCTGCTGGGTCTGATAGGGTATGAGGAGACGGAAGACGGTTCCTTGGTTATCCGTCATATTGCGGTCCTTCCGGAGAATCGGGGCAAAGGTTACGCACGCGGAATGATCCTGGAGCTGCTGACGGTGCACCAGCCCCGGTATGTGCTGGCGGAAACCGAAGATGAGGTGGCGGCCGATTTTTACCGTGCCTTGGGTTTTATGGTCTACAGCCTTGGCGAGAATACCGCAGGCATTGAGATGTTCCGCTGTGTATATGAAGTTGAAGAATTTGAGGATGAGGAATAAAAGCTGTGAATTTCTGCATACAATGGCAGGCTGGGTGATCTTAGAACCCGGCCTGCCTTTTGTATTTGGAGTCGGAACTTAAGAAAAGGAATCGACTTGGAAATGGATTGACTTTTTTTTATGAATAATATAGTTTTACAGTAGAACTGTTCTACACATGAACTATTATTAGGGCAAGGAGGGTCTTAAATTGAATGAAGAAGCCGCGCGCTGGATTAACCGGTATCTCGATGCATACCTGATTGTGACAAGACGGATTAACGCCCAGATCAGGGACAGCATTGCTGCCGGTTTAACCAATGACCAATATCTGATTCTGAGACTGATTAACGGGCAGGAGCTGTGCACGTCCACTTATCTGGCGGAATCCTTCGCCGTGGGCAAAAGCTCCATTACAGCCATCATCAACCGGCTCTCGGAAGCGGGATTTATAGAACGCACACGCGATGAGAGCGACCGGCGGCAAGTCTATCTGTCGATGACGGAGCTTGGCCGGAGTACGTATGAAGCGGCAGAGAAGCAGGTGATGGAGGTTGTTTCTCCTTATTTTTCCCACTTTGACGAAAAGGATATTGAGAAGTTTATTATGATGTTTGAAAGACTGGGCCATTTAATGCAGGAGCCGGGGGGGAGCAAAAATTGAATACGATATTAAAAGCAAGATGGGCGGTTATTGCAGTCTGGATCGCAGCAGCCGTTGTTCTCTTTATGACAGCGCCGGCAATGTCCGACCTGGTGCGCGAGAAGGGGCAAATTTCGGTTCCGGACGGATATACCTCCTCCAGAGCCGCTGAGATTATGAATGAGGTGGCCGAAGCGAAAGGCGGGGAAACCCTGCACCAGGTGGCGCTTGTATTCAACAATCCGCAAGGCCTCGGCACAGAAGGAACCGCAAGCATACAGCAGGGGATCAACAAGCTGGCGGAGAACAAGGAAACGTTACATATTGATTCGATTACGGAACCTTTTTCGCAAAGTGAGCTGGCTGATACGCTGATTGCCAAGGATGGCAAGACGGTTATGGTGGCTTTGATGGTCGAAGGCGGCGAAGAGGCAGTTAAGGCGCTGCCGGAGAAAATGGATGCGCTGCTGAAAGAGGTCAGTGTTGACCATTATTTGACCAGTGAAGGTTTGATTACCGAGGATACGATTGCCAGCTCGGAAGCCGGGTTAAAGAAATCGGAGTATATCACGGTTGTATTTATATTGCTCATCCTATTTGTGGTATTCCGGTCTTTTGTAGCTCCGTTTGTACCGCTGCTTACGGTGGGACTCAGTTATATTGTGGCCCAGTCACTGGTGGCGTTTTTGGTGGACCGCTTCGATTTCCCGTTGTCGACCTTCACCCAGATCTTTATGGTGGCGGTACTGTTCGGGATTGGTACGGATTACTGCATCCTGCTGATCAGCAGGTTCAAGGAAGAATTAATGAGCTCGGAGGATACCAAAAGTGCCATTATAGAGACTTACCGCAAGGCAGGCGGCACTGTATTTTATTCGGGGCTGGCTGTATTTGTGGGTTTCGTGGCGATTGGTTTCTCCCAGTTCGTATTATACCGTTCTGCCGTAGCAGTGGCGGTGGGGATTGCTGTGATGCTGCTTGCCCTGGTCACGGTTGTTCCGTTCTTTATGGCTGTTCTGGGCAAAAGGCTGTTCTGGCCTTCACGCGGCAAGCTGGAGCATAGCGAAAGCCGGATATGGGGGGCTGCAGGCTCCTTTTCTCTAAAAAGACCATGGGCTGCGCTGCTGATCGTGGCGGCAGTAGTTATTCCGTTTCTTGTTACGTATGACGGCAAGCTGTCCTTTAACAGCATGGATGAGATTGGCCCGAACTATGCTTCGGTCAAAGGGTTCAATATCATCTCCGAAAGCTTTGGTCCGGGGGAGTCAATGCCCGGCAAGATCATCATCAAAAATGATGACAAGATGGATACTGCAGAATATATGGGCCTTGCGGAGAAAATCAGCCGCGAGCTTGCGAAGGTTGACGGCGTGAAGTCAGTCCGCAGCTTGTCGCGTCCGGCAGGTGAGGAAATCAATGATTTCCTGATTCCGACCCAGGTGGCCGCTTTATCCGACGGGCTGGAACAATCGAGCGCAGGACTGACGAAGATTCAGGGCGGGTTGTCGGATGCGAGCAAGCAGCTAAGCTCCAACGCGCCGAAGCTGAACGAGGCGGTGTCCGGCAGCGCCAAACTTACCGAAGGAACCGTGAAGCTTAAGGCAGGTGTGACCGCTTTGGGCGAAGGTTTATCCAAGATTGAGCAAGGTATCCGAAGCGGTTCTGCCGGAGCCGGAGAGATTAAAGCGGGTCTCCAGCAAGCTGCTGCCAGTGCCAAGCAATTGGCGGCTGCGAATGCCGGGCTGCTGCAAGGCTACAAGCAAATCGGCAGCGGTTTGACTGCGCTGGATGGCGGACTTGGACAGATTCATCAGCAGCTGCAGGGAGTTGCGGTGGCCTTGAGCGGCCTAAATGCTTCCTTTACGGGGCTTGAAACCAGCCATCCGGATCTGCTGCAGAACGCCGATTATCAGACGATCAAAGGGACGGTTACCCAGACAGGTGCGGGCGCGACGAAGCTGGCCGCCGGTCTGGGCCAGATTACGGAGCAGCTGAAAGGTGCTGCCGCCGGGCTTAACGAAGCCAACAGTGGTTATGCCAAGGCGGTTGCCGGTCAATCGGCGCTGGCCGAAGGGCTCACGAAGCTCGCGGCCGGAATTGGCCAGCTGCAAACCGGTCTGAACCAGGCCGCCGCAGGCCAGGGTCAGATTGTGGATCAAATCCCGTCCCTTAAGGGTGGACTGGATCAATTGCAGGGCGGCCAGCAGCAGCTGGTTGACGGGTTCGGCGAACTGACAGGACAACTGGGTGAATTGACTTCGGGCTTAAGCCAAAGCGCGGAAGGTCTGAAGCAAATCAGCGGAGGTTTAAATTCAGCGCAGGACTACCTGGGCCAGATTCAAGCCGCCAAGGATGACGAGCTGAGCGGATTCCTGGTGCCGGCAGAGGCGCTGGAAGCCGAAGCCATCCAGCAGGTGTTTGACAACTACTTGTCGGATGACCGTAAAGTTATGACACTGGACGTAGTCTTCTCCTATAATCCTTACAGCTCGGAAGCGATCGACAGCATGGATGATCTTCAGGCTGCGGTAGACCGTGCGGTCAAGGATACAAAACTTGAGAATGCGGAAACAGCAATAAGCGGGGTGACCAGCACCTACAGCGATTTGCAGAAAATATCCAACGAAGACTATACACGGACAGTTGTTTTGATGCTGGGCGGCATTTTCATCATTCTGGTCCTGCTGCTCCGCTCCATAATCATGCCGGTGTATCTGATTGTCTCTCTGCTGATTACTTACTTTACAGCTTTGGGTGTGACCGAGGCGATCTTTGGGAACCTGCTGGGATATGCAGGGATTACCTGGACTACACCATTCTTCAGCTTCGTCATGCTGGTGGCGCTTGGTGTGGACTATAGTATCTTCCTGATGGCCCGCTTCAACGAGAACAAAACCTGGGATGTGCGTGAAGCCATTCTCCACGCTATGCGTAATATGGGGACTGTCATTTTGTCTGCTGTAGTTATTCTGGGCGGTACTTTTGCCTCGATGTACCCTTCCGGTGTATTGTCGATGATGCAGATCGCCACAGTTGTTCTGGTGGGGTTGGCGCTGTATGCCTTTATCTTCCTGCCATTTTTCGTGCCGGTGATGGTGCGGATGTTCGGGCGGGCGAACTGGTGGCCTTTCCCGGCCAGTGCGGGTGAAGAAAAGCCGAAAACATTTGATATGTAATGAAGGAATCATAGGCTCTATAGATAGTAATACAACCGTAAGTTCTCTTTTATGAGAGCTTGCGGTTTTTGTATTGTATAGATAACAATTGGAGCAGATATTGAGAAGTTACTGGAATATGTAACCTTTTACGTTCCTCCGGCATCTAATCTGCTGCAAAGAGAGGGGAGATAGGCCGGCATCAGCCGGGCTGGGAGGAAGGAGACGGACATTTGGATTCGCAAGAGCAGGAAACATGGGTAAAGCGGGCTCAAAAGGGGGACAAGGACGCCTTTATACATTTGGTCCAAACCTTGGAAATGCCTCTGTATAATGTGGCTAAATCGATTCTGAAAAAAGATGAGGATTGTGCTAATGCCATGCAGGAATCCGTACTGAGAGCTTACAAAGGACTGACTTCACTGGAGCACACACGTTATTTCAAGACATGGTTGTTTCGTATTCTAATCAATGAATGCAATATAATTCTGCGTAAACGAGCACGGACAGTTGCAATGGCGGAACCTCCGGCCAGTATTGGCGGTGCTGCTGAGGCGGATCACATCGATCTGCGCGATTCGATCGACCACCTGGATGAGACCTCGCGCACGATCGTGATCCTCCATTATTATCAGGATCTGCCGCTTCAGCAGATTGCCGATATTCTCGAAATGTCCGGGAGTGCTGTGAAGACAAGGCTTCACCGGGCCCGAAAGATCCTGTATCAATCCCTTGCAGATCCCGTGGAAAGGAAGCTGTACTTATGAATCAAGTTGAATTTGAGCAGAAACTGGATCGTCTGAAAGAACCGTGGATCGATAAGCTGCCGGAGAGCGTCCGTTGTCGTATGGATCAGACTTACCGGATGCTTGGTGATGTTTCGACGGAGCAGATGCAGGTTCTCAAAAAGCGGAGCTGGCTGCGTCGTGTCATGATAGTGGCGGCTTATGCTGCTGTCGGAGGGATTCTACTTATCGGCTCCGGCTTCATCTCACCCGCGATGGCCTTAACCCTGAAGCAGATCCCCCTGGTGGAGAGTGTATTTAAGCTGGCCGGGGATTTGGGACTCCAGGCAGCCAGTGAACAAGGTGTGACTACAGACGTTAATCAGAGCGTGACTCATCAAGGCTGGACCCTTCGTGTCTCGGAGCTCATGTATGATGGCAGTCGTTTGTCTGTCGTCTTAAGCCGTGAAATGGCCGAGAAGAATAAGCAGTCCTTTATGGATTGGTGGATAAAGGACAGTGTTTCGGAAGAGGGTCTGGTTGCAAATATCGATTTCTACATCAATGGAGAGCAGGTTAATACCGGTTGGGGTGTTGCTTCCGGAGGGGATCAGGCCCCGAATTCGATTATTGTGACCACATTTGAATCGCCCAATTTACAAATACCCGACGAGTTCGAATTGGGTATGGTCGTTTTCATCCCGCAACTAGAGCAGAAATTTGAGTTCCAACTGCCGGTCACTAAAAACACGCTGAACGACGTTGTACTGACACCTGAAGTCAGCAAATCCCATGATCATATCCATCTGAAATTGAATCGAATTGAACTTAGCCGGACTACGACACGTCTGGTGGCCGAGATCAAGGGTGAACAAGGTGAAGACATCCGTGACTTTATGAAGAGAATTCCAGATAAATATAAAACAGCTGGCGATTTCCTCAACATTGAATTTGAGATCATGGATGACCAGGGAAGAACCATGAAGTGGATTGGCGGCAACGGGACAGGAGATGATGAGGTGTTAAGCTATTCCGTCTCTTGGGAGCCTTTTGAGACACTGCCGAAGTCGGTGACGGTTAAAGTGCTAACTCGAGATGCTGAAGGGGAAAAAATATATATTCCTGAGCTGGAAATTACAGTACCTGTAGAATAATTCATTTCATTATATTGAAGCACACCGGAGAAAAGACAGCCGGAAAGAGCAAGGGGGCTGTCCTAAAAGTAGATTTTCCTTACGAATGAGACAGCCTTACTAATTCTAAAGCCAGTGGCTTGCTTCGACGGCTTTGGCAATTTGTCGGGAAGAATAGACACGTTGGGTGTAGACGTAAATAATGACTTTGGTGAGCATTTGAAACAACGGTCCGTTTGCGGAGCGTTCTCACCAAATACTCACGTATATCCTACTCAAAAATAAGGGCTATCCCAAGCAGCCATTTCATGGTTTATGGGACAGCCCCTTTTTGCCTTTAGTGTATGTAATCCGTTTTATCTCATTTTGGCGAAAAAACTGCGCAACGCCCAGCCGCGTTCCTGGCGTTTCTTATATTTGGGGAGAGAACGGTAGATGGCGATGGACTCGGCAAATGCGCGTTTGGCATCCTCTTCTCTGCCGAGGGCCTTGAACATGGAGCCGGCCAGGTAATAGGCCTCACTGGAAGAGGATTGAATCTCCTGGAACTCGCTTACGTACCGAAGGGCTTTGTCCCGGTCTGTGTGACGGAAGGTTTCGGCCAGGCGGAGGTACGGCTGCCCATATTGCGCCTTGCGGTTGATGTCCAGTCCCTGCAGGATTTGGGCTTCACCTTCGGCTGTCTGTCCAAGCTTCAGATTCACTTGCCCCAGTTCAACCCAATATTCAGCCGATTGTTCATAACGGTCTTCAATTTGGTGCAATATCGGCTGGGCTTCTTTATATTTCTTGCGTTCCGATAGCAGTCTGGCCAGTTCGAATTTGGAGGAGACATCATTCGGGTTCAGAGATACAGCGGTCCGTAATTTGGAGATTTGACGCATTCTGCGAAAGGGTTTGGTGATGCTGGGAAAGATTCCCACATAACGCCGGTCCAGAAGATACAATATGGCGAATAGAATGATCAGGGCCACAAAAGGATTGCCGATGATTCTCCACAAGAAAATAAACCCGAAAATTTTAAACATGATTTCCCTCCATCAATAATTTGGTTCACCTATTCCAAGTAAAATTAGCATCGAAAGGCAGGGTAATTATACCATATTCCATTAAAATCGGAAGATACACTTTTGTAGTATTAAGATTGGATACGTTTTCGGAACAACTTTTGTGATGAAAATTGCGTTCTAGTGTAATAGAAACTAAAAATACAATAATATAACAAAGAAGGGAATCAGTGCGCTTGATTCACGTCCGTTCAAAGTGTCCCCATTCTTAAGCCGGTGGCGCTGGTGATTAACGGAAAGGTCATACAGTCCGAACAATCTGCCATTTATACAGAGGGAAGCGTGATGGTTCCGCTGCGGGAGGTGGCCAAGCCCTTGGCTACACGGTGCCTGGGATGGCGTGAATACGATCCTGGGCAAGCAGGGGAAGTCGGTCATGCTTAAAGAGGGACAGTTTATACCGGACGGAGGAAAAGGCAGTATCGCAGTACGTCCGCCTGCTATTAAAGTAAGTTACACTTTGCTGGTTCCCGCAGGTGCTCTAGCTCAGGCACTGGGAATCACGGCGAAATGGGAGGGCAACCTTTACCGGCTCACACTGACTACACAAAAATAACAGTCACTTGATATATTAATTGATATTTTGCGTTACAATGGGTGAATTCATTACAGCAGGACTATATTAACAAAGTCTGGAGTGATAGGATTGGTTTCTTCGATTTGTGTGTTCGCCGGATCAAATCCCGGGCTTCATGCAGAGTATGCGGTAAAAGCACGGGAGCTTGGGCAGCAGATTGCAGCCCACGGCTGCCGTCTGGTCTATGGAGGCTCGCGCAACGGCCTGATGGGCCAGGTAGCGGATGGCGTGCTTGCCAGTGGCAGCGAAGCCGTCGGAGTAATGCCGGTAGATTTATTCAAGGAAGAAATCCGGCATTCCGGCCTGACCAGCCTGATCGAAGTCACAGGCATGCATGAACGCAAAGCGGTCATGAGCGGCATGGCCGACGCGTTTATTGCGCTGCCCGGCGGGGTCGGTACGTTCGAGGAGTTGCTCGAAATTTTATGCTGGGCGCAGATTGGCATTCACCGTAAACCTATCGGCCTGCTCAATGTGCGGGGTTATTTTGACCCGCTTGCAGAGATGATCACGCATAGTGTCGAGGAGGGTTTTGCCGCTCCATCGACTCTGGGCTTGTTGAGAATCGCATCCGAACCAGCGGAATTGCTTGAATGGATGAAGAGCTACAAGGCAAGTGATGATACTTTGGGGCAAACTTCCTTCAACCCTCTAGGGTAATTCCCTGAAAGAAGGAACGTTCCTTCCTGAATCACTTTGGGTCCAAAATTATGGGCTGAGGTGATTTTTTTTCGTTTTTATGAACATAAACTGTTTAAGAATGGAAGGAACGGGTTAAATAAGGGATAAGCAACTACGCGAGCGTGCAAAGTCTTAGAAATGATTACGGAAGGAGGTTTGAACCTTATGAATATGACAGTACATAATCTTATGGCTTTCAATCATCAATATTTTAGACCTCAGCCCGTGGTTAATTCCAAGCAAGACCAGAATGATGAGAAAACGCAAAGCTTTCAGGATATTCTGAATGAGAAGTTGAAAGCGAACAATAAAAGCAGCCAACGATAATCCCTTACGCAAAAGGGAGGCGTCTCAAAAGCGGCTTTTCTATGAATGAAACGGACAGAGCAGTGATTCTCAAGTAACGGGAGAATCGCTGCTCTGTTTTTTTGTCATTCGGCCTCAAGCATTACGCAACAAATCCGTAAAATTGGGTATGGCTGAGATTAATACCGCTCATCTAGAAGCATAATACAAGGAGCTAGCACAGACAGATTATGCCTTGGGAGGAAAAAGGATGAACTCGGGTTCTCGGATATCCAGCAATAATACCCTCAACGATGAGGATTCGGCTGTCTATCTGCATGCTCTTCAAGAGGCACTAGGGTACAGTCAGGATATCATTTTCAAAAAGCTGAGGATTGCCGGGCGTTGGCCCGCAACCCTTGTGTTTATCGAAGGTTTGGTAGACACGCAGCTGCTCTTTCAATCTGTACTGGAATCGTTGATGGCCCCAGCGTTCACCCTCCCGCACACGTTCGAGAATACAGAGGATATTATGCAGTTTCTTATCGAAGAGGTGCTTATTGCGGGGGGAACCCGAATAAGCTGTGACCCGGAATACTGGATCCACGCATTGTTGTCGGGCGAAAGTATACTGCTGCTGGAGGGGAAGGAGCAGGCACTCATCATAATGACCAGCGGAGGGGAAGAACGGGCACTTACCGAGCCCACCTCCCAAACAGTGATCCGCGGTCCGATGGACGGTTTTACAGAGGGGATTAAGACGAATCTTTCGCTGGTGCGCCGGCGGATCAAAGACCGGAATTTGCGGATCGAGTCCTTTGTCATCGGAGAGGTCACTTCAACGGATGTAAGTATTCTTTATATGAAAACACTTGTGCGGCAGGAGGTACTGGAGGAAGTGCGGAGCCGGCTGGAGTCCATTGACATTGACGGTATTCTGGAAAGCGGGTATATCGAGGAATACATCCAGGATACTGCGCTCACACCGTTCCCAACCGTATTCAACACCGACCGGCCGGATGTAGTGGCTGCGGCTTTGTTGGAGGGGCGGGTAGCCATTGTGGTTAGCGGCACTCCTTTTGTGCTGCTGGTTCCGGCCTTGTTCATGCATTTTTTTCAATCGCCGGAGGATTATTATAACCGGTCCGATATCAGTACGCTGCTTAGGATCGTCCGCTTATCCGCACTGTTTATCTCCATGCTGGTACCGGCCTTGTATATTGCACTCACCACCTACCATCAGGAGATGCTGCCGACCGGGATGCTTATCTCGCTCGCTGCGCAAAGGGAAGGCGTACCCTTCCCGGCATTTGTAGAAGCTATATTGATGGAGTTTACGTACGAGATTCTGCGGGAGGCCGGCGTGCGTATTCCCCGTAATGTCGGACAGGCCATCTCGATCGTCGGGACTCTGGTCATTGGACAGGCGGCAGTTGAGGCCGGCATTATTTCGGCAGCCATGGTTATTATTGTGTCGATTACTGCCATCTCCAGTTTTGTTATTCCTGTGGTCAGTATGTCGATTTCTATACGGATTGTGCGTTTTGCCATGATGATTCTGTCGGGAGCGTTTGGTATGGTCGGTATTTTTGTAGGGATTATAATTCTGCTGCTGCATTTGACGAGTCTGCGCTCGTTTGGTATCTCCTATCTGAGCCCCTTCTCGCCTTCACCGGCTGGTGCCTGGAAGGATTCGATCCTGAGGGTACCGTGGCCCTATATGAACAAACGCCCTTTCATTACCCAACCCGGGAACCGGAGACGGCAATCCGTGAAGAAGGGGGAGGGTCAGGTGTGAGACGCTTGAGCGGCTTACTGATCAGAATACTTATTGCTGTACTGCTTGTGATGCCGCTTTCCGGCTGCTGGGACAGACGTGAACTGGATGAACTGGGAATTGCCATGGGTCTGGGAATTGATAAAAAAGGGAAGGAATTTATATTATCAGCCCAGATTGTGGTACCGGGTGAAATCGCGGCTAACCAAAAGGGTTCAGTAGAAGCACCGGTGACTTTATATGAAGTTACCGCTCCCACCTTATTTGAGGCGCTCCGCAAAATGACTGTAATCAGCCCGCGCACCATTTTTCTCGCCCATGTGCAGGTGGCTATCTTCGGAGAGGAGCTGGCCAGAGAAGGCGTGGCCGATGTGCTGGACATTCTGCTCAGAGAATCAAAAATACGCAGAGATTATTATGTGCTGGTATCCAAAGCCAAAGAGGCGAGAGAAGTGCTGCGGATCTTGACCACACTCGACCGTATTCCGGCGAACCAGTTAAGTAACTCCTTGAAGGTATCCTCTGATTCCTACGCCTCAATTGCTGCTATCAAAATTGAGGATCTGGTTAATGGCATCGCAGCTGAAGGCGATGAGGCGGTTCTGACAGGGCTGGTAATTCAGGGGGACGAGCAAGAGGGCGAGGAATTAAACAATGTGAAAAGAATTGATGCGGCAGCCAGGCTGAGGTTAAAGGAATTAAGTGTCTTTAATAAAGACAAGCTGATGGGCTGGCTGGATGAAAAAGAATCCAAGGGCTACAACTATATAAAAAATCGGATTGGTTCCACGGTGGGCTATATTACTACGGATGGTGGAACGGTTGCTTTTGAAACGATTAATTGTTCTACGAAAATTAAAGTTCGGATCATCAATGACAAGCCCGTTTATGATATCCATGTGAAGACCTTATCCAGAATTGCAGAATCGAACAGTGAGATACCGATAACTGATCTGGAGATGATTAAGAAGCTGGAGGACATGGCGGCGGAAAAGATTGTCAAGCTGATGGAATCTGTGATTGAGGTGGAGCAGCATCGGTATAAAGTCGATTTTCTGGGCCTTGGACAGGCACTTCAACAAAAAAATGCCAAGCTGTGGAACAAGCTGAAACCAGAGTGGAACAACAAGCTGCCGGAGCTGGAAATTCATTGCCATGCCGAGGTTGATATCAAAAAAGCCGGAACCACTAATCAGTCTCTCAAAAAAAGCATGGAGGAGACCTGAGATGATTCAGAGCATGATTCTCCTGGTTGCAGCCGGGGTGGCAATGGCTTGGGAATTGCCGCGGATGGTGCGTAAACGGTATTACAGGGACATTATTGTATACTGCATTTTGTCCGCTGCAGCGCTATGGGTTTGTATTCTTTCGGTCAGCCGTGAAGATACGCCCAGTCCACTGGAAATGCTTGTGTTTCTCTATCAGCCGGTAAATCAGTGGATTACATCGTGGTTCTAACCAAAGCCCGTGAGGGGGTGGACAGGTGAATAAAATAAAGCAAAAAATCAGCACCCGGCAAGCGGCGATTCTTATTGTATACACCGTAGTAGGCGATATGATCCTGATTATACCAGGTATCCTGGCGAATTTAGCCAAACAGGATGCCTGGGTTTCGGCTCTGGCCGGAATTCCGGCCGGGATAATCTTGCTTTGGATGTTTTTCTATTTAAGTTGCCTGTTTCCCGGTCTCAGTCTGGTCGGGATTTGCCGGAGAGTATTTGGTAAATGGCTGGGTAATCTTGTGAGTGCATGGTATATGTTCTTTTTTGCATGCTCAACAGCTGTTTATATCAGGGAGATCGGCGATTTTATCACCGTACAAATTTTAAGGGACACCCCGATACGTGCTGTTCATTTGCTGTTTGTGTTTCTTTTGCTGTATGGATTCAGGAAAGGGCTGGAGCCAATAGCCCGGACGGCGGAGCTGCTTTTCTTTCTGTTTATTCTGGGACTCATCAGCATGGTCGTGCTGGGAATACAGAATATCGATTTTGCCAATTTAAAGCCGGTGCTTCAGGAAGGGCTGCTTCCGGTAATTCACGGGTCTTTATTTATGATGTTGTATCCATTCGGCGAATTATGTGTTTTTTTGATGATTTTTCCGTATGTGAGACAACAGTCCCATACCCGCAGAGACCTGCTGCTGGGCGGTCTGCTGGGCGGCTTGCTCGTCGCGTCTTATGTCGTTGACTGTCTGCTGATTCTGGGAGCTTTTTTCACCTCCTATCAGCATTTTCCCTCTTATGTCCTGGCTCAAAAGATTAACATCGGTAATTTCCTGGAGCGGATTGAAGTGGTGCTGGCCATTAACTGGATTTTGGCGGTGTTTTTGAAGGGGACTTTGTACTTTTTCGCCTTTGTTAAAGGGATGGGCGAACTTACAAAAACCCGCAGGCCGAATTCTCTGGCGGTGCCAGCTGCTTTTCTTATCTTTGGGCTTTCCTATATTATCGCTCCCAATATGATGTACTACACGGCGTTTATCCCGAAATTCTACATCTATTGGGACTTTACCAATGGTGTGCTGCTGCCGCTGCTCCTGTTACTTGTTGCCCTGATCCGCACCAAAGTAAAGCCGGAACCTCAGATCTCCTGAAGTTCCGGCTTTGCTGTTATACGGGCGGTTATCGGTCAGGGTCTGACCTCAAAGAACTGGCAGCTGCTGCGGGAGTAATACGTCAAATCACTGACACGGGATTGGATGACTACATCGGAAGCGGTAAAGCGGACAATGGTGGCTCCTTTATTCACCAGGTGGTCATCCTCGAACACACGGACAGGCAGTTTGCGGTCTACGGCTTCCTGAAAATCATTGTCCGTCAGCAAAGGGCGGTTGATGGGCATGAAAGTTACTCTCCTTAAATAATGAAGTGGTTCTACGGGAAATGGAAATAAAACCAGTATACCCGGGGAAGGGGGAGAAATCCAGTTTTCACTTCAGCCCAATTCGTAAGTATTTCCACCTCAAATCGGAAGTTTGCCTCCTCAAAAAAAGAAAGCGCCTACGTTAAACTAAATCTTGTAAAAAGAAACCTTTGAAAGGGGTACAAAGGAATGAAAAAAGCACAACATCTGGCGCTGACGCTGGCTTCGGTTCTGCTGGTGGGATCGCTTGCAGCTTGTGGAGGCGGAAACAACGTCAAGAATACGAACGAAGGCCAGGCGAATACCGGGGGCAACACCGCAACAACCGAACCCGCCAAGACGGAGGGTGGAGGCGATACCGGGGAAAAGATAGAGCTGTCCTTCTGGTCTCTCGGCAACGTCAACTACGAAGAGCTGGCGAACGAGTACACCAAACTGCATCCGAATATCACCATCAAAATGCAGAATACCGGTGACCAGACTGCCCATCACAACAATCTGACCACCGCCTTGTCGGCAGGGTCGGGCGCACCGGATATCTTCCAACTTGAGATCGGTTTCATGGAGCGTTTCATTGGTGCGCAGGATAAATTCTACAATCTGAACGATTACGGCGCGAAGGATATTCAAGCCAATTATCTGGATTGGAAATGGAAGCAGGCTTCTTCAGTGGACGGCAGCTTCCAGCTGGGCTTGCCAACGGACATTGGCCCGACTGTAGTCTACTACCGCACCGATCTGGCTGAAGCAGCCGGGTTGCCTAGTGACCCCGAAGGGTTTGGAGCGGCTATCGATACTTGGGATAAATTCGCTGCTGTAGCGAAGGCATACAAAGAGAAAACCGGCAAATATTTCTCCGACCTGACAGACTTGACCTACAACGCCCTGCGTGACCAATCCGCAGATGAAATCTACTTCAGCAAAGCTGACGGAAGCTTCATCGGCGACAAGAATCCGCAAGTGAAGAAAGCTTATGATTTCACGGTTAAAGGCATCCAGGAAGGCTGGATCAGCAATGTGATGCTGTGGTCTCCGGAGTGGGGCCAAGGCATGAGCGACGGATCTTTTGCCGTCGTAATGGGTCCGGCATGGATGGCGGGCAACCTGAAGAGCAACGCACCTGATTCCTCAGGCAAATGGAAAATTGCCCAGCTTCCCGAAGGTTCAGGCAACTGGGGCGGATCATTCTTCACGCTGCCTAAAGAAGGCAAACACCCGAAAGAAGCTTATGAATTCATCGCTTGGCTCGACAGCAAGGACAGCCAGCTGGCTTCCTTCAAAACCAAAGGTCTGATGCCGTCGATTCCGGCATTGTATGAAGATCCGGCATTCGTTGATTTCAAGGATGATTTCTTTGCCGGCCAACAAACCGCAGTTGAGTTCGGTAAAGCAGCCAACCGCGTAAAACCGGTATACTACGGACCGCTGCATGACCAGACGGATACGTTCTTCAAAAATGCGCTCAAAAACGTGCTGGAGAAAAAAGCAGATCCGGCCAAAGAGTGGGACGAAGCTGTAAAACAAGCAAAAACATTGGCTGAACGCAGCTAAGTTCGCGATTATCGAACTGGCAGGATTCAGGAGGTCCGGGTTCACAGGGAGAAGCACTCTTCTGTGAACCCGGACTTATTCCGAGCAAAATTCAGGTTGTATGATTATCCGGAGGTGTGACATGGCTGAACCCGTACTAACGAGTCCGCATGCCGAGAGCAAACGCCCTTTTTTAACTGAACAAAGACGGAGCCGCATCACAGCTTATACCTTCATTTCTCCTTTCTTTATTCTGTTCTCGATATTTGGACTATATCCGATCTTTTTTACCATCTATTTATCCTTTTTCAAATGGGACGCCCTTGGCCCCATGAAGTTTGTCGGGCTGAAGAACTACGATTTGGTAACCAGCGATCCGACGTTTTGGATCTCCTTCACCAATACGCTGATTATGGGACTTATGGGCACGGTGCCGCAGATTATTTTGGCCCTGCTGCTGGCTGTTCTGCTGCATTCCGGCATGACAAAGTTCAAAAAAACCTTCCGCATTCTTTATTTTATGCCCAATATTACTTCGATTGTTGCCGTTACTCTTGTATTCAGCACCCTGTTCGGCAATAACGGGATGATCAACTGGCTGCTGAACGGGCTTGGACTGGACAGCATGGCTTTTAACTCAGGCTGGTGGGGTGTCAAAATAGCGATCTCCACAATGGTTATGTGGCGCTGGACGGGCTACAATGCCATTATTTTCCTGTCGGGCCTGCAAAGCATCCCGGTGGATTTATACGAAGCGGCGCGGATTGACGGCGCGAACAGAAGACAGCAGCTTACGTTTATTACTTTGCCGCTGCTCAGACCGTTTATTGTATTTGTAACGCTGCTGTCCACGATTGGCGCCCTGCAGCTCTTTACAGAGCCTTACGTATTCCTGGGTCAATCCGGAACCGGCTCGACCCGTCAGGAAGGCATCACAATGGTTACCTACCTTTACAGTGAAGCATTCCGCAACGGATTCTTTGGCACAGCGGCGGCTACGGCAGTTCTGCTGTTCGTCGTTACAATTATTTTCTCGCTGCTGAATATGCTGGTTTCCAGCCGTATGGGCGGAGATACTGGAGGTGGAAAGGCGTGAGCACACTACGTGCATTCAAAAAAAATCCGGATGATCTCGGATTCATCGGCAAAATTGGCTATTATATTGTACTGATCCTTGGAGCGCTCGTTTCCGTCTTTCCATTCTATTGGATGTTTGTCGTTGCAACCAACGACAAGGGAGCTGTATTCCATGTGCCGCCGCTTCTGACGCTTGGGGATCAATTCTTTGACAACTTCAAACGGGTGCTTGAAAAAGCGGACTTCTTCCAGGCCCTCGGCAACTCCCTGTTTGTATCGTCCATGGTGACGATCTCGGTCGTGTTTTTCTGTACCCTGGCCGGTTATGCTTTTGCGAAATATGAATTCCCGTTTAAAAATATTCTTTTTTACTTCGTCATTGCCACTTTGTTCGTGCCGCAGCAGCTCGGTGTGCTGCCAACTTACGTCATCATGGCCAAACTGCACTGGATCGACAGCTTCAAGGCGCTGATTGTACCGGCGATGGTCAATGCGTTCGGTATTTTCTGGATGAGGCAATATATTTCCACTGCCGTACATACAGAGCTGATCGAAGCGGGCCGGATTGACGGCGGCGGACATTTCCGTATTTTCTGGAACATTGCTATCCCGGTCATAACTCCAGCGATGGCCACCCTCGGCATTCTTAATTTTATGACGGTATGGAATGATTTCTTCTGGCCGCTGGTTGTACTGAAGAATAAGGAACACTTCACGATCCAGATTGCCCTGCAGCAGCTGTTCACGACGCGCGACGGACTGGATTATGGCATGATCATGTCAGCCACCTTTACCGCCACGTTGCCGCTGCTGATTGTGTTCCTGCTGTTCAGCCGCTGGGTCATCGCGGGCCTTACATCCGGCGCCATCAAGAGCTGATTCTTTCATTTGGCGTGAAACAAGGGAATAGAGGCTGCCGTGAAGAATAATAAGTAGGCAGAGAGACAGCAGGAGGTAGGGAAAGAGAATGAAGCTCCGCCGTAAAATTTTGTTTGCCATTATTCTTCTTGTCTTTATTCCCGTGATCGTCATGGGCACGGTGACATATGTGAATTTCTCGGGCGCCATGGAGAAGAAATCAAGCAACTTCTACTGGATCTCACTGCTTGAGACGGACCGCAAGCTTAAGTTTGCCCTCAGTGAGATCTCTTCGATCACCAATTCGGCGATTACGCAGCCTGCGATTCAGCAGTCGCTCAAACAGCCGGATTTTGTGCTGACCTATGACCGTAAACAGGAAATCAACAATTTACTGATCAATCACCCCATGATTACTTCGTTCAGTCTATATGGCAAGGACCGGCTGCTGTATCAGTACAATGCACCGCTGTCCTTTGCCGATATGAAAGCGCAGTCCTGGTATGGCGCGATGACAAATGCCGAAGGCCGGCCTGTCTGGTCGGGGCCCGGTGAGAACGGGTCCGAGTCGTCCGGACAACCGGTCCTGATCCAGGCCCGGATCGTCAAGGATTACTATTCACTTGAGGATATCGGCTATTTGGTGGTTTACGTCAGACCGGATCTGCTGGATCAGATTTTTTGGGAAGCGGCCACGCTGAAGAAAGGGGATATTCTGCTGGTGAACAAGCAGGGGAATATCGTCTTCGGCAAATCCGGCGAGCATATCGGCCAGCGCACGGATTTTCCTTTTCTGGAGAGCCATTACAACAAGGAGCAGGACTATTACATCGACTATTATCAAGGGGAAAAATCGCTCATTACCTTCCTGCCCTCACATAATTCCGACTGGTATTTGGCGGCGATTACGCCCATGAATCTGATTTCGTCAGAGTCGGTATCCATCCGCAACATTGCGCTTATTTTGGGTACGGTATCGCTGTTGTCCGCCTTTTTGTTCGACCGTTATTTTGTCCGGAGACTAGTCCGGAGTATTAACAGTGCGGTAAACGGGATGAAACGCGTCAAGCAGGGGATCTTTATGCCAATCACCACTCCCCAGCGTGCAGATGACGAAAGCGATCAGCTGATCGACGGCTTCAACCTGATGAGCGCGCAGATCAATGAGCTGATCGAGCAGGTACAGACGGAGCAGGGGCGTAAAAAGGAAGCGGAAATGCAGGCGCTGATGGCGCAGATTAATCCGCATTTTATTTATAATTCACTGGAGTCCATCAATTCCATGGCTGTGCTGCAGGGCAATAAGGATATCAGCCGGATGGTGATTTCGCTTGGCAAGCTGCTGCGGATCAGCATCAGCCAGAACCAGGAGCTGATTCCGCTGCACATGGAGTTTGAGCATGTTCGTCATTACCTGGATATCCAGAAGTTCCGCTTCGAGGATAAATTCTCCTACGCCATCGAGATTCCGGAGATGCTCAAGACTTATATGACACAGAAGCTGATCGTGCAGCCGATTGTAGAAAACGCTTTATATCATGCCATTGAGCAAATGGAAGCTCCGGGAATCATCACGATTGAAGCCCGGGAAATGGGTCAGGATATCATTATAATTGTAAAAGACAACGGCCCCGGCTTTGATCAGGCTACGCTGTTCAGCCTATGGGATCAGGAGCACAGTAATCAGAAAAAATACAGCGACAGTGGAGTAGGGCTGAAGAATGTGCATGAACGCCTGAATATCCGTTTCGGGAGTCCCTACGGTATCCTTGTCTGCTCATCCCCCGGTTACGGCTCCACCATCCGTATCCGGATACCCAAAATACTGCCATGAGACGAAGATGCGGGATGAAGAAGGAGGCTTATGCCGTGCGTTGGCTAACCAAATGGGGCTGGATTCTGCTGTACATTGCGCTGATGGCCGGTGCGGTACTGTTCATATCAATAGAAGACCGTGAGCCGATTGAAGATAATTCCCCGGAGAAACTTACGCTCACGTTCCGCCACTTCTGGATCAAAGAGCATGACCGTCCGCTGCTGTCTATTTTTGAAGAGGTGGTGGAGGAATACCAGAAGTCGCATCCGAATGTGAAGGTGAACTTTGAGGGGCTGGACCAGACTGTGCACCGTGAACAAAAGCTGAAAAGCGAAATGGTTACCGGTACTCCGCCCGACATGTTTGTCCTGTTCGGAGGCGCAGAAATCGAACCGTACGTACGTTCCAACCGGCTGATTGATCTGACGGATTTCGTGCAGGAGAACGGGCTTGCTTATCAGTTCAAGGACTTGCATCTCTGGACGTTCGACAAGCATATCTATGGATTGCCGATCGAGGGCAACGCGGAGCCGCTGTATTATAACAAGACGATCTTCAGCAAGCTGGGAATTACAGTCCCGGCTACGGTCAAGGAGCTGGATGAAGCGATTCTCAAACTGAAGGCTGCCGGCTATATTCCGTTTGCCCTAGGCAATGAAGACCGCTGGCCGGCCGCTATCTTTGCCCATTATTTGATGGACCGTTATGCCGGACCCGAGCTGATCCAGGAGCTGGTGCTTGGCGGGAAACAGGCGGATTTTGAGAATCCGCTGTATTTGCAGGCCTTTGAGCATCTGGGCAGATGGATCGAAGAGGGAGCATTCAGCCCCGGTTCCAATAATCTGTCGACGGAAAATGCAGTCCGTCTGTTCACCGGCGGCCAAGCTGCGATGTATTTGAACGGAAACTGGGATATCAATCTGTTCTCGGGAGATCATGCTCCGGAAGGGTTTCAGAGCGAGGTCGGGGTTATGCCATTCCCTGCAAGCAAAGAGGGAACTGAGCCTTCCATTGCAGGCGGCTACACGATTGGTATCGGGCTTTCCTCCAGTCTGGAAGGGGCCAGACGGGAAGCGGCGCTGGAGCTGATGAAGGCCTTTTACACCCAAGAGGTTCAGAGCCGCATTGTCTACGAAGGCCTGCGGATTCCCTCCATGCGTATTTCCTTTGACCCGGACACCACAGGTCCTGTATTTGCACAGGTGATGCAGATGATGGAAACGAGCCATCTGAGCTTTGTGCCTTATGACAATCTGCTCTCACCCGAGGTGAAAAAGACATTCCTGAGTGTCATTGAAGAGATGATAGACGGCGGCAAGGAGCCCAAGGAAGCGCTCAGGCAGCTTGGGGCTGCCTCCAAACAATACTGGAATTTGATCCGCAGTTCTGCCGTTCAATAAACGAGGGGGGACGGATATGGTAACGCTGCATGAAAAGTACAAGGTGCTGCTGGTGGATGATGAGCCAATTATTCTGCGCAGTCTGAAGGCGGCGATTCCATGGACTGAGCTTGCGCTGGAAATTGTCGGGGAGGCCAGGAATGGAGAGCAGGCCTTGCGTCTGGTGGAAGAAACGGCTCCGCAGATCATCATCAGCGATATCCGCATGCCGGTTATTGACGGGATTAGTTTGATGAAAGAGGTTCTCTCGCAGAACGCCAAGCGGATTTTTATCTTTATCAGCGGCTACGGGGAATTTGAGTATGCCCGTGAAGCCCTGCGTCAGGGAGCTTTTGATTATTTGCTGAAGCCTATTGATCACGAGGAGCTTACCGCCATGCTGAAGAGGGCCCGTGAGAAGCTGGACCGCCAGAAGGAGAATGACCAGCTGATGCATTCCGTGCAAATGTTGTCCATGCTGGCCAGAGAGCGGATGTTCGCCGAATTCACACTGGGAAATCAGCGGCCCTTGCAGCAACTCAGCTGGCTGGAGAACAGTGAGCTGGAGGGTGAGTATTTCATGGCGGTCGTTCAGCTTGATGATTATGCCGCCTTGACCAAGCAATGGAGCCCGGAAGAGAAGCGGCTGTGGTTATTTGCGGTCCGCAATATTGTGGAAGAGTGGTCCCTGGAGCATGGCGTTCTGACTGTGTTTCCCTTTCATAATGGAGAATGGGTCCTGCTCTTCCCGGGTTCTCTCTATACGAATAAAAAACAACTGGGCGAAGATTTGGTCAGCGGAATCCGCAGGTACTCCAAACTCTCCTGCTCCGTCGGCCTCAGCCCGGTTGCCCATGGGATAGACCAGCTCAGCAGTGTGTACCCGCTGGCGGCCAGGGCACTGGTGCAACGTTTTTATGCGCATCAGGCCGGCGTCTTTACCGAGGAGGATTTCCCTGCGGACGGACGTCAGGAGATCAAATATCCCAAAGAGCTGGAAGCCGCCCTTATTGAGAGCATCCGTACGCTCGATATGGAGCGTATGCTGCATCTATTGGATGAATTGGGCCTTACGATTGAAGCGTTGGCTCTGCCTAAGGAATCAGCCGAACGTCTGATCATGGAGATGCTCGTGGTGCTGTACCGGCAATTCGAGCATTTGAACCTGAGTTCCGAAGGCTCACACGGGCGCTTGCTGAGCAGGCTGCATACCTTTGGCACCCTGAACGAAATGCTCGCCTCCTTAAAGGAAGAATTCCGGGAGTGGATGGCCCACAGCAGCAAACCTGTGACCCGGGAAGACGGACGCAGTGTGGTGGAGAAGGCGAAGCGCTATATCGAGAGCAACTATCACAAGGATCTTAGTATTGAGGAGGTTGCAGAGATGGCTGACCTGAGCATCAGCCATTTCTGCACCTTGTTCAAGCAGATTTCGGGCTATACCTTTCTGGAATATGTCACTTATTGCCGGATGGAGAAGGCCAAATACATTTTGCAGAACAGCAATGTAAAAGTGTATCAGGTGGCGCCGCTGGTAGGTTATCAGGACCCCCGTTATTTCACGCAGGTCTTCAAGAAAGCCAGCGGAAAGACACCCACGGAGTATCGTGAGGCCAATGCCAAACAGACTCATTAACCATACCCTTTATAACGAGTTATGCAGCTTCATGCGGCTAGCTCGGGATAAAGGGTTTTTGGTGTGCGGAAAAATAAACATTTTAGATATATGTCTAATTAAATATAGACAAAATAAGTAATTGTTTGTATTATAATAAACGTAACGTTACTTTGTTTATTATTTTCGAGTAAAGGAGCATTTTTGTGTTTAAAAATCAATATGTGCGTACCATTATCTTGTCGAGCATGCTGCTGCAGCTTGGGATTTGGGTGCGGAACTTCGCTATCCTGCTGTATGTGACGGAATTAACGAACAATGATCCGTTTTATGTCTCTTTGATCTCTGTGGTAGAATTTGCGCCGATCTTCCTGTTTGCCATCATCGGAGGAACCATGGCCGACCGCTGGCGTCCCAAACGGACCATGATCCTCAGCGACTTTCTGTCTGCCATCTCGATGTTTGCGGTACTTGTCGCAGTCATGCAGGGCTCATGGCACTCCCTGCTGGCGGCGACTTTTATATCGGCTGTCTTGTCGCAGTTCTCCCAGCCTTCGGCCATGAAGCTCTTCAAGCAGCATGTTCTGGAGGAACAGCTGCAGGGGGTCATGGCGGTATTCCAATCGCTGTCTGCATTCTTCATGGTCATCGGGCCGATAGCCGGCGCTTATGTATACGGGCAATTCGGAATTGAAATTTCCCTGGCTGTAATGGGAGTGATGTTCATCGCCTCAGGACTGGTCCTGACAAGGCTGCCTGCGGATGCTCAGGAGAATAAGGAACAGCTCCAGGGCAGCATCGGCGCAGAAATGAAAGCCGGACTGAATTATGTTAAATCGAATGCGGTGCTGCGTAATCTGGGAGCGACTTTTGCCTTCGCCGGGATGGCTGCAGGTCTGATTCAGCCGCTGGCGGTTTTTGTCATCATTGAGAATCTGGGCCGGGAGAAGGAATTTCTGCAATGGATGCTGATGGCGAACGGGGGAGCGATGCTGCTCGGCGGGGCCGTGATTATGGGTGTGGCCCGTAAATTGCAGCCGCAGCTCCTGCTCGCCGCAGGTCTGCTGGTCAGCGCAGTCTGTACAGTCCTTGTCGGCTGGTCGCATTCTACACCGCTGACGCTTGCGCTGCAGATCGTTTCGGGTTTCATTTATCCATGTATCCATGTCGGGATCAACACACTTATTCTGCGCAACACGCAAGCTGCGTATATGGGCCGTGTCGGCGGGATTATGGGGCCGCTGTTTATGGGGATGATGGTCGTGGGCATGACGGTTACCGGCTATCTTAAAGGAGCTTTCTCCCTGTTTGCCGTATATGCGGCCAGCGGCTGTTTTTTCCTGATCGGCATGCTGCTGCTGGTTCCTCTTCTCAAAAAAGCGCCTGCCGCACAGGAAGCTTCACGGGCATAACTATGACATTTGTCATACTCGTGACTTGATGTTTATGACTTATAGGATGACACTTATCTACTTATACTAAAGGTAGATGAATGTTTCCGTAACAGGAACATCAAGGAGGAAACGATTATGATGAATAAAGAGCAGACATCCCAGCTTTCCAACCTAAAAAAAAGTGTAGCACCCTACGAAAAAAATGACCGCAAAGCAAGTATAAGACAGCTAATAAACACACTTGGGCCACTCGTGTTGTTGTGGAGCGCCGGCTATTTCAGTCTATCCGTATCCTACTGGCTCACGCTGGTATTTGCGATACCGGCAGCCGGATTCGTGATCCGCACCTTTATCATTTTTCATGACTGTACGCATGGCTCCTTCTTCAAAAACCGCCGGGCCAACGATATCATCGGTACGATCACCGGCGTGCTGACCCTGGTTCCTTATCAGCAGTGGAAAAAAAGCCACTCCATCCACCATGCCAGCAGCAGCAACCTTGACAAGCGGGGCATCGGCGACATCTGGATCATGACCGTGGACGAATATATTGCCGCTTCTCCAATGAAGCGTCTGTATTACCGGATCTACCGTAATCCGCTGGTGATGTTCGGCATCGGTCCCATTGCCGTGTTCCTCATTCAATACCGTTTCAATGTCAAAGGGGCAAGACGCAAAGAACGGATGAACACCTACCTTACCAATGTTTCGATTGTCGGGCTGTACGCACTGATCGTATGGGCTATCGGCTGGCCGGCTTTCCTGATGGTACAGCTGCCTATCGTATTTGTCTCCGGCTTTCTGGGGATCTGGTTGTTCTATGTACAGCATCAATTCGAGGATTCTTACTTCGAGAACGAAGAAGAGTGGAGTTATGTCATGGCTGCGGTCGAAGGAAGCTCCTATTATAAGCTGCCTAAGCTGCTGCAATGGATTACCGGCAATATCGGCTTCCACCATGTCCACCATTTAAGCCCGAAAGTACCTAACTACAACCTGGAAAAAGCACACAACAACACACCGCCGCTGCAAAAAGCAACGACGATTACGATTGGCACCAGCCTGAAGGCCATTCATTTCCGCCTGTGGGATGAAGAGCATAAAGGGTTCGTCAGCTTTAAGGAAATCAAAGCCAGACTGCGGAATCCAAAGGCGTCTTCCAAACCTTTGAAAGTATCATAAGCAAATACGGAGAGGAAGCTTGGGACCCGGTTATGTCTGGGGGCTCCAATCTTCCTCTCCTTTCATGCAGAGCTGCCGGTTTGCAGCAGATCTATGCTAGAATATAGAGACAATAATCTAGGCAAAAAGGATGGCTGGCATGCAAAAGTGGTATTCGATCTTTCATAAAAGTACAGGCCTCAGCCCTTATGTGTGGGTCGTTTTTTACATTCTTCCCTTCTATTTCATTTTCCGTTCCTCCTCCACGCTCCAAATGGTCTGGGGAATTCTGATGATCCTGTTGTTTTTTGTATGTTATGTCCTGTCTTTTGTCTCCAAAGGCTGGCTGGTCTACTTCTGGACCAGTGTGATGATCATTGTGTCCATTTCCATGACGCTTTTGTTTGGATATATGTACTTTGCCTTGTTTTTAGCGTTTTTTATCGGGAATATCCAGAACCGCATCGGGTTCTTCACCCTGTATTCCATCCATTTGCTCAGTACCATTATTACGATCAACTATATGCTGCTCTCGCGCAATCCGGTGTTTATTACCCAGCTTCCCTTTGTGCTGGTCAGCATGATTGCCGTTGTCCTGCTTCCTGTGACAACCTACAACCGTAATAATCAGGATAAGCTGCAAGGACAGCTGGAGGATGCGAACAAAAAGAT
The DNA here is from genome assembly GCF_014644435.1 of Paenibacillus albidus. Lineage (GTDB taxonomy): Bacteria > Bacillota > Bacilli > Paenibacillales > Paenibacillaceae > Paenibacillus_AQ > Paenibacillus_AQ albidus. The sequence goes on along the minus strand of NZ_BMKR01000012.1, from coordinate 32,833 downwards.
CTCGGGACTGTATAAGCTGGAGGAACGCCAGCGAATCGCCCGTGACCTCCATGATACCCTGGGGCAAAAGCTGTCCTTGATTGGCCTGAAAAGCGATCTGGCCGGCAAGCTGGTGCATAAAAATCCCGATAAGGCCATCGCCGAGATGAATGATGTCCGGCAGACGGCGCGCACCGCTTTGAAGGAAGTGCGGGAATTAGTGACCCAGATGAAGGGCATCCGGCTGGAAGAAGAGGTGCTGCGGATCGGTCAATACCTGAAGGCGGCGGAAATTGAGTTTGTGCTGGAGGGAAATCCCAAGCTGACCAATACCTCGCTGATTACCGAAAATGTGCTCAGCATGTGTATCAAGGAAGCTGTTACCAATATCGTTAAGCACAGCAATGCCAAGTCCTGCCGGATTTCGATCGAACCTGCACGCAACGATCTGAGCATTATGGTAAAGGATGACGGCGTGGGTATTCCCGGCAGCAATGTGTATTCTAAAGGCCATGGGCTTCAGGGAATGAGGGAGAGGCTGGAATTTGTCAACGGCTCGATGGATATTGTCAGAGAGGGGGGAACCACGATTGTATTCAAGGTTCCCAATACCTTTGTACCGCCGGAAGAGGAGGAGAAGTTATGATTAAAATTGTAATTGCAGAAGACCAGCGGATGCTGCTGGGCGCATTAGCCTCACTGCTCGATTTGGAAGAGGATATGAAAGTAGTGGGCCGCGCGAGCAACGGGGAAGAAGCTGTAATGCTGGTTCAGCTGCATAAGCCGGATATCTGCATTATGGATATAGAAATGCCTGCGATGAGCGGACTGGAAGCTGCCGAAGCGCTTAAGAATACAGATTGCAAAACGATGATACTGACTACTTTTGCCCGTGCAGGTTATTTTGAACGTGCGGTTAAGGCCGGAGTGCATGCTTACCTGCTTAAGGACAGTCCAAGCGAGGAATTGGCGACTTCGATCCGCAGTGTCATGGCCGGCAGACGGATGTACGCGCCGGAACTAATGGATGAAGCCTACAGCGGGGAATCCAATCCGCTGACCGAACGGGAAAAGGAAGTGCTGGGCCTGATCGCAGACGGCAAAAATACCAAAGAAATTGCCAGCCAGCTATACATTACCACCGGTACAGTCCGCAATTATATCTCAGTGATTCTTGACAAGCTGGGGGTAGGCAATCGAATCGAGGCCATTACCCGCTTTAAGGAAAAAGGCTGGTTTAAATAAAAGGGCTGTTTGCCCTCTACAGATCCCCGAAGCGTTGCTGCAGCTGAGTGAAGTTCGTGGCCAGCCAATCCATCTCGCGGGCAAACCGCAGGGGCTGGGGCCGGTCACCCTCCATCTCGGCTTTAATCCACCAGACACTTTCAAGACTCCACAATAAATAAAGGGCGCGGCTCAGCGTACCTTCAGGCAAATCCCGCTCAGTGCGGTAGCCTTCCAAAAATGCGGCGGCGGTATCCCTGTCCAGATCTTCGGTATTGAAGGCGCCGGACATCACCGCTCTGGCGATGTCCAGTTCCGGATAGTCATAGGCAAACCGGTCAAAATCAAGGACAGCGGCCAATTCATTGCCGTTGAACAGGAGATTGTCGGTCCACAGATCCCGGTGCGCCCAACCTTGCACACAGTCCTTGATAAGACTATCCTCCCATTGGCAGGCAGCCGTAAGTTGGCGGTTAACCAGCTGCAGAATGTGAGTCTGCCGGGCCTTATCCAGCAGTGATTTCCAGTACCCGATCCGCTCGCTGCGGCTGGAGATTTGGGTGGCTGCAGGACCACTTTGCACATAATGGCCATCGTTGGCCACATTATGAATGCGGGCGCAGGTTCTCCCAAGATTGTACATCTGCTGCCCGTTCAGAGTGCCAGCCTGTACATGTTCCCCCGCGATATATTCCATCACTACGAACCTTTCGCCGCCGGAGGAGTAATGCATCACCTCTCCTTCATGTGCAAGCAGACGGGCACAAGGGATTCCTGCTTTGTATTGCCGCTGCTGTTCCTCAAGTGCTGTTTTTTGCTCGGAGTGTACTTTGTCCGCATCATATCCGCTATAACGCTCCTTGCTGAATTGCTTCAGTACCCACTGCCCCTCCTTGGACTCCACCCGCCATTTCAAATTCAGCCAGCCCAACGACAACGGCCGGGGATTCGAAAACTCCAGATTGAACAGCTTTGTGCAAGATTCCTGCAAATCCTCATAAATTTCCCGGGACGTTTTTACTAGTTTTTCCATAGGACTTTCCTCCAGGATTGGATGTTGGATAGGTTTTTGTTAAGATTAAATGCAAACATGTGATCTTATCTGTGTAGGATGGGTAATAACAGACTATATAGATTGAACTGAAAAATACAATAACAAGGAGAAAGTAACGGAGGGGAATTTTGGAACTGGAGTAGCGGTAGCGTCCGCCTTTGTCCCCGGATTTCCACTGCGAATAGCGGTAAATCAAGAAATCTGGGGACAACAGCGGCCGGAAGTCCAAACATTCACCGTAGTTACGATCATTGCCTCCATTTGAAAAACTCAGTTCAATCTATATATCTTACTTGAATCTATCAACTTTTGACAGGGAGGAATCTGACTTTGCTTGAACTAACTTCATCGTACGTAGATTCACTCGCCCCAAATGCGGCTGCGATCAAAAACGGCCTGGGCCTGGTGAAAAAGAAAAGCTTTGTGCAGCTGAACTGTTCCGAGACCGGGGATTTAATCTTTGGCGAGTGTTCAGGCAGCGGCAAGTCCAACTATGAATGCTCTGTTGATTTTATCGTGCCTGACAAGCCGGTAGCCCGGTGTACCTGTCCCAGCCGCCAATTCCCGTGCAAGCATGCGCTTGGTCTGATGTATGCCTATGCCGAAGGACAGGGGTTCACGATTGCTCCGGTACCGGAGGACATCATCGTCAAGCGGGGTAAAGCCGAGAAGCGGGAAGAGAACAAAACCCAGCAAGAGGCTGAAGGAACAGCGCCGAAGCCGAAGAAAGTGAACAAATCGGCGCTCAAGAAGAAAATTACAGCCCAGCTCGAAGGCTTGGATGTGCTGGAGAAACTGATCCTGTCCCTCATCCGCGGCGGATTGGCCACCATTGACAAAAAAACGCTCAAGACGGTTCAGGAGCATGTGAAGCAAATGGGCAACTATTATCTTTCGGGAGCCCAGACGGAGTTGCGCCGCTTTGCACTGCTGCTGTCCAGTGATGCAGAACGCGAGGACAGTTATACATATGCCGTTGATCAACTGGCACGGCTGCATGCTTTTATCAAAAAAGGCCGTGCTTATTTAACCGCCAAGCAGGAAGACCCCGAACTTGCTCTGGATCATGAATCCACGATGGAGGAGTGGCTGGGACATGCCTGGCAGTTGACCGAACTGAAAGAGGCGGGCCTGGTAACGGAGAATGTAGAGCTGCTGCAGCTTACATTTTACAGCTATGATGATACTGCCCGCCAGGAGTATGTAGACGTAGGGTACTGGCTGGAGACAACGGGCGGTGAGATACACCGGACCGTGCAATATCGTCCTTATAAGGCTGCCAAACATTTAAGGGAGGATGACAGCTTTTTTGAGGTGGCCCGGGTTCCACAGCTGTACCGTTATCCCGGCGATTTGAATGCGAGAGTGCGTTTTGAAGGAATGGCTCCCCGTCCTGTAGAGAAAGCAGACCTGGCGGCAGTGACAGGTACAGCACGTCGTTCGATTGCTGAAGCCGTCAAGGTGGTAAAAAACCAATTGAAGAACCCGTTAGGCGATAAATCACCGGTTATGCTGTTGCATGCCTCAAGACTGGGCCAAACCGACAGCGGCCAGTTCGTGCTTACCGATGAAAGCGGAAAGCACCTGGTACTGGAGGATATCCCATCGCTTCCGCAGGGAACCTTGGCGCTGCTTCCCTATCTGAACGAAGACCAGATTGAGGAGATTTCCGTGCTTGTCATGTTTGAGCACCGCATGGATCAAGGGCGGCTGGTGGCCCAGCCGCTTACACTGATAACTGATGAGACGGTTACCCGGCTTTTATACTAGATCTTATTTCAATCATAGGAGGACCATTATGAGCACAGCATTATTGCAGGAGCTTCATCAGGAAGTAAGACGGCTCTACATTGCCGGCAGTGATCTGGCCCCGGGAGATTTTCGTTTGAAACGTCTTTTGCCGCAGTTTCAGCAGCTTGGAGAGCGGGCGGCGGTCTTCAAAAGACTGGGGGAAGGAATCAGCGCCTTGGTAGAGCCCGGCAGCGGGCAAGGCGATTCACCGGCTGTACAGCTTCAGGAACTGGCCACACTGCTTAGTTCGGTTCTCTACACGCAAGGCTCAACCGATGCGGACGGAGAGCCCGGAGCCTTGAAGACTGAAGCAGTACGCTTGTCCACCACCTATACTTATCGTAAGCTGGCGGAGGTACAGACCGCGCTCAGCACTACCGGCAGCGGACGATATGAAATTGTCACCGATGCTTACAAGGCTGGCCTCTTCCAGGATTTGCGTCTCTTTCCATACGCCTTGAAGGCACTGAGTGATCCATACGTAGAGATTGCCGACTATGCTACAGAGCATATTTTGCCGGCTTACGGGGCGCCCGTAGCTGTTCAATTAATCAAAAGCTTTAATCCTGCGGGCGGCAAAACCGAATCCCGCAAGCTGCGGGTCATGGCAGCTGTGCACCCGGAGGCTGGCGGGAGTATCATTCTGGATGCAGCTCAGAACGGCTCGGATGAAGTCCGGGTTACGGCCATTGAGCTGTTAAGCGGTTATGAAGAGCATGAAGACCTGCTGCTGGATTTATCGAAGGATAAGAGAAAAACGATTCGTGAAGCGGCTTATAAAGCACTTGCGAACGGCGGCTCAGCCCAAGCGGCGGAAAGGCTTTATGAAGCTTTTGAAGGCAAGGACAGAGAAATCGTGGCTTACGCGTTAAGCGGGGCATCCATCACCGGCCTGCATGAGCGTATTATCGAAAGGTTCGCCCTGGAACTGGTGCATGCAGCAGAAATCGGGAGTGATAAGGCGAAAAAAGAAGAGCTGATGGCCCGTCTCAATCATTACCGGACAGCGTTGTACGGTATAAGCAGTGAGGCTTTGACCGCGCTGTATACGGATGTTATTGCGAAGTATGGATTGTATTTGTCCCTCGGGCTGGTGGATCTTGTCAACTGGGCGGTGAGTTATATGAAGCATTCGGATTCCCCCGAGGTGCTGGCACTGCTTCAAGCGCTGGAGAAGCGGCATAACCGGTATTTGCCGGAAGCCTTTGAGGTGGCGGGGCGCATCTTGTCTCCGTCAGAGTTATTCGATCAGTATGCCGGCTCCATTATAAAAAGCGGAAGCCAGCAGGACATCAAGGAAGCCAGGCTGCGGGAGCAGAAACTTCTGCAGACCATTGGTGGCAAGGTAATTTCCCGTACCTACACTAATTATGAAAAAGTATGGTCCCCCGGCCATTATCAGTACACATATTCTCATATTGAGATGATCTCCCCCGAAGAGGCGGCAAAATGGGATTCCCGCTGGCTGAACTGGTTCCTGGATCGGGGAGATCTGGAGCTGGTCAGTGTTTTTGCCAGACCGGATGAACCCGCTGCCAAACAATTCTTGTTGGATAAACTTCAGGATAACCCGGAATTCCGCAATAAATTCGCCACCTTGCTGCTGATGGGGTTGGAACGGGCTGAAGCGGCGCCGGAAGTGCGGCATGAGGCGCTAATGACCGCGCTGGAAGACAAGCGGAATACGCGCTGCTATAATTTTGATCTCTATGTCTTTGAACAGCTCTGCAAGCTGCCTTCGTACTATAAGGAGCGTCTGGAGGCTGTCCGGAGCTTCTACAATCATGATGCCGGAGAACAGCTGGATTATGTGCTTAAGATGATCAGCCAAAGAGGAGAGATATAAATGACAACTGAACAGGAGCAACTTCAGGATTACATGCGTCTGCCCGCCGAAGTGTTATACCGCGAGGAGCTGGATGCACTCATTAAAGCGGACAAGGGCAAGATTCCGGCAGGGTGGCAGATGTCGCCCCGCTCGGTCCTTACCTTCATCACAGGGGGCAAAGCCGGCTCCATGCTGATTACCCCTAAATACATTGGCAATCCCCGCCTGATTGAAATGGCGATCGCCACGCTGGTCACCGACCGGGCGCTGCTGCTGATCGGCGAGCCGGGTACGGCCAAGTCCTGGCTGTCCGAGAATCTGGCTGCCGCGATTTATGGCAATTCGGGACTGGTGGTGCAGGGTACGGCAGGAACGAGTGAAGAGCAGGTCCGTTATTCGTGGAACTACGCCATGCTGCTGGCTGGCGGACCTACGCCGGAAGCGCTGGTCAAAAGCCCGATTATGCGGGCGATGGAGGACGGCGGAATCGCCCGGTTTGAGGAAATCTCCCGCTGTGCGTCGGAAGTGCAGGATGCGCTCATCTCCATACTGTCCGAGAAGACGATTTCCGTTCCGGAGCTGGGCAAGGAAGCGGGTGCCCGCAAAGGATTCTCCATTATTGCTACAGCGAACACGAGAGACCGCGGTGTCAACGAAATGTCGGCTGCCCTCAAGAGACGTTTCAACATTATTGTACTGCCTGCCCCGTCAGATCTGGCCACAGAGCTTGAAATCGTCAAGAAACGTGTAGAGGAAATTGCTTCTTCCTATGAATTGCAAGCCTCCGTGCCTGCGGATGAAGCGCTGCTTAAGGTAGTGACCATCTTCCGGGAGCTGCGGAGCGGCATGACTCTGGACAAAAAGGAGAAATTAAAGTCTCCCGCGGGTGTAATCTCTACGGCCGAAGCCATTTCACTGCTGACGAACAGCATGGCGCTGGCGGCCAGCTTTGGGAACGGGGAGCTTACGGATGACGACCTGGCGGCGGGGCTGCAGGGAGCGATTGTTAAGGATGATGACAAGGATAAGCTGGTCTGGAAAGAATACCTTGACAATGTTATGAAGAAAAGAGGGGCAGACTGGCGGGGGCTCTATAATGCCTGTAAGGAGATGAACGCGTGAAGTCGACTGCTGAAGCGGCGGTACATATCTTTGGGGTGCGGCACCTTTCCCCTGGCGGCGCGAAGCATGTGCTGGACTACCTGAACGAGCTTCAGCCGACAGCGGTATTAATTGAAGGGCCGGCGGACGCCACACCGGAAATTCCCCATTTGGTCAATCCGGCAACCAAACCTCCTATCGCGGTGCTGGCCTTTACGGATGATCTGCCTGTACGGACAGTGTTATGGCCCTTTGCCGTCTATTCCCCCGAATATCAGGGTCTGAAATGGGCTCAGGAGAACGGTGCGGAGTGCGCATTTATAGATCTTCCATCGTCAGTGACGCTGGCGATGAAAGACGCGCTGTTGCCAAAGGCGCGGGTTGTGGCGGAATCTCAGCCGGAACTTCCTCCAGGCTCCCCTGATCCGGAAAAAACCGAGGTAGACCTTGCTCCGGCAGAGAGTTCGGTCTATACTCGCATAGCGGAAATTGCCGGTGAATATGACTACGATATGTATTGGGAACGCAATTATGAGCATAATGCCAGCGTGGGCGCATACCGGGAGGCGATACTTGCGTTATCCGCCGAGATGAGAGAGCTGTCAGAGGCCGCAGAACAACGGGAGCAGCCCGCTGAGCATGCTTATAATTATGTGCGGGAAGCCTACATGCGCAGACAGATCCAAGCCACGATTGCGGCCGGACACGATCCGGGCAGAATTGTTGTCATTTGTGGTGCCTATCATGCGGCAGCGCTTGCGGAGCTGAAAGAGGTTATGTCGGACAGCGAGCTTGCGGTCCTTCCTTCGCGCAGTACCAAGCTAACGCTGATGCCTTATTCCTATTACAAGCTTTCCACAATGTCCGGCTACGGGGCGGGCAACGGAGCGCCCCATTATTTTGAACTCATGTGGAATGCGTTGAAGACTGGCAAGCAGCAGGAGCTGCCCCATACCTATCTGTCCACCGTAGCCAGGCTGCTGCGGGATAATGGGACCCACCGCTCCACCGCGGAAGTTATTGAAGCCGTCCGGCTCGCCGAATCGCTGGCTGCACTGCACGGAGGCAGTGCTCCAACCCATCGCGATTTACGGGATGCGGCCCAGACCCTGCTGGGCCACGGTGATCTTGCCGTGGTGGCCGAAGCCCTGGCCCGCATTGATGTGGGCACCTCGATTGGCAGCCTGGCGGAAGGTGTCAGCCAGACGCCGATTCAAGATGACCTCAATCGGCTGTTCAAGAAGCTGAAGCTAACGAAATACAAAACGGCAGTGGCGGACACACTGGACCTTGATCTCCGCGAGAACCGCAGAGTCTCCTCCGAGGAGGCGGCTTATCTGGATTTGAACCGGTCGCTGCTATTCCACCGGCTGAGCTTGCTTGGCGTGGCCTTTGCCAAGAAACAGCAAAGCGGGCAAAATGCCGCGACCTGGGCCGAAAGCTGGGTGATCCAGTGGACGCCGGAGGTAGAGATTCAGGTGGTGGAATCGACGCTGCTTGGAGAGACCGTGGAGGTTGCCTGTGCGTACGTGCTGCGCGAGAAGCTCGGAGACTGCCGCTCGATTGCAGAGGCTTCAGCACTGATCCGCGTAGCTTGTGAATGCGGCATGACCTCCCAGATGGAGGAAGGCCGCCAGACCCTGCAAAGACTGGCTGCGGACAGCCGGGATGTGGTGCAGATCGCGGCGGCTGCACGTGAATTGTCCACCATTATCAGCTTTGGAGACATCCGCCGGGTGGATACGGTGCCGCTCGTTCCCCTGCTGGAGCAGCTGTTTCTGCGCGGCTGTCTGTTCCTGCTGGATGCCAGCAACTGCAATGATGAAGCGGCAGACGGGATGGTTACGGCCATGAACGAGCTGAACCGGATCGGGCTGGACCACAGCGACACTGTTGATGAAGCATTGTGGCTTCAGGAGCTGATGTTTCTATCAGAGCGGGATGACCGCAATCCCCGCTTGTCCGGCTTCGCTTGTGCGATTCTGATGGAACGTAATGCGATTACAGCCGAACAATGTGCCGCCGAGGTCTCGCGGCGTTTGTCGCCCGGGATTCCGGCCGATCTGGGTGCCGGCTGGTTTGAAGGGCTGTCCATGCGCAACCGTTACGGGCTTTTGTCCCGTATGAGCCTGTGGGAACAACTTAATGAATATATTACTTCGTTGCAAGACGCGGAGTTTACCCGGGCCCTTGTCTTTTTGCGCAGAGCCTTCAGTGCCTTCTCTCCCCGTGAAAAAACAATGGTCGCGGAGCTGCTTGGTGAATTATGGGGTGTAAATGTGGAACAGGCGGCGGAAATTCTGACGGGTGAACTTAAGGAGGAAGAGACGAAAATGCTGGATGATCTGAATGATTTTGATTTTGAGGACTTTTGACCATGGAGAACAGCAGAGAGGCAAGTCCGGTTACCCGTTGGCGGCTGATTCTGGGCCAGGAGGCGGAAGCGCAATTAGCCGGTTATTGTGATGATGGAAGAGTAGGCCTGACCGATGAAGAACGGATTATGGATGCGGCACTTGCCGCCATTTATGACAATACCTCGGCAGATAGCGGCGGGAACAGAGCTTCGGGCAGCGGCAAGGGCAAAGGGGCAGGTAGCGGACAAGGGGCAGTTCACCTGTCCAAGTGGCTCGGGGATGTGCGTACTTTTTTCCCGGAGGACGTAGTTTCCATTATTCAGAATGACGCGATGGAGCGGAAGGGCTGGAAGCAGCTGTTGTTTGAGCCGGAGCTGCTGGCCACCGTGAAGCCTGATATCCAGCTGGTCGGTACTTTATTGTCCTTGAAGGGCAAAATTCCGGAGAAAACCAAAGATACGGCGCGATTGCTCGTCAAGGCTGTAGTGGACGAATTGGTCAAGCTGCTCGAGAACGATATCCGGCGGGCGGTAACGGGAGCGCTGAACAAGCGGCAGCATTCCCCGCTGCCTTCTCTGAGCGGCCTGGACTGGAAACGGACCATTCAGCGCAATCTCAAGCATTATGATACCGAGCGGCGGCTGATTATCCCGGAACGGTTCTATTATTTTGACCGCGCACAGCGAAGCAAGGAATGGACGGTGATTGTGGACATTGACCAAAGCGGTTCCATGGCCGATTCGATTATTTGGGCCTCGGTCATCGGGTCTATTTTTGCCAGCATCCCTGCGCTCAGCACCCGTGTTGTGGTGTTCGATACTGAAGTTGTGGATTTGACGGAACAATGTGCCAACGACCCGGTAGATATGCTGTTCGGCATTCAGCTCGGCGGGGGCACCGACATTCATAAATCGGTCAAATATTGCGAGCAGTTTATTGAAGAGCCCAAAAAGACACTGTTCATCATGGTCTCGGATTTGTATGAAGGCGGCAACCAATCCGGTTTGGTCCGGCGGATGCGGGAAATGCGTGAGTCCGGTGTACGCACGATGTGCCTGCTGGCCTTATCGGACCAGGGTAAGCCCTTTTACGACGAGCAGCTGGCGAGGCAGCTGTCCCGTGACGGTACCCCTTGTTTTGCTTGCACTCCGGCATTATTGCCGGGGCTGGTGGAAGGAGCTCTGCAGGGGGCTGACCTTGGCGAGCTATCCAAACGGCTGGGTGCCGTGCAAGGCTAAGTGAGGTTGTCCTTTCCAGGATTTGGACGTAAACCGGCGGCGGAATGGCATGAATCTTCCATCAAGGGTCATTTTTTATAAAAAATTTACGTTTAACACTCGCATATTTCAGCGGCACCGTATATCATTAATTATCGGCCTATCCCTAGGAATAGGAAAGTTACTTAAAAGGAAGTGTAATTTTCATGTCAAGAAAGCTAAAAGCAGGTATCGTCGGCGGCACAGGAATGGTGGGGCAGCGCTTCATCGCTCTTCTTGAGAATCATCCCTGGTTTGAGGTCACAGCCATTGCGGCCAGTGCCAACTCCGCAGGCAAAACGTATGAAGAATCGACATCCGGCAGATGGAAGCTTTCGACTCCAATGCCCGAGAACGTCAAGAATATTATGGTTCAAGATGCGTCTAAGGTCGAGGAAGTTGCCGCAGATGTAGATTTGATTTTTTGTGCAGTCGATATGAAAAAGGACGAGATCAAAGCGCTTGAAGAAGCCTATGCCCGTACCGGAACCCCGGTAATCTCCAACAATTCGGCGCACCGCTGGACGCCGGACGTACCGATGGTCATTCCTGAGATTAATCCGCAGCATCTTGAGGTTATCGCACAGCAGAGAAAACGCCTGGGCACGGAAACCGGCTTTATTGCGGTGAAACCGAACTGTTCCATCCAGAGCTATATGCCTGCGCTGCATGCCTTGAAAGAGTTCAATCCCGAGAAGGTTGTAGTCACGACGTACCAGGCTATTTCCGGAGCCGGCAAGACTTTTGGCGACTGGCCGGAGATGCTGGACAACGTCATTCCATATATCGGCGGAGAAGAAGAGAAAAGCGAGCAGGAGCCGCTGCGCATCTGGGGTGACATTTCGGAGGAAGGCATTGTGAAAAGCGAACTGCCTGTCATCACCTCCCAATGCATCCGTGTCCCTGTGGCAGACGGACACATGGCAGCTGTATTTGTATCCTTCAAAAGCAAACCTTCCCAGGAAGAAATTCTGGACCTCTGGAAAAGCTTCAAAGGACGCCCGCAGGAGCTTGGCCTGCCAAGTGCTCCGCAGCAGTTCATCACCTACTTTGAAGAAGAAAACCGTCCGCAGACCAAGCTGGACCGGGATATCGAAAAAGGGATGGGTGTTTCGACGGGACGGCTTCGTGAAGATAATCTGTATGACTACAAATTCGTCAGCTTATCCCACAATACCCTTCGCGGTGCTGCCGGAGGCGCGGTGTTAATTGCCGAGCTGCTTAAAGCGGAAGGTTATATTCAGCCCAAAGCCTAATCCAAGCCAAGCTTTGGTCCTACCTATAGAGGACACATCAGACAAACAGTGCAGAGACTCGCTGTTTGTCTTTTTTTATATTTTCAGAATGGGGGCTTCGTGCCTCCGGAACACCTGCGGACCCTACAGCCCTTATTTTCTTCATAAGGCGTATTTAGCCGGGCTAACGGACCCCAGTGCTTCTAATTCCTCTCCACTAGGCAGATATGGAGTGGATTATCGTGAATAGGTGCAATGGAGTCCGTAAGCATAGGGGAATTGTGTTTTTTTTGAAAATAAGCGCACCTCGGTCCTTTTACTGCCACTTTGACATATCTGCTGCTAATCAAAGGGGGATGAACTTCATGTTTCAATTTGACCTGATTTCAGATGTCCATTTGGACTTTTGGGTAGACAACTCAGGCAATCAGCTGAAGCTGAGTAAACGCCTGGATCAGTTCGTGGCCGGTCTTGTTCCTGAATTTCCTGCGGAGACTCTGATTATTGCCGGAGATCTGGGCCATTATAATAAACAGAACCTTATGCTGCTCACCAAGCTAAAGACGTATTACAGCCGAATATTGCTGGTGGCGGGGAATCATGATGATTATCTGATCACTAAACCGCTAAAAAACAAATATAAACAGAGTGAACGCACAGTCCTGACGGCTTAGGCCACGGTGATCCCGTGAATATGGTAAGATAGGTGAAGTGTACAGCAGATTTCAGACTGAAGACTATCGGAGTGATAAAATGGGTGCAAAAAGCAAAGGCGGCGGTACCGGCCGTGGAACAGGCAGCAAAGGGTGGACACGCTGGAACAAAACAGCGAAACCCAAAGCAGTGAAAGGCAGCACGCCCACAGGGCAAGGGCCCAAAGGAACGGGCGTTGCCAAAGGAACGGGCGTTGTCAAAAAGACTGGCGGAAATAAGGGCGCAAGCAGCAAATAAGATGAGAATCAACAAATATTTGAATGACAAGCGTTTTTGCTCACGCAGGGAAACGAACCGCCTGATAGCCGCAGGCCGAATAACCGTAAACGGGGTGGCTGTGGACGGGAGCCGGATGGTAGAGCGGGAGGATGTTGTGCTATTGGACGGGGCCCCGCTTCCCGAGAACAGGGATAAGCCAGTGTATCTGGCCCTGAACAAACCGGCGGGCATAACCTGTACGGCGGCGAAGCAGGTGGAAGGCAATATTATTGACTATGTGAATTATCCTGCACGGATTTTTGCCGTAGGCCGGCTCGACAAGGCTTCCGAAGGGTTGATTTTGTTGACCAATGACGGCCAAATTGTGAATCAGATGATGCGTTCAGAGCATGAGCATGAGAAGGAATACGTCGTGACGGTTGACAAGCCGCTAACCGCCGAATTTCTGGCTGCCATGTCTGGCGGGGTAGAGATTCTGGGCGTAAGGTCGAAACCTTGCGAGGTCTATGGGATGGAGAAAGAGGTTTTTCGGATCATCCTGACCCAAGGCCTGAATCTCCAGATCCGCCGGATGTGCAAGGCGCTGGGGTACCGGGTGCTCAGGCTGGAACGTATCCGCATTATGAATATTACACTGGACGGGCTGGAACGCGGGCAGTGGAGGCAATTGGGCGGAGAGGAGCTAAGACTTCTTTTGGCCCGGCTGTCGTAATTCAGCGGTTCCGCTGATGCAGTCCTGTCAGCCCGGGTCATGACGTACAAAAGGTGCCTTTACCGCTGCTGCCCTGAGCAGGCTGGTAAAGGCACCTTTTGTCTGACTGGAATTATCCGGGGAGATGTCAGTCTGTCACCTGTGCAAGCTCCCGCGCTGCCGCGCGGGCATCGGCTGCTGCAGCCATGGCTGAAATCACGGAGATGCCGTCCGCTCCCGCTTGAATCACTGGGAATGCATTGGCAGCCGTGATGCCGCCAATGCCCACCAGAGGATGGGCAATCCCGTGTGCACGCAGCTCCTCAATTACTGCTGTACCGCGTACAGCTTGGGCATCGTCCTTGGAGATTGTGGGGTACACCGGGCCGACGCCCAGATAATCTGCGCCATCGGCTATCGCCCGGCGGGCTTCCGCCAGGGAATGGGCGGAGACGCCGATAATTTTGCCGCTGCCGAAACGCTGCCGGATCTCCAGGGCTGGCGCGTCATCCTGGCCTACATGGATACCATCCGCATCCAGGGTTAGCGCGAGCTCTAGATCATCGTTCACAATGAAGGGAACACCTCCGCGCTGACAAATTTGTTGCAGCTCTCTGGCAAGCTCTACCCGTGCCGTTCCGGTGAGCGCTCCCGGTCCCTTTTCACGAAATTGAAAGAGGGTAATGCCCCCGGCAATGGCTTCACGCAGGACAGCAGACGGCGGCCTGCTGCAATTCATGCTGCCCATAATGAAATAGACCTTGAGCAGGGCCCGCAATTCCTCACTGATCATTCTGGTCATGTCCAAACCTCCTTAGCCGGTTCATATAAGCAAAATGATTCGTTGGCCCATGACCCCCGCCAATATTCAGCCCGTCCTCAATCGCTGCCTGAATAAAAGCTTTGGCCGTTTCCACAGCCGTCGTGACGGATTTCCCCTTGGCCAGCTCGGCCGCCAGAGCTGCCGAATAGGTACAGCCTGTCCCATGCGTATGCCGGGTCTTTATTCGTGTACTCTCGAGATAAATAAATTCGTGCCCGTCGTACAACAGATCCACTACATTTTCGGTCAGAGGATCATGTCCGCCTTTTAACACCACATAACGGGAGCCCATGGCATGGAGGATGCGGGCGGCTTCTTCACGTTCCTTAAGACTTTGGATGTGTAGTCCGGTCAGGATTTCCGCCTCCGGGAGGTTTGGCGTGGTTACAAGCGCGAGGGGCAGCAGGTGGGCCGTCATGGACTTCACAGCTTCCTCCTGCAGAAGAGGCGAACCCCCTTTGGCGACCATAACCGGGTCGACGACCAGATTGGACCACTCATATTGCTTAACCTTCTCGGCCACAATTCGAATGATATCCCCGCTGAACAGCATGCCCGTCTTTACAGCATCCGGCGGCAGATCGGTGCCAATAGCGTCTAGCTGGCCGGCCACAGCCTCGGGGTCCAGCGGATAAACCCCTTGAACTCCGAGTGTGTTCTGTGCCGTCACGGCAGTAATTGCCGACATGCCGTACACACTAAGCTCCTGGAAGGTTTTCAGGTCGGCCTGAATGCCGGCTCCGCCCCCGCTGTCTGAACCGGCTATCGTTAAGGCTTTGAATACTTTCATCCTTTGATCTCCTTGATCTTGGAATGCTCCAGGAAAAGTTCCGGCGTGACCAAGGCCAGCTGGTTCAGGAACCCGATCTGGAAGCTGCCCGGTAAGGGCCGGGAACTCTGCTCCGCAGCGGCTTCAGCGGCGACGCCATAGAATGAGACGGCATCTGCCGCAGCTTCCAGCAGCGAATCCCCGCTCACGGCCAGAAATGCTCCGACGACCGAACTGAGCAAGCAGCCTGCTCCGGTGAGCCGGGTCAGCAGCGGATGTCCGTTGCTAACTACATAGGTCCTGCTGCCGTCCGAAATGACATCCTCCTTGCCGGTAATCACAACAACACATTCCAGCTTTTTGGCTGCCGTCCGGGCCAGGGCGATGACATCGCCGCTGCCTTCCCCGGCATCCACCCCTTTGATGGCCCAGCTCTCGCCAATCACGTTGGCCACTTCAGCCACATTTCCGCGCAGAGCGGCCAGCTTGACCTTGTGGATGATCCGCTGTACGGCTTGCGTACGGTAGTCTGTCGCTCCGGCTCCTACCGGGTCTAACACCACCGGCACGTTATGGGCGTTGGCTGACAATCCGGCCAGGAGTATGGACTCTACCACCCGTTCATCCAGTGTTCCGATATTAAGCACTACCGCACCGGCCATTTTGGCGACATCGGCGGCTTCCTCCGGTGCATGGGCCATAAATGGAGAAGCACCCAAGGCCAGCAATCCATTCGCAGTGAAATTGGTGACAACCATATTGGTAATGTTATGGATCAAAGGGTTATTATCGCGGACTTGTTGCAAGTAACTCATATTTCATTCCTCCAGATTGTTCGATTCTGAGCGATCGCCGGCAAGATTGGCATATGCCGCTTGCGTCTTTACTTCATTGGATAGAAGATTATTGTCCGTCAGCCACTGATGCACCTTGTCCCAGGATTCAGGGGACTGATAACCAAAGGGCTGATCGCCCGCATCCATCAGAGGCAGCAGGATTTGCAGGCTTTTTTGCTCAATATTCTTGTCGAGCGGTGACGTTTCATTCTCATGCTCAAGCAGCAGGGCAAGCGCGTCTTCGGGATGCTCCGCCACATACTGCTGGCCCTTGGCGGCGGCCTTCAGGAATTTCCTGAAATCGGCCTCCGACTTCAGCAGACCCTGATCGCTGGTAGCAAGCACCAATTCATAATAATCGGGCACACCATAATCGGTAGGGTTCAGCGAAGTGACAGGATGGCCTTCCTGTTCCAGAATCAGCTGTTCATGATTAATGAAGCCGCCCATAATGCCTTCCACCTGACCGGTAGAGATGGCTGGCACGAGGTCAAACCCTACATCAATCAGTTTTACGGAATTGGCGTCACCTCCGTCACTTGTCACCATCGTGCGCAGCATGGCTTCATAGAGCGGAATGGAGGAGTAACCTACAGCTTTGCCGGCTAAATCCTTGGGGCTCTGAATGCCGCTGCCCTCTGCAACCATGAGATGATTCAGCGGATGCCTGACGATGGCGCCAATGGAGACCACAGGAATATTCTCTCCTCGTGCCATCAGAACTTGAGGCTGATAGGTAAGGGCAAGATCAATCTTGTCCGCAGCTACAAGCTTCAAGGCATCATTGCTGTCCGAAGGCATCTGAATCTCCACTTCCAGCCCTTCTTCGGCAAAATACCCGTTTTTCTCGGCGGCATACAAAAAGGAATGTACAGCATTAGGATACCAGTCGAGCATGATGGTCAGCTTGTGAGGAGCTTCAGTGCCGGCTCCTGCGGGTGTGTCAGCTGTGCGCTCAGCTTCACCCTGATTGCCACATGCGCTGAGCATCAGCATAACTGCCAGCAACAATGCAGGGAGGATAGGGATATTGCGGAATACGTTTTTCATCGAAAAAAGCCTCTTTTCTTCATCATAATTTGTTCAAGCAGGCGAATGACCAGGAATAAAGCAATCCCCAAAGCAGACAGCAGGAATACCGCAGCGAACATTTCTGCACTTTGCAGATTCCCGGCCATCCGGCGGCTGAAATAACCCAGTCCTTGGCTGCCTCCCAGCCATTCCCCAATCGTAGCTCCTATTACACAATAGACCACGGACAACCTCAGGCCGGAAAAAAAGGAGGGGATGGCCAGCGGGATTTCGATTTTGCCCAGCACCTGCCAGCGGTTTGCTCCCATCGTCAGCAGCAGCTCATGGTAAGCCCGCCCTTTGGAACGGAGCCCGTCGTAAGTGCTGACTACAACCGGAAAAAATGCAGTCAAAAACACCACGGCCACCTTGCTCCAGAGTGTATATCCGAACCACAGGATAAAGATGGGCGAGAGAGCGATCAGCGGAATAGTCTGGCTGATGATAAGGAAAGGATACAGTGCTTTTTCCAGCGGACGGAACATGTGCATACCCATGCCCAGCAAGGAGCCGAACACCACAGACAGGACAAATCCCAGCATTACTTCTTGCAGCGTTGCGATCAGATGAGTCCCCAGCAGCAGCTTGTGGTGTTCCGCCAAAGCCAGAATAATGGCGGAGGGGGCAGGCAGAATAAAAGCAGGGACCAACCCTGTCTGTACTGCCGACTCCCAGCCTGTCAGCAGCAGCAGGACCAGCAGGGTAAACGGTCCGTATTGCCGTATTGCCAGCTTACAAGAGGTGAGATTCATGCAGCCTCCGTTCCAGCTCCTCCCGCAGCGCTATAAACTGCGGATCATAGTTTATCCGGTAGCTTCTAGGTCGCGGCAGCTTTACCACCAGCTCCTGAAGCCCGGGCTGGGAGCCTCCGTTCATAAGATAAATCCGGTCGCTCAGGAGCAGGGCTTCCTCCAGATCATGTGTGATGAACAGAACGGTCTTGCCTAGCCCGCCCCACAGCTCCAGGAGCCAGCGGTGCATTCCGCGTTTGGTCAGCGCGTCTAGTGCCCCAAATGGCTCATCCAGCAGCATTAGGTTACCGCCGCTTACCAGTGTGCGCAGGAAGGCCACCCGCTGCTTCATTCCGCCTGACAGCTCCGGCGGATAGGCCATCTCCAGCTCGGAGAGACCAAAGCGGTTCAGCAGGCCGCGGATACGCTGAACGGCTTCCTCTTTACCGGTCTCCCGTCTAAGCTCCCAAGGGAGCAGACAGTTGTCCAGCACGGTTCTCCAAGGCAGCAGAAGATCCTGCTGCGGCATATACGCGATGTGACCCAAGCGGCTCGCAGCAGATGACTGCCCTCTGAGAATGACCTGTCCGCCGGACGGTTTCAGCAGCCCGGCAATGATTTTGAACAGGGTGCTTTTGCCACAGCCGCTGCTGCCGATGACCGAGACGAATTCCCCCTCGCGGATATCCATGGATAGTCCCGTGAATACGGGAGTGCGGGAGGAGGGGAACGCATAATTCAGCTGTTGAATGGACAGTATTGTCGTAACCTTGATAACCTCCTTGTACACAAATAAAGACCCATTCATTCCCGGAGGGAATGAATGAGCCTCACAATATCCGTATGTACGCCAAAGGCGCGTACTGCTTCACGAGTGCTGCTCCACTTCCCTCCGCTGGTATGATCCAGATCAGGTTCCAAGGGTCCGGAGCGTGCAAGCTCCGTCTCAGTCAGACGACTCCCCTAGTGAAATTAACATTAATATATCATATCCATTTCAATTTGCACAGATTTTGCCGATTGGGGCATGATAATACAGCTGATAAAAGGCAGCAGAAACAGTGGAAATATATTACTATATAATTCCGATGATTATTATCGGAAAAACTATTGACGGACTTGCTGTGACAGTGTACTATTCAAATGGCCGGGAAATGACTCGGCCTATATAGACATAAGTGAGAGGGGATTTTGGAGATGAAAAAACTTAGTGTATTGTTTCTAATGGTATTAACAGTGGTGCTTACAGCCGCTTGCGGCAATAATGGAGCAAAGAATACATCAGCGGAGCCTACCGCTGCAGCAAATGAGGGTACAGCGGCCACGGCGGCACCGGCGGCCCAGAACAGCCTGGAAGCGGTCAAAGCCAGCGGCAAGCTGCGGATCGGTACGGAAGGTACATACGCACCTTTTACTTTCCATGATCCCTCAGGCAAACTTACCGGATTCGACGTAGAGATTGCAGAGGAAATATCCAAACGGCTGGGTGTGGAGCCGGAATTTATTGAGACGCAATGGGACGGGATTTTTGCCGGGATGGACGCCAAACGGTTTGATGTCATCTTCAACCAAGTGTCGATTACCGATGAGCGTAAAGTGAAATATGATTTCTCTGATCCCTATATTGTCTCCAAAGCTGTTCTGATTGTAGGCGAGGGTAATGAAGATATCAAGGCATTTGCGGACCTGAAAGGCAAAAAAGCCGGACAGTCCCTGACCAGCAACCTGTCGGACATTGCCCGTGAGAACGGGGCGGAGATTGTGGCCACTGACGGCTTTAACCAGGCGATTGATCTTCTGACGTCAGGCCGGATTGATGCCACTGTGAATGATGGCTTGTCTTATCTGGATCTAAAGAAGCAGAAACCTGATGTAAAAATCAAAGTGGTAGACGAAATCGCCCAAGGATCGGAAAGTGCGGCCACCTTTCTCAAAGGCAATGATGAGCTGATTCAGGCCGTCAATGAGGCTCTGGCCGGAATGAAAAGCGACGGAACCTACCTGAAGATCTCCGAGAAATACTTCGGAGCCGATGTCTCCAAATAAATAGATGGACCCTGGCGGACGTAGCCTTCCGCCTGGAGGTCCGAGAAGGATGTCTGAACGATGGATGACCGCAAAATACAAATTATCCTGGATTCCTTGCTGCCCCTGCTCAAAGCCGGGGTGGCTTTTACCATTCCTTTGGCACTTGTTTCCTTTGCCCTGGGACTTCTGCTCGCCGTGCTTACAGCACTTGCCCGGATTTCACCCTGGACCCTTCCAAAGCTGATCGCCCGCTTTTATGTCTGGGTCATCCGTGGGACTCCGCTGCTGGTACAGCTCTTTATTATATTCTACGGATTACCTGCGGTTGGAATTGTCCTGGACCCCTTCATCGCCGGGGTAATCGGATTTACCTTGAGTGTGGGCGCCTATTCTTCCGAGATTGTGCGCGCAGCCATTTTATCCATTCATAAAGGCCAGTGGGAAGCTGCGTTTTCGGTAGGAATGACCCGGGGACAGGCCCTGCGCCGGGTCATTCTGCCTCAGGCAGCCCGGGTTTCGGTGCCGCCGCTTTCGAACTCTTTTATCAGTCTGGTCAAGGATACTTCTCTGGCCGCGATCATTACCTACACGGAAATGTTCAGAACTGCGCAGCAGATTGCTTCTACAACCTATGAACCCCTGCTGGTCTACACTGAAGCAGCCGTATGTTATCTGTTGTTCTGCACCGTGCTTTCGTGGCTGCAAAGCTACCTGGAGAAACGGCTGGACCGTTACACTGCGACCTAAAGGAGAGATACCCTTGATTGAAATTCTCGATTTGCATAAATCTTTCGGTCCGCTGGAGGTCCTGAAAGGCATTGACCTTCGCCTGGAGCATGGTAAGGTTCTGGTCATCATCGGCCCATCCGGCTCGGGCAAAACGACTTTGCTGCGCTGCTTTAATTTGCTGGAGACTCCCGATCAGGGCAGCCTCGTTCTGGCAGATGTAAAGATGGATTTCACAGCAGCCCGGAAAATTCCCCAGAAGAGTATCCTCGCCCTCCGGAAAAAGACAGGGATGGTCTTTCAATCGTACAACCTGTTCCCGCATATGACAGCGCTTGGCAATGTCATGGAGGGGCAGGTAACCGTGCAAAAGCGGTCCAAGGCTGAGGCCCGGAAGCGGGCACTGGAGCTGCTTAGCAAGGTAGGGCTTGCGGACAAGGCGGAATCTTATCCGCACCAGCTCTCGGGCGGTCAGCAGCAGCGGGTGGCTATCGCCCGGGCCATGGCCGTGGAGCCTGAGGTGCTGCTGTTCGATGAACCCACCTCTGCACTGGACCCTGAGCTTGTCGGAGAGGTGCTGAAAGTCATCAAAGCGCTGGCGACCGAAGGCATGACGATGATCATCGTGACCCATGAGATGAAATTCGCAGCCGATGTGGCGGACACGATTATTCTGATGGATGAGGGGCGTATTCTGGAGCAGGGCACTCCGCAGGAAGTGCTGGAGCAGCCGAAGAGTGCCCGGGCACGGCAGTTTCTGAACCGCCTGAGCGGGGAAGAAGAATAGAAGAGAAGCGCAAAAGGCAGCCCAAGCGAAACTTGTGGGCTGCCTTTTGCATCAAACGATCTATAAGGCTAGAATTCAAATGAGGGCAAGGGGAGGTAGAGCCGTTATTCCGTAACTTCTTCTACGGGAAGGAAATTATCTCCCTGACTTTTCAGGAATTCCAGCGCATTGAACAGCATGACCGCTGCCTCGGCGCGGGTAATTTCTTGTTTCGGATTAAAGTTACCCTTGGCATCCAGCGTGTTGATCTTGTATTTGAGCGAGCGCTGAATAATCCCCTGATACGAGGGATTCATCTTGGCTTCATCCGTAATCTTGGCCGGTACGAGGTTGATCAGCGGCAGGTTGCCGAGCTTCTCCACCCCCTGGACCAGCAGATTCGTATACAATTCTTTGGTCATAGGCTTGGACGGGTCGATATTCTTGTCTATCTTGATGTCATTATAATGCGCATTAATAAAAGCTTCGGCATACCAGGCTTTGTCCTTTACGTTAGTGAACAAGCTGCTCGCCTGCGGCGCTTTGGTGAAATCAATGGCAGCAAGACTAAGCTGAAGTCCGCCGGATATAAACTGAATGCCTTGGGCTACCGTCACTTTGGAGGCGGGAAGAAACTGTGTGTCCGAGACCCCTTTGATTAAGCCTTGCTCTTTGAGGGCATTGATTTTTTCTTTGCCGCTTACCTTATCCAGATCCTTGAAGGTATCACCTGCCGCGAACATTTGACCTCCCAGTGTAAAAGAGAGTATAGAAAGGGTTGTTATTGCAGCAATGGCGCTTTTTTTGATCGTCATTTTCATTCCACCTCGGGTTTAGGGTTCGGCCGCTTGGCCGCTGTCTACAACCCTTAACGCAGAAAAATGTGGAAAGGTTGCAGGGGGCGTTTACTTTTTATTAAACTATCCTGCGGTATTGAATCTGGAGTCCTGAAAGATTCGGATATGAGGTTACCGGTGAACGTCCCTGATCAGCAAATTCCGGTAAGGATAACTGCTGAACCGGGTCTTGAAGAGCAGAACCACACCCGCATTTTCGATACGGATGCTCTTTAAGGAACGGGTGCGAACCAGCCTGCGCACCATACGTGTAAGAAGGGCTGTGTCCTGCCGGCGGATTGCCCCGGCAAAAGACCAGGCAAACGCACCGCCCACCGCCAGCTTGCGGTACAGCGGCAATACAGACCTGGCGATGCTGCGGTGCACTTTCGTATTAAAGGTAAACTGCACCAGACCCGGTGGAATGGTCGTGCCATTGGTGTAGTAGAGGGAGCGCTTTGGCAAGGGGAAAGAAATGAAATAACCAATAGCGTTGGTCCCGTAATCCTCGTTGTTTGCAAGGGAAGGAATCGTCGACAGGAGTCTCCCCATCCGGCCGAGATCGGCTTTCACTACGGCACTGCTCCATTGCTTCGCAAATTCCCGGCTGCAAGCAATTTTCTTATAGAACGGCAGCATGGATTGTGCCACTTTACGCAGATCATTGGCTGTTCCCGGCCTGCGGGTCCGCCTGTTTGATATTTGAGCCATCCGGTCCATCTCCTTTTGCGTGGTAAATACCAGTTTTTATAGGGTATGGGAACCGGGCATCTATCTGATTGGGCGAATGTTTAGTCTACAGGAATATATATTTTTACTCTTTGATCATTAGGAAAAGTGGAGCGCAGCACATCCGTTATCTCAAAGTCCGGTCCTTCCCGCCGCTCATAGTTGGACTCAGGCAGCCAGGTGCCATAAATATAATCCCTGGTCTGCTGCACAAGCTCAGTCCCGCCAAAAGCCTTAAATTCGGCGTAATTTCCTTCCGGGATCTCAAAACGCACATACCCCTCGCCCGGAGTTGCATTCTCATCTACCTGTTCGCCAATAATGAAAGAAAAGTCGCCATTCTCCTGGAAGCGGCAGGCAATTCCATAGGACATTCCCGGTGCTGTCTTGCCATCAATATGCATAAAACGCCCGTTCCTGCCAAAATCGTCGTAGAACCCCGGAATCTCCTGATAATGTGTATCCTGATTCAGATTTGTGGGGTATTCCCAGCCGATAATAGACGTACGATTCAGCTGAACCATTACTGGAAGATTCATATGCAGCGCTCCTTTGGATTGGGACTTTAAATGAAGGAAATCCATTCGTGACTGGCCGGTGAAATCAGTGATGGTGTGGCGGAATTTGCCAGGTGTGAGTCCGGTGTAGCTCTGGAAAGCCCGGGTAAAGGCTTCCTGGGATTGATACTGAAAGGACAGTGACACCTGCAGCACACTGTCATTGCTGTGCCGCAGCTGATCAGCCGCTTCGGTCAAGCGGCGTTTGCGGATATACTCGTGCACTGAGAACCCCGAGATAGCCAGGAACAGCCGCTGAAAATGAAAAGGTGAAAAATGGGCTTGTGCGGCAATATCCCGGATGTTCAGAGCGTCGTGTAAATGCTGCTCTATGTAGTTCAGTGCCAGCTGTATCCGGTTATAGTAATCCATCTGCTTCATTCCTTTGCTGAAGTTATAATTTCATTTTTATTATCCCAGGCAGACGGTGAAGCGTCTTGATAATTTGTGCGGACTTCTGCCGCCGCAGGGCCTTTTCATTTGTGGGTTATTTTGTTATGCTTATATCGTAACTATTACTAATTATAGTGGGTTTAGAATAGTTCATGGAAGGTGGGAGGCAATGTGAATCCAATTGAACAGATCAGCCAGCAGTTCACGGCGCAAAAATATAAACTGACGCCTCAGCGTGCTGCCATAGTCAAGGTGTTGCTGGATAATGAAAAAGATCACCTCAGTGTCGAGGAAGTATACATGCTTGTCAAAAACACATACCCGCATCTGGGGCTCGCCACAGTCTACCGGACGCTGGAGCTGCTGAGTGAACTTCATATTGTGGAAAAAATGAATTTCGGGGACGGTGTGGCCCGTTATGATTTGCGTGATGACAACCACGCCCATATGCATCACCATCTGATCTGCCACGTGTGCGGGAAACTGGAAGAGATTAAGGATGACTGGCTGCTTGAGCTGGAGAAACGGGTAGAGCGCGAATACGGCTTCACCGTCACGGATCACCGGCTGGACTTCAAGGGTACTTATAATACCTGCCAGAGAACGGGCTGCAAGAAAGACAAAGCCTGCAAAGCCGTATCCTAAAGGATAACCCAAAAGACGCAGTGCTGAAATTCAGCCTGCGTCTTTTGGTTTAAGCATGCCCCGGCTGCTGCTTCCCAAGATCAAAGGGGCTTATTCTGAGGTTCCTTGGCGGTCTTGGGCCATAGGGTGTAGCTGAAGCTGATGAGAAAATCAATGCCGAGTATAATCGCCCAATAACGGATCGTATTGGAGAGAGAGGCGGTTCTGGCGGCGTCGTCCACAAAGAGGATCATGCCGTACAGTACAGCTGCCCCAATAATATAGGCTAGCAAATGCTTCAGCCAGCCAATTCGTTCATTCCTGGCATGGGCCGCACCATTCTTGGGTTTGGGGGCAGGCTTGGGCCCGCCGGCAAAACGGTGGGCGAAACGGACATCGGCCCAATTGATCATACTATGCCCAAAAGCAATGGATGCCCCGATATAAATGGCCGAGAGACTGTGCGCAAAATTAGCTGGTGTTCCTGCTCTCAGATCCAGTACGGTCGCCACAATCAGGGCCAAGTCCACAACTGGTGTGCTATACAGCAGGACCGCTCCAATTCTCGGCTGCTTCAGAATATAACGGAAAGTCAGTCCCGCCAGTACAAACACCCAAAAAGCAACCTCACAACCAATAATAAATGCAGTAATAATCCTGTCCACCCCTTTATATAATACAAATGTGCTAAATAATGCTTTGATTTTAACATAATTTGCTGGGAAATATAAGACCTTTCTGCCTCATAATCTCTATAGGCCGAATCTTTTTTTTCTAATTTCAGTTATGCTATAATTGCCTTATGCCAAAAATAGTGAATCATGATGATCGACGAAAGCAGTTGGCGGAAGCCGCCTGGCGGATTATCCGCCGTGAAGGCCTGGAAGCCGTGTCTGTTCGGAATGTTGCCAAGGAAGCGGGCATGTCTCTGGGTTCGCTGCGGCATTATTTTGCCAGCCAGGCAGATTTGCTGGTGTTTTCCATGAAGCTGGTGTC
Source organism: Paenibacillus albidus (assembly GCF_014644435.1). Taxonomy (GTDB): domain Bacteria; phylum Bacillota; class Bacilli; order Paenibacillales; family Paenibacillaceae; genus Paenibacillus_AQ; species Paenibacillus_AQ albidus. The sequence goes on along the minus strand of NZ_BMKR01000012.1, from coordinate 7,499 downwards.
CGAACGCTCTTATAGCCGTACTCTATCCTTTGAAGAAACCGGCGATCCCCGCAAAGATGTGGAACTTCTGATCAGTGAGCTGATGCCGCTGGATGAAGAGCGCAGGGCGGAGGGTGAGGTCTGGCTGGCTTTTGTAGGCAATGCCGTTATCGATCCGGAGATGCAGGCGCTGAAGTATGAAGTACATAACCGATTGCATGAAGCCTTCCGTGGGATGCTGGAGTATCTGGCAGCACATCATTTGCTGAAGGAGGGTCTGGATCTCGCCGTAGAATCGAAACGTCTTCATGCCTTGGTGGATGGCCTCGTTGTGCATAATATCATATACCCGGAGCTGATGACGCCTGAGGAAATGGTACAGCAAGTGACAGTTCATCTGGATAGTTTAAAAAAGTAGCTCCAGGAACAGGGGTGCTCCAGCAGCGGTAATTCGCTTTTTGGAGCCACCCCTTTGCATATCCGGGAATGCTGTAGTGACCGTCCGCTAACTAGCCTCTGGTCGGCACAAAGGATTTGATCCAGGTCCCGAAGCTGCCGGGGTTGCGGGTCTGCACCAGCACTACGCCTTCACCGCGGAACCGGCAGACCAGGGCTTCTCCGCTTGTCAAGCTGTTCAGCCAGCCGGAAGCCGCCTTTTCAATTTTATAGTCCATATAGTCGGGCCAGGCTACAAGATGGCCGTTATCAATAACCATTTCCTGCCCCGGCTCCAGGTTAATGGCATGGATCGCTCCGAAGGAGGAGAGAAATACGGTCCCCCTGCCGCTGATCTCGACAATAAAGAAACCTTCTCCGGAGAAAAGCCCCCGTGCCAGATTCTGCATTTTGGTATTGACCTGAATACCTTGTGTACCGGCGAGAAATCCGTCCTTTTGCACAAACAGCTTGTATGAACCGTCCAGTTCAATAGCCTGTACATCTCCAATAGCACCGGGCGAGAGGAGCACTTCGCTTTGGCCGCGGGTAGCGGTCAGCTCCTGAAAGAAAAATTTCTCGCCGCTCAGCATTCTCCCCAGACCACGCATCAGTCCGCCATCGACGGTTCCTCTTAACTCTACATTGGGCGACATGGCGACCATGGCTCCCATCTCTGCTTTGACACTTTCGCCGGGGTTCAAATACACTTTAAGCATCGCAAACGCACCTTCATAAAGAACTTCATATTTCATCCTTGTGTTCCTCCAAATCTGTTATGAAATGTTATCATCAAGCGGAGCAGAGCGTATATTAACAAGTGTCAGAATGCCTTCTGCCGGGAAGCCGGTCGTTTAGCCGGCAGCGATACAGGTTATAAAGAGAATATCAATTCTTATTTACACAGAGCTCTCCATATGCCATACAAAGAGGTGTAGCAGCTATGAACAGAAACCATGATTTCTTTGGCACCAAAAGAACGAAAAAACGTCGTATGATGATTCTGCTGCTTCTGTCGGCTATATTGCTTGTTCCTTACGGGCATGAAGCTATAGCCAGCGAAAGTCAGTCCGGAAGCCGTGCTGCAGAAGCGCAAACGGCAGCGGCATTGGAAAAAACGCCTTTGAAGAAAAAAACGGCCTCTGGTGAATATCAAGGTCTCGCTGACGGCCACACCGTGGAGATTTCGGTGTATGGCGAGCCTTTGACCCTGCAGTTTGGCGAGAAGCTGGAGTCTTCTCTTGCTGACTTGGAGATCGGAGACACTGTCGTGCTTACTTATACCGAGCAGAAGTTTGTGCATGATCCGTTGGTCTTAATCTGCCATTTGATTTCCATTCGCGAGCCGGGTGCCGGGGAAGAAACTCATAATGTCCAAAGCAAAAGCAAAAGCAGCTTAAAGCCTGAATGAGCCCGGGGCGGTAATCTGCCGGATGCGGATACAGCACCCTTATGTTAGAATAAGGCTATATCGGCACAAACATCGCTTTGTGGTGATCATCTATACGAAAGAGGAGAGTGTTGCCGGCATGGCACGCACAAAGACCCAAAAGGCATTACTGAAAGCAGAGCGGGCAGGAACCTGGTGCGCCGCAAATAACCGGAGAGCGAATGGCGATTATGGCGCAATCTCACAGCATGTCCGGCTGACACCGGGCAAACGGCAGAAATTGAATAAGGTCAAACACAAGGAGCGGATCTTCCATGATGGCGCTCCTTTTGTATGGAAACTTCAGGATATCCCGTTCAGACCTGTTCTCGGCTATGTACACGGAACTGCTTGGGCGACATGCCGAAGCGGTTGCGGAAGACCCGGTGGAAATAGGTATAGTTCGCAAAACCGCAAGTCTCGGCTACATGCTCCAGCGGCATCGGGCTGAAGGTAATCCGCTCTCGGGCCATATCGAGCCTCACATCATTTACATATTTTACAATGCTGGTGCCGAAGGCTTCCTTAAATAAATGTACGGCACGCGAGACGGAGATGTCGACGTGGGCGGCTACATCTTCCAGTCTGAAAGAAAAAGCGGCATGTTCCTCCACGTATTGCTTCATCCGGTAAGCCAGATAACCTTTCGGTGTAACGGCAGGCTGCTCGCTCATCAGCCGGTCGATTTCCATACAGAGAATCTGCAGATAGCAGGCCGAAATTTCCGGGGAGAAATTGGACAGCCTCCGCTGTTCAAGGACAAGCTGACGGAAGAGGCCGAGAAAGGCATCACTCTGCGGCAGCGTGAGACGGGCCGGCCGCCGGCTGCGGTTCCACCATTCCTCTATCCAGACCCCTCCGCAAAAGACATGATAATCCCCGCTTTCGATCCGCGGTTTGCCCACCGGATAATTCTCTTTGTCAATAATCAGATAATAGGGATCATTAGGGGCGAACAGCATCAGATCGCCGCTCTCCACCGGTGACATTACCCCATCGATCAGAGCCCGGCTCCGCCCTTCCGTCTGAAGACGGATGAGGTAGTATTGCAGGCCTTCACTCTGGGAGACGTGAAAAGGTTTGCGGTGAAACGAGAAGCCTGCGGACAAAACATGGCAGGCGGCAGCATGTGTCATAATTCCTCCTGTTGATTGAAATGATAATCAGATTGTTCATGTTTTAATCATATTATTCATTTTATTATATACGCTTTCATATTACCATGTACCTTAGTTGCAAAGATACTAAATCTCAGGGACTTGATTTAGGTCATGCTTTGCTTCAACGTTTTTGTTCAGGTATGTGAAGAACCCGCTAATCAAACCTATACTATTGGAGTGAGCAGAGAATGCTGAAGATTGGCTTGCAGCTGTACACGCTGAGAGAAGAACTGGAAGGCGATTTTGAAGGAACCTTGCGCAAGGTAGCGGAACTGGGCTATCGCGGTGTGGAATTCTACGATTATTTTGGCCGCCCGGCGGAGGAAGTAAAGGCTTTGCTGGATGAGCTGGGACTGACGGTGATCGGAGCGCACCGCCCTTATGAGGTGCTGCTGAACGATACCGAGCAGGAGCTTGAATATAACTTGAAGATTGGCAACCGTAATCTGATTATTCCTTATATGGCTGAGGAGAAACGCGACTGGAAGGAAGTTGCCGCCAATCTGCGTATCATCGGGGAGAAGTGCAAAACCGCAGGAGCTGTTTTGTACTATCACAATCATGATTTTGAACTTACGGAGCAAGTGGAAGGCCGTCCTGCTTTTGACTATTTGTTCGGGCAAGTGCCTGCAGAGCTGCTGCAGGTTGAGATGGACACATGCTGGGTTTATTATGGTGGATATGACCCGGTGGATTATATTAACCGCTACTCCGGACGACTGCCGATCATTCACCTGAAGGATCTCAAGAAACGTGAAGACGGTTCGCCTGAGACGGTCGTGCTGGGTGAAGGTGAAGTGTTGCTTGAGGCCATTCTGGAAGCCGCCGTGCAGGCTGGCACGGAATGGGCGGTAGTGGAGCAGGATTATTGCAGCCGTCCGGCACTCGAAAGTATTGCCGACAGTATGAAATGGGTACAAGCATATGCCAAACAAGGAGGAAAAGTTCATGTCTAACAAATTGAAGATTGCTATTATCGGGTGCGGAGGTATCGCCACAGGGAAACATATGCCTAGTCTGTCACGCCAAAAGGACGCGGAAATGGTGGCCTTTTGTGATATTATAGAGGAACGCGCGCAAGATGCGGCTGAGAAATACGGAGCAGAAGGTGCAAAGGTCTATACCGATTTCCGCAAGCTGCTGGAAGACGGAGGATTTGATATTGTCCATGTCTGCACTCCGAATGACAGCCACTCCGAGATTACGGTTGCCTCGCTTGAAGCCGGCAATCACGTAATGTGCGAGAAACCTATGGCCAAGACTACGGCACAAGCCCGGGAAATGCTGGATGCGGCCCGCCGTACCGGCAAAAAGCTGTCGATTGCTTACCAGAACCGTTTCCGTTCAGACAGTGAATATCTGAAGGCTGTATGCGAAAAAGGCGAGCTGGGGGATATTTATTATGCCAAGGCCATCGCACTTCGCCGCCGCGCCGTCCCTACATGGGGAGTATTCCTGGATGAAGAGAAACAAGGCGGCGGTCCGCTGATCGATATCGGAACCCATGCGCTGGATCTGACGCTTTGGATGATGGACAACTATAAGCCGCGCAGTGTAGTGGGTTCCGTCTTCCACAAGCTGGCTCATAACGGTAATTCAGGCAATGCCTTCGGTCCGTGGGACCCTGAAGAATTCAAAGTGGAGGATTCCGCTTTTGGTTTTGTTACCATGGAGAACGGGGCAACGATCTCCGTAGAAGCCAGCTGGGCACTGAATGTCGCCGAATTTGGCGAAGCCAAAACGCTGCTGGCCGGAACGGAAGGCGGAGCGGATATGACGGACGGACTTCGTCTAAACGGCGATCATGGCGGACGGCTGTATGAGACCAAAGTGGACCTCTCCTCCGGCGGAGTTGCTTTCTTCAGCGGCGGCCAGGAAGATGCAGCCGACCGGGAAGCGCGTTTGTGGCTTGAAGCCATCAGAGAAGACAAGGAACCGGTTGTTAAACCGGAGCAGGCCCTGGTGGTTACGCAGATTTTGGAAGCTATCTATGAATCGGCCCGCACCGGACGCGCTGTTTATTTTGACGGATCATCTGACCTTTAATCTAATCTAAACCCGTCGTTACATTCGGACAAACAGGAGTGGAATCCATGAGCACAACACAACATTCCATCGTCATTGTGGGCTTTGGAGGCATGGGAAGTTATCACGGACAATTAATTAATGAGAATTCCCGCCTGAAAGTGGCTGGCACCTATGATTTGCTGGAAGAGCGCCGCAGTGCTTCGGCCGAAGCCGGTTATAAAGCCTATAGCAGCCTGGAAGAAGTACTGACAGATTCAGAGGTTGAAGCTATTCTGATTGCAACACCCAATGATGTGCACAAAGAGATTGCAATTCAGGCTTTGAGAGCAGGCAAACATGTGATCTGCGAGAAGCCGGTGGCCTTGTCTAAGGAAGAGTTTGAAGACATGCTGGCTGCTGCGGACGAAGCCGGGCGCGTGTTGATGGTGAATCAGAACAGACGCTGGGATGAGGATTTCCTTATCATCAGAGAAATGTACAATAAGGAAACCATCGGAACCTTGTTCCAGCTTGAATCGCGTGTACATGGGGCAAACGGCATCCCCGGCGACTGGCGTCATTTGCAGGCACAGGGCGGAGGAATGCTGCTTGACTGGGGTGTGCATCTGCTGGATCAGCTGCTGTTCCTGATTGACAGCAAGGTGACCAGTGTCAGTGCCAGCCTGAGCTTTATTTTGGGCAATGAGGTCGATGACGGCTTTGAAGCTGTTCTGCAATTCGAAAATGGGGTAAAGGCGGTTGTTGAGGTAGGCACCACCAATTTCATCACGCTGCCAAGATGGTATGTCAAGGGAATCGAAGGGACTGCAATTATTGAGGATTGGTCGATGACCGGCAGAATGGTGACCAGAAATCAGGAGTCCGAAAAAATCGAACCGAAGCCGATCCGCGCAGGGGTAGGTCTAACGAAGACCATGGCTCCTCCTTCGGAAGGTGCAACCATTACCGAGGCGCTTCCTGCTCCATCCCAGTTGCCGTCGGGTTTCTATGACAACTTCGCAGCGGTTATCGAAGGCACGGCTGAACCGATTGTGAAGAACAGCGAAGTGCTGCGGGTACTTAATTTAATCGAAGCCATCTTCGCCTCTGCGGGTACCAATCAGGTGATTAAGGATTTCGACATTTACGCTAAATGATTAATATTCCAGGTAAACAGAAAGGCGGCATACAATGAAACTCGGAGTATTTATGGTTCTGTTCGGCGGACGCAAGCTGGAGGATGCGCTTGACTATGTGGCAGCCAAGGGCTTGAAGGCAGTAGAGATCGGTACCGGTGGCAATCCCGGCAACAGCCACTGTGATCCGAAGCTGCTCTTGGAGAATGAGACCGCCCTCAAGGAATTCAAGCATGCAGTGGAATCCCGCGGCCTGATGATTAGCGCGTTAAGCTGCCACGGCAATCCGCTTCATCCGCAGAAACAGCTGGCGGGCAAGGATCATGAGGATTTCGTCAACTCGGTCAAATTGGCGCAAAAGCTGGGTGTCCCGGTTGTTAATACATTTTCCGGTTGTCCCGGAGACCATGAGAATGCCAAATATCCGAACTGGCCAGTGGCCCCATGGCCGAATGATTATCAGGAAATTCTGGCCTGGCAGTGGGAGAACAAGGTGATCCCTTACTGGAAAGAGTGGGGCGCATTTGCTGCGCAGCACGATGTGAAGGTGGGACTTGAACTGCACGGCGGATTCTCCGTACACACTCCGGCTACGCTGTTGCGGCTGAGAGAAGCGGCGGGCGAGGTCATCGGTGCGAACCTTGATCCAAGCCATATGTGGTGGCAGGGAATCGATCCGGTCCAAGCTATCCATATTCTGGGACGTCAAGGCGCGATTCATCACTTCCATGCCAAGGATACCGTGATTGATCCGGTCAATGTGAATATGCATGGACTGACTGACATGCAATCGTATGAGAAAATGCTGGACCGCGCTTGGCAGTTCCGTTCGGTGGGCTTTGGTCATGATGTAAAGACCTGGGCGGATATTATGAGTGCCCTTCGTTTGGTCGGCTACGATTATGTGGTCAGCATTGAGCATGAGGATGGACTTATGTCCATTGAAGAAGGATTCTCCAAAGCCGTGGATAACCTTCGCCAGGTGCTGATCGAAGAACCGGTTGCCGATATGTGGTGGGTGTAAACAGTAACCGGCAAGCATAAACTGCAATACCGCAGGAAGCCGCCAGAATCATTGGCGGCTCTTGTTGTACTTAATTGTAAAAATATATTTATTGAAAATGTGGACTAAGCGGCAAGGCGATTACCTTTCAGCGTTTGGTCCAATCGATCCAAGGTTAATTTACAAGTCGTGCTTATACAGTTGACCTCAAAATAAGCTGTTACACAGACTTCACGGACCGGAGGAACGTTATTTCGCGAAATCAGCTCATTTTTCTGGTCAAACGGACTCAGTGATTTAGACTAAGAGGTGGACACGGAAAGTACAACTCATGGATAATAGAATCAAAC
>NZ_BMKR01000011.1 GCF_014644435.1 Paenibacillus albidus | reverse complement strand
CCCCATTTGACTCTATACGGAGAGCTTAAAGGTAAAATTATTCGCGGTCAAGGTACTAGTCCTTTATCGAAATCATATTTATTAAGACAAGGGAGCGGGAGGAATGGAGAGAAAGCTTGAGACTGGAGAAGCGGAGCGTTCGCCTTTATTCCCGGATTCTAACCGCCGGGCGCGGTTACTAATGAGAGAATCCGGAAATAACAGCGATCGGAGGTCCAAGCGTTTCACGGAGTGACGACAGCACCCGGTCCAAGCTCTTCCTGCCCAGTAAAGCTCAGCCCCTAGAGGACCGCACTTTAGTGCAGTCTTCTAAATTGCTCCGGTGTAACCGCCGACTGCTTGCGAAAGGTGGCGACAAAATGGCTGACATCACGGAAGCCGACAAGCTGCGAAATGGCTTTTACCGTCAGGTTCGGCTTGCTGACAAGCAGTTCCTTGCTCTTGCGGATGCGAAGCCGTACGAAATAGGCGTAAGGCGAGAGCACGAAGGTCTGGAGGAACAGGCTGTTCAGGTAACGCCCCGACACGCCGAGCTGTGCGGACAGATCATGCAGGCCGATATCGGGATCGCCATAATGGCTGTCCATCCATTTAAGCAGCGGCTGGAGCTTGTCCACATTACGGGAAATGGCTGTATTGTTATGCAGCTGCCCGTATTTGCTAAGCGTCAGCAAAAAGCGGTAAGCGTCCGTCGAGGCGCCGAGGCTGAACATATCCTCCGCCGCATCATGGCGGTCGAGCATTTCACCGAGCATCAGCGAGAGCGGAGCTTCGCTCTCCCAGTGGTACAAGGCATTCGGCTGCATGCCCAGTGTCTCCAGAATAGGGCGGCTGGATTCGCCGCCGAAGGTCAAATAATAGGTGCGCCATGGCGGAGACAGCGCTTCATAGCGATGAGGGGTGTGGGGGTGCAGCAGAACACCGCTGCCCTCGGCAAGAGTCAGGGTTTTGTCTTCAAAATAAAGCAATCCCTCTCCTGAGGTGGTTTGAATCCAGTGATAGGTGTGGTAGCCATCCGGGCGGGAGACTTTTTCCTGATCGGGATTGTAGCCCATGCTGTCGAGGGTAATCGGCAGCTGCTGTCCGCCTTCCTGGGCAAAGACGATTCTGCGCGGAGCGATTGCGGTCAATAGTCGTCATCTCCTGTGTAGTTCCATATTATTATATGCCTTTGGTTTAATATTATATTTAAAGCGCTTGGTTAACCGTTTAAAATGAAAATATACTTATACTATAAAGGATGTGCGAAGTGTGATCAACGATAAATTGCCGAAGATTTGGTACGGAGGAGATTACAATCCCGAACAGTGGGAGGCTCCAGATTGGGCAGAGGATGAGCGGATGTTCAAGCTGGCGGGGATTGATGTCGCCACGATCAATGTATTCTCCTGGGCGCTGATTCAGCCTTCGGAAGACACCTATGATTTCTCCACATTGGATGCATTAATAGATCGGCTCTACCAGAATGGCACCTACGTCTGCCTGGCTACTGCGACAGGCGCGCATCCGGCCTGGATGGCCCACCGCTATCCGGAAGTGACCCGTGTCGATGTCCAGGGAAGAAAACGCAAGTTCGGCGGCCGCCACAACTCCAATCCGAACAGTGCGGTATACCGCAAGTTCGCGGCCAGACTGGCCGGGAAGCTGGCGGAACGTTATAAGGATCATCCGGGCCTGGTGGCTTGGCATATCTCCAATGAATATGGCGGTTATGATTATTCCGAACAGTCCGAAGCTGCCTTCCGTGTCTGGCTGAAGGAGCGTTACGGTTCGCTTGATGCCCTGAACAAAGCCTGGAATACACGCTTCTGGGGCCATACGTTCTATGACTGGGAAGAAATTGTCGTACCGAATGAGCTCAGTGAAGAATGGAACGGCAACCGTACCAACTTCCAGGGGATCTCGCTGGATTACCGCAGATTTATGTCTTACTCCCTGCTGGAATGCTACAAGATTGAATATGAAGCCATCAAGGAGCACAGCAAGAACATACCGGTGACGACCAATCTGATGGGCTTCTATCCGGAGCTGGATTATTTTGAGTGGGCCAAGCATATGGATGTTATCTCATGGGACAACTACCCATCACTGGATACACCCGTAAGCTTCACGGCGATGACGCATGATCTGATGCGCGGCCTGAAGAGCGGCCAGCCGTTTATGCTGATGGAACAAACACCAAGCCAGCAGAACTGGCAGCCTTATAATTCCCTGAAGCGTCCGGGCGTAATGCGTCTGTGGAGCTACCAGGCTGTGGCACGCGGCGCGGATACCGTGCTGTTCTTCCAGCTGCGCCGTTCCATTGGAGCCTGCGAGAAGTACCATGGCGCTGTAATTGAGCATGTGGGCCACGAGCATACCCGTGTCTTCCGTGAATGTGCGGAGCTAGGCAAAGAGCTGGAGCAGCTTGGTGACCAGCTGCTGGATGCCCGCGGTGCGGCCAAAATCGGAATTATTTACGACTGGGAGAACCGCTGGGCGCTTGATCTGTCCAGCGGACCTTCCGTCGCGCTGGATTATGTGAATGAGGTCCACAAGTATTATGATGCTTTGTATCAGCAGAATATCGAAGCCGACATGATCGGAGTCGAAGAGAATCTGTCCAAATACGAGATTGTTATCGCACCGGTGCTGTACATGATCAAACCGGGTTTTGCGGAGAAGGTGGAGGCTTTTGTCAAAGCGGGCGGAACCTTCATCACGACCTATTTCAGCGGGATTGTCAACGAGAACGATCTCGTCACCGTAGGCGGGTATCCCGGGGAGCTGCGCAAGGTGCTGGGCATCTGGGCAGAGGAAATTGATGCCCTGCTGCCGGGCATGAGCAACGAAATTGTAATGAACCGGGAATGGGGCGGTTTAAGCGGCTCTTATCCATGTGATACGCTTTGCGACTTGATTCACTCTGAAGGTGCGGAAGTGCTTGCGCAGTATGGTTCGGATTTCTACCAGGGTATGCCGGCACTTACAGTCAACACGTTCGGCGAAGGCAAAGCCTATTACGTAGCGACCAGTCCGCAAGCTGGTTTCCTGAGAGAATTCCTCGCGAATCTGTGTGCCGAAAAGAACATCCAGCCGCTCGTAAGGGCACCGGAAGGCATCGAGTCTGTGCAACGCGTAAAGGATGGCGTGTCCTATCTGTTCCTGCTGAATCATACACCGGGCGAACTCAGCGCCGAGATCGGTTCCGCAGAACGTACCGATCTGCTCACCGGCAAGACCTTCAGCGGTTCGGCTGCAGTCCCGGGCCGGGGCGTACTGATCCTGTCGGACAAAAACTAACCGCAGCTTAAAGTTGCACCAGGATGGCCAATAGAAAAGACGATTCCAAGCAGGGTTAGCCTTGCTTGGAATCGTCTTTTTTGCTGTTCCGACAGAAGCGTAAGCTTCCTTGCTGAATCAGACTCCGCAAAAAGTTTGTGGATTTCCACCTCCGGTATGCGGTGAAGGCTGGACAAGCCTATGGTATGGTGGATAAGTACGGCTTACCGGCAAAGCTAAGGATCGCCAAAAAGCCGCGTGAACGGAACGATAATAGTGGAGGTGACAGGTGCCATGCGACTGCGGACGATCAGTTGTTATTTATACGATAGTGAGGCCACCGCTTTTTTGCTGCAAGGGGTGATCCGGTATGTGCATGCGAGAAGATTAATGAATGTCATCCTGCAAAAGAGCTGGACCTTCGGGTTCCATGTGAAGATTTCTTTCCCCGCGGCCGAGGCGGACAACGGGCTTGAACCGGTCATCCGGCGGTTGGCCGAGCGGTACGGCAAACCCCGGGAGCGAAGGGAATACGCCGCATACGAAGAAATTCTGCACAAGCTGGCTGTGCTTGAGAATTATACAGAGGCCTATCTCCCGCTGTTCAAGGATGGAACAGTAACGGCTGAAGAAACGGAAGGCCTGCTGCATGGCAATACGCTGGGCAGTTCCCGTGTAAATTATGAGATTGAACTGCTGAAAAGCCAGCTTCTGGTTGATCTTTATGATACCTGGGGGGAATTGCCGGAGGACCGGCAAAACATTGAATGCGCCAAAATGTTCATGATTACCGTAAACCGCAGTCCGGGCGGAATCAAGTTCGGGTACCTGTCCCTCCGCTCCAACTTTGAATATTTTATTAGCCGGATGGAAGTTACCGGTAAAAAGGAGGAGAACAAGCGCCGGATCTGGGAGGCCTTGTTCAGCCGGACCGAGGAAGAGCAGCAATTTATCCTGCAGGGGGTGAAACGGTTTGCCGAGGGCAGGTATGACCGGGAGTTTATTTTTGGACGGCTGCAAATATTTGTGGATTGCCTCCTCTCTGTGCTCTCCCAAGGCTATGACGAAGGAGAGATCAAGGCCGAGAGACTGCGGACGGGCGGGGATTTCCTGCAGCGCTATGATGCGCTGAATGATTTTCACTGGACCTTTCATTCGCCTTCGGAGCTTCAGAAGCATCAGGAGAAAAACTTCATCCTCTACCGGATAATAGATTCGGTACTGTATGCTTTAATGTCGCTGCTGCAAGTGACGTCAGTGCGCAAGCAGCATATCTCCGGACTGGTAGCGGAGTGTGTAGAGCAAGGGTTCTCCATGAATTGGCGGGATTCTTATCTGGAGATGAATCTGGCGCAGCACCATGGCGAAGCGAGCGAGAAAATGATCCATTAAGCTAAACTCAAAATTCTATTTACCTATTGAGGAAAACTATGGAATGTTATGGGAATATCAGCTAAAATAGTAGAGTGTGAGGATGTGGGGGGGATGCTGTGAAGGGAACGGAGAAGCTGTTGGCCGAGGAGATGCAGGCTCAGGTAAAGCGGTGTTTTGCTGTCGATTATCTGCGCGAGGCAGCTGTGGCTTCTGTCGAGGTGAAGGTGTGTGAATCGCTGAAGTGCGGGACCCTGACCCTGCTTCACTTCCGTATGTTTGGAGGCAGCGGGCAAGAGATCTACCGTGCGGCGGCGGCTGTTGAGCTAATGATCCTGGCCCTGGATATAATGGATGATCTGCAGGACGAGGATCATATGGACATGCCGTGGCATGCGCTGCCGAAGAGCATAGCGCTTAATCTTGCGTTGGCGCTGTTGACCTTGTCCCAGGAGACGCTGCTTGGATGCGATTTTCCCACAGCCTATATACATAAAGCAGCCGCATTTCTGAGTCGGCAGGTCCTTATCGCCACCAATGGGCAGACGTTGGATTTATTGAACGAAATCGGCAATGAGGAAGAATATCTTAATATGGTCAAGCAGAAATCGGCTGCCCTGCTGGTATGCGCCTGTATGACCGGTGTAATCCTGGCTACAGGAGAAGAGTCTGCATTAGTGCAGGAATACGGACAGGAGATGGGGATTTCGGCTCAAATCCGCAATGATTCCCGTGATTTGCTGAACTGGGAGCGTAAGAATGATTTTCTGCACCGCAAAAAAACACTGCCGCTGCTATACTTGCTGTCCACCATCAGCGAAGAGCAGGACCGCTGGGTGATTGATTATTTTGAAGGCCGCCTCGCGCTTGAGGAGATTCAGCACCGGGGCGGGGAATTCGCCGCGCTTGTGGAACGCACAGGCACTTCCCTGTATGCCGCTTTCCGTGCACGTTCGGCCTACTATCATTTTCTTGAGTTATTGGAAGAGCTCGAGCTGGATTCCTCATGGAAGCTGCAGCTTATCGCTGCAGCTGAGTGATTTCCGTTATTACAGGAAGGACCGCAATCGGATTTGCGGTAAATACGGGACAGGTTGGCGTTGGAGGACAGGCATAAAGCTGATATATTGGGTTTTAGCAAGTGCTTTTAACTAATTTCTACTGGGAGGAATGAATGATGTTGAAAGAGATGTTCGAGAAGCTTGTGAAGAATCCCGAAGCAAGACTGCAATTTCAGAACGGCCAGCTGCAAATGGCGGGAATGACAACCTGGGAACGTAAGGCACTTATGGATGTTATGCGGAATGAGACACCGGATCGTGAAGTGAATGAAAAGGAATACCACTACTGGATGTAACGACTAAAGGTTCTGATGGAGGCTTAGACCATTGTCCAGATTGTCCCGAAACGTAAGGTTAGTATTCTTCTTGTTTGTTTTACTGCTGCTGGTTCTCTATTTAAGCAATGTGGTATTGAATCATCCAAAAATGGGGATCAGTGTGGAGACGGACAATCTTGGACAGGTTCGGGTATCGGGTATTGATAAGGAGAGCTGGGCCGGATACGATCTGAAGCCAGGCGATATTATTACTGCTATCAACGGTGCGGCTGATTTTGAGCTCGTTCAGAAGTATAAGATGATCGAACAGGCAGAGACACTTGATGTGCTGCGCAAGGGGGAAGATGGTAGATACACCACGCTTCATTTGACTGTGAGGGGCGGAATCTCCAACTGGAATCTTATTCTCCATCTTGTGTTTCCGGGTGTCTCTTTGCTGTTGTTTCTTGTTTTTTGCGGTTATGTGTATTTGAGACAACGGGAGGACCGTGCGGCGGGCATGCTGATCCTGTTCTTTATGAGCATAGGCCTGAGTTATTTCAGCTCTGCGGCTTCGGCAGTGGCAGATCCTGTTGGAAGAATCACACTGGGCTGGAGCTTTGCCTTGCTGCCGGTCTTTTTTATTCATTTCATGATCAACTATCTTCACCGCTATAAGGAACGTTTCCTCTCCGTGGTCTGGCTGCGGGTGTTATATGGCTTGGCAGGGAGTGTGGCTGTTCTGGTCTCGCTTAGCGCCTTCACCGAATTACCTGTCCGCCGTCTGGAGACCAAAGTACTGCTGGCCTTTTTCGCCTTTACTTATCTGCTGATTGTCGCCAAGCTGATTGCTAAATACTACCAACATCGCCACGGGGAGCTGCAGGTACTGTTCAAGTTTACGCTGACTGCACATATCCTTGCGTTTTTGCCGTTTTTGCTGTTTAATGGTCTGCCGGAGCTGTTAGGCCTGCCTTTTATTCCGGGGGAGCTGACGGCTATTTTCCTGTTTGCTGTCCCTGTAGTTTATTTCTACCTGTTCATGACCAACCGTCTGTTCGATATTGATTTCGTATTGAACCGCTTTTTATATTATACGGCTATTTCGTTCCTCCCCACGGCTCTGATCCTCGGCTTAATGGCCCTTATACTGTACCAGTCTGAATATACCTGGATCAAATGGCTGCAAATTTTCATCGTAGTTTATCTAATTATGACTGTGTTTTTATTCACCAAGGAATTCATTGATTTTCGCCTGCGTCCCAACTTTCTGAAGGAGACCTATAACTTTCAGGGCAGTATTGAGCGCTTCTCCAAAGAGATTCCCCGGGTGATGAACCGGGCGGATATGGAGATGGTGCTGGAGCGGGAGATCCGGGCCATTCTTCCTGTGCGGAAGCTTGTCTTTTTTGAGCTTACTGCAGAGCAGGATTCCGGCAAAAGAACAGTGACTTCGGCAGCAGAGCTGGGACCGGAGATGGATAACATCATGCAGGCGATCCCTTTGCATCCGGCGGTTGGCGAGCTGATTGCTTTGCCGCGCGGGGCTTGCCTGGCCATCGGCCAGTACCGGATGACCAGCCATCTGCTGTGGATTGATGACAAGAACAATCATACCAGCCTTAACCTGGATGAGCGCACCTGGCTCAAGACCATTGCCAATTACAGCGGCATCGTCTATGAGAATCTGCATCTGATTGAAGTGTTGATTGAAGATTTGGAACTGCAGATGAAGACGCAGCAGGATGTACCTTCATGGGTGCTCCGCCTTATCTTCACGCTCTCCGAGAATGAACGCCGCCGGCTT
Source organism: Paenibacillus albidus (assembly GCF_014644435.1). Taxonomy (GTDB): domain Bacteria; phylum Bacillota; class Bacilli; order Paenibacillales; family Paenibacillaceae; genus Paenibacillus_AQ; species Paenibacillus_AQ albidus. The sequence goes on along the minus strand of NZ_BMKR01000011.1, from coordinate 221,764 downwards.
GCCGCCGACCTGCACGATGCGGCCTTGCAGGATCAGCTGATCTGGTATCGGAAGCTGGAATCCATCATGCTGGATCACCCTGTTACGGATCAGTTGCGCGAACAGCTGGAGCAGATCAAGGAAGGGCTCCTGGATGTCATTCATCAGATCCGTCAGACCTGCAATGAGCTTCGGCCCCCGCTGCTCAAAGAAATGGGATTGATCGAAGCATTGGAACAGCTTTTTGCAGAGGAACGCATTCGTTCCAACTACTCGATAACCCTGCAGACCAATATAACCGTGCTCGACCTGAATGACTCACAAATATTGGCTGTCTATCGTATTGTGCAGGAGCTTCTTCGCAATGCGGGCAAGCATGCCTGTGCTTCCAACATTCAGATTGAGCTGGAGCAGAAGGACGAGGAGATTGATTTCTATTATAAAGATGATGGCCGGGGCCTGGAATTGTCTCAGCTGCAGGATTCCTTCAGGCATATGGGGATTTCGGGAATCAAGGAACGGGTGCGCAGTCTGGACGGGGAGATCCGCTTTGATTCCGAGCCGGGCCGGGGGTTTGAGGTGCGGCTGAGATTCCCGCTGCAGCCCGCATCCAAGCAGGAGGAAGGAGGAGAAGCCATTGATCACCATCTTGCTGGTTGACGATCATCCTTCAGTCTGTGAAGGGACCAAAAATATGCTTGAACAAGATCCGGACATGAAGGTGACTGTTACCTATACCTCGATGGAAGCGCTGGAGCTGATCCAAACCCAAACGTTTGATGTGATGCTGTTCGACCTTAATATTCCTGTGATCAGCGGGTTGGAGTTGACCAAAAGAATGATCCAGATTAATCCGGATTATTGCATTCTTATCTATACGGGTTATGAGCTCAGTCCGCATTTCAATCTGCTGGTGGAAGCGGGGGTATCGGGGATGGTCAGCAAGACGGCCACACGGGAGCAGCTCCTTACTGCTATCCGTTGTTCCTTGAGGGGAGAGGCGGTTATCCCGGTGCCTCTGCTGCGCCAGCTGCGCCGCAATGAGGTCCGCTTGGCAGCCTCACGTGAGGAACGGCGTCTCGAAGAGGTCTCCATTAATGAACGGGAGCAGGAAATTCTGCAGGAAGTAGCCAGGGGCAGCAGCAATAAGGAGATTGCGGGGAAGCTGCTGATGAGCCAGCGGACCGTAGAATACAATCTGACACGAATATTTGAGAAGCTGGCAGTCCGCTCACGGTCGGAAGCGATTATGGAAGCCAAGCGGCTGGGTCTTATCCATACGGGAGATTTTTTGTGAAAGTAAACTTGAAGAAAAATATATTATCAATATTCCTTCAAAGAATATATACTTATCGTACATACGCATTGAACGTCATCCGAGTCACTCCATACATAGAGTTTCTTCCGTAAGTTAGCAAGGAGAGAATAGGATGGGTGTTTTGAGTAGCATTATTGAAGCTTTTAATGACATTGAAGTACGGCTCAAATTTGTTATGTTCAATAATGATATTATTGTTGCTGCAGAGGTTCCCGGGATGAACACAGACAGAAGAAACCTGGTCCCGGAAAAGCTGCATCCTAACATAGTTCATATGCAAGCACGTCTCCTGTCCGATTACCTGGAATTAATAACCTATTGTCAACGGATTCTGGAGAACGTAGGCAGTCCTGACACCGTCCGCTTTGAAGAGAGTTGTAAAATGGTCTTGTCGTACATCTGGCACGAAACGCCGGCTTTGATTCCTGTACCCGAGGATATCTTTATAGACATTCACAGGGAACTCAGCCTTCAGCGGTATATGATCTCACAGCCCTATCGATAGATTAAGGGGAGAACCTGCCAGGCATTTTGCGGCGGGTTCTTTCTGTCCGGCAGCAATTTGTATCTATACAAGGGAAAGGGGCAAGGAATGAAGACTTTATTGGTTACCGGTTACCGCGCACATGAGCTTGGCATTTTTGACGCTAAACATCCCGGTATTCCTTATATCAAAAAAGCATTGTACGCCCGTCTGCGCCCACTTGTGGAAGAGGGAGTGGAGTGGATGATTACACCCGGTCAATATGGTGTGGATCTCTGGGCGTGCGAAGTGATTATTCAGCTGAAACAGGAATATCCCGGACTGAAGCTGGGGATTATCACCGCGCATGCGCACCCTGAAGAGAAGTGGAAGGAAGAGAAGCAGAACGAATACCGGCAGATTATTGCCGGGGCCGATTATTATGGGGCAGTCAGCAATATGCCGTATGACGGAAGCTGGCAGTTTCGGGCCAGAGATGATCTGCTGTTCCGCAAAAGTGACGGGATTCTGTTGTTTTATGATGAGGATGCTGCTGAGGGAAGTCCGAAGTTTTTTAAAGAACGCGCTTCGAAGCTGCATGCTGAAGGTGACTACGGACTGTATCTGATGCATGCGGAAGAGGTTCAGAATATTGCCGATGAAGAGAATCAACGGGATTATGAATAGAGGAGCCGATGGATATGATGCATATTGAGGAAGATATCTGTTATGTTATTTTATTAAGCCCAACGGAGCAGGACCGCAGGGATATGGAGATTATTCGTGCGCATGTCAGACATCTGCAGGAGCTGGATCGTCAGGGGCGGCTGATCCTTTGCGGTCCTTTTGACGATGCTCCGGGAGGAATGGTCATTATACGTGCGGCTTCTCTGGAAGAGGCAGTCTCCATTGCTGAAAGCGATCCTTACGTAAGTACAGGCATCCGCAGCTATGTGCTGCGGACCTGGTGTTTATCTCATGAGGGCAACGGGCATTTGGGCATCGTCGGATAACCTTTATTGCTAAATTATTGTCCATATACAGGAGTTGCTGCGGTGTTGTAGGATGTCTAATTTTGAATCAGGTGTTACGATGGGTCCGATTTTGGTTAATAGCATATTATGTACTTTGGCAGATGCTTCCATAGCATGTGCTATACAACAATTCTAGGAGGACAATGAACTTGAAGAAATGGACAGCAGGAATTTTAGGGGCGATCTTAACCATCGGCATTACAGCTTGCGGAAACAATGAGACTACAGAGAATACCGCAACTGGGAACACACCGGCAGCTACAACGGAAGCCAGTGCACCGGCAGCTTCCGCTGAAGCCAGCGCACCAGCGGCTACGGAAGAGGCAGCAACAGGCGTACCTACCGTTGATGAGCTGATTAAGAAATCAACAGAAGCCGGCCAGTCGCTCAAGAGCTTCGCGATGGATGCCCAGATTATACAAAAAATAAGCATAACTCAAGGTGAAACTACACAAGATCAGAATTCCGATATGAAGATGAAATCGGAATTCATCAAAAACCCGCTCCAAATGCATCAAGTGGTCCAAATGGTGGTGCCGGGTCAAGAAGGTGAACAAACGGTAGAGCAATATATTACTGCCGATGGCAGCTACTCCCATGCCGCAGGACAATGGATGAAGCTGCCTGCGGAAATGACAGCTCCACTGAAAGCATCGATGGAACAATCGGCGAGTCCGGAGAAGCAGCTGGAACAGTTCAAGACCCTCAGCAAAGAAACCAAGATTACTGAGGAAGGGGATAACTATCTGCTGACTGCCGATGTATCCGGGGAAAATGTGAAGGAACTGGCCAAGAGCTTTATGAGCCAGTCCGGCGGTGCCGATGCACAAATGACTGCTTTGCTGGATCAGATGAATATCAAGAGTATGAAGATTATATACGCTGTGAACAAGGAAACTTATCTGCCTGCCAAAACCAATGTGGATATGGTGATGGACATGGCAGCAGAAGGCCAAAACATAAGCCTGGACATGAAAATGAGCAGCGACATCTCGAAGCATAATGAAATCGCCGATTTCAAAATTCCGGATGAGGCGCTGAAGGCGCAAGAAGCGCAAATGCCGACTACACCACAACAATAAGATTGACCGATCAACGAAGGGGTATCCCACAGCCAGTACCTGGCTGTGGGATACCCCTATTCTTGTGCATATAACATCATATCATTACATTCCGAAAGGTGAACCCCCGAAAAAGTTGCCGATCGCTCCAACAATCACGGAGCTAATCAGCTTGTAGAAGATATATCCGGTGACAGCATTGGCAATCACAATCAGGTAAGTCGTATCGACCCGGCCGCCCGAAGGGCTAAGCTGGTACTGGAACAACACCGTATTGAGTGCCACGAAGATGAACAGGAAGGAAATGACCAATAAAGAGATGGACAGCGAGAACAGGCCAACGACGAGAAAAAGAATGGCCAGGACAAGCAGGGCAACTGCCGGAATCAGCAGAGTGCCAAACCGGGCAATCATCAGCTTGGGATCAAAGGTGACTCTCTCGATCTTGAGCACGGCATAGGCCAGACCTACCGCTGCGGCAATCCCCAGCGCACTCAGGAGCAGCGGCTGCAGGAAGCCCGAAGCGAAGACGGGGGAAATGTCCCATTTGATAAACCAGGCCAGGAAATAAAAGGCCGATAGCAGAGCTGTCAAAGCCATTGTAATCACAGCATGCAGAGCCTGTTCAGCACCTACGGCCTTCATCGTGCGGTAAGGACTGGCCAGTGTGCCGAGGAAAAAACCGAAATATTGTTTGCTGACCTGTCTGGCCTGCTGCACACGTTCATCTTTCAACAATGTGTTCCATTGATCCGATACACTGTTTTGGCGCGGGGCTGCGCCCGGATCAGGCTTTTGGTCCCCGGGATCTGTAAAGGGGGCCCTGCCTTCCGGATTAGTCATGAGTATTCCTCCTTAGCTATATAAGATGAACTTAAAAGGCTAACGTAAGCTTCGCTCGTCACTACGGTGAATGTTGGGACTTCCGGCCGCTGTTGTCTGCCGGATAAGGTTATTCCGTTGCCGGAACAAAACCTTCTTCTGCGAGATACTCCCGGGCTTCTTCTACCGTCTCAAAGGCCATTTCCAGGTTGAGATCGGCGTAGACATACCACAGGTCATCTTCCAGTCTCAACGTCAAGTTCTGCCCCTCGTGGTTAGTCCATAGGGAGTCGGCTGTTTCCGCCGCTTGTTTTTTCTTTCTTTTGCCGGCAGGAGGGGCTTCAGGAATATACATGGATAGGGAGGCCATGGAAGCTTCCACCACGCTCCGCAGTTCACTCTCCGAGAAATCGCGAATGTTCACGAACCCCTTGCTATCCGTTTCATATCCCCGCAGCAGGCCGGCATAAACAAATCCATTGCCGCCCGGGTGCAGATGAAAAGCCACCGTCTTTTTCTCGTGCCGGCTGCCCTCATAATGATAATTGATACGGCCAAGGGAGACAGGTTTGCGTTCAAGCTCAGGATAAGAATCCAGTACCGCCAGTTTTTGTTCAAAAGTAAGCATTAGATAAACCTCCGGTTTCACGGTTTGATTGTGTAAGTGATTATACCATGGCAGCGCCACGAAAACCCTCTAACGCGCAAGGGGCAATGTCAATACAAAGGTGCAGCCTTGGCCCGAGCCGTCCGCCAGCTCCAGGCTTCCGCTCATGGCTTCGGCCAGCAGGCGGCTGAAGGTGAGGCCCAGTCCCAGACCCCGCAAGGCGCTTTGCTTATCGCTGCTGCGGAAAAAAGCCTCAAAGACCCGTTCGCTTATCTCGGGGCGGATGCCAATTCCGTTATCCTTCACTTTGATTTCGGCCTCGCCCCTCCGGTTCCGGGTCAGCTCAAGCGTGAGCTGGACAGTTGATCCGGGGGCTTTGGCCTGCACACTGTTGTTCAGCAGATTCACGATAATCTGCTGTATGCGCAGCGGATCTCCCTGTATCTCCAGAGGGTCATCCGGCAGGAGCAGAACGGGCTCGCAGACGTCCTCCTCCTGGGTCAGCTTCCATTGATAGACAATCTCGGAGAGCAGGGGAACTGCGGCGAGCTTGTCATGGCGAATGGAGACGATACCGGCTGTAAGTGCGTTATAGTCCAGCAGATCCGCTACCATGCGCTGCAGCCTGCCCGCCTCCAGCAGGGCAATGTCGAGAAATTCCTCTGCTTCTTCGCCCTCGACAACCCCTTCACGGACGGCATGTACCAGGCCTTTGATGGACGTGACCGGAGTTTTCAGCTCATGGGAAACACCGGCCAGCATGACGGCCCGGGACTGTTCGAATTGCTGCAGCTTGCCGGCCATATTCTGGAAGGATACCAGCAGCTCATGAATTTCCCGTTCCTTGGCGCCCTTGTCGAGAATAATATTATAGTTCCCGCCGCTGATCTGCACGGCAGCAGCAGCAACCTTCTGAATAGGTTTGGCAAGCTTCCGGGACAAGAGGTAGATGGTCAGCCAACTTAGAATAATCAGGAACAGCAGCGTAAGGATGAAAAAGAGGATCTCATCCTGCGGAATATGCCGCAGGGAACGTTTGGATTGCAGCACGAAAACTTTGCCCAGCTTGCCTCCTTCTCCCTGGATGGGGGCTACGGCTGCTTTAAATTCCGGGCTGCGGGAATCATTAAGACTGTCATTGAGCTTGTACTCCATCTCCTTTTGAGTCAGGTAAGGCAAGGAGTACAGCAGCTGCCCCCTCTGATCGGTAATAATGACACACATTTCAACGGTTAGCTTAAAAAACCGCTTACGGTCTTCGATCAGCTTCTCAAGACCCGGCGAAATGGCAATGGAGTTATCCACGCCGACGCTCCGGTCAGCAATCTCCTGAGCGAGCAGGCCCGTGGTCTGCATCCGGTTATCCATCGCTTCCTGCCGAATCCAGAAAAATGTGGCAGCAGAGGTGAGCAGCAGCCCGATACTGATAATAAGCAGATACCGCAGGGTCCAGTAGAAGAGGAAAGAGGTACGTTTCTTCGGTGGCTTCAAGTGGTCCATAGCTGGTATCCCGTCCCTCTCAGGGTACGGATCTCCCCTTCCGTTGCCGGCCAGTGCGACAGCGCTTGGCGGATTCTTTTGATGGATAGATCCACGGCCCGGTCACTGCCCTCGTAATCCATCTCCCAGACCTGTTCAATCAGCTGCTCCCGGGTACAGATCTGGTTGGGACGTTCGGCCAGAAACAGCAGTACCGACATATCGCGTGGGCTTAGCGTGACCTCGGCTCCATTCAGAAAGATGCAACGGGCCGTGTAATCGATAAAAAGACTGCCAAAATGCCGCTTGCGGCTGCCATCGGACCACTGCGAAGGCCGGCGCAGCACCGCATTTACACGGGCGACCACTTCTTCGGGAATAAAAGGCTTCGACATATAGTCATCGGCCCCGCCATCCAGTCCGGCCAGACGGTCAGTAATACCGTCACGGGCAGTCAGCATGATGACGGGACAGCTGCTTTTCCCACGGATGCGGCCCAGCAATTCAAAGCCGTCCATATTCGGCATCATAATATCCAGCAGGATCAGCGCCGGCGGTGAACTCTCGAAGGCTTCAAGCGCAGCCTGCCCGTCGGGAACACGGGTCACCTGGTAGCCCGCTTTTTTCAAATATGCACTAAGGACACGGGAGATCGCTTCCTCATCTTCAACAATTAGAATAGATTTCATTCTGTCCCTCCTTACACTTCTGCTCAGACATGAAAGTAAGACAATCTTATCACAGCCAGGGTCTGTTTTGCTTTGACTTATTCCCGACATATTCATTTGCTAGAATGGGGTACAAGCCTGAATCAAATCAAAGAGAATGGATGGAGGAAACAGGATGAAGAGAAAAACAATAGCCTTGATAGCAGCCGCAGTAATTATTGTAGGAGGCGTCATCGCGTATACTGTAATGAACAAAACGCTTGGCAATAATATTGAGATTGAATCCGTTATCCCATCGCAGGAGCCGGGGAATGCCGCGAACAATTCGGCGGCGGCGGCCGATGCAAGTACAAGCGGAGAAGCGGCAGGGGCGGCGGTTACCGCCGAGCAGCTAAACGGGGACTGGACCATTGCCGATACGTCGAAGGTATACTGGTCCGTAACAACCTCCAAAGAAACTGTCAACTTCGTGGATAATTTGGTCCAGGGCAGCTGGAAGGTGAATCTGGATGATCCGGCTGCCATGACAGGTGAAGGGATTGTGGAATTAAGCGGTCTGGATTCCGGCAACGCCAAACGGGACGAGCATGTAAAAGGCGCTGACTTCCTGGATGTAACGGCAAATCCGCAAGCTGCTTTTACCGCCAAGTCATTCTCGGAGCTGCCTAAGGAGTGGACAGAAGGGACGGCTGTGCCGGTTCAGATGGATGGCACGCTGACTGTGAAGGGAACTGCCAAGGATGTGACCTTTGATGCGCAAGCGGTGTACAGCGGGGGGCAACTGATGTTGTCGGGAACTACGAAGGTAACTTTCGCCGATTTCGGACTAACCAACCCGCACTCGGTTGTCCTGGATACAGAGAATGAATTTGAAGTGCGTCTGGAGCTTGTGCTGAGCAAATAATTAGTTAAGGTCAATGATGAATGGCCCACTCATAGAAAGAAAGAATCAGAGGACGTCTTCTAAGCCATTTCGGCTTGGAGGGCGTCTTTTTTGGACCCGCATTTCAGACCTTACCGCCACTTTGGCTTGTTTTTATCAGATTGTGCAGGATGGCGCTGCTGGCTTTTCTTAGTTATACTATACTCTGAAATCAAGTATGGGCCGGTTGTGAAAGAAGCGGACGGCCTTCCGGGGAGAAATTCTCAAATCCCGGGTGTCCTGTGCCGAATAAAAGAGTAGGGCCTGCACATGTCAGCGGGAAAACGAGCGCCGCGCATAAAGATGTGCCGGAATAAGAGTTGTGAACAGCAGGGAGGTACCGCGTATGTTTAAAAGCAAGCCGACAATGCTCATCAGCTGCATTGCCGCTCTTGTCCCTTTGGGTTTGTATCTGTATCTGTATCCGCAAATGCCCGTGTTTGTGCCGATTCATTACAATGGCGAAACCCCGGACCGTTTCGTGGACAAAGCGAGTATGGAAGTGATTCTGCTCAGCGTCCTCGGATGGCTCGGATTTATCCTGATGAAGCTGCTTCGTGTATTGCTGCAAAAGATGCTGCTGAGCAGCTATATGGAGAACATTGCCGCTGTACACCGGATCTGGAATGCGGCTACTTTGCTTGTTACTATAGGCCTGGCGGCTACCAGTACCTTTGCTTTGACAGAGATGGTTTGGTAGAATTTAAGCGTTAGGCGAGAGGAGGAGGAGGAACTACAATGTCATATAACAACGCTTACAAGGTGAGATGGGGAATTCTCAGCACCGGCTGGATTGCCAGCCAGTTTGTGAGGGATCTGGCCCATGCCAGCAATGGAATAGCGGTCGCAGTGGGATCGCGCAGCCAGGAAAGTGCGGATGAATTTGCTGCAAAGTATGGGATTGCCCGTGCTCATGCCACTTATGAGGACCTGGTCAATGATCCTGAAGTGGATGCTGTATACATAGGGACACCCCATCCCTTTCATAAAGAAAATGCGCTGCTGGCACTGCGGGCAGGCAAAGCTGTTCTTTGCGAGAAGCCATTTACGGTGAATAGCGGAGAACTGGAAGAAGTAGTGAGTTATGCCCGTGAACACAAGCTGTTCCTGATGGAAGCGATGTGGAGCCGTTATATCCCGGCGATTGCCAAAGTCAGACAGTGGATTGCCGAAGGGCGAATCGGGGATGTGCGCCTGGTGAAGTCGGATCTGGGCTTCCGCTCAGAATGGAACCCGGAAGGCCGGCTGCTGAATCCGAAGCTTGGGGGCGGTGCCCTGCTTGACGTAGGCATTTATCCGGTGTCCTTCGCCTCGATGGTGCTTGGACCTCACCCGGTGAGCGTGTCCAGCACTGCCCATATCGGTGAGACCGGCGTGGATGAGCAGTTCTCGCTGCTGCTGTCCTACGCTGACGGCCGCGCCGCTTCCATCAACGGCGGGGTCCGCCTGAATCTGCTGGATGAAGCCCATGTATATGGAACCGAAGGTTATATCGTTGTTCCTGGGACACTGGTGAATCCCAAATCCGCTGAATTGTACGTCGGGGATGAGAAGGTGGAGACCTTTGAGGATGACCGGGCCTCTATCGGTTATGCTTTTGAAGCGGAGGAAGTAGGCCGCTGCCTTCAGGCGGGCCTGACAGAAAGTCCGGACATGAATCTGGACGAGTCCTTGGCCATCATGAAGCTGCTGGATCAGATCCGTGCCCAGTGGGGACTGCGTTACCCCGGGGAATAAATCATGATCCAGGCTACAGGAACCACCATCAGCAACCCCCGGGATCTGCACTGTGCTCCCGGGGGTTGCTGCGTATACCGATTGCAGCATTAGCAACCCTGATCCATTCAAAAATGCAAGTTTGATAGAACCGGGAGGGGAATGAATATGACACTTCGAATCGAGCGATATCATGGCTGCCTGGCCGGGCTTGCCGCCGGGGATGCACTGGGCACGACAGTCGAGTTCAGTGCTCCAGGCACATTTGAGCCGGTTCACGATATAGTTGGCGGCGGTGTCTTTGGGCTGGAGCCGGGACAATGGACTGACGATACATCGATGGCCCTGTGCCTGGCGGAGAGCCTGCTCGCGAAGTTGGGGTTTGATCCGGCCGATCAGATGGCCCGATATCAACGTTGGTTCCGTGCCGGACATTTAAGCAGCACAGGGAAATGTTTCGATATCGGCAATGCTACACGGGCAGCTCTGGAACGTTATGAGGCGACAGGTGAGGGCTTCAGCGGTTCGGAGGACCCGGGTGCTGCCGGGAACGGCCCGATTATGCGGCTGGCGCCTGCAGTCATGTATTATGCAGAGAATCCTCTGCAGGCTATAGCGTATGCAGAGAGCAGCTCCAGAACAACGCACGGGTCGCGGGAGTGTCTGTCTGCCTGCCGTTTAATGGCAGCTTATCTGCTCGCCGGATTGCACGGCTGGAGTAAGGCCGAGATGCTCGGGCCTGGCGCTTTCAGCGGCTGGCTGGCGGAGGAGTCACTGGAGGACAGCTTGCTGGATATCCTGAAAGGCTCTTACCGGAGGAAAGAGCCGCCGTTAATCCAGGGCTCCGGATATGTGGTGAAATCACTGGAGGCCGCGCTCTGGGCTTTTTATAAATCCGAGAGCTTTGAGGAAGGGGCCTTGCTTGCTGTTAATCTGGGGGATGACGCGGACACTACCGGTGCCGTATACGGCCAGATTGCCGGAGCCTATTATGGCTTCAGCGGGATTCCGGAACGCTGGCGGGAGAAGCTGGCGATGAAGGAGCTGATTAAGGAATTTGCCGGGAGATTGTATGAGGAACGGGAAAGGCGCTGAAGGAGCGTACACTCCTGTTTCGAACCTGACAGACAGTTGTCCAGTTACCTTCCGTATACTGATAACAGACAGCAGGAGGAGGAGATTGAGAATATGAATACGGAGATTGTCCATAAAGGGGAATTTACACTGTGCGGAATCAGCACCAGGACCACCAATGCTGAGGAGATGAGCGGAAAGGGGCGCTTGTCTCAGTTATGGCAAGATTATTTCAGCAGCTCCTTGGCTTCAAGGGTGGCAGACCCCAGCTCCCAGCTCATTTACGCTCTATATACGGATTATGAGAGTGATGCCAGCGGTGCCTATACGGTTATAGTAGGACAGGATGTTGCTGCTGAAGAAGTGAATCCTGCCGATGGTTATCAGTATGCGAAAGTTCCGGAAGGCAAATATATGGTGTTTACGGTCCCGGCAGGGCCTGTATATGAGAAGGTGGCCCAAACCTGGGGAGAGATCTGGGCGTATTTCCAGAACGCCGCTGAGGTCAGAACCTATATTGGCGATTACGAATGTTATGATTCCCGTAACGCTGATCCTGCCGAGATCAAGATCTATATCGGAATTCAGTAAGTTCAGGACAAATTTTAGAAGCAATAACACAGAGGGGTGTCCCAAAAGCCATGGAAAGGCTGCCGGGGCAGCCCTTTTGTGGATGCAGGGTTCTTGCTGTAAACTTCGTCTAACAAGACAACTATAGATTAAGGGAAAGAAGGTTGCTTGTTATGTCGATCATCAAGACGATATTTAAGAACAGGGCAGGTCAGCTGCGGGCAGGCTGGGATATACTGCTGCTGTTGGCCGCCGTAATAGGTTTGGCTCGGGTTTGCTCATATGTCCTGTCGCTGCGCACGGGTTCCGGGTATCTGTTCGACCCCCATGGCTGGGTACAAATATTCAAAGAGATAGGACCTTATATCGTGATCACCGTGTGCTTTGCAGTGAGGGTGGTTCAAAAAAAGCCGCTTTCCTCCATAGGTCTTACGGTTCCAGATGGCAAACGGTTGTTTACAGGATTTCTGGCCGGAGCTTTTTTGCTGACCGCAGTGATTGTCATTCTGCTGGGCGTAGGCGCGGCGGAATTTCAGGGAGTCTGGTCCGATCCGCAATGGGGGCGGATTAATCTGATCGGCCTTGTTACCGTGGGAGCTGTAGCAGGGATCTCCGAAGAAGTTCTCTTTAGAGGATACATACAGCATTTATTGTCCAGCCGCTTGTCGCCCCTCTGGGGGATGAGCATTATTGCCGGCACGTTTGCGCTCGCCCATATGGCCAACGACAATTTTACCTGGCTGAGTGCGCTGAATATTGCCCTGGTTTCTTTCATTTTTTCTCTGGCTACCCTACGGACGGGGAATCTTTATTTTGCCATCGCGCTTCATGCGGCCTGGAACATGTTTCAGGGGTATGTATTTGGGGTTGCGGTCAGCGGAAATCCGGCAGAGGGCCTGTATACGGTGCATTTGCATGGTGCCGACTGGTTGAGCGGAGGCGCCTTTGGAGTAGAGGGGAGTGTTATAACCACGCTAGTACTGGGGCTGGCTTGTATGCTTATGTGGATTGTACCTGTTCACGGGCAGAAGCTCCGCTTGGACCGATCCGGCATCGCCTAGAGCTTCACCCATGAATCATGATTCAGGAGAATACAACAAAAAAACGCCGGTGCAGAGCGGAAGCTCTCAACCAGCGTTTTTTGCTGTCTGGAATGCGGTAATATCATGCCATTAGAATTGGAAATCCTCGTCCTTCAAAGGTTCAACGTTCATCGCCCGGACGTAGCCATTGCCTTTTTTGGAGAAAAAGTCATGCTGTTTGGTATGGGTGCTGATCCCGTTCTGGACGATCGGATTGATCTCTTCCTCTTCGAACAGCGGGTCGAGTCCCAGGTTCATCATCGCCTTGTTAGCGTTGTACCGCAGGAAGGTCTTAACTTCGTCCACGAGGCCAATCGGCGCATAGATTTGTTCCGTGTATTGTTCTTCGTTGGCATGCAGCAGGCGCAGCAGCCCCACCAGCGTCTGGTACAGATCGCGCTGCTCATCTTCCTCGAGCTCGGCATAGATCTCCTGGGCCAGTACACCGACGTATACCCCGTGAATGCTCTCATCCCGCAAAATAAGGTCGATAATCTCGCCGCTGCAGGTCATTTTGCCTTGGCCGGCCAGATAAAGCGGGTAGAAAAAGCCGCTGTAGAACAGGTAACTTTCCAGAAGCACGGAAGCTGCCATCGCCAGGTACAGGTCTTTAGGAGTCTTTATATTTTTGTAGTATTCGGAGATAGTCTCCGCTTTGAATTGCAGAAAAGTGTTGTCTTCCACCCAGCGGAATACATTGTCAATCTCTTCGGTGGAAGCCAGGGTTGTGAAGATGCTGCTGTATGATTTGGCATGGATCTGCTCCATCATGCCCATGAAGCCCAGCACGGCTTTGCGCTGCAAACCTTCCACATGCTCCATAATCTGCGGCATGCCTACCCCGCCTTGAATCGTATCGAGCAGCGTCAGGCCGCCGAGCACCTTCATATAGGAATCCTTTTCCTGCTCATTCAGAGTCAGCCAGGACATTTTGTCATCGGATAATGGAATCTCGTCGTCCGTCCAGAACTGCATAATATTCTGGTTCCAGAACATCAGCGAGAAATCGTCGTCGGGGCGGTTCCAGTTAACGGCTTGGATAGCGCTCATAATCGTATAATCTTCCTTTCTGTACCTAGATCGAGCAGGTCAGGCATTCCTCAACGGACAGCTTTTTGGTCCGGGTGTAATACAGGGACTTCAATCCTTTGTGTGCCGCATACAGGTAGCAGCGGGCCAGCTCACGGGTCGTTACATCACTGTTCACATGCAGAACGGTCGAGATGCCTTGGTCAATGTGGGGCTGAATTTCCGCAATCAGGTCAATAACCTTGAACTGGTCCATCTGGTACGCGGATTTATAGAAGAACACATTATCAGGCTGCAAATACGGCATCGGATAGTAGGTGGTCGAATTGGCATAAGTCCGTGTCTCGATCTGCTCCACAATCGGCATGACACTGGAGGTCGCATTCTGGATATAGGAAATGCTCGCGGTTGGCGCAATGGCCAGCCGGTACGCATGATACAGGCCGTTCTTCATTACAGCGTCACGCAGCTGCTTCCAGTCTTCAGGAGTTGGAATGTAGATTCCTTGGAACAACTCTTGTGCTTTCGCAGTGACCGGGCGGTAATCCGTAGACAAGTAGCGTTCAAAATAAACGCCGGTCGCATAATCGGATTCCGCGAAGCCGTGGAATGTCTCGCCGGTTTCGGCGGCGATCTCCATACTCTTTTCAATAGAGTGGTAATTCATCGTCATGAAGAAGGTGCGGGCGAAATCGCGGGCCTGCTCACTCTCATAAGCGATCTTGTTCTTGGCGAAGTAACCGTGCAGGTTCATCACGCCCAGGCCTACGGAGTGCATCTCCTTATTCGCTTTGGCGACACCCGGCGCGTTGGAGACAGTAGTCATATCGCTGACTGCAGTCAACGCGAGCATGCCTTCATGGACGGATTCACGGATCTTGCCGTGCTGCATTACATTGACGATGTTCAGGGAAGCGAGGTTGCAGCTGATATCGCGGCGGATCGCATCCTGCTGTCCGTAATCGTTAATCTCCGAAGTTTCCTGCAATTGAAAAATCTCGGTGCACAGGTTCGACATTTTGACCTGACCGACATTTTTCAGGGCGTGGGCGGCATTGGCGTTACTCTTGTTCATCATATATGGATAGCCCGATTCGAGCTGGATCATGGCAATTTTGGTCAGCATGTCGCGTGCGCTCATGGCAACTCTTTTCTTCACACGCGGGTCAGCGAGCAGGGTATCGTACATTTCGTCCAGATCCATGTCATCCAGGTGTGTACCATAGGCTTGGTAGACAGTGTAAGGAGCGAACACATACAGCGGCTGATTGTCCTGCGCCAGCTTGTAGAAGCGGTTCGGCACGATCAATCCGATGGACAACGTCTTCAGGCGTGATCTCTCGTCGGCGTTGATCTTCTTGCTGTCCAGGAACTCCAGTACATCCCAGCCAAAAATATTATAATAAGCCGCCCCCGAACCTTTGCGCTGGCCCATCTGATCGGCATAGGAGAATCCATCCTCCATCAGCTTCAGCACCGGCATGATGCCTTTGGCAGCATCCTCAACACCCTTGATCGTTTCACCGCGCGAGCGCAGCTTCGAGAGGTTGACGGCTACACCGCCGCCGATCTTGGAGAGCTGCATGCAGGTATTCAGCACGTAGTTGATCGAATTCAGCGAGTCATCCATTTCCAGGAGGAAACAGGAGACCATCTCGCCACGGCGGCTTTTGCCGGCATTGAGGAAGGTCGGTGTTGCCGGCTGAAGCCGCTGCTCCATCATCGAGCGGGCCAGGGTCCGGGCGGTATCGGCATTGCCGCGCCCGAGATGCAGCGCTACAACGGCTACGCGGTCGGGGTAATGCTCCAGGTATTGCTTGCGGTCATTGCTTTTGACGGCGTAGTCGGTGTAGAACTTGGAAGCCGCCATGTAAGAAGGAAAACGGAAATTATAATCATGGGCAATCCGGTAGACATCCTCCATCTCGGCAGCGGTATAACGGTCATACAAGTCCTCGTAGTAATCATTGGCGATCATATAATCCACTTTGGCTTTCGTATTCGGGAAAGTCAGACAACGCCGCTCCACCTCCCGCATAAATTCGGCCACAGCCTCCTGGTCCTTGTCCAGCTGGAAAAAGCCGCTTTCGTCTCTCTTCATCAACATGTTGTTCAGTTCAATATGCCGCAACCCGGCTCACCTCCTGTTTAATGCGCTCTACGTCGCCAAATGTTCCCGACAGTTCAAACTTCCCCACGACCGGCACATTATACTGCTGTGCAATCAGGTCCGCACTGTGCGCGAACAGCTCGCCCCAGTTCTTGTTGCCGCTGGCGGCGATGCCTTTCAGCCTGGAATGGTTCTTTTCCAAAAAAGAAGACACCTTCTCTGGGATTTGCCCAAATCCGGTGGTGTATGTAACAAGCACGTAAGGCTCGTCTATCGTCATATGCTCTTCAATTTGTACGGCCGGCAGCTTCAGCTTGCTGATGAACCGTTTTACGTTGCCGGTTTTGGAATCATAAGCAATCAGCATGGTCTCTAACCTCCTGTAACAACCTTCTCTTTGTACTTGACAAATCTATAAATGGCATTCCCGCTAGATTCACGGGTTTATCTATATATACACTACATTTAGTTGCGCTTAATCATTTTATGTACTATATCTTGAAAAGTCAATAGACGAAGACACCCCCGGGCGTCTGCAATCAGCTAGTTTTTGAGGGCAATCCCACGCCCCGTATGCGTTAAAAAATTTGTAGGGAAATTAATATTTTTTTGATGACTTTTTGGGTTCGGAGAGGAGGCGCCCTGGTGGCTGGAGTCGATGAAACGAGAGGCAAAAATGCCTTAGATTGTGGCGGAATGGGCCAAAGTGTGCGAATGAGAGGCAAAAATGCCTTAGAATCCGCCACAGCGACCGGAATCGCCACAATGAAAGGCAAAAATGCTCTTGATTGTGGACGGAGGGACCAAAGTGTACGAACGAGAGGCAAAAATGCCTTTCGGCGACCGCACTACTTCGGCTTGAGTGGTTGCCTCAATCAAAAAGGAGCCCCGCGGGGCTCCTCTTCGTCGCTCAGAACAGTGGGGATGTGTCCAGGTGTGTGTCAAACGGTGGCTGAATCATTAGTAGATAAGGCTCAGGCTGCCAACGCTCTCTACAACAAACTCAGGCACCAATTGTTCGCCGATATCGGTTCCTACGGTTTTATAGTTATGTTGGAACTGGCCGGACACCACTGAATTGCCGGTAACGCCGATCTCACCCTGCAAGGCGATGTATCGCCCGTCCGAGGAAAGAACGGTTGTACCGTTATTGTCCACGTAGAGTTCGCCTTGTAACGATACCTTCTCGTCGGGGCGTTGTTCAAGCTCTGAGGCCGTAATAAGCGGATACTCCTGCTCTTCCTGTACCTCCTGTACCAACTCGCTGAACTCGTACATGCTGACTGTGTGGCGGTAGATGGCTTCAGGGGCAAAAGTGCCGTCTGCAAGCTGCGCGCCTTGCACGAGCAGCGAACCATCCGCCTGAAGCTCGTAGCTGTCAGCTGTAAAGGAGAGCAGCAGTGTCATGCCTTCGGGTTTCATCTCATAAGCGGTATATAGGGTCTGCTCGTCTTCACTGTCGGCTTCGGCCATGACCACCGGTACGCCGGTGTTGTTGCCAAGCGCAAGCGAATCGTCGAACACAAGGCGGCGCAGGCGCGCGTATCCGGGAAGGACATCGCCGTTCAGGGTGACGACACTGCCGTCGTCCTTTAACGCCGCATAATACAAGCGGCCGCTGCTGTCTGTTCCCGCTACGTACACCTGTGCTCCATACCGCCCTGTGCCTGCGGTTATGTGGGTGTATTTCCCTGGCAACTCGCCGCCGGGCAGCAGCCGGACTGGCTCGGCTATATTCCAGGCGAGACGCGTAGCGGCCAGTTCAGCCGAAGTATCCTGCAGCGGAGCGAGTGCCTCATACAAGGCTATTGCTTCCGCATGCTGCCCGGCCCGGGACTTTCGTCCGGCAGTCTTGAGCAGCTGTGCCAGACTTTTGTCAATCTGGGTCAGCACCCTGGATGAAGAAAGACCTGCAGAGCGGGCAAAAGCGCGGTAAGATATCCCGTGCTGTACAAAGGCGGAGAGGTTATCGGCATCCAGATCCTTGTTCAGTATGGACTTTGTACTAGCCTCTGTCTGTTTCAGTATCCAAGGCGCCTCGTAGTCATGACTGCGGTAGGCATTCATCATGGACAAGGCGTTGTCCAGCAAGGGGCTGAAGCTCCCCGAAGCGGCCACAGCCTTAAGCCTTACTGTGTCATGCCCCTGAAAGCTTGCAGCGAGCAACTCCTGCTTCAGCTCCGTTTCCCCATAAAAAGCGTCCGGGATCAACAGCAAATTCCATTTGAAGCTGTCCTCGCCGCTTCCGCCTCCCGCCTTGCTCTCTGCAAGCTCGGCAAGAAATTGCTTCTTGAACTTCTGGAAATATACGGTCAGGTCATCCGAGAGGCCAGAATCTGCAGACAATTGGCGGAAATGGGCTTCATAGGAGCCCCCGGTCTTCATATATACAGCCTTCAGGCTGATTAGTGATTCATAGGTCTGCAGCAGTCCGGTAAAATCCTTCGTTGCCGACTGGGCACGTGCAGTTAAGACCAGGGTATTCAGGGCGTTGCGGATTTTGGTAATCGGCCCCAGCTCGTCAAGCCTCTGCGCAAGCCTGTCTTCCATATAAAGAAGCGAAGAGTTCCCGGCAGCCTGCCGGTACTGCTCCTCGGCGGCAATCAGGTCGCCTGCGGCATATAAGCGGTCACCTTCCTGTACCGCCTGAATCTTGTCCGCGATGCGGACGGCTTTTTGCCCAAGCAGGCCAATCATAGTTATACACAAAATGATCATAAAATTACGCAGGGTTATCACTTGTCTGATCGTCATATAGAGTAGCCTCTTTTTTTGGTATCTAAGCATCAACCTGAAAATCGGGGTCCCAGCGGTATTTGGTGCTGACAATTTCCGCAACGGTCTGATCAAGGCCGTTCCATGGCTCATGCGGGTTGGCAGCGATCATCCTGGACAACCGCAGCACGCGGTCTTTGGGCAGATCCTGCACATATCTTCCTATAAAGCCGGAATAGAGCAGGGCATAACGCTTCATGCGCACCGCTGCCCCGGCAACGCCCGCAAGGATAGCGGAGCCTTTATCCATTTGCAGAATCTGGACTTCGTACGTCTTTACATACCGCAGCGTCCGGTCCTTGATCAAATCCCGGCGTACCTTGGCAACTTCGCCGATATATTCTGCCAGCAGCGGCTCGAAGTCCTTGAGCAGGAGCTGTTCCAGCTCCAGCTCCATATCCTTCCGCAGCAGAAATCCGTGCAGCAGGGCGACCCGCTGCCGGGCAATGCGGTCACCGCGGAGCAGAACAGAGAGCTCGCGCAGCTTCTCATAGGCTAGTACATCATTCTCGCGGAGTACGGAGACGGCTTCCTGACGGTTGAACTCCAGTCCTTGCTTAAGGATACCGATATTATGTCCCAGCAGCTGATCAAGTGAGCGCAAATTTTCATTCTTCCTTGTTTTTCGCTGCGTATAGTAAAGTAAGCCCATCAATACAAGACCGCCGGCTCCGCATAGGACCATCTGCTGCAGGCTGGTGCCAAAATAGACGGAGGCCAGGGTGAGGAACAAGGTGAGCAGCAGACGGGTATGTATCTTGCGTCCGGCGATGGATACAGCGTGTTGTTCAACCGGCACCAAGGAGGACTTGCCGCATCCGGTGCAATGTTCTTCGCGGAGTGCAGTGTAACGTCCGCAGCGGCGGCAGATGCGCAGGTTGTCGAAGGCATAACGCGGAGCCTTGAACGGACGAAAGGTGACGGGTTTTTTCTTATGGACGGCCATGGTCGCCTCCGTTCAGCGTTGCCAGCAGTCTCTCTTCGATGTCATCGCGGGTAAGCGGTTTGCGCTGGCGGGCGGCATACAGGGAAATTTGAATGACGACATATAGGAACGTAATGGCCAGAATGACGTATGAAATCATGGAACGATCCTTTCTGCTTGGACACACGGATGCGTACGGTGATCAGAAATGGCGTTTCTTATCCTTCTCCCCGTCCCGGACCGTCGGTCCTAAAGTTGAAGTTTACAAGGTTTAATTATATCATAATGGCATGTTATTTACAGAATTTAGCTTTCGCACAGGCTAGCTATATGTGCCCACTATAACACAAGAGGAGCCATCTTTATGCTTCGTAAACATCCAGCTTCAAGAACAGCCAAGACTATTATGCAACGTATCTTTCCGGCACTGCTGCTGGTTTTGCTTATCGCTACAGCTCCCTTAATGGCTGTACGGGCCTATGCAGCGGCGCCAACCGGTTCACACATTGATGCCGTGCTTCTTATTGATGTCAGCAATTCCATGAAGACGAGTGACAAGAACAACATCGCAGGTGAAGCGATGAAAATGTTCATAGATATGCTCTCCGCCCAAGGGGATAAGGTCGGCATTGTAGCCTACACCGATGAGGTACAGCGCGAGAAGGCGCTGCTGCAGATTAACTCGGCTGCCGACAAGCAGGATCTGAAGGACTTTATTGACGGGCTGGACCGCGGACCTTATACGGATATCGCGGTGGGGATGGAAGAAGCGGTAAAGGTGCTTCAGAACGGAAGTGATCCCGCACATGAGCCGATGATTGTCATGCTGGCAGACGGCAATAATGATTTCAACCAAGCTACGGGCCGGACACAGAGCCAGTCCGATACAGAGCTAGCGGCGGCGGTGGAGACCGCCAAGAAGAACGGATATCCTATTTATACCATTGGCCTTAATGCCGACGGCAAGCTGAACAAGCAGAGCCTGGCCGATCTGTCGGGCAAGACCGGAGGCAAGGCGTTCTCAACGGATACGGCGGATGATCTGCCGGAAATCCTCAGTGAGATTTTTGCCAGCCATCTGAAGCTGAAGATTGTTCCGGTTCAATCCATAACGGCTAACGGAAACTACCAGGATGTTACAGTCAATGTGCCGAACGCAAGCGTGCTGGAAGCGAATATCTCGATAATGTCTTCCCAGCCGGTAGAAGCGAAGTTGACTGATCCGTCGGGCAAAAGCGTTGCGATTCCATCGAATGATATCCTGTTGTCGCAGTCCAAGACTTACAGTCTGATTAAGCTGCTGTCGCCACAGCAGGGAGACTGGAAGCTGCAGATCAAGGGTGTCCCCAAGGACAAGATTGATATCAATCTCGTTTTTAACTATGATCTGGAGCTCAAAATGGATGCATTGCCGTCAAAGACCTATAAAAAGGGGGATACCATCGACATTGCTTCCCGCCTTTACAGCAACGGCACTCAGGTAACGCTCAGCAATTTGTATCAGAATATGAAGGCGGTTCTGCTCGCCACGGATACCGATACCGGGAAGACCGAAGAGATCCCGCTCGATAATACAGGCGATGTATTCAAGGGTACTTTTGAGGTGAAAGACAGCCATAACTATGAATTGAAGGTCCGGGCGGAGGAGAGCAGCTTCTATCGTGAGAGTGATACACTTACGGTCAATGCCAAGACAGGAGCGGCTGGAGCGGGAGCCACCCAGGCCCCGGCTGGAACCGGAACTGACCCTGCCGAAGAGAAGCCGGCATCGAAGAGCCTGTATTACATCATCGGAGCCGTTCTGCTGCTGCTAGCAGCCGGCGTTGCCTTCTGGCTGCTCCGCCAAAAAGCGACCCGTGGTTTTGTTGGACAGCTGGTTATTGAAGTGCAGGACGGCAACACCGGAGAGAAGACGTATCCGCAGTACAAGAAGCTGTCCGCCTTCCGGGGCAAATTCAATCTGCATCAGCTGCTCCAGCTTGCGCCGGAATTGAAAGAAAGCGAGAATCTGGTCTTCACGCCGGTCAAGAATGACCGCATTCTGCTGCGCAGCAGCGCTGAGGGAATTGCCGTGGAGAGATCCGGGCGTGCGGCCGATGCCTCGAGCGGCCTTGAACTGAAGAGCGGCGACCGGATTTCTGTAACCTTGCAGACCGTAGACAAGACGATTTTAATGGAGTATTTAGTATAGGAAGCCTAAGTTAGTTTGGGGAGGAATCAGAATGAAACCGATAGTAAGAGAACATATTCAGCAATTAGACGTATCCCTTGGGGGAGGTATTGTCAGCGACAAAATCAGGGTGGATACCATTGATAATCCTATCCTGATTATCGGACTTGGCGGCACAGGCATCGATGCCCTGCTCCGTCTGAAATACCAGATCAACCGCCGCTTCAAACTGCCCGAAGATCCGATCTCCAAGAAGAAACGGGA
Source organism: Paenibacillus albidus (assembly GCF_014644435.1). GTDB lineage: Bacteria > Bacillota > Bacilli > Paenibacillales > Paenibacillaceae > Paenibacillus_AQ > Paenibacillus_AQ albidus. The sequence continues at coordinate 199,696 of NZ_BMKR01000011.1, read as the reverse complement.
TAAGCCCGACAACGTGGAATTCCTGGCTTTTGAGACCAATGAACAGGACCGCGGGAAGAAATACAAAGGCATCGGCCTTGACCCGCAGAATGAATTCGTGCTGCTGGCCAACGCCGAAATCGGCGGGCTGCTGCAGAACCGCAGCATCCTTGAGCCTTACATTACAGAATGGCTGTCGCCGGAGCTGAGCATCACGGACGGCATGAACGGCGCCGCGGGTGTGCGGCAGGCCGGACGGCTGCTGCTGTTCACCAAGATTAATCAGGTTGTAGGCGCCATCGACAAGAAGATCAAGACCCTGTCCGTCGGCACCAGCAAGAAGCTGATGGTGTTCTTGCTGACAGGTCTGTCCGGCGGGACGGGCAGCGGCGCATTTCTGGATATCTCCTATATCGTGCGCGGCATTATCGAACGCGATTACGGCTCAGCCGGGATTGACCGCGTGAACACGCTCGGATACCTGTTCACCCCGGATGTAAATCTGGCCAACAAAAGCCTCAGCGAGCACACGCGCGAATATATCCGCAAGAACGGATACGCGGCGCTCAAAGAGCTGGACTACTGGATGAATGTGGACAGCCGCGGCGAGCGGTTCCGCCAGCAGTACGGCAATATTTTGACCGTCAATTCTCCGCTGCCGCCGTTCAACCTGTGCCATCTGATTTCTGCGACCAATACCGAAGGCAAGCTGCTGGAGAATGCCTATGATTACTGCATGAATGTGACGGCGGAGAATATCACGAACTTTATGGCCAGCGAAGAGAAACAGTCAGGCGAAGAATTCGCCATTCACGACTATATCAGCAATATCCGCACGAACATTGCGCAGATGAACAAGGTATATCCGGCCAATTATGAATACAACATTATCGGAGCTTCATCTGCAGTATTGCCGATTGAGGAAATGACTACCTATCTGGCTTACCGTCTTTTTGACAAGATGGAAAAAATGTTCCGGCAGGCCCCGGGCCAGGAGGATGTTGAGAAATTTGCCCGCAAGCTGGGTATCGACCTCGACAGCATGATTAAGACGTTCGAATCGCGTGTGCCGGAGCCGCTGCCGGGTTATGAGAACAGCGAGCGCCTGAGCCATGCGAACGTAATCAAGAATCAGGTCGTCAGCATGGATACGGAGCTGGAACAGAACTTCCTGTCCCGGGCCCGGGAGGAATACATCAAGTCCAAGAAACAGCTGCCAGGCGAGATTGTCGGACGGTTCGGCGAGGAGCTGGAGCGGATCTTCCTGCATCCGGAACAGGGGCCCTTTTATGTCTCCCGGCTGCTGTACACAGAAAAAGGCTTCTGTATTCTGAAGCTGATCCAGTCCTATGTGGAAGCTTTGCGAGAGAGCCTTTTGCGTCTGCCGCGTGATATTGAGACGGCACGTGAGAGTGCGGAGGAGAAGCTGGGCGACGCACGCAGCGCTTTTGTCTCCAAAGAGAAAAAGAAGAATGCTTATATCGAGGCCAAAATCAATGAATATTGGCTGCATGCCGATGTGGAGCGCACCGAACGCATGATCGAATTCTATGAAGACCTGTATGAGCTGCTTAACGAAGAGAACAGCCGGATTTATGGCGTGTTTACGGAGATTCTGAGTGCGCTCAGCTCGATTTTTGCCAAAAATGGGGACATCCTGATCAATGGCGAGGAGCAGGCCGATTATAAAGGCAACAAAACCTACTACTGGAACATTGTAAATGTGCCGGACATCTCGGCCACTATCTCGAAACTCATGGAGCAGAAGGACGGCGACGATCTGATCCGTGACTTCACCCGTGAGATGCTGAATCACTCCGGCCGCTGGGTCAAAGAGCAGGAGATTGATATTGTCCGCTCCATTTCGGAGTTCCTGAGCGACAAATTCGGCGATTTGATTACCCGTTCCATGGAGGATTTCCTGGTGATGAAATACGGCCATGATGAGCCGCTGGATAAATTCGTGGAGCGGATTATAGCCGGCAAGCTGGATGAGCAGGCGGTTCCTACCTTCCACCTCAGCAACAGCTCAGGCAGTCTGCACTTCCCGTCCTGGGGGTTCGTATCCGTGCCGGTCAAAGCGCCGGGCATCCTGAAGGGGATCCGCAATTATCAGAATAATGCCCTGGGCAAATCGCAGTTCACGATCAAGGAGAGCCAGGTCAAGAACCGGATTTTCTGGCTGAATACGCGCAACGGGGTGCCGCTGTTTGTGTACACGCCGCTGCGGGTGTTCGAGGAGAATTACGAACGGACCATTCTGGACAAGGAAGGGATTGGCCGCCATCTGGTGATGACGGACAAGAACAACTGGACGTACCTGCCGTCCCCGATTCCGGAAAAATCATGGGGCGACACTTATGTCAATCCGCGCGTGCGTGATTATAATGCCAGAGTGCGGGCCGACTTTACCCAGGCGCTGGCTGCCGGAGTTATTATAGAGAAAGGCCTCGACGAGAATACCAGCAGCCGTTATTCGGTGGTGTTCACGAAGCCGTTTGATCTGGAAGCTTTCCTGAAAGGCTTTGATCTGCAGCTGAGTGCGCCGCGCCCGAATCTTGGAGAGGTGAAGAAAGCAGCCGATGAGCTGAAGGCGCTGCTGGAGAAGGGGCTGGAGCGCGAGAGCGTCAAGGATATTTTTGGCAGCATCAACCATGAGCTGGCCCAGGAGAACCTGATCCGTTCTCCGCAGCTGATTACCCGTGTCCGTGAGGAATTGGCCCAATATGCGGCGCTTGCTGCCAAATCGGCTGAGCTTAATGCGCTGCTTCACCAATATCTGGATGAGGACAAATGGATGGACCAGTTCATTGAAGCCTTGTACACCGAAAGTATTATCAAAAAAGGTGCGCTCTACGTCTATGACCGCGATGAAGAGGAAGACGCTTGGGAGCCGTTCGCCAACCTGATGAAAGAACGCAGCTATGTGGAATATGCCGTGTACCGCCATTTCCGCGGGCTGGATGAGAAGAGCCGCAGTGTGCTGCTGCGCAAGGCGGCCCGGCGTGCCGGGGAAATGACGGCTGCGGAAGATGTCACTCCGCTGCTGTATAAGCTGGAAGGGCTGTACGTCTCCTTCCTGGAGGCGCGTGACAGCCTTGAATATGAGCGGGTAGAACATGCCAACGGTGATGAGATGTACAGCTTTTACAAGAGCATGACCGGCAAGCTGGGCAGCATCCGCAGAAAGCTGAAATAACCTATGATCACATCTCAGGTTCTATCGTATGGTGAACAATACGCGGCAGAGGAAGAAGCAGCGCGCAGCCGGGGGGATGGACGCAGCAGCATCCATTACCCGGCGCTGTTCCTGTTCGTTGGAGACAAGGTGGCTCCGGCCATCGCCCCGGTGCTGGACAGCTGCGAGCGCAAATGGGACAACGCGGGCGGTGTGATGGCCATCCATGCGCTCACGGAAGGTGCGAGCCGCTCTGCGGCTTCGCCGGAGAATGGCGGTACGATGCGAAGAGAACGGGTGATGGTTATGGCTCTGCCGGACACGGCAGGGCATGATCCCCGTACGGTACGCCAGGAGGTGTACCGTGAATTTCACCAGGACAGCCGTTATCTGGCCGAGATGAACCGTACCTTGCGGCGGCTCAGCAACAGCATCGCGGATTACGGGCGGCTCTATTCATCCTTTGATGTCATTCATCTCTCTATCATTACGCGGGTCGATGACCCGCTTAATGTATTCTTGCCGGAAATTACACTGCTGGCCCGTGCTGTGCTCGGGCAATCGTTCAAGTCGGTCCAGATGGATCTGTATGCGCTGATCAATGAACGGGAGCAGGGAGAGAATTACGGATATTCCAGCTCGGTCGGGCTGGCTTTTCTGCGCGAGCTTGATGGGCTGCAGGCGGGAGACTATACTTTCCAGGCTCCGCTGCTCGTGACCGAAGAGGAATTGTCCATTCCGGTAGCGCACGGGCCGGCTCCGTTGTTTGATCTCGTGTACCTGCTCTCCGACAAGAACGAACGTGGTATGCTGTCGGCCCATGGCATGAGTGACAATTATGAGATTATCTCCCATGTCAGCCTGCTCAAGAACCGGGTGCGGCCCACAGCCGATCAGGCCACCGGGCAAGGCGGCTATAACAATATGACCTTCAAGAGCGGGATCAGAGGCAACACGGGCCGCCAAGGGTATGCTTCGGCAGGTTTCTCAGGCGTACGAAGGCCGAACAGGCAGATTGCGCTGGCGGTGCTTTATCATGCGTTCCGGCGTCTGGCCGAAGCGCTGCGTGAAGCCAGCCCGTGGCCTGTACGGGACCGTCAAGCCCTGCTGGGGCTAGGCACCGACAGTCTGCGGGAACAGGCGGCACAGCTGCTGCCGGAGAGAGAAGGGCTGGCCGAGATGACCGGGCTGATGAGCCATGGCCGACCGTCATACCATGAGCTGAGGCAACTGTCGCTGCGCGAGGCGGAGCAGCTGCTGTTCGGCGATGGGGGCGAAGCCTATTTCCGCAGCAATTTCGTGGCCGAGACGGCCCGCCGGACGGAAGCTTTTGACCCGCTCCGCACGTGGCGGGGAATATTTGCGGCACAGGAAACGGCGGTCCCTCCGGTGACCTTCTATCAGCTGGCCGAATGGACAGCCGACAGGGAAGACAGCGGGGGCGGAAGTGTGCTGTACGGGCTGCGTCAGCATATGGCGGGTCTGCGGGCAGTCATTGCCTCGGCTCAGGCCGAGCTTGATCTGCTCTATGCAGAGAGTGTGGAACGCCAGCCGTTCCAGCGGGTGCCGCTGTTTGACAAGCGGACGGTGCGCAACTTCATCCATTATCTGTTCACGACGGTGTATGGCCAGAAATATGAGCTGCTGCGCCTGGAGAGCGAGCTGGCCTTCTGTCTGCGGCTGGAAGCCGCGCTGGAGCAGCTGCATGCAGAGAGCATCAGCCGGGTCAAGGCCATGGAGTCGCTGGAGGAAGAGCTGCGCGGCATAGCGCTGGACAGCATCGGCCGGACGAACGACGAGCTTGGGCAGAATATCATGGAATATTACCGGACCGTGACGGAAGAGGTTATGAAGGAGATCGAAACGCGCCGCGGGCCTGGCATATTCTTCAGCGAGCGGTACATGGGCAGCATGACAGCGCTGCTTGCAGAGGGCAAGGAAGCGGTCATCAGCCGCCTCATTGAGCTGTGCCGGAAGGAGCTGCTGGCGGCAGAACCGTTCGCGTTGTCCTTCGAGGAGGAGCTGCTGCGCCGGGCAAATGTGGCGGCGGCTTATGAGAACCGCGAAGTCCTGTCCCGGGAAGAGCTGTTCAAGCGGCTCTACCGCAACCTGGAGGAGGGGGCGGTGGTCAATGTGAGGCTGTTTGAATATACGCAGGAGCACCGCCATGAGGAGAAATATTTCTTCGGTGACAGCAGCTCCGAGTTCCTGCGTTACGCCTTCGGTGTGGATGAGACGACCCGTATTTACCGGCTCGGCTTCGTCCATGAGCAGCGCAGAAGCGGAATCGAGAAGCTGAATCTGATGGGTGGCTTCCATTTGGAGGATCTGCTGTATTACCGCAATGCCAAGGTCTACTACGAAACCTATGTTCAGAATGGCTACCATCTGCATGGAGTGGATGAAGCTCAGCTGCCTGAGCTGCGTTAGCACCTGTCTACGGACCCTGGATTTAGTGGACGGTGAATGAAAGATGTATTCAAGGCTTTTACTTAGGTTCCATCCGGAAAGGATGAATAATGATGCAGCGAAAAATCAATCTGCTCCTGCTCTTCTTTAGTCTGATCGGCGGCGCTTTTGCCTTTTTGATCGGCGAGTGGCTGCTGGGCCGCTGGCTGGAAGAGCTGCCGTCCATTGTGCTTGTCGGCATTTATTTTGCCATCGTTGCCCTTGGTGTCGGCCTTGGGGCACTGATCGCGGAAATGGTCTCGCCGAGACTGAACGGAGCTTCCTGGAAGCAGCGTTATCTGGGTCTGTCCTGGAAACTGCTGCCGCTTACGCTTGTGCTCGCCTTCGGGGTGGGGGCATTCACAGAGTTCATCTATGAGCTGAATTTTGGCGGCGTGAAGCCGGTAAAAGATGTGGTGATGATCATTGACGACTCCGGCAGTATGATGGAGAATGATCCGGACAACAGACGTTATTCCGCCGCACAGTCCCTGGTGATGCAGATGGACGAGGACAATCAGGTGGCCGTGTTGACCTTTAGCGACAGTGCGAGCATTGTGCAGCCGCTGACGCCACTTGCGGATGAGCAGAACCGGGAGAAGGTCTCTGCGGCCATTCTCAATCTGAAGACAACCGAAGGCGGGACGAATATCAAGGGGGCCCTCGAGGAGTCGCTGAATGTCATTAACGGTGACAGCAGCTCCAGCCGGGGGTCCATGGTGATTCTGCTGTCCGACGGGGCCAGCGAGCTGGACACAGCGTCGGATCTCCGGACGTTTACAGAGCGCGGTATTGCCGTCAATACGATTGGCCTCGGCATGGATAACCCTTCGGATGCCACCTTGCTCCGGGAAATTGCCGGTGTCACCGGCGGACAATATTACGATGTCTCCGATGCAGGGCGGCTTGGCGACGTGTTCCAGCAGATTTATGACCGTCTTGGTGACCGGACGCTGCTGACGGAGCGTACCGATGCTACCCAGGACAGCCCGTATTATGCTGCAGTGCGCATACTTTCGCTGCTGCTGGTGGGTGCGGCGCTGGGAGTCGGGCTTGGCGTGGTCTTCGATAACCGCCATCTGGCCCGAAGCTTCGGGCTCGGCGGGACCGTCTCCGGCTTGCTAGCGGGTCTGGTCCTGGAATACGGCCTCACCGGCTTTTCGGTTCCAGACGGAATCATCCGTCTGTTGGCCGTGCTTGTGCTGGCCGCGATTATTGCCTTGTTCACCGGTGTGGTGCCGGTTGGGGAAGGCCGTCTCACCCGCAGGGGCAACCGGAACACAGGAGCGCCTGCGAATGCCTCGGACAACTTCCCGGCTCCGCGCCGGAACCGGGGCAGCAAAGGATTCTAGAGCAGCGGAAAGGAGCAAGCAGTCATGAAGTACGCCGAGGTTGATTCTTCCACACCTGTTATAACCGAATTGAGTTCCCGGGTGGAGGACCGGTTCTGTACGCTGAGATGGCGCTGGCCGGATGGCGTGCAGGCGGTCTGCATTCATAAAGCTTCTGCAGAAGCGCCGGTGGACGGGGACAGCCCGCCCGCCGGCATGAAGCTCTATACGCGTGAGGAATATAAAGCGAACAACGGCTACCGCGACCGGCTGGACGATATTGGACTGGTCGCGTATACCATATTCGCCCGCCTCGCGGAACATGGAGACACAATGCTTGTCAGACAGAAGGACGGGGACAACCGGATCGTTGTCAGTGCAGGCAAGGCCCGGATTTATTATTCGATTCTTCAGAAAAAAGGCTTGTTCTCCAAACAGAAAACGGTACATATGACCATTACCGCCGAAGTGCCGGTGGGCAGGGATGTATTGTGTTATGTCAAGAAAAAGGGCGGGTACCCGTCCGGTAAAGAGGACGGCGTGCTGTTCCCTTTTGTGCAGGACTTTGCCGCCGGCAAGAGTAGCCTTCCGCCGATCGAAATCGGCAAGGAGGATTTCGTGCGCATCTTTTTCACGGATGGCCGCAAGTACGGGCTTTATTATGAGCTGGTACCGGAGTGAGCCTGTAAGGATGGCCAGTCCGGCGCTCAGCCACATGCGGGCCTGCATAATGCTTTGCTACTCGCGGGCCATAATGAAAGACGCTGAATGAACTTTGGGGAGGGATGAAGAGATGTCTTTTTTTAACCGGTTCAAGAAAAAAAACCAGCCTCAGGCGAGGCCGCTTTTTTATGATATTGTGTGTCCTTTCTGCTTCAACAAATTCGCACCGGAGGAGGTCGTTTTCCGGGCGATGCACAGCCGGGAGGATGACGAGAACTACGCGCTCGGCGAAGATGACGCGCTGAATAAATACCGTGAGCGTTTTGGACTGGATACGGTGGACGATGTGGAAGCGGTCATTCGCCCGGCGGATATTCCGGAGGAATATCACCACTATACCGATCATGTGCTGACCGGACTGACTGACCGCTATGGCGTGTTGACCCGCAGACGGCTGTGTCCGGCATGCCACAATGAGCTTCCGGTAACAGCCGGCAAAGTGCCGAGCAACATTATCTCGATCATCGGTGCTTCGCAGGTCGGCAAATCGGTGTATATGACGGCGCTGATCCATACGCTTCAGCACACGACGGCGGGACATTTTGACGCGGCCTGCATGCCGCTGAACGCCGAGATCAGCCGCAAGTTCCGCACGCTCTACGAAGAGCCGTTATTTGAACGCGGAGATCTGCTGGCTTCGACGCAGAAGGAGAAGATGCAGGAGCCGTTTATTTTTCAATTTGTGTTCAAGGATGAAGAGAAGCCCCCGCTGACGCTTGTCTTCTTCGATGTTGCCGGCGAGGGGATGGTCGATCAGGATTATCTCGGGTTGCACGGCCAGCATATCAAGAACTCTGCGGGCATCCTGTTCATGGTCGATCCGCTGCAGATCCGCTCCATCCGGGAGAAGATTCGGATTAACATCGGCGACCGTCCGGGCGAATGGGTCTCGCAGTACGATGAGCCGCGTGATGTGGTGCTGACGATGTTCGGCGATTTCATTGCCTACCAGGAGAAGAGCAAAACCGACATTCCGACCGCAATCGTACTCGCCAAAAGCGACATGCTTCATTCCCTCAAGGATGAAGACGGCGATTACATCAAGTCCAACAGCAATGTGTTCAACAACTATGTGCACCGCAAAACGCTCAACCTTAACGAGTTCCACAACATCGACGGGGAGATCCGCCGCTTTATCGGCAAAGTAGACCGCCCGTTCAAGGATACGATGGATGTGTATTTTGCCAATACCGGTTATTTTGCCGTGTCGGCCCTGGGCAGCAATCCGGTGAATCAGAAGATTGAAGGCGTGGTTAGCCCGATCCGGGTGGACGAGCCGTTTATCTGGCTGCTGCACAAGCTGAATTACATTGAGGGGAGCGACGGCCCGTGAGTACCCATTCAGGGGCGAAGATTGCACAGCAGATGTATACCCGCGAGCGGCGCGGCGTTTACCGGTCTACAGAAGGTTTTGATACGGTATCGAAATCCGGGAGTCTCGACAACAATTTTGTCAAAAAAATACTGCATCCCTTCTGCCTCTACGATGCTCCGGCTGAACTGGCAATGCGCGGGGAGAAGAGCGAAGCGGCCTACCCGGCTGCGCTGCATCTGTTCCACACCGAAACGAATGAGACCGTCATCGGGCAGAGCCGCTATCTGGCGGCGGATTTCACCGGCCAGCGGAGCGCTTTTTTTGCCCATAACTTTGTGGTGCCGGCTTCCCGCGCGGACGATATTGTGCAGCGTTATGGTGACTATCTTCATGCTGACTTTGCCGGGAGCTACACCGGAGAGCTTGGAGGGACGCTGCCGGAGCTGGAGGCCATCCCTGCTTCGCGGAGGACAAGCCGCCTTGATTCTATGGCGGTCCTGCGTTCGCTGGGGATCGGCGAAGAGCTGTTCAAGGCCCTGCTTCAGGCGGTTATGATGTCGGTAAGCAGCAAAAAGAAAATTTATGTCGCCCTTGATGTGCCGGTGGAGGAGCTTTCGATCCGGGCAGCCGAGCTGACTGAGGTCCTCCTGGGTGTATTGCCGTTCGAGTTCCGCCGCAGATTGGGCGTGATTACGTATGCGAACGAGCCAAAAAGCCGTAAATACATTCATTTGACTTTTGTGGAAAAAGGGGCCCTCCGTCCCGGCGACCGCAGCATAGAGAAGGATTTCACCTTCGATCTGGCGTCCGGGCGGACCGGCAATGCCGATCTTGGCGACGGCCGGCAGCCGTATGCCGAGCTGGCCTGGAAGTTGCTGGCCCGCGGCGCGGGCGGATTAGACGACTTTGGCCGTTTTGCCGACAGCATCCTGTCGGTAGAGCAAGGGGAGCGTATCTTGTCACTGGCTGCCTATAATGAGCTGGCGGTCTTTTATGAGATTGGGCAGGGCAACGAAACCTTGTATGCCGACAACAAAACCGCAGTCCTCGGCGGATTGTTGTCCTATCTTCAAGCAGAGGGTGCGCTGGCCTCGCGGGTGCGGCTGAATGACTTGTTCCTGGAGCGCTTCGACCGTGAATATGATCTTATCCGGCAAAAAGGTCTGCTTGTACCCGCAGTGATGGAGAGCTTTAAGGAATATTTCATTCTGCCGGGCCACCATTACAAGGTCAAGATCGTTGATTATTTCATCAACGGCATGCTGAACAGCAGAGCGGCAGGACGCGAGGATATTCTGAATACCGCTTTCGGCATCATTGAGAGCAACGATGAACTGAGTGCCGCTTTTTTCAAAAGAGTATTGGCCCAGCCGGTATTCCGCAAGCAGCTGTTTGAGCCTTATATGGAAATACGTCTGGCTGCAGCGGCGAAGGCTGCGGACATTATGGGGTTCGTGCTGCATTGGGGCCGGTTTCTGCCGGAGGCTCTGCAGCAGTCGTTCATTCAGGAAAATACAAAAGAGTATTTGCTGGAGAAGCTCCAGAAGGAACCCAATCCGGTCGCTGCGGTATCGGCCATGCATGAGATGGTGGACAAGGCGGAAAAAGGCCTGCGCAAAGGAGCACTTCTGCATCCATCCGCGTTATCCTTATTGCAGGAGCTGGCAGACGCGGCGGATCGGTTCCTGCTGAACCGGCTTTCGCTCCAGGAAATGACGCAGGAGCAGCTGCTGGAGATTTCCTTCCTGCGTTATCCGAAGCGGGCCGGGGATTGGCAGCCGCCGCTGGATCTGATCACGAAGCAGAAAGCGAATGCGCTGCGTGCCGCTTACCGCTGGTTCGGGGAAGAGAGTCCGGAGGTCGGGATTTTTGCGGAGCTGACACCGCAGGAGCTGGATGATGTGCAGCTTCTGGGACGCCGCTGGCTGAAGGAAGCGGGCTCACCGGAGCCATTCGAACGCCTGCCGTTAGCCTTCTACTACAGCAGCCGCCGCGAAGGTGGTCCGCTGGATTATGATGCCCTGCTGGAGCTGGTGAAGCGCAAGGCCGGGACGGATAAAGAGACGGTCTACCGCTTTTTGGCCTGGTCGCAGAGCAGTCCGCTTTTTAAAGCCTCGGGCAAGAAGCTGTGGCCGGGTTATCGCCGGGCGATCCTGAAATATTTCACGAACAGCGACCGCGAGGCGTTCAAAAGCCGTGATTTCCGCAAAAGTTATGTTGAAGCCGCAGGGCCCGCTCTGCAGACTGTCTACAATGAAGCCCGCTCCCAGCTGGCTTCACCGCTGGCGCGGTGGTTCAGCCGCAGCCGATTTCGACTCCTGATGTCCGGCTCTATTGTCGGCGTAGTGTTGATTGCCGCCATTATTATATTCAGTATGCTGCGGCCGGACGATAAAGACGCCGCGCTGGCTCCGCAGCCGTCTCCGGTTCCGAGCGGACAGGCGCCTGTCCGGGCCAGTCTGCTCAGTGAAGGAGGCGCTGCAGCAGGCAGCCGCCTGTTGTTCGTCTTCTCCAGCGCCGAGGAATGCGCCAGCTTCAAGCCGGCGGAAATTAGCGTCACGACGGGCGACAAGGCCGCCGTGATGTATCAAGTGGCCTCGACTACGGGCAGCTGTCAAGTCCCGTCGCCGGGAGCGGCGGGGGCTGGTGGTACCGGTGTGTCCGGTACGGGAGAGCCAGGGGAGGCTAGCGGTTCAGAGGCGGTGACCGAAGATTCCGCCGGCGGTGCAGGGACGGATCAGGAGACCGACGCGGGAACGGCGGGTGTGAATGGCGGTGCAGATGAAACTGCGGCTGCCGGTGGCGATGGCGGTGGCGGTGAAACTGCCGGAGCTGGTAATAACGCCGGTGGCACCGGAGATGTGGACGGTCCTGCTGCAACGGACGGCAGCTCCGGCGACCCTGCCAATGCTGACACCAATGCAGAAGGTGCAGCCGGTGACGCAGGCAGCACCAACGCGGCAGCGACTGATGCGCCAGGTGCCACACCCGGACCGACCCCAGCGGCAGGCGGTACGGCACCGGCAACGGCTAAGCTTGCTAAGCCTGCTCATGAAGTGATTGTGGTTCTCGAGCCGAAGGCCGTCTTGGCCCCGGGCAGTATGATTACAGCCGGGAAATACACACTGATGGTAGAGCCCGGGCCAAGCGCTGCACCAACTGCAGAGCCTGGCACTGAATCGGGCGCCGACCCATCCGCTGCAGCCAGCCCGGAGGCAACGCCGAAATAAGCGGCGGCGCGGAACATACAATGGAACAGCTCCTGAATTGCCGGACAAACCCCTTAAGGGGACGGTCCGGGCGGTTCGGGAGTTTTTTATGGAAGAACCTCCACCGATACAGAGTCAGCAAAAGGTTCGCCGCTGTATTTTGTGCATCGCAAACATCGTAAGCATAGAAATCCAGGCACGTTCCGCCTTTCCTGATGCACAAAATGCAGCTAAACCGAAAAAAGCCCGGTTTATCCAAGTTCTGATGCACAAAATACAGCCAAACCGAAAACTTAGCTCACTACTAGCCCACTACCAGCTCACTACAAGGCACTCAGCCGGCACTGCCTCTGATGGAGCGCACAGCCAGTAGTATGGCTGGCTACCGCTCCAGTGTATTTAGTACAGTCAAATCGCTCTGGGAGTAACCTGAAAGGTTATTCTGATGTATTTTGTACATCGCAAACTTCGCAAACATCGAAATCCAGGCACGTTCCGCCTTTCCTGATGTACAAAATGCAGCTAAACCGAAAAAAAGCCCGGTTTATCCAAGTTCTGATGCACAAAATACAGCCAAACCGAAAACTTAGCTCACTACCAGCTCACAGCTCACTACCAGCTCACAGCTCACTACTAGCGCACTACCGGCTCACTAACCGGCTCACTACCAGGCACTCAACCAGCACTAATCCGGCACTCCCACTGCTGGAGCGCGCGGCCAGTATGGCCAGTTGCTGCTCCAGTGTATTTAGTACAGTCAAATCGCTCCGGGAGTAGCTGAAAGGTTATTCTGATGTATTTTGTACATCAAAATGGGCAGGAAATGACGCGATTTTAGGTTTGCCTGCATTTAGTGCAGTTGAAGATGGAATAAACCCGAGCATGGGCAATACTGTCGGAATTCTGATGCACCATATGCAGCAGTGTTACGTTTCAGGTCTGGATTTAATAGATTTGGATGTACTTTTTACAGCAGAAAAGCATTCGGCACAGCGGGAAAAGGGACAACTTATAAGAATGGACCTGGGCCAGGAGAGCAAGGCACTGTTGATAGAGTTGGAGGGGAGTTGGAAGAGAATTGGAACAGCTTTTCTATAGACATACAGGGGAATTATAGATATGATTGTGAATATTGAATTTAATACACTAATGAAACAAGGTGCGGGCCCGCTGACGGGACCTGCTTAAAAGGGAAGCCCGGTGCAAGTCCGGCGCGGTCCCGCCACTGTAAATGCGGAGCGGCTTTCGGGTAGGCCACTGTCCTGTGAACGGACGGGAAGGCGGAAAGCCGCAGTGAGGCATGAGCCAGGAGACCTGCCTTGTTGCTGACGTTTCTATTCTTCGGGGGGTAAGAATAGGGAACCTGTACAGATGGATGTGCGACACCGTTTCTTTGGTCACACAGCCTTGGTTTGTATTCTTCCCGGCCGCCCCTATCAGGGCGGTCTTTATTATGTTCACTGCAAGACCCAATTCATTTCAGGAAAGAGGGATAAGATTTGAAGAAGCTACTCACCTCCAAGGCTTGTGCGCTTGGACTGGCCTTATTGCTGGTTATTTCCGTTCTCGGAACCGCGCTGGTTCCGGCAGGACAAGTTAGGGCACAGGCACAGAATTCTGCTGTGCAGGAAGAGACGAGTGTTACTGAAGCTACATATGATGCCGGGGCTGCTCCGGTGGATGCAAAAGTGGCAACGCAAGCGGCCAGTGTCACAGATGCCATTTACAAGGCAAAACAGTATGTACTGGCTAATGGGAGCTTGTCCGAATGGAATGCGATGAGCATTGCCCGCAGCGGCACAGCGGTCCCGGACAGCTACCGTACCGGGCTTGAGAGTACGCTTAAAGCAGCAAACGGAACCTTTACCAAGGTTACGGACTATGCGCGTATTTCGCTGGCCGTGACGGCGATTGGCCGTGACGCTACTAACTTCGGCGGATACAATCTGATTGAGAAAATATACAACTTTGGACAAATGACGAAACAAGGGGTTAATGGGCCGATATACAGCCTGCTGGCCCTTGATTCCGGGCAATATAAAGTGCCGGATGATGCACTGTGGACACAAGCCAAGCTGCTGAAGGAAATTCTCTCCAAGCAGAATGCGGATGGCGGCTTCATCTTCTTCGGTACGCAGAGTGATCCGGATATCACGGCAATGACTTTAAATGCCCTTTCTCTGCACAAAGATGACCCGGACGTACAAGCGGCTGGAACCCGTGCGGTGAATTGGTTATCCCAGGCACAAAAAGCAGACGGCGGATATAATCATTCCAGTGAGTCGACTTCCCAGGCGATCATCGGCCTGACCTCGATGGGGATTGACCCGGCCGGGCCAGAATTCACCAAAGCTGGCGGCAATCTGGTGGATCATCTTTTGAGTTTTGCACTACCCGATGGAAGTTTCCGCCATTTGGTAGGCTCTGGTGCAAACGGAATGGCTACAGAGCAGGCGCTTCAGGCACTTGTTGCTTATGATTTATATTTGAAAGGTGAAACGTTCTATCATTTCACCCAGCCTGGTTCACAGAAGCCGGGGGTGCAGGCTGTTGTAAGTATTGAAGGACCACAAGCACCGATTGCTGCAGGAACCATTCATGCCGCTACTGCGGTGCAGGGTCTGGAGAAGCTGGCTCAGGCCAAAAATATTAGTCTGGAAATTAAAGACAGCTCCATGGGCAAGTATGTAAAGATGATTGACGGGGTATCGGAGGCTCTATACGGAGGCTACGATGGCTGGATGTTTGCAGTCTCTAAAGACGGACACTGGAAACAGCCGGATGTCGGTGCGGGCGATTATCTGCTCCAACCGTCTGAAAAAGTACTCTTTTATTATGGGGAGTATGGGGTCACGAACTTTATACAGTCTGTCTCGGTTACACCGGAACACCCTGAAGCCGGTAAGAAGTTCTTCGTCACAGTCCTAAAGGAAGTCTCCGATTGGGACGGATCAAAGGTGGTGACCCACACTGTACCGGCTGCGGATGTTCAAGTCTCGGTTGCCGGACAGACCGTAACTGCCGATGCAGAGGGTGTAGCTACCTTCCCGGCAGGTGTGGCAGGTGGAACGCATACGCTGGAGATTACAGGCTATCAGAAAGATGCGGTACCAAGCGTTGTAAGACATACAAGCAAGCTTGCAGTATCGCCTAAGCAGGCTTCTATATCCATCGAAGGTCCACAAGGGCTTATAGGACAAGGTGTAGGCCTCGGGTATACCGCGCTTGATGCACTGGAGCAGCTGGCGGACTCCCAAGGCATTCCGCTGGAGATCACAAACAGCTCCGGCATGGGCAAGTACGTAACCTCAATAGGAGAAGTTAAGGAAAAACTGTACGGGCCTTACGATGGCTGGATGTTTGCGGTCTATAAAGACGGGCGCTGGACACAGCCGGATGTAGGGGCGGCTGATTATAAGCTTGCAGAGGCCGACCAGCTCCTGTTCTATTATGGAGACTTCTCGGAAACCCAGCTTGTGAACTCAGTAATAGTCACACCGGCTGTTCCTGAATCCGGACAAGCATTTTCGGTAAAGGTCACCAAAGATGTCACACAGTGGACTGATGCAACAGGAACCACGGTAAGCACTGTTCCCGCTGCCGAAGTGCAAGTAAGCATCGGCGACGATAGAGTTACGACCAATGCTGAAGGGATCGCGTCGTTTACCTCCGGCAAGGCGGCAGGTACACATACGCTTCTTGTGACAGGATACCGTGAAGGCGCTGTGCCGACCCTTGTACGGACTGCCACGCCGCTTATCATCAAGGCCGCGAGTACAACGGCGCCTGTCGCCTCCACAGCTACTATTTCGGTGGTCGGAGACAGCTCGCGCGGAACGATTCTTTCGAGCCGTACAATGACCCTGAATGGAGGGGATACACCTTACAGTCTGCTGGTACGTCAGCTGGGTGGACAGGTTATCGCTGAGGGCAGCGGCAGCAATCTGTATGTCTCTTCCATAGCAGGTCTTTCTGAATTCGATCTGGGCCCGCTGAGCGGCTGGATGTATTCCGTCAACGGCATTTTTCCAAAAGTAAGTGCAGGGGCGTATACTTTGTCCAGCGGTGATGTAGTCGCCTGGAGATACACAACGAACGGTGGAGTGGATCTGAATCAGCCTACGGATGGTTCCGGCACTACAGGCGGAGCGGGAGGAGCAGGAGGCGGTACGGCTGGAGCGATTACCAGCGACAACACCCTCTCTGTGAATCAAGTGGGACAGACCACTACGGTGACAAACGAAGCTAACAAAATGACTGCGGCAGAGGCGGCAGCAATCAGCAAGACCCTGGCAGCGAATAAGGTATCCATTACGCAGGAGGTTACTCCGGGTGCGGCAGCTGCGCTGAAAGACAATGCAAATGAGGTTCAGCTGCAAGTTCCGGCTGGAGCTGTGGGCGGTAATGTGAAGATTAGCATACAGGAGCAGAACGCCAGCCGTCCCGAGCTGGTCTCCGGACTGTATGAGTTCACACCGGACGGCACGAAGTTTGCCAAACCGGTTGATCTGTCCTTTGTCATTCCTGTGACTACGGATTATCCGGGCAATCTGACCGTAGCGTGGCTGGATAAGACCACGAACCGCTGGATTCCGGTTCCGTCTACCTTGGATGCCAAGACCGGAATCATGACCGGCAAAATCACCCACTTCACGGCTTATGCGGTTATCGACCGCAGCAAAGCAGAGCCTGAAGCGGAGAAGCTGAAGAAGGATATCGCCGCCACGGCCAAAGCAATTACGGCAGCAGGCGAGATCAGCGACTGGCAGGCGATTGGCCTGGTGCGATCCGGCAATTCTCTTCCGGCAAGCTACTTAAGCGGGGTGAAGGCCCAGCTTGCTGAGAACCAAGGAGAGTTCCGCAAAGTTACCGATTATGAGCGCTTGGCCATGGCCATTTCAGCAGCGGGCGGCAATCCGCTGAATATTGACGGCTACAATCTGATTGAGAAAATCTACAACAACGAGAACATGATCAAACAAGGCACCAACGGACCGATTTTTGCCCTGATCGCCCTGGATAGCGGAAATTACAGCATCCCTGCCAATGCACAGTGGACGAAGGAACGTCTGGTCCAGTGGATTCTGGAGCAGCAAAGCAAAGACGGCGGCTTCCCGCTGACCAGCGGCGAGGCGGATAATGTGGACATTACGGCGATGGCTGTAACGGCACTGTCCGTCCATGCAGAGCAGGCGGCTGTGAAGAATGCTATCGATAAAGCCATCAACTGGCTATCCAAGCAGCAATTGGAGAACGGGGGCTTCAAGCTTTCCGGTGAAGAGAACAGTGAAAGTGTAGCGCAGGTTATCATTGCTCTGTCTGCGGCTGGAGCGGGTCCGGGAGATGCGCGGTTTGTCAAAGCCAAAGGCGGACTGCTCAGCAATCTGGCAACCTACCGCCAGACTGATGGGGGATACGCCCATGCGGCTGCGGACAAGGCCAGCAACGGCTTGGCCACAGAGCAGGCTCTGCTGGCGCTGACTGCCTATGACCGCTTCCTGAACGGACAGACGAAGCTGTACAGCTTCACTGAGATTCCGGCAGCTTCCGGCTCCACTGCGGTGGTTTTTGCCGATGAGAAACAGATCTCGGCCTGGGCCCTGCAGTCGGTGCAGAAGGCTTTTGACCAGAAGCTGATGCAGGGTGTAAGCAGCGACAGTCTCGTATTCGCACCGAAGCAGCACATTACACGGGCGCAATTCGCAGCCCTGTTGCTGAGATTGACGAACAACACACCTGCCCCGGCTTCCTCCGCGCCGGTATTCAGCGACGTGAAGGCCGGTGCATGGTATTATGGAGATGTGCTCAAAGCGAAAGAACTGGGCATTATTGATGGTGTCAGCAAAACAGCCTTTCATCCGAACGGAACGATCAGCCGCCAGGATATGGCTGTAATGATCTACCGGGCCTTTAAACTGGAAGCTCCTGTAGACGCGCAGAGCTTCAAGGATGAGAGCAAGATCAGCAGTTATGCTTCGGCAGCGGTTCACGCTGTGTCGGATCTCGGATATATGACCGGCTTTGACGGAGCGTTCGATCCGTCTGCACCGGTAACCCGCGAGATGGCAGCGGTGGTTGCAGTAAGACTACCCTAAGCTTGCCTAAGTCTTGATAGAGAACTATGCTGAAGGAATCCCAATCATATAATCAAAAGGATGGAACGGGGGAGAATTGACGGCCCTCGTTCTTTTCCCTTTTTACGGAGGTGTTCTGATTGATGACCAAATCTGCTGCACGCTGGCTTTCCGTTCTGGCTGGCTTGCTGCTTGTCGTCCTACTGACCGCCGGATGTTCTTCCGGGCAGAATAAAGCTTTGAACGCTGCAGACCCAGAGGCGTTGCCTGCGGCGGAAACCGCTGCCCCGGCGGCGTCTGCTTCGCCTGCCGCCTCGGCAACCCCGCAGCCGTCCAGCCCGGCTGCGGCCGCAACCGACGCCCCGGCAGCGCAAGGGACGTCCGCCCCGCTTACCAGCGCTGCCCCCGCCAGCGCTGTCACACCGGGTGCAGCGCCTGGCGCGGCGCCAGGCACCGCACTCCCGGGCAGCGCCGCACCATCGCCGAAGGCGCCTGCCAGCGCTGCCCGGCCCTCTGCCGGCTCCGCCCCGGCAGAGGGCAAGACCAGGCCCGCAGCCAGCGTCAAGCCGGCTGCTTCGGCCCCTGCTGCCACGGCGAAGCCAGCAGCGACCGCCAAAGCCGGGGCGGCCAGCACCCCGGCGGCCAAGCCAGCGGCTACGGCCACGGCGAAGCCGGCCGAGACGCCCGGCCCTGCGGCGCCTGCGGATAGCGCCGCGACTTCGGCAACCTTGTCCATTGTAGGGGACGAGGAGCATGGCACGATCCTCGCCGCAACCGAAGTCGAGGTCGAGAAGGGCGACAGCGTGCTGGATCTGCTGAAGCGTATCACCCGCGGGAACAAAGTACAGATGGAGTTCAGCGGTGCCAAAGGGTTCGCCTATGTTGAAGGTATCGATAACCTGTATGAATTCGACCGCGGCGCGGAAAGTGGCTGGATGTACCGGGTGAACGGGGAATTTCCGAGCAAAAGCGCCGGAGCCTATACGGTAACCCCAGGTGATACCATCGAGTGGCTTTACACGCTTGATCTTGGCAAGGACCTGGGAGCCAAGGCGCCGTGAACGGGGGATTCCGGTCCGTACATCCTTCCGTAGCTTTGTTGTACTATGCCGGGCTGCTGCTGTTTGCGATGCTGCTTTTTCATCCGCTGTATCTGCTGACGGAGCTGACCGCAGTGGCGATTCTGCTGCTGCTTCAAGGCCAGGGGCGCCCTTTGCTGCGCGGCCTGCCGTTTTATCTGCTGATGGCGGGCTCCGTGGCGGTGCTGAACCCTTTATTCTCTCACAGGGGCTCACATATCCTGTTTTACTTTCTGGATCAGCCGATTACACTGGAAGCGATCCTGTACGGCTTGATGATGATGGTGGTCCTCCTGACGCTGTTCATCGTATTTATTTCATACAACTATACGGTAACAACCGATAAATTTATGTATTTATTCGCTGCTGCCGCTCCCAAAAGCGCCCTGCTGACCCTGATGGCGATTCGCTTTGTCCCTTTGTTCCAGCGGCGTTTGCACCAGATCACGCTGATCCAGCGGATCCGGGGAATCGATGTGGGAACGGGCAATTTGCGCAAAAGAATGCGGGACGGCATGACCCTGCTGAAGGTACTGCTGACCTGGTCGCTGGAAGAGGCGCTGCAAACCGCCGACTCCATGAAGGCCCGCGGCTTCGGCCTCCGCAAACGCAGCGCCTATGCCATTTATAAGCTGGACCGGCGCGATGTCGCTTTGCTTGCGATATTGGCGGTTTGTGGACTGATTGTGCTTGGGGGCTGGCTGCAGGGGTATGGAAAAATTGAGATTTATCCGCGCATGAAGCCCGTGCAATTCGGCGGGGGAGAGGCAACGTGTTTTATCGGCTTTTGCTTGTTTGCATTGACACCGCTATGGCTTGAAGGAAGGGAGAAATGGTTATGGAGATCCTCGCAACGGAATGTTTATCTTTCCGCTACCCCGATCAAGACAGGGCCGCACTTGATGAGCTCTCGTTCTCGGTGAACGAAGGTGAATTTGTGGTGCTTCTTGGCCCTTCCGGCTGTGGCAAAACTACGCTGCTGCGCCATCTGAAGCGGGAGCTGACACCTGTTGGTACAACTGCCGGTGTCATCCGGTATAAAGGCCAGCTTCTCAGCGAACTGCCGGCAGAAAGCGCCGCCGGCGAGATCGGCATGGTCTTTCAGAACCCGGACGCTCAGATTGTTATGGACACAGTCTGGCATGAGCTCGCTTTTGCCATGGAGAATATGGGGCTGGAACCGGCTGTAATGCGCAGCAGACTGGCGGAAATCTCCGGTCTGTTCGGGCTGGAGCCGCTGCTCTACCGTTCGGTGCATGAGCTGTCCGGGGGGCAGAAGCAACTGCTTAATCTGGCTTCCGTTCTGCTGCTTCAGCCCAAGCTGCTGCTGCTGGATGAACCGACATCCCAGCTTGATCCGGTGGCCGCAAGGGAATTTATCCAGATTCTACACCGTTTGAACCAGGAGATGTCGATGACCATCATCATCAGCGAGCATCGGCTGGAGGAAGTGCTTCCGCTGGCGGATCGGGTGCTGCTGCTTACCGGAGGCCAACTTAGGGCTGAGGGCACACCACGGGACATGGTACGCAGAGTGGGTGAAGAGCAGCTATGGCCGCATCTGGCCTATTTGCCTGCGGCGGCGCGTTTGTTTCTGGCGCTTTCGCCTGATATAGACAGGGCGGCAGAAGCCCCGGTTCCCTTGACGGTGCGTGATGGCAAACGGTGGCTGCAGGAGACTTTGCCCCATCTGGCAGCCTTGGAGCGGAACAACGGCAAGGCGGCGACCGGTGCTCAGGAGGCAGGGCCGCACACCCAGCCGGAAGCAGCGGTAATGAGCTGCCGGGAAGTTACGTTCCGTTATCGGAAGGACGGGCCGGAAGTACTGAAGAAGCTGTCCCTGTCGCTTTATCCCGGGGAGCTTCTGATGCTGATGGGCGGGAACGGTGCAGGCAAGTCCACACTGCTCCAACTGCTGGCTGGACTGGCTAAGCCGCAGCGGGGCAAGGTCGAAATGAATAAAGGGCTGACGGCCGGATATCTGGCCCAGAATCCACTGCTCTATTTCAGCCAGGATACCGTGCAGGAGGAGCTTGAGCATATGGCGCATTATGCCGGAATGACTGAGCAGACCGCAAGGGAGGAAATCGCTGCGCTATTGGGCGTTTTCCAGCTTCGTGAAGTGCTGCAGAGCCATCCGCAGGATATCAGCGGCGGCCAGCAGCAGCAGACCGCGCTGGCGATGGTACTGCTGCTGAAGCCGGACATTCTGCTGCTGGATGAGCCGACCAAAGGGCTTGATCCCGGAGCAAAAGAGAAGCTGGCTGCCCTGCTGCAGCTGTTGCGGGATCGGGGAATGAGTATTCTGATCGTCACACATGATGTGGAATTCGCAGCCAGTTATGCTACCCGTTGTGCCATGCTGTTTGACGGAGGCATTACGGCAGAAAGTCCGCCGGAGCGTTTTTTCGGTGCTAATTTTTTCTATACGACCGCAGTGAACCGCATGGTACGGGATTGGCTGCCGGAAGCGCTGACAGTGGAGGAGGTAGCCCGGACATGGTCAAATTCCGTTTCCCGCTCCTGATTGCGCTTGCTGTATTTGTCGCCGGACTGGCGCTTACCGCTGCCTTCAAGGATCGCCACTATATGCTCCTCAGCCTGGTATTGCTTGCTGCTGCCCTGGTTCCGCTATTTGTGCGTCTGGAACGCCGACCGCTGGAATCGAGGGAACTGGTCCTGCTTGCTGTGCTGTCTGCTGTGGCTGCTGTAAGCCGGGTTCCTTTTGCCGCCTTGCCCAGTGTGAAACCGGTATCTGCCATTGTTATTCTGTCTGCCTATGTATTTGGAGCAGAGGCGGGGTTCATCATTGGTGCCGTAGCGGCGCTGGTCTCCAACATTTATTTTGGGCAAGGGCCATGGACGCCGTGGCAGATGTTCTCCTGGGGGATGATCGGATTGACGGCAGGCTGGCTGCGCCATACCCGGTGGATGAGAAGCAGAGCCGGTATGCTGATCTTCGGCTTTGTCTGGGGATTTTTGTTCGGCTGGATTATGAATGTCTGGTACATTATCAGTCTTCCTGAAGCTTTCAGCTGGCAGCTGGCAGCTGCGGCCTATGTCTCCAGTTTCTATTTCGATCTGGCCCATGCGTTGTCCAACGTCTTTTTCCTGGCGATATTGGCGGGAGGCTGGACGAAGGTTCTGGAGCGGTTCCGCAAGAAATATGGTTTGCTGCAACAAGAGTGAAAATAGGGTATTATGGATAGGGCTGGATTATATGCGACAAAAAAATTAATGATTCGACATCACATTCGACATTTACGTCAATTATTCGAGCTTTTTCGCCGATAAAATAAGGAGATAGACATCGAGAAGGCGGGAATATCAAATGAAGAATCTGAAAGTCAAACAAAAAATGGCAGTGTTTATGATTGTGGTCATGGTAATGCTGACTGTGACTGGAGTAATCGGCATTCTGACTACTGATAATATGTCCAACCGCTCCAAAGAAATGTATAATCAGAACCTGCTGCCGATCGCCTTGATGACACAAATACGCGCCAATAACCAGGAGATAGAGTCTTTTCTTCTGGAGACCCTGCTTGCCCCGGACCCTGCTCACATTACTGAACTGGGCCTTAATATACAACTGGCCATTGCAGAGAATGACAATCTGCTGTTCAAGCTGAAAGAGAATTCATTCTCGAATACCAAAGTAGCCGCCAATATTAATGAGTACCTTTCCCTGCTCTCGGATTACCGGATTCAACGTGAAAGTATCCTGCATCTTGAGGATAAGAACCTCAATACGGAAGCTTTCGAGATGTACTCCGGGGAGATGTATACGGAAGCGCGGAAGAAGATGGGGAACCTTCTGGACAGTTCTATAAATCTGGCGCTCACAGATGCCGGCGTTCATAATAACGCCGCTGTGGCCGAAGGCAAACGCTTCAAACTGATAAGCAGTCTGCTGATTCTCGGTGCAGGGATGCTCTGCATGGCCATCAGCGTATGGATTACACGGCTGATTACCGGACCGCTTCAAGCGCTGCAAGGTTTAATGAAACATGCTGAAGAAGGTGACCTGACCGCCACCGCCGCTGTATATATAGCCAAAGATGAGGCTGGTTATATAAAAATTTCCTATAACAACATGTTGCAGAGCCTGCGGGTTATGCTAAGGAGGGTCTTGGAGATCGCCGGGATGTTGTCGGCCTCTTCCCTGGAGCTGAGCGCCAGCGCAGAGCAGACAACACGCGTTTCAGAGAGGATTGCCAAGACCTCCAGCAAGATTGCCGCAGGGTTTCAGGAGCAGGCGGCAGTCATTGATCGTACCTCGCAGTCGGTTCAGGTTATGTCAGAAGAGATAACGGCGGCTCAGAACAGCAGCCAAGAGATGTCCCGGCTGATGGGTGTGGCCGGCTCCGCTACCAGCCATGGTGCCGCTGCGGCAGAGCTGATTATTGCCCGGATGAAGGAAATAGACTCCAGTGTCTCGGAGAGCCGCCAGATTGTCAGCGGGCTTGGCCTATTATCAGGTGAGATTGGTAAGCTGGCTGAGGCAACCGGGCGAAGCTCGCTGCAAATCACGGATATGATTACATCTATTCAGGAGCAAACGGCATATGCGGTAAGATCAATGGCGGCCGGCTCCGGGCTGGTCTTGCAAGGTGTGGAGCAAAGCGAACAGGTATCACGGGCTTTTGCCGAAATAGAAAGCTCCATTCAAGATGCAACCCGGCAGACGGAAGAGATCCGGGGGGCGATACAACAAGTCTCACGGGAAGCTGCGGCTGTAAGCGGAGCGATAGAGGAGATGCAGGCAATCTCGCATAAAGGTACGGCAGGCATTCAGAATATCCAAACAGCCAGCCAGGAGCAGTTGTCGGCTATGGGCGAAATGTCGGCTTCGGCGCAGTATTTGGCAGTTTTGGCGGAGGACTTGCAGAAGAGCTTGGCCAGCTTCCGTTTATAAGCAGGGGTGAAGTCCTCTTTACTGCACTTTATACATCAGGATGCTGGTAAAACTGGCCCATATTCGATTTGACTGCATTTGCTGCATTAGAAAGTGTAGAAAAGGCTGAGTAACGGTTCTTTTCTTAAATTCCACTGTACGAAATACATCAGAATGGACTTGTAAGTCCTGCCAGGGGGATTTCACTGCACTAAATACATTCAAACTGCCTTCAGCGCAGATAAAAATACAAAAATACAGCGGGGACTCCAGTAGCTGTCCCTATCCCTTGTGCTGTATTGCAGGAGTCCCCCCCCCAACTCAAAAAGTCCGGCCTGCCAGCAATGGCGGACCTGGCTTTTTGAGTTGGGGTATGTCCTTACAACAAAACGTCCTGTCTCCGAAGTTGCCGGAAACAGGACGTTTTGTTGTTGTGTTAGCTTACGCGTACCAGCCCCAAAGAAAGATGAAGAGGGTACCGAATATGGTGACCAAGCCGACGAACAAAGCGTAAGCAATGTTGATGTACAGCTCTTTTTTTGTATCTGCCGACTCGCCGATATGCATGAACACGAACAACTGCAGTGAAGCCTGAATGATGGCTGTGACGGTCAGGATGATGATGTCCACAGTTTTGGACAGATCCAGATAGATTACAGCCAACGCTGCGGCAGAAAGGACCAGAGAGGCGATATAACCCATCACATGGCGAATAGGAAACAATTGCTTCATCATATCACATCAGTCCTTTCAGGTAGACGAAGCTGAAGATAAAGATCCAGACAACGTCCAGGAAATGCCAGAACAGCGAGAAGATAAAGGCTTTATTGGCCGTTGCCGGATTAATGCCTTGACGCCAGATCTGGTACATGATGACCGATCCCCACAGGAAGCCGAAGCTGACGTGGGCACCGTGTGTTCCCAGGAGTACAAACAGACTGGACAGGAAGCCGCTGGTCTGGAGTGTTGCTCCTTCATGAACATAGGTGAAGAATTCGGTAATTTCGATCCCGATAAAGGCAAGACCCATCAGGAGGGTAATTCCCATAAAGACCATCATAGCCTTTTTGTAGCCGTGCCGCATTGCATGGATCGCAAGACCGATGGTGAATGAGCTTGAAAGCAGCAGGAAGGTCTCAATCAGCACAGGGCCAATTTCAAAGATTTCTTTGCCGCTGGGACCGCTGGCAAAGCGGTCCACCATAACAAGATAAACTGTGAACAGGGTAGCGAACAAAGGAATTTCGGCTCCAAGAAAAACCCAAAAACCGAAAATTTTGTTACTGTTCTCTTCTGTAGCGTATTCTAGCGGCTTGGACGCATCTATTTTCATACAGTCTCACCCCGCAATTTCTTTTCTGTAGCGATAACTTCCTTCGCCGGAATATAGAACCCGTGATCCCGGTCAAAGGACATGGCGGCCATCACCAGGATGATGCCGACACCGGCCACAATGGCAGGAATCCACATGCTGAAGACGAGGAAGAAGCCAAAGAAGAAGAAGACAACGCCCAGGATAAACGGTTTCCCGGTATTGCTAGGCATATGAATCTTGGTGATTTCTTCCGTGAACAGCGGGATGTTGTCCTGCTTGGCAGACCATAAAGCATCACGTGTTTGTACTTTAGGCACAACTGCAAAATTGTAAGCCGGAATCGGGCTGTTCGTAGCCCACTCCAGGGTACGTGCATCCCATGGATCGCCGGTCGTATCTCTTGGCTCGTAACGTGTACTCCAGTAAATGTTGTACACCAGAATAACAAATCCTATCGCCAGTCCGAGTGCACCGGCAAAGGAGAGCATATTGAGCGGACCAAAGCCCGTCTCCTCGGAATAGGTATACATCCGCCGCGTCATCCCCATCAGCCCCAGCAGGAACAGCGGGAAGAAGGTGACGTTGAAGGAAATAATAATCCACCAGAAAGCATGTTTGCCCAGTCGTTCGTTCAGGCGGAAGCCGAATACTTTCGGGAACCAGTAATGGAAGCCCGCAATAACCGCGAACACGGCACCCGGAATTAGAACGTAGTGGAAATGCGCTACCAGGAACATGGTGTTGTGGTACTGGTAGTCGGCACTGGCCATCGCCAGCATGACACCGGTAACGCCGCCAATCGTAAAGATTGGAATAAAGGCTAGCGTGTACAGCATCGGTGTGGTGAAGGTGATTCGCCCTTTTCGGAGGGTGAACAGCCAGTTAAATATCTTGACGCCTGTCGGTACGGCAATAGCCATCGTCGTAATCGAGAAGAAGCTGTTGACCATAACCCCTTGACCCATCGTGTAGAAATGGTGGGCCCAGACCAGGAAGGACAGGAGTGAAATAATCAGCATACTGAATACCATGGAGGTATATCCGTACAGGTTCTTTTTCGAGAAGGTTGCAATAATTTCACTGTATATACCAAATGCAGGAAGCACGACGATATATACCTCCGGATGCCCCCAGACCCAGAACAGGTTGGCCCAGAGCATATCCATACCGCCGTTGGCCATGGTGAAGAACTGCGAGCCGAACAGACGGTCGAACATCATCAGTGCAAGGGCTACAGTCAGTACCGGGAAGGCGAATACGATAATAATATTCGTAATCAGGACGGACCAGGTAAACATGGGCATCTTCATCAGCTTCATGCCCGGAGCGCGCATCTTCAGAATGGTCACGATAAAGTTAATCCCTGTAATCAGGGTACCGATACCGGAAATCTGCAGTGCCAGAGAGTAGTAGTTGTTACCTACGGTCGGGCTGAATTCAATACTCGCCAGCGGGAAATATGCGGACCATCCGGCATCCGGTGATCCACCGATGACGAAGGAGATATTCAGCAGCATCGCTCCGAAGAAGAAGAGCCAGAAGCTGACGGCGTTCAGACGCGGAAAAGCAACGTCGCGTGCGCCGATCTGCAGCGGAATAATTACATTCATCAGACCGATGATAAACGGCATGGCCATAAAAAGGATCATGATCAAGCCGTGGGTGGTAAAGACTTCATTATAATGCTGAGCATCAAGGAACTTCATATCGGGCGCAGCAGTTTGCAGACGCATCATGATCGCGTCGATTCCGCCGCGGAACAACATAAGCAGTGCAGCAAGAATATACATGACGCCTATGCGTTTATGATCGACAGTCGTCAACCATTCGCGCCACAGGTAGCCCCATTTCTTAAAAACGGTCAGTCCAACAATAATCCCGATGGTAGCAAGTGCAATACTGATCATTGCCCCGTATATCAAGGGTTCACCGTGAACCTTAAATTTCTCCAAATCCATTAGGGTGGCTCCTTTCAGGTTGTTCAAGCAAACATGACGGCAATCGGTTAATCGCTGTGATGTGTGTGTTCTTCGACAGGAGAGCTTGGCAGCGGCTGATCCACTTCAGGATGCGGCTCACCGTCAAATTCCGTCTCACTGGATGGTTCAGGGGAAGGATGGATGTCCTTGTGTTCCTGATGATCCGTGTTTCCGTTATCTATATCCGTGTCCTTGCCATCATTACTCATATGGTCTCCGTGATCTCCCGGAGGCGGACTAAAGGACAAGTGGGTTGAGGTATAGGTTTTGCGTCCGACATGTTCCATCGCAAGCAATCCTTTGAATTCGTCTTCAGTAAGCGGCGATGCCGTTTCTTTGACTTCCTTGATCCAATCCTGGTAATCCTTATCGGTCATCGACAGCGCTTCAAATTCCATATGGGCAAAGCCCTTACCACTGAAGTTGGCGTTCTTTCCGATAAAAGAGCCCACCGTATCGGCAGACAGATGCAGGGTAGTGATCATGTCGCTCATGGCATACTTTTGTCCGCCCAGCTGTGGAACCCAGAAGCTGGTGATTGTACCGAAGGAGTACAAGCGGAACTCAACTGCACGATGGACGGGAATATTCACATAGTTCACCGTTTCAATGCCTTCCTCGGGATAACTAAAATGCCATTTCCAGTTAGAAGAAGAAGCATAGATGACCAGCGGCTTCTGGTCTTTGTAATCTGCAGCCACATTTTCCACAGCGCTGGTGGTTTTAACGGTTACGACAGACAGGAAAGCTACGATCAGAATCGGAATTGCGATCCAAGTCGCTTCCAGCCAGACATTGCCCTCCTCGTGGGGCGGAACGTAACCCTCATTGCTTTTTTTGGCGCGGTACTTCACGAGCACCCAAATGTATAAGATGTAGACAACAGCCAGAACACCGAGCATCACAAGTATGGAGAGGATGATCGTGTCAGATAACGTTCGCGCAGCCGGACCTTTAGGGTTCAGAACAGTGAGTGAACTGCAACCTGGCAAAAGTAGGACTAGGCTGAGGAATAAAGCGTATAACGGCCCCTTTTTGTTCATGTTGAACTCCTTTCTTCAATACTACTTTTCATAACCGATTATGATTAACCTCTATATATAGTAAGAATTTCGCGGGGAGAATGCAAAAGACATATTTTATCATTTTTCCTATTTCGGACCTTAAAAATGGCGATTCAGTTAAATATTTGTGTTCAATTTGTTACAAGTGTCTAATGATATGATTTAAATCACTGTAACGGCGCTGTTTTGTGGATGTTTTTAATTGTTCAAACTTTGTTCAACAATTCACTTTTGTTACTAAATTCGTCACAAATATTATGCCTCCAAAAGCCGGGATTTATGCTTTTTTCGTTGATATGACAGGATTCGCGGGGAAAACGGTACAGCTGCAAAAAATGACGAATGTACAAAAGGGGGGCGGAGAAGGTAACAAGATTTCTTATTTTTAGTTACAATCTCTCAAATATCATTGCATTCATCTGTGATAGAGTAATAGACAAATATACACAGATGGGAGATAACAGCAAGTGTCGATGAAGAAAGTATCGCTATTATTGATTGTTTTATTTGTAAGTCTTGGTTTGGTGGGGGAGGCCGGAGCGGCCGGGTCAGCCAAACTGAAATTGGGAGTGAATGATACCTTAACCGAAATTTATGCAGTTGCCGACAATAACACCTACTATGTTCCGGTCCGTGACCTGGCGAAGGCGCTGGACCTGACACTTACCGGACTTGCGGACGGTATTCAGGTTGCAGGACATAAGCATAAAGTGAAGCTGTTGAATGGCAATGCAGGTGCCTTGCTGCAGGATGGGACAACAGTCCAGCTCAAGACCTT
This sequence comes from Paenibacillus albidus, assembly GCF_014644435.1. GTDB lineage: Bacteria > Bacillota > Bacilli > Paenibacillales > Paenibacillaceae > Paenibacillus_AQ > Paenibacillus_AQ albidus. Next base: position 170,327 of record NZ_BMKR01000011.1, on the reverse strand, counting down.
TCAGCAAAACGGGAAGCTGATGGTGCCCCTGAAGGTGACGGCTTATCTTGGTTACACTATCTCCTTCAAAGCGGACCAATATCTCCTTCGGGTGAAAGATGCAAATGCGGCTTTGGATGACTCGGCATTTGTGGCCAAATATAAAGAAGAATTGAAGCCGAAGCCAGTGGTTGTACCGACTGCACCAACTGCTCCGGGCGGAACTGAAGGCAAAAAGGGTGCAACCGTGTATCTGACTTTTGATGACGGCCCGACAGCCGCGACTTCACAGCTGCTGGATATTCTGGCGAAATATGATGTGAAGGCAACCTTTTTCATGATTGGCCCGAATATGAATACATATAAGAGCCAAGTTAAGCGAATCGCCAAGGAAGAGCATGGGCTTGCCCTGCACGGAATGACTCACCGCAAAGAGAAATTCTATGCTTCTCCAGCGGCCGCTCTGGCCGAAATGAACGGTGACAACGCGATTCTGAAGAAGATTACCGGAACCAGCACCAGCATCATCCGCACTCCTTATGGAAGCAAGCCTTATTTCACGAAGACTTTCCGGGATAAGGTGCTTGGCCAAGGTTATCATCTGTGGGATTGGAATGTGGATTCGGAAGACTGGAGGTACAAGGAGAACAGCACAAAAATCTACAATTCGGTGATGAGCCAGGTTCATAAGCTTGGAAAAAATACGGACCCGGTCATTCTGATGCATGATCAGAAGGCCACTCTCAAGGTGCTTCCGCGTATTCTGGAAGCCTTGAAGAAAGAAGGCTATCAATTCGCCGTTATTACCAAAGATCAGAAGCCGCTCAATTTTTGGCATGATGCACGGTAATCATCCTTCCTTTTTATTGAAGCAGCTCGAAGGTATTAATGAAGAGGTTGTCAGAACAGCATTGCGCTGTCCTGGCAGCCTCTTTGGTTATGGACACAGAACCGTCCCTCTTTCTATATCGACTTCCCTTCCTATGCTATGTTATTATGATACTCTGATAACGTGTTAGCGAACTAAAGTGACGCTACAAGGTTAATTATAGGGGGAACAGAGAGATGAAGAGTAGAACACAATGGGTCTTATTCCTGGTTGTTATGATGGTTGTATTGGCGGGTTGTTCCAGTTCGGGAAGCAAGGACGGGAAACTTGTAATTGGTATAGACGACAAATTCGCGCCAATGGGTTTTCGAGATGATAAGAATGAAATTGTCGGCTTCGATATTGATTATGCCAGAGCGGCAGCCGAGAAAATGGGCAAAGAGGTCACCTTCCAGCCTATTGACTGGTCAGCCAAGGAGTCAGAGCTGAACAGCGGACGGATTGATATGATCTGGAACGGCTATACCATCACGGATGAGCGGAAGGAGAAGGTGCTCTTCACCAAACCTTATCTGGAGAACAGTCAGGTAGTTGTGGTGCCGGCAAATTCAGATTTATCCAAGCTTGCGGATCTGGCGGGCAAGGAAGTGGGGCTGCAAAGCCTTTCCTCGGCAGCCGATGCCCTTGAGGCAAGTCCGATTAAGTCTGCTGTTGCCAAAGTCTCAGAATTCCCGGACAACGTGCTGGCGCTGACGGATCTGAAGACCGGCCGTCTAGCCGGCGTGGTTATTGATGAGGTTGTAGCCAAATACTATATGTCCATCGAGCCGGATACGTATAAGCTGCTGGATGAATCACTGGCGCCTGAACAATATGGAATCGGGATCAAAAAAGGCAATGAAGCCTTGCTCGATGAGCTGCAAAAAGCGCTGGATGAGCTGAACAGCGACGGAACGGCAGCCGAGATTTCGACCAAATGGTTCGGAGAAAACAAGGTGCTGAACTAGGCGGGGGCGGATAGAAATGAATTTCGATTATATCATTCAAATTTCCGGCCCGATGCTGGAAGGAGCACGGACCACGGTCCTGTTGTTTCTGATCGTGATCGCTTTGTCGATTCCGCTCGGATTTGTGGTTACCCTGATGGCCAAAAGCGCGCTGAAGCCGCTGGCCTGGATGGCCCACAGCTATATTTATGTGATGCGCGGGACGCCGCTCCTGCTGCAGCTGTTGTTCTTCTGCTTCGGATTGCCGCAGATTCCGGTGATCGGAGAATATCTCGTGTTGGACCGCTTTGTCGCGGCCAGTCTTGGATTTATCCTGAACTATGGCGCTTATTTTGCGGAGATCTTCCGCGGCGGTCTGCTCTCCATCGACAAGGGGCAGCATGAGGCCGCCAAGGTGCTGGGCCTTAGCAAATGGCAGACCCTGCGCAAGGTTATTCTGGCCCAGATGTTCCGGGTAGCCCTGCCTGCAGTGGCGAATGAGTCTATATCCCTTGTAAAAGATACGGCGCTGCTCTACGCGGTAGCTGTACCCGAGCTGCTCAATTATGCCAAGACAGCGGTCAACCGCGACTTTACAGTAACACCGTTTGTAGTGGCCGGCGTGATATATCTGCTGATGACGCTTGTTCTGACGTTATTCTTCAAGGCACTGGAGCGGCGTTTCAAATTCGAATAGAAGGACTGTCCTGATATGAACACCATGATTGAAGTTAAAGAACTGCAGAAATCCTTCGGCAGCCTGGAGGTGCTGAAGAAGGTCAGCTTCTCCGTAAGCCCGGGGGAAGCCGTAGCCGTTATCGGACCGTCCGGCTCCGGTAAAAGCACGATGCTCCGCAGTCTTGTGCATCTGGAGGAGATCACAGGCGGCAGTATTGTCATCCAGGGCAAGCCGCTCGTAGAGAATGGCAAATACGCCGGAGCCAGCGATATCCGCACCATTACAGCAAGCATGGGGATGGTGTTCCAGCATTTTAATCTGTTCCCCCATTTGACGGTAAGGGGGAACCTTGAGCTGGCTCCCCGTACCTTGAAGCGGGAGAAGGTCGCTGCGATTGAAGCAAAGTCCCGCGATTTGCTCGCCAAAGTGGGGCTAGCCGATAAAGCGGATGTTTATCCCTCGATGCTTTCGGGCGGACAAAAGCAGCGTGTGGCCATTGCCCGGGCGCTGATGCTGAATCCGGACATCCTGCTGTTTGATGAGCCGACTTCGGCGCTGGATCCGGAGCTGACCGGTGAGGTGCTGCGCGTCATCCGCCAGCTGGCGGATGAGCAGATGACGATGATCATCGTCACGCATGAGATGAACTTTGCCCGCGACGTGGCAGACCGTATCATCTTTATGGACAAGGGGGAGATTGCCGAATCCGGAACACCGGAACAGATCTTCGGCAGTCCAAGGCTCGAACGGACCCGGTTGTTTTTGAACCAGGGCTGAACAATAAACGTTTATATTCACGGATGTGTTCCCAAGTGTGGTTTGGGAGCACATTTTTTTATTGACTTTATTTTCCGACTGTATTAAAAATAGTAGTACAGTTAATACACTGTATGGTCAGGCAGCACAGATCATAGAGAGGAGGAGGGTTATGTTTGAACTGGACGTCCGCAGCCGCAAACCGATTTATGAGCAGCTGATGGGGAAGGTTAAGGAATTGATCCTGCACGGAATCCTGCAGGCAGATGAACAGCTGCCTTCCGTAAGGTCGTTATCCTCACAGCTGACCGTGAATCCCAATACAATTCAGAAGGCCTACCGGGAGCTGGAGCGCGATGGATACATCTACTCTTTGCAAGGCAAAGGGAGTTTTGTAGCACCGGTGCGGCAGGAACAGAATGAGAATCAAAAAGCACAACTGCGGGGGGAATTGCTGCGGCTGATGGCTGAAGCTGTGTATCTCGGATTTACGGTAGCGGAAGTTAGTGCACTGTACCATGAGGCGGAGGAACAAAGAGAGAAGGGGATGGGCAATGATTGAGCTGCGGAAAGTCACTAAATTTTTTCAGGAAGAAAAAGCTGTCGACGATATTTCGCTGACCGTACATAAAGGAACTATTTATGGGCTGCTCGGTTCGAATGGAGCCGGAAAAACAACCCTGCTAAAGACGCTCGCCGGCATCTATAGACCCGAATCAGGGACCGTAAAGGTAGCTGGCCAGGCAGTTTTTGAACACCCGGAGACGAAGCGCAAAATTGTGTTTATGCCCGATACGCCTTACTTCTTTCCACAGTCGTCGATCCGCCATATGGCTGACTTTTATCGTTCGATATATCCCGGCTGGAGTGAGAAGCGTTTTGAGGAATTGAGTATAGTATTTAAGCTGGATCAGGGGCGGAAGCTCAGCCGCTTCTCCAAAGGGATGCAGCGTCAGGCTGCAATCTTGCTTGGTCTAAGCTGTATGCCCGATGTGCTGATCATGGATGAACCGATTGACGGACTGGACCCGGTAATGCGGCGCCAGATTAAGAATCTGCTGTTCCAGGAGGTTGCCGGACGCGAACTGACGGTTATTATTTCTTCGCATAATCTGCGGGAGATTGAAGACCTCTGCGACCATGTGGGCATTATGCACGGCGGGAAGATGCTGATAGAAAAGGATCTGGACGATCTGAAGGCGGATACGCACAAGGTTCAGGTGGCCTTCCGCAAGGAGAGCCATGAGATTCCGCTGGCGGCCAAGCTGCAGGTTCTGCACCGGGAGCAGAGAGGCAGTGTCCATTTGTTTATTGTCAAAGGGGACCGGGAGCGCATTGCTGCCGCCTTCCAGGTCTATGAGCCCTATGTGTTCGATCTGCTTCCGTTAACTCTGGAAGAGATATTTATCTACGAAATGGGGGATGCCGGATATGATGCGCAGCCGATACTTCTTTAATTCCAGCATTATCCGTCAGAACCTGCGCCAGCATGGATGGATCGGCATTCTGTATGCACTTGGACTGCTCTTGGTACTGCCGCTGCAAATGTTTATGGGCAATAACACGGAAATGGACCGGATTGAGCTGGACAGTCTGTTCAAGGTTGGGTTTGCCGGACAAGCGCTGCTGCTGATCACTTGCCCGATTGTGGCAGGACTGTTCCTGACGCGTTATTTGCAGGCCAAATCGCCTTCCGATTTGTGGCACAGTCTTCCGCTGCGCCGGGAACATCTGCTGACCGCCAATTTGGCCAGCGGACTGCTTCTGCTGCTGTTGCCTGTCTGGCTGACGGCTGGAGTAAGTGCCGCCCTGGGGTCGTGGAGCGGCAACAGGTACCTTTTTGAAGGGGCCGATATTTGGAACTGGGCTCTGGTAGCAAGCATTCTTACACTATTCCTATTCTGTTTCACCCAATTTGTCGGCATATTTATAGGCCAGACCATTCTACAGGGTGTGGTAACCTGCATTTTACTGGTGCTGCCTGTAGTCATCAGTCAGTTGATAAGTTTGCATTTGTCGATTTTTTTGTACGGCTACCCCAATCAATCCAGTGTTGAGAACTTCGTCAGCAATCTGTCTCCGTTTATGAACCTGATTGATCTGGAGGCCGCTTCGTTTAGCAGGCTGGAGTTGGGAACTTATTTGGGATTAAGTTTCCTGTTCATCGGATTGTCATATCTGCTCTATCGCGTACGCGACTCGGAGCAAGCAGGTCAGGCGGTGGCCTTCAGGTACATGAATCCGTTCTTCAAAGCCGGTGTGATGCTCTGCGCGGGTCTGCTCTGCGGCGCCTACTTCAGCATGGAAATGAACCGTCAGCCCGGCTGGGTCGTCGGCGGATACGTGGTCGGAGCGCTCTTCGGTTACGCCGCTGCACAGATGGTTATCCGTAAAAGCTGGAACATTTTGTCCCGCAAATCCTCTTTGGAGTGGCTGCTCTACACAGCTCTGCTGGGACTGCTGCTGTATATTCCGGCTTCAGGATTAACAGGTTATGAGAAAAGGGTTCCGTCTGCAGAGGAAATCAGCGGTGTATACGCGGGAAGTAATTATCAGCTGTATACCCCGGAAGATTCCCCTGAAAAAGGGATGGGAAGAACACCGTATACCGGCGAGCAGCCCTATTCCGCGGACCCTGATTATATCGAGGCGGTACGCAAGCTTCACTTGATTGTGGCCGCCGTACAACCGGAAAATTCATTGAAGTCGGCTTACAATTATACCCAGAGCACACGCCTGACGCTGGCTTACAAGCTGGATAATGGCCGGGAGATGATAAGGGAGTACCTTGTCCCTTTGACCGGATTTGAACCGGAGCTTAAGGCGGTCATGGAGACCGAGAGCTATAAGCGGGAGGAGTACGCTCTGGACTGGCTGGATAAAGACATAGAAAAAATACGGCTGAGCACCAACGAAAAGGCAGTTGTTCTCTCGAGTTCTGCAGAAATTGCAGAGTTTAAAGAGATTCTGACCCAAGAAATTCTGAGTATGTCTTATGAAGATCAGATCAGTAACCGGGTAAACGAAGGCGGCATCGAAGTAACCCTGGCTTCTGAGGAGGCTACTACTTCTTCGCATGTTAGAGTATCTTATTCCTCCAGTCATTATTACAGCTGGAAGACTTCCTATCAAGAGTTGGCGCGTTGGCTGGAACAGAAAGGCTACGCCGCCAAGGTCCGTGTGTCCCCGGAGGATATTTTATCGGCGGAGCTCATGAAGGATGATTACAGCGCCCAGCTTTCGGACGGTAATCAGAATAATGTCGACAAGCATATGGAGCTTGCCCGCAGCCAGAAGCGCGCAGTGGTAACAGAAGACAAGGGGATGATCGCTGACATTCTGGCACGTCAAAGGTATTATGATTATAATCGCAGTGATTATTTGGTTCTATTGAAGTATAAAGCAGGCTATGAGAATTACGTGACGCTGGCAGAAGAAGACTTGACGCCTGGACTGCGGGCGCTGATTCCGCAGTAGGCACAGAACCCGGCAGAGGTTGACAATAACTGGATAGGTGCTTTATGCTTTTGAGACTATAGAGACGGGCAGAGGAGGTCAGGCTAATGAATGAGTATAGATATTCTAAACCAAGCAATATGCTATATTTCCGGAACTTAGCTGCCGTCCAGTCCTCTGCTGCCCTGACAAGAGCCTTGTCTTTTGAACAGGTGTACTTATTTTCGGTAAAATAACTTAAGTTATTTTTATCTAAATAGGTGTGCTATAACACTCAGCAGCCCGGTCATGGACGATAAGCGTCCATGGCCTTTTTTGTTTATGGGGTGAATGAAGAGAAGATCTGAAGGGAGAAATACATATGTCCACGATTCATGAATCGATAATGTATCAGCTCCGGACCATCGAGTCGGAGGAGCAGGTCCGTATTCTGTATTCTTGCGAGTCAGGCAGCCGCGCCTGGGGGTTTCCGTCGAAGGACAGCGATTACGATGTCCGGTTCCTGTATGTCCGGCGGCCGGAAGCGTATTTGTCAATCTTCGAGCAGCGGGATGTCATTGAGCGTCCCATCAGCGACCTGCTGGATATCAACGGCTGGGATCTGCGCAAAGGGCTGCAATTGTTCCTTAAATCCAATCCGCCGCTGCTGGAATGGCTGCAATCGCCGATCCGCTACGAGGAATCTTATACGGTGGCGGAGCGTATTCGTGCCCTCTCGCCGCAGAGTTTTTCCCCCAGGTCCTGCATTTATCACTATTTACACATGGCCCGGGGCAATAATCGGCAATATTTACAGGGCGCCGAGGTCAAGAGTAAGAAATATTTTTACGTCCTGAGACCGATCCTGGCCTGTGCCTGGATTGAAAGATACCATGAAGCGCCGCCGCTTGCCTTCAGCGCGTTGGTAGATGAGCTGATTCCGCAGGGAACGGAGCTGTATGGTACCATTCAGCAGCTGCTGGCACGTAAAATGTCCGGGGACGAGCTGGACTTGGAGCCGCGTCTTGGTGTAATCAATGAGTATCTGGAACAGCAAATAGCCCATTTTGAAGAAGAGGCCTCCGGGTTTGGACAGAGTGAGGGCGTTCCCAGGGATGTGTTGGATGAGCTGTTCCGTTCCGCACTTCTGGAAGTGTGGGGAGCGGACAGCCGCTGGACGCGTTAGCTCATTATGGCTATACATGATATTCAGAAGGAGTGAAGAAGAACATGCATCTAATCATCAAGGCGCAAGGTGAAGGAGCGGGAATGCTCTCCCGCCTGCTGGCCAAGAATCCCTATAATCTGTATGACCGTACGGACAAAGAAGCCAGAGTGCGCATTGTGTTCACCTCTGCTTCGGAAGTGGAGACCGAGGCGGTGATTTATGCCACCCCTGATCCGATTGATTTCGTAAGGGGGCCCTCCGCCCCGGAGGATATTACACAGTATATCAACGACAGGGAGTTCGTCACGAGCAGCCTGTTCTGTTCCTATATCCGCGCTGCGCTGGGAACGGCACTGAACGGCAGGCCAAAGGAGGAATATTTGCCATGGGTAGATCACCGCTTCGGGTTGGAGCTGACCTTTGGACCTGTAGCCTCCAATCTGCCTGACCGTATAGTAGAAGAGTTGTTCACCGCCCTTGGCTATGACATAGAGATTACGCGGGGCGACGGCGTCTATTCCTTTGACTTGAAAAGCCGCAGCACAGTCCGCCGAATCCGGCTGCGCGGCGAGCAGACGCTTCAGACTGCACTCCGGCAGCTGTTCGTCCTGATTCCGGCCCTGGACGATTATAAGCATTATTTCATCAGCGGGGATGAAATCGACAAGATCCGGCGTTATGGTGAAGGCTGGCTGGACAGCCACCCGCAGCGGGGCCTGATTCTCAAACGTTCGCTGCGGTTCGCGAACCTGATTAAGCAGTATGAAGAGTTCGGCAGGGGCTTGCCGGGTTCATCCCCGGAATCGGATGCATCAGATGCACAAAAGCCGCAGGAAACACAGGAAACGCAGGCATCATCCGATGGGGAAGAGACCAAAGAGCCTAAAGTAAGACTGAACGACCTGCGGTATGCAGCAATTGCTGATGCTGTGGAGGCCCTGCCCTCCAAAGCTGCTGTTGTAGACTTCGGCTCGGGTGAAGGCAAACTGTCAGCCAGACTCGTCAGTGTTCCGGGTGTCAAACGGATCTATGCGGTAGAGCCTTCGGCGGTTTCCCAGCTGCGGGCCATGGAGCGGTTCGCGAAGCTTGAGGGCAAGCCGGGAGTCACCGTGCCGACTCCGGTAACCGGTTCGCTTTTTTATTATGACGAATCGCTGCGGAATCAGGATGTGATGATTCTGTGCGAGGTTATTGAGCATATTGATGAACACCGGTTGGCCCGGGTGATGGAGACCATCCTGGCCGAATATGCTCCGAAGGTGCTGATCCTTACCACGCCGAACAAGGAGTATAACGAGTTCTACGAGATGGAGGCCGGGACTATGCGGCATAATGACCACCGCTTTGAGTGGAGCCGCAAACAATTCTCGGGCTGGTGCGGCTCATGGTGTGAGCGATACAGTTACTCGGTGGAAGGCAAGGGGATTGGCGAACCTTCGGAAGCGTTCGGGTACCCCACACAGATGGCCGTATTCACCAGAAAGGAGAGCGAAGTATGAGAGAACAAGAGCAGGAACGGCAAGAAGGACAGCGGGTGATTTCCCTCCCGCATGCGGGGATCGTGGTGCTGATCGGCGCTTCGAACAGCGGGAAGACCAGCCTGATTCAGCGGCTGACGGAAGAAGGTACGCTTCGGCCCTCCGAAGCGGTGTCCTCGGACGCGTACCGCATATTGGTAGGAGATGAGGAATATATCGACTGGAAGCACCGTCCGCGCGAAGAAGCGGATATAGTGTATAACGATTATCAGCGGCTTTCAGAATTGGCCTTTGAAGCGATGAATACCATCGTCGCCATGCGCTGCCGTCTGGGGAAGCTTACGGTAGTGGACGCTACGCATCTGCAGGCCGAACACCGCAAGAAATATATTGATCTGGCCCAGCAATATGATGTGCCCTGTACCGCTTGGGTGCTGGACCTTCCGGAAGCCACGCTGCTTGAACGGGATGCCGGACGTGATCATCCGCGCGGACGCCAGCGGGTGAAGCAGCAATTCGGACAATTGAAGCGTTCTTTGCGGGGAATCCGCGATGAAGGCTTCGACCGCACATATTTCATCAAAACCACGGACGGGCTACAGTTCAAGCGCCGTGAGAACCAGCTCCTGGTCGAAATAGGCGAAGGGATGGACATCATAGGAGACATTCATGGCTGTTATGACGAGATGATCGAGCTGCTGGACCAGCTTGGATATGTGCCGGATAGGGAGGGGCTCTACCGGCACCCCGAAGGACGCCAACTGGTATCCGTGGGCGATATCATGAGCCGCGGGCCGCAGTCGCTGCGTACCATGAGCTTCTGGATGCGGCATGTCGATGCCGGGATCGCCCGGATGATCGACAGCAACCACGGCTGGAAGATTGCCCGGTACCTGGACGGCCGCAAGGTGGAGCTCAGCCATGGCGACGAGAATGTTGCAGCTGAACTCGAAGCGTACGCGAAAGAAGCGGGACAGGAAGCAGCGAACGGGCTGCGGGAGAAGCTGAAGCGGTTCCTGCTGTCCGCACCCGGCCATTTGCTGTTCTGCCGGGACGGTGTGCGGCGGCTGGTGGTGACTCATGCGGGCATCCGTGATGAGTATATCGGCAAGCAGTCGAAGCGGATACAGGATTTCTGCCGGTACGGCGATACGGAATTCACAGCAGGACAATCGGCACCGGTACGCAAAGAATGGTATGTCCACCATAATTCCGGTGAAATTATTGTCTGGGGTCATGACCCCCGGCCGTATCCGGCGGTCGTTAAGAATACAGTGAATATCGACCAAGGGGTGGTCTTTGGCGGAGCACTTACGGCCTACCGCTATCCCGAACAGCAGTTCATCAGCGTCAAGGCGCACCGCGACTATGCTGCCGACCCGGACAGCCCGTTGATCCGCTGGGAGCGGGGGCGTTTTTCGCCGCCGAATCTGCGCAAGTTCGTGGATGGCTACGCTGTACAGACCGATCTTTACGGCGAGGTTAAGGTGCGCGGGGAGCTCGTGAAGGCTGCGCTGGATACCGTCTCGCACTATACCATTCCCCTGGAGGAGCTGGTGTATCTGCCGCCGACCATGAGCCCGCCCCCGGACGTTGCCGCCGATGAGGCTTACTTAGAGCATCCCCGTGAAGCGATTGCCTATTTCCGTGCCCAGGGCGTTCAAACGATGGTCGCCGAGAAAAAGCACATGGGCAGCCGGGCTATTCTGCTGTTATTCCGTGATGAGCAGGCAGGCCAGGCTTATGTCGGACGGCCTACGCTGGGAACTATATATACACGGACAGGCCGGGCTTTTTTTGACGCCAAGACTGAAGCCGAGGTGCTCGGCAAGCTGAATGCCGACCTGCGGGCAGCTGCCTATTTCGATCATAACGATACGGATCTGGTGCTGCTTGATGCGGAGATTGTACCCTGGAATCTGAAAGCGCGTGAGCTGATCTCCGCTCAATACGCCCATGTAGCCGAGGCGGCAGTGATGGACCGTGAGCAGCTGCTAGGGAAACTGCGTGAAGCCGAACAAGACGGACGTGAGGTGACGGAGTGGATTGCCGAGATGGAGGAGAAGCTGCAGAGTGCCCAGACGTTTCGCGAGGCCTTCCAGAAATATTGCTGGGATGTGGACGGGCTGGAGGGAATCCGGATTGCTCCGTTTCATACGCTGGCGCACAGCAATCGGACCTTTTTCGGGGAAACACATGTCTGGCACATGGAACACAGCCGTGAGCTCACCCGGGCGTCTTCGTTGTTCCTGGAGACCGAATACCGGACCATCGCCAGCGAGGCGGATGAAGCTGAGGTGATCCGCTGGTGGCAGGACATGACAGAAGAAGGGCATGAGGGCATCGTCATTAAGCCCGGGACCTTTATATTCAGAAATGGAGGCAGCCGCATGATCCAGCCTGCCCTCAAGGTAAGAGGGCGAAAGTATCTGCATATTATCTATGGAATTGATTATCTCCAGCCCGAGAATCTGAGACGCCTCAAACAGCGCAAGACAGGCAAAAAAGAGCGCCATGCCCTCATGGAAAGCGCCCTGGGCGTAGAATCGGTGGAACGTTTCATCCGCAAGGAGCCGCTGGAGCGTGTGCATGAATGCGTGCTGGCCGCATTGGCCCTGGAGTCCGATCCGGTCGATCCGCGCTTGTAGGGGATTCCGGCGCAGACGCCAGCATGAGAGGCAATAATGCCTCAGGATGAGTCAATTCCGGCGCAGATGCCAGATTAGGAGGCAATAATGCCTCAGAATGAGCCGATTTGGGCGCAGACGCCAAAAGGAGAGGCAAAAATGCCTCTCCTAGTCAGCATCAGCAGTTAAAAGGCGGGAATAGATAGCGCATTGGAGAAAGCCACCTTCCGGGAGGTACGCTGTAAGCCTAGGGCGGAGATCGCTAGAGAGCACTTTATACATCAGGATGGGAAAAAGTAGGCTCGTTTTAGGGTTTCAGTGTATTTGGTGCAGCAGGAACCGCAGCATTCGCCGAAAAATGCCTTATGGCTATCCTTTGAATGTACAAAATACATCATTACGGATGTTTGAGCCTCGTTTAAACCATTCTGAGGTACGATATACATTAGAACAGCTCGAAGTCTGGTGACGAACGCTAATCCATATCAACAGCCTTCAGGAATCCCTTATTTTTAATCTGATGCTCTCCTTGTTATTTGCTGCCGGCTTCCCATTTCAGGTTCCAATGATAACGTTGATCCAGCTCTCTGTGCCCGGCAAAATATTCGACCAGCCGCTCCACGCTGAACGTCTGGTCATTGACATTGCGGATCATGGCGATGGCGCACATGCCCTTGCTGTTGTTATGCTCGTCCAGGCGAACCTCGATCTCCGGGCCGCCCTGCTGCTTGATGGAGACGATGCCGTCCGCTTCAGACCAGTTGGTGATGCCTTCGTAAATAAAGGCAAAAATGACGATCCGCTCGATTTCATGGAGATAGTGCCCATTGATCCGCAGGTTCTCTCCGGTGCTCACAGCGCCGGTGCGGTCGTCTCCATCGAGGGAAATAAACGGAGAGCGGTTCAGAGAACCAAAAGACTCGCCAAGGGCCTGAATGGCGCCCTTCATGCCATTTTTCAGCTCAAACAGGCAGCCGAGGTCCAAATCTACCCCCTTGCTGCCGAACCAGCCGGAGGATTTGCGCTGATTCCAATTTAAGTTGACCAGGATCTCGCCCATCGGGCCGGTACCTTTTTGCAGGTTAATCGCATCTCCGCGTTTCTTTAGGACGATTTTGCTGAAATCAAAGGGAATGCTGTTTGGCTGCGGGGGAGTGGAGGTTTCCTGCCTGGGCTCCGGGGAGGGAGTTGCCGGGGGGCTGCTGCCCTCATTGTTCTGAACCTCTATACCGTAGCTTGCACACAAGGCTGCCAGACCGCCGGCATAACCCGAACCAATGGCGCTGAACTTCCACTCGCCTTTGTATTTATATAATTCACCTGCAACAATCGCGGTTTCTACAGAGAAATCTTGATTGATCGGATAGCGGATCAGCTCGCTGCCGGTGGCGGAATCGATAATCCGGATATACACGTTCTCCAGAAGCGAAAAATTCTGCCGTCTGCGCTCCCCTTCATAGATGGTCAGCGCAAAGGCAGCCCGCTCATATTGCGGAGGGATGCTGTTGAGGACGACGGAAAGCCGGGTCAAATCGCTTGCACCCGCAAAGGTATCCGAGGCATTATCCATTACAGAGATGGACCCATTGGGGCCGGACGGGTTGCCGTAGAAGATCAAGTCCTCATCTCTGGTAACCTTCTGCTCTGCAGTCAGTAGAAACACTGAGAAATCAACCTCCACGGCAGCGTGGTTATTCTGCCAGCCCATGCCGACAATGAGGGTGGACAGCAGAGGATTAGCTTTGGTCAAGTCTGCTTTTTGTCCTTTGATTAACGAGATAGTCATTGAAATCAGCCTTTCGGAAGAGAAATGAAGAAGGAAGATAGTGCGGCTACCATCTGCGGCGGTCTCCCAGATTCAGATCTGTGCCGTTCAGTCTGGAGAGCCTGTCAGCCGCATCCTCGTAGATGCGGACAATTTCCTGTACTTTTTGAAATTCCCGGTCGGAAGGGCCGAGATCATCCATGAACATGCGCTGCAAAATATCCTTATAAAAAGCAACCCGCTGCTTCACAAGATCATGCTCGTAGGCGATCACTTCTTCAATCGTATGCTGCTGAACAAAGGCCATTAGATCGTCGTCCGGATCTTCGTAGGATTCGCGGTCGTTGCTCGCAGCAATCGGAATGTTGGGATGATCCAAATCCACCGATGAGCGTAAATTTGAAAAAAGAATATTCTCCTTCGCAAGCATGACCTGGAAGGCTTTATTGGTGAAAAGATCCTGTACAACCAGCACGCACATGGCCTGGTTGCCCAAAAGGATTCCATCAAACGGATGAAGAATCCATACCTCATCTTTGCGGAAGAGATTGAAGGTGAAATATTCGCCTCCATATTCATATTTTAAATTGATGGCGGTCGGAGAAATAATCTGATATTGAAACATGAATAGAACCTCCTGCTATGAAAGTAATGAAATAATTACCTGTTTATCATAGCAGAATCAGGAAGGTCTGGGCACTATATAAACTGAACTTGGAACTTTTCTATATAGGAGTGGATCGTGACTATGGTGAATGTTTGGACTTCCGGCCGCTGCCCATCTGCAGATTTCTTTATTTATAACGTGGTTCGCAGTTGAAATCTGCAGACAAAGGCGGACACTACCGCTCCTCCAGTTCCAAAATCCCCCTTCGTCACTATTCCTATATTTTTAATTTTTTAGGTTCAATCTATATTTCCACTCTTAAAATAATACAAATCAAACATCCGATAGAGGTGAAAGATAAATGTTAAGCCACGCCGCTGAGGTTTCCCTCAGCAAATACATGACGCTGCTCCTGCGGCACCAGCCGGAGCGGCAGGGTCTGGTGCTGGATCCTGAAGACGGGTCCTGTACGCTGGAGGAGCTGCTCAATGTTATCACTGCTGCGTCCAAATGGTCCAAGGTAACCGAGGCGGACCTCCGCCAGGTTACAGCGAACAGCGATAAGCAGCGTTTTGAGATTGAAGGCGGCCGGATTAAAGCACGCTACGGGCACAGCCACACGAAGGTGGCTTATACCCCGGGCACACCGCCGCCTGTTCTGATGCACGGCACGCATCAAGGCGTGCTGCCAGTCATTATGGATGAAGGGCTGCGGCCGATGGGGAGACGGTATGTCCATCTGTCGGAGGGGGTCCATTTTGCCGGGTTGGCCGGAAGCCGCAGAGGTAAGCTGGTCTTGTTGTCCGTGGATACGGTTGAAGCTGCCCGGCTCGGTGTAAGCTTCTATTATGCAGGGAATGAAGTATGGCTGGCGGACACGGTTCCGCCCGGTTGCCTCGCCGTATACGAGCCACAGGCACGGGAACATATCAAATGATAACCGCCAAGGAGGGGAAGCCCGATGGAAGAGGTGCCGGATCATCTGGACTACGGCTTGCAGATTGTGTTTATCGGCTTTAACCCGAGCCTGCGCTCGGGGGAGGTGGGGCATCATTATGCCAATCCGCGCAATAACTTCTGGCGGATTCTGCATAAGGCAGGTCTGACGCCGCGTCTGTATGAGGCGGCAGAGGATGGAGAACTGCTGAAGCTCGGTTACGGCTTCACGAACATCGTGGCCCGTCCGACGCGTGGAATCGACGATATTACCCGGGAAGAATACAATACGGGCCGGGAGTTGCTGCGGGCGAAGCTGGAACAGTACCGGCCGAAGGTCGCCTGCTTTGTGGGCAAGGGCGTGTATACGGAGCTTGCCCGCCGAAGCAAAGCGGAGTGGGGGTTTCAGGAGGACACCGAGCCCGTAGTGGATGGGGTGCGTGAATTTGTGGCGCCTTCCTCCAGCGGCCTGGTGCGGATGCCGATGGAAGAGATTATCGGCATCTACCGGAGGCTATCTGATTATACGGCGGAGCAGGGGGCCTAGGGGCTCTCCCCTTTTTCATACTATGTCGGGTGCCCTCCGCTAATAGTTGCAGGATTCCGAAATATGAAGAGACGACAAAAAGGAGTGCAAACCGTATCTGGTTCGCACTCCTTTGGCACGTGAGCTGCTAGGCCTGGATTAGCAGGAGGATAATCGAGGACAAGGACAGGCATACACTCACAAGACACAACACGGCAACGACCTGCTTCTGGTTTAGTCCGGCCCGCAGCAGGCGGTAGTGAACCTGGGTGGCATCAGCCTGTACGATGGACTTGCCTTGAATGGCACGTTTGATGACTACGAAGATATTGTCAAAGATCGGCACGCCCAGTGCCAGAATCGGAATGAAAATCGACAGGACCGTAGCCTGCTTAAAAGCGCCGTCAAGCGCAATGACTGCCAGAATAAAGCCGAGGAAGGTGGCTCCGGCGTCGCCCATAAAGATTTTGGCAGGAGGTTTGTTGTAACGCAGATAAGCAATGGTAACCCCTACCAGAGATATGGCCATAATGGCGGAAGCCGTTTGACCTTTGGATAGCGCTACGATGAACAGAGTAACAGCCGATATTGCGCTGAGAGCGCCGGCTAAGCCATCCATGCCATCCGAGAAGTTAATAACGGTAGTTACACCAAAGATCCAGAGAATAGTCAGCAGGAATTGCAATACCACCGGCAGGACGATGTAATCGCCCGAGAATGGATTGAAGAATCCCGTAAACGCATTTCCGGAGAGATACACCAGCACCGCAGCGGAGATCTGCACAATGAACTTCGGGAGTGCCGGGAAATCCTTGCCTTTCGTCTTGTACCAGTCATCAATGGTGCCGATGGTCAACAGCAGTACACCGCCTGCGAACAAGGCGACGGTCTCGATACTGAAATCACGTGCAAAAGTGAGATATGTAAGAAAAAATCCGATGAATATGGCATAGCTGGCTGTGAGGGGGATGGGCTCTCTATGTATTTTGCGTTCAACGTCCTGGCGGGGTTTGTCCACAAAATCAAGCCGGAATGCCAATCTTCCGAGCGGAGGAATCAGCAGGTAGACAATCAGAAACGACATCAGAAACGAAAAAACGTATAAAATGATGCTCACCTTCCATTTGTTCGAATTGTAAAAAGGCTTACTTCCCGAAGTATACCGCAAAAAGGCGGGACTTGTCGATGATGTGTCCTTTTTCGCCGCACGTCAGCGGCCCTGACTTGTAACCCTGCAAGTTTGACTTCCCCTGCAAAGGTATAGTACTTTTGGAAAAAGACAATATGGGGGTAGAGATGAAATACGACGTCATTTTATTTGATGCGGATGATACCTTGTTTGATTACGGAATGGCGGAGAGTCAGGCGCTGCTGAATGCTTTTGTCCACTTTGGACTGCCTACGGGAGCGGAGGATTACGCAGCCAGCTACAAGGAGATTAACAGCGCTTTATGGAAGGACCTGGAGCAGGGGCGGATGACTTCCGCGGTACTGCGGGTCGAGCGGTTCAACCGCTTGTTTGCCGCGCACCGTCTGGAGCTTGATCCGGAAGCTTTTAGTACCGCGTATTTGAAGTTTCTGGGGGAGGGGACCTACCTGATCCAGGGAGCTGTTGAACTGTGCGGGGCACTTGCGGAATGCCGGCTTGCAGTGATCACGAACGGAATCAAAGATGTGCAGACAGCCCGAATTGCCGGCTCGCCGCTGTCGGATACCTTTGAGCAGATTATTATCTCCGAGGAAACGGGCTTTCAAAAGCCGGAGACGGGTATTTTTGATTATGCTTTTGACAAGCTGAGCCTTACAGACAAGACAAAAGTGCTGATGGTCGGCGACTCCCTGACTTCGGATATTCAAGGCGGAATCAACTACGGGATCGACACCTGCTGGTTTAATCCGCTGGCCAAGGCCGGTATACCTGGGATTCAGCCTACCTATGAAATCCGTGATTTAGCGGAGCTTGTGGAGATTGCGGGAATCGGTAAATCCGGATGAACCAGAAGCAGCAGCCTTAAAAGCGATTAAAAATTTGTACCCGTGTTTAATAGATTAGGACCCAAATTTTATACCCTGGAGGGGATCACTACGAAGAAGAAATGGATGATTGCAGCTTTTGTCGCCACCGTGACCGTAACCGGATCAGCCGGGGTCTATGCAGGCGCCAAATTGGAACAAATCAAGGCTTACCTGAATCACAGCATCGGAGTTGTTGTCGACGGCACGCCTTATTGGCTAAAGGACGGCAATGGCAAAACCCTTGCACCTATCACCTACAATGGGTTGACCTATCTGCCGGTCCGTTCGATCTCGGACGCTCTGAAGGTGCCGATTACGTACGATGCCGCCAACTATAAGGTGAGAATCGGCAGAGACAGTTCGTCCGCTACTCCATCGGCCGGCACCGGCGGAAGCGAAACGCCTGCGCCGACGCCTGCGCCAACGCCGGTGACCAGCAAGACACGGCCGGTCAATCTGCCGAAGGACTTTCCGATTCCGCAGGATGCTTTGATCTCAACCACCGTGGATACCAACTCGGGAGGCGTACAAAAAGTAGCTTTTACCTATTCGTCCCAGGAAACGCTCGAAACTATGGGATTCGTCTACAGTGAGTATGTACGGATTAAAGGGCTGGATAATGAATCACAGTCCATCACAGCGAGTTCCATCAAGATTAGCGGCAAATTGGGCGGGATGAGCCCGTTGTCCATCACAGCTTCACCTTCGGCGACCCGTCCCGGCTTTAACAACTTCACCATTACCTGGTCGGAGATTTAAGGTCAGCTGCCGTACAGCAGGCAACAAAAGGCCTTCATCATTTTTAGAATACCCGAACAAAGTCAGCAAAACAGCGATTCTCCCGTTACCAAGAGAATCGCTGTTTTACGTTGTGGGAACTGTGTGGCTGGGATATTATTACAACTTGACCGTCACCTTCACACTACGATCAGCGCACTGTCCCAAGCAGCTATTTTCATGGCTTATGGGACAGCCCTATAGTCATCTTGTACGCTTATTGCCGCGTATCCAGAGGTTTCAGATGCGCCTCAATCTGGGCGCGTTTGGACTCCAGGAATGGCGGCAGGGCCAGCGATTCGCCCAAATGCTCGATGGGCTCATCGGTAGCAAAACCCGGCCCGTCGGTCGCCAGCTCGAACAGGATGCCGTTCGGCTCGCGGAAGTACAGGGAACGGAAGTAGAAACGGTCTACGAAGCCGGAATTGGGCAGCTTGAATGTACTTATACGTTCGACCCACTGTTTCAATTCTTCCTCGTTGTCTACACGGAATGCCACATGGTGCACCCCTCCCCGGCCAAGACGCTCTTGCGGAAGATCATTGCGCTCTTCCAAGTGTACCTCTGAGCCTGAGCCGCCTTCTCCGGTCTCGAACACAATCACATCGGGCTGTCCGGGCGTTGTGGACGGGTACGTGCTTTTGCGGCGGAATCCCAGCAGCTCTTCAAGAACCACCGCTGACGTTTCGGCAGATTCCACGGTCAGATGCGCAGGGCCAAGGCCGATAATGCCATATTCGGCGGGAACAGGGCTTTTCGCCCAAGGCTTGCCGCCTGCAACACCGGCGTTGTTCTCGTCCGACACCAGCAGGAAACGCTGGCCTTCATGATCGCGGAACGATAACGTCAATCGTCCCCCGAGTTCGGCAACGGCCCCATGCTCAATGCCCAGCTCCGTGAACCGCTGTGCCCAATAGGCAAGTGCGGCATCGCTTGGCACACGCAGGGAGAGTGCAGAAATGCTGTTGTTTCCGTCCCGGTTGCGTCCGGCCATTGGCAGCTCGAAGAAGGTCAGCTCCGTACCGGGATTGCCTTGCTCGTCCCCGTAGAATAGATGATAAACGGAGATGTCGTCCTGGTTTACGGTTTTTTTGATCAGGCGCAGGCCCAGCACTTCGGTGTAGAATTTGAAATTTTCCGGGGCTTTGGCAGTAATGGCGGATACGTGGTGCAAGCCTTTTAGTGTTAAGCTCATGGGTAGGACCTCCAGGTTAGTTGTTTGGTTACGTAAGGATTTAAATCGAAATTCCAATGGAAAGTACATGATTAATTTTAAGTTACTTTCATTTTAATAGTAAAATGGAAAAAATGCAAGTGCAGGATCAGCCCTTGCCCCCAGGCATGCCGCCCTGCATTCCGTTATAATTGGGTATACGCTTTGAACAGGGGAGAGAAGGAGCATGCATAACCAAATAAGCTTAATGAAACAAATGGAAGCTATGGGGCTTAACCCGGCAGGTACCCTCCTTGTCCATTCTTCGCTGAAAAGCGTGGGCGAGGTGCAGGGAGGTGCAGATACCGTACTCGATGCGCTCTCAGCTTATATGAAGGGCGGGCTGCTGGTGCTGCCCACGCATACCTGGTCTTATATAGATGCGGAGAATCCGCGTTTTTCAGTGCTGGATTCCCCGTCTTGTGTGGGGATTCTGCCGGAATTATTCCGGAAGCGGCCGGGTGTCATCCGTTCCTGGCACCCGACCCATTCGGTAGCTGCGCTGGGTGCGGATGCTGCCTCATTCACCTTAGGCGATGAACGCTGGGATACCCCGTGTGCCCGGGGTTCGGTCTGGGGCAAGCTGCTGGACCGGCAAGCGGACATTATGCTGCTGGGTGTGGACCTGCGGCGGAATACATTTATTCACGGAATTGAGGAATGGCTGGACATTCCCGGACGCATGACGGACGAACCGGAACCGCTCTACACGTTGACGCCGGATGGCAGGGAAATCCCTGTTCCTTCACGGCGGCACTGCGGCCTCTCCTGGTCGCAGCACTTCTGGAAAGTGGAGCCCATGCTTAAGGCGGGCGGTGCGCTGCGGATGGGAACCTTCGGTGATGCGGAAGTGAGGATATGCGGAACGGTGCAAACAACGGCCATCCTCAGCCGGATGCTTGCCGACAATCCCGATTTGTTCTCGGACAACGAACCCCTTCAGGGAGAAGTTCAGCCGGAACCGCTGTCCCGGACCAAGCGGGGGCTGCCGCGAGGTGTGCAGTAAGCCATTCTCTTCCGGAAATTAGCAACTTTTAGGATATTGGGGGCGTCTAATCTTGTAGGCTTTTGTACAAGGAGGACACTTCTGATGAACAAAATATATCGTTATACAGCGGTTATTGCCTCGTCGATCTTAGCCTGGGGGACGCTGAGCGGCTGCAGCGGCACGGCCGGGAACGGAGCTGCGGCTAAGCCGGACTCCACATTTGCTGCACCCGTGGAGACAGCAGGTTCCACTGCGGGAACAGGCGTGTCCGCTGAGGCCTTGACCGCTGAGGGGAAACAGACTGTGCCGAAGACCATGGAGCTTCAGCGGTATGCCCCGTTTTTTGTCCAGCCTTATCCGGCTGAAGCTAAGGAGAAGCTGGATGTTTTTTTCTATGCGGAACCCGGGACAAAATACGACTGGATTGAAAAGTCAGGGGATTGGCTTGCTTTTAACACGGAATACGGGCAGGCCTGGGTACCGGAATGGTACGCGGAGGAAGCTGCGGCAGACATTACACTGCAGGAGCCAGAAAGGCTGACCCCTGTTGCAGGAGCGAAATTGTCGCTGCGTCCGGGAAGTGGAACGACCTGGACGGCAGACCAGTGGAGGGACAGTTCGTCCGGCGGCCAGTGGATTTCTTTGCTGCGTTGGGAGGATTGGTACGGCATTGTGCTCGTCCCCAAGCAGCTCAATAACCAGTCTCGTGCGATTCGCCCTGCTTTGCTGTGGATTCGGGATAGCGATATCGCCTCCAGGAAGCAGGTTGGCTCCAACCTGGGGCAGTCCGGCCTCGCTCTGGATACGATCCGGGCCATTGTAGACATTGCGCTTCCAGCCGGGTCCGAGCCGTCCGCGGTGGCTAAGCTGCTGGGCGAACCCGACTTCAAGGAAGATTCGTTCGCTCTCAATTATACAGGTGAGCCGCTGCGGGTTGGTAAGGATTGGCGTTATGAGACGATGGACCCGCAGCTGACTGCAACCTTTTCGGAGCTTGGCAAGCTGGAACATCTGACCTGGGATATACAGCCCAAAAGCCGGCAAGAAATGCAAGTGTCTTCGTATCAAGGCTTATTCAGCAGTTATCACTTGCGGACCATCGAAACTGTGTCTTCAAAAGCTCTGAACTGGACGTGGAGACACCAAGGGGATTTGGCCTTTACGTATCTACGGTATGGAACACCTGAGCACCTGTTGATTGCCGGGGATGACGGGGGCTTAAGCGGCATGCATGATGACAGCAGTCTATATGCGCTTGACCGCGCCAGCGGCAGGAAGCTGTGGCAGATTAATGCCGGATATGGCGGAAGTTTTACAGCGTTGGATGAGAGTGGTCAATATTTAACAGTGCTGACCCCGCTGTCCCCCGATAAAAAGGAATATAACTATCATCTGCGCCGCCTGCGTATGGCGGACGGTAGTATCGTGTGGGAGAAATATTTGCCGCAGGAGAAAAATAAGGTCAATTTCAGCGCAATGGCCGGGGTCGGAGAAGGCATTGTTGTATATGGCGATTCTGGTGATAACAGCGACTCTATGGTTGTTTCCGGCCTAAATGCAGTGAATGGCAAACCCTTATGGACCAAACAGCTGAAAAGCGGCTCAAGAATTATGAACAGCGGCAATGAGCCCTATGTGCTTATTCGCAACATGGAGAAGCTGACGGCGCTGGACCCAGGTACCGGGGCTGCTGTCTGGACGGTTCAGGGCAAACGTGCAGCTTCGGGTGAGGAGCCTTATGAAGAGGCGGCTATGGATTATCTTCCGCAGCGGTCAGATCCGTTCAACAGTCGGGGCAAGGAACGCTGGTTCCTGCTGGGCAAGGAGCGGCTGCGGGTGGATTTGCAGACCGGCAAAGTGATCGGCCGATTCGCACCACAACCGGCAGCTGCAGATTCCATCGTCGGCTGGAACGGCAGTCTGCTGCTGGTTCAGGAGGACACTGACAAGCTCGACACGGGGACAAGCTACGATGTAACCTACCTGCTGGATACGGCAACCGGCAAAGAGCTGTGGCGGAAGGAAGGCGGCGCGGCCGGAGCCTATTTTGCAGGAGAGAAGCTATATCTGTTCCTGAACGGAGCTGCCACAGCCTTGGATGTGCAGACAGGCAAGGAGCTGTGGAAACAGCAGGTATCGGAACTTGCGTATACACGCGATGATGTCAAACCGTTCGGGATGCTGCTGCGTCTGCTTGGGAACGGACAACTGCTGATGGCGAGCGGCCAGGATCTTATCCTGCTGCGTGAATCGGACGGGAGCATGCTCTACCGTGTCGGCGATGCAGTCATAGAATACCCCGAGGCCAGGGATAATGATATCCGCAGCGGGGTTATCGTGAGCGATGGGCAGGATGTGTATCTGGGATCGGCGAACGGGAAATTTTCCAGGCTGAGACTTCCTTTGCCTTAGATCTTGACATGATTTGGAATAACATGGTAAGCTGTCAACAAATTTACGGGCCTGCAGAGGGCAAGGGAGGTACAGGATTATGCTAACAGTAAGACACAACGATCAGCGCCGCAACTCAGATACGCGTTATTTCAGTGAACAGATTTCCAATCCCTATATCAGCGATACCCCTGTATTGCGCAGGTCCCTTGTGCCCATGCGGGTTGCGGCTGCAAGCCGGCATCCGTAGAAGTGGTGAACGGGAATCTGGGCTGCGCACACGTTTCCTTTTCTTTGGTCCTTTTGGACGGAGAGAGAAGGGGCGGGTCCGCAGCCTTTTTTGTTGTTCAAGAGTCAAGAACAATGTTCAGGAGGGTGGAGAAGAAGAGATGAATTGGAACAGTAAGGCGCACGGGCGTAATCATCATGAGGTTGAGCTCCCGCACGGGAAGCTGCATGTGTTCGCCAATCCGGAAATCTTCGGGTCTTTTGAAGCCAAAGTGTACGAAATGGCAGACAACAATCTGCGGATTCCCCGCAATAAGTACATGGGATATACACCGGACGCCCATGTCGGTGTTGGAACCTGTATCGGGACGACAGCGGTGTGGAATATGAGAGACGGCATGGTGTCACCTTCGATTGTAGGTGTGGACATCGGCTGTGGGATGCGGGTGCATACGACCCCTTTGCATAAAAGTGATCTGCAGGACAAAGCGGTCCGCCGCAAATTAATAGAAACGATCGAAAAATATGTGCCCACGAATGAACGCGTTAACAGCAACTATGCCGACATTGACATTATGGAAGTGGTCCGCGGCGGTCTGGAAGGATTGCCGGATAAGTATATCCCTTCCAAGCAATGGATCACCCATGTGGAGCAAAGCAATTTCCGCTATGACCATGCCGCACTGGAACAGCTCCCGCCCAAAATCCGCAAAAATGCACATGGGCAATTAGGAACGCTTGGCAGCGGCAACCACTTCTGTGAGCTGCAATATCTGGAGATTGCCGAGGAGCAGAAGGAGCTGGCTGCCCGGTGGGGCCTTGTGGACGGCGGAGTTGTCGTGATGATCCACTCCGGCTCCCGGGCCTGGGGGGCTATGGTGGGGCGGGAGCACACCAAAGTGATCAAAGAAGCCATGCATCAATGGGGAGTAAGCAATCCTGATCCCAACCTGAATTATGCACCGATCCACAGCCGCGAGGGCGAAACTTATTTGAACCTGATGTACTCGGCGTTAAACTTCGCGGTGAGCAACCGGCATATGATTGCGTTCGGCGTTCAGGAAGCATTCCGCGAGCTGTACGGCCCGGAATTTGAAATGCCGGTGTTGTACGACCTGATGCACAATTATGCTCTGAAGGAATTCCACCGGAATGAGCCTATGCTGGTACACCGCAAAGGAGCTACGCGGGCGCTGCCGCCGGGACATTTTCTCAATACGGCAGTCTATAAAGAAACCGGACATCCGGCGCTGATCCCCGGTTCCATGGGAACGGCTTCCTATATTATGGTGGGGCGGGACGAGGGGCTGAAAAACTTCTATTCCATCTGCCACGGGGCCGGAAGACTTCGCTCCAGAAGAGCCACGCGGCTGGCGGTAACGGTGGATGAATTCAGCCAATCGCTCAAAGTAGGAACCGAGGAGGAGATTGTCGTCAATCACCGCTCCCTGGAGACGATTCTGGATGAATGTCCGCAAGCATACAAAGATGTGGACCAAATTATCGACAGTATCACCGGTGCCAAGCTGGCTGATGTTGTAGCGAAGTGCAAGCCTATGGCCGTAATCAAAGGAATCTAGTGCAGCCAGAGATCGCTAGCTAGAGTGCACTTTATACATCAGGATGGGAAAAAGTAGGCTTGTTTTAGGAATTCAGTGTATTTGGTGCAGCAGGAACCGCAGCATTCGCCGAAAAGTGCCTTATAGCTATCACTTGAATGTACAAAATACATCATTATGGATGTTTGAGCCTCGTTTAAACCATTCTGAGGTACGATATACATTAGAACAGATCGAAGGCTGGTGACGAACGCTAATCCATATCAAACAGCCTTTAGGAATCCCTTGTTTTTAATCTGATGCTGTACTAGTACCCCTGCTGCGAGTGTTAAAGGCTCATCTGGAAGCCATTCCAGAATTGCGCTCGTATTTGCGCCAACTCAAGCTGCTGCTGACTTAGAGGCGGTATATCAAATTCATTTTTTACTATTTAATCGATACTATAATCCTACTGTTTAAGTCAGTATTTCTTTATGATATTTAATATAGATTGAATTCATTAGGAGGAATAAACAATGAGTCAAGCAAACTTCAAAAATTATAAGTGGTTGAATGAGGAAAGCATCAAGTTTAAAGAAGATACCATTATAATGAATGCATCCGCACAAAGTGATTTTTTCTGCAACAATGGTTCAATTGCCGAAGAAGGTATTACACCTGCAAGTCTAAGCAATGCGCCCTTCTTCTATACAGAGGTTTCCGGAGATTTTGTGATGAGGGTAAAGACGAGCCACGCTTTCAAGGATACTTACGATTCGGCTTCCATTATGGTGTTTAAAGATTTAACGGTTTGGGCAAAAGCCTGTTTTGAGCTTACGGATTTTAATACCCATGCTGTTGTCAGTGTGGTGACGAACCAGACGTCGGATGATGCAAACGGATGTAATATTGAGGGCAATGAAGTATGGTTACAGGTCGCAAGATCCGGGAACTCCTTTGCCTTTCATTATTCCACAGATGGCAAAAAATTTGATATGATGCGCTTCTTCAACCTCCCGGTAGAAGATACAATAAAAGTAGGTTTGCTGGCACAAGCCCCTACAGGACAAGGTGGAGAAAGAATTTATCAGAACTATACACTGGAATATAGAACCGTTAAAAATATAAGAATGGGTGAATAAAGTCATCAAATGATTGCCGTAAGTGTTCATAGTGAACAAGTCAGTTAAAGCCGTGCGGATTCCCGCACGGCTCTTATTGTTTCAGGACGGAGTCTAGTACCTTGACCGCGAATAATTTTACCTTTTTTCTGTGTCTGAGAGATCCTCCACGCTGGCATTTAGTGTATTTACGATGTAGCTTGAGACTATGACTCCTTCCGGATCCACTCCATCCACGATCTCAACCTCTTCACCACCCAGCATCTCCTCGTTCCACTCTGCGCCTGTATCGAGCTGATAGGTTAATTGCTGCGGGTCTTCTCCCTGTTCCTGTACATAACGGACAACAAGTTCTATCGGGTCCTCGCGTACCAGCCCCTGATAAGGGTCCCTGACGAGGGTTCTTTCTTTGCTGAACAATTCAGCAAGCGTTTCATCACCGGAGGCCAATTCCACCTGCAGAGTCACTGTCTCTGCCCCCAAATGAAAGGTTCCCGTGCCTTTGATTTCACCATCTTCAAGGAGAAAGGTGCCAGTATCACCCGCAAGCTCATATTCTCCAAGGAAATCTATCAATCGATCTCCGTCATATACAATCAAGGACAACATGGGGACAGGCTCTGAATCCAAGTTGTAGTTAAGAAATAAACCGCACGTATTGCATCCGCTATTCTGGTTGAACTCTGTGTCGCTCCAATCCCCTTCGTAATCCGCCAAATCCGGTGCAGGTGTTGGAGTTGCTGCCAGTGCTTCAGGGACCTCTGCTATTTCTTGGGCTTCCGGTTCTTCCGGTGCAGGTGCAGCAATCTCTGTGTGCACAGCTGCAACAGCAGCTTCGTTTTGCGCTTTTGGAGTTTTTTCAGTATCTTGTCCGCTGCAGGCACTCAGGGCCAATACCCCTGCAAACAGGACTGCTGTAATAATAAATAATCTGACTGCCGGAACTCTCATTAATTCATGACCACCTTTTTTAATGTGTATAAATTGAACTAAAGACTCTCCAAAAAAGCAGGAGGAACGTAGGGGAAGTTTGGAACTGTAGGAGCGGTAGCGTCCGCCTTTGTCTGCGGATTTCAACTGCTATAAGCAGTTAATCATAGAAATGTGTAGACAATAGCGGCCGGAAGTCCAAACATTCACCGTAGTTACGCTTGTGCTGATTGTGTAATTCTTTTGTTCAACTTATGTAGTTAAATCTTTCAATTCTCCGAATCTGGATTGCGGCTATCAATGTATGGTATATTTAATTCACAAAAAACATAGTAAGGAGATTGGAAATGAAAAAAACACTGATCTTTGGACACAAAAATCCGGATACGGATACTATTTGTTCAGCAATTGCCTATGCTTCCCTCAAAAAAGAACTGGGCTGGGATGCCGAGCCGGTCCGCCTTGGAGAAATTAACGGCGAAACGCAATATGCGCTGGACCATTTCGGCGTACAGGCTCCGCGCCACGTTGAGAATGTAGCCGGTGAAGCCGAACAGGTCATTCTGGTCGACCACAATGAGCGCCAGCAAAGTGCGAATGATATTGATCAAGTGCGTGTGGTTGAAGTTATTGACCATCACCGGATCGCCAATTTTGAGACAGCTCACCCGCTGTATTACCGTGCTGAGCCTGTAGGCTGCACA
The DNA here is from genome assembly GCF_014644435.1 of Paenibacillus albidus. Taxonomy (GTDB): domain Bacteria; phylum Bacillota; class Bacilli; order Paenibacillales; family Paenibacillaceae; genus Paenibacillus_AQ; species Paenibacillus_AQ albidus. The sequence goes on along the minus strand of NZ_BMKR01000011.1, from coordinate 142,650 downwards.
GCTACCATCCTCAATAAGCTGTACAAAGAGAACGGAGTGGCGATTCCTAAGGCTATTGCCGGTCTGATGTTGTCCGCGATCATTTCCGACTCCCTGCTCTTCAAATCGCCAACCTGCACAGCGGAAGATGTGGCGGCAGCGCGTGAGCTGGCTGAAATCGCCGGTGTGGATGCGGAAAGCTATGGCCTGGATATGCTCAAAGCCGGTGCCGATCTCAGCGACAAGAGTATTGCACAGCTGGTCTCCCTGGATGCCAAAGAATTCTCGATGGGTGCGTACAAGGTTGAAATCGCGCAGGTAAATGCTGTCGATGTGAACGATGTGCTTTCCCGGCAAGTCGAGCTGGAAGCTGCGCTTACGGCTATTATCGATGAAAAAGGACTGGATCTGTTCCTGTTCGTAGTTACAGATATTCTTAACAACGATTCCGTCGGACTGGCCCTGGGCCGTGTGGCAGGTGCGGTAGAACAAGCATATAACGTGAAGCTGGACGACAACAAGGCCATTCTCAAGGGTGTCGTTTCCCGTAAATCACAAATCGTGCCGGTACTGACCGAGACGATCGCCAAGCTGTAAGCGAACCGGAATCATTTTTCATAAGCTCCGCCCAAGCCATCCTTAACCGATGGCGGGCGGGGCTTTTTGGTGTGCTTTTTCAGTCTTCTAATTTCCCGCTTCAGACGCCCGGCCTTAATCCCGCAATCCGTGCAGCCGCATAAATTGCTCGGGTGTAATGCCTTCCTGGCGCTTAAAGTGGGCAATAAAGTAGCTGGAGCTGCTGAAGCCTACGTCTCCGGCGATATCGCTGACTCTGCGCTTTGGGGAATGAAACATCAGCTCCTTGCTGCGGTTGATCCGCTCCCGGTTGACATACGCCATCGGGCGCATGTTCATGGTCTTGCGAAACAAAGTGCACAGCTGCTGCTCGCTAAGGCTGATGCAGGCGGCCAGCTCCTGCAGGGGCAGCGGGCGGTGAATATGCTCGCGGATGTGGCGGATCACCGGCTGAATCCTGCGGTGCAGGGGTTCTGTCGCCGCCGATGAAGCCGATACCGCAACCCCGATATCCAGTAAAAAGCTGTAAGCCAGCTTAGAGCATTCCGTGCCGGACCGGGTATCGCTGCTCTGGGCGGCGGCAATAATCTCCTCAAGCATCTGCTGCATCTTGAGGGGATCGGAGACTGAATGAACGCCGGAGCTGAACACTCCCGACCATTGCAGCAGAGCCATAGTTTGCTCTCCGCCAATGGATAGCCAGTACAGCTCCCAGGGTTCGCTTGTGGCGCGGTAGGCATGGGAGACGCCCGGATACAGGCAAAAGCTTTGCCCCGCCTTGACCGTGAACTCGCGGTCTCCCGCCGTCAGGATGCCTTCACCTCCAGCCACGTAAAACCACTGGAAGTCGGGGAACCCTTCAGGACGGCGCATCGGCTCCTGATGTTCCCAATGGCCGACGGTTGTTACATAAACGGGCAGCCGGGTTTCATTCTCGGTAACCATTGGAAATAAAGAAATATCCATAGTTCATCCTCTACTTTCAAATATTGATACTTATGTATAAAAAGCTTGCATTTAAAATGGAATTATCTCAGCCTATACTAATAATATAATCGTATCAAAACAAAAGTGGGCCTGGCAATCCGAAAAAGCCTCTGAATGCTTGCCCTGACCTTAGGAGGAATCAACTTTGAAACGAACCAAGCTTCATTATACACCGCCGGGCAATGGTTATCCCGAGTGGAACAACAATCCCGAGATTTTTCAGATCAACCGGCTGGATGCCCATGCATTCACCCTTTCGTATGATTCGCTGGAACAGGTGCTGGACGGTGATCTAACAGCCTCATCCTCTTATCTGTCCCTGAACGGCACCTGGAAATTTGCCTGGGCCAAGAATCCCGAGCAGCGTATCAAGGAGTTCTATCAGGATGATTATGCGGCTCTGGGCTGGGCTGATATGCCGGTTCCTTCACACTGGCAGCTGCAGGGCTATGATTACCCGCAATATACAAACGTCAATTATCCCTGGAAAAAAGATGAACCCGATCTGAAGCCGCCGTTTGCTCCGACAGGCTACAATCCGGTAGGTTCTTATGTTCGGAATTTTACGGTTCCCGAGAATTGGAACGGCCAGCCGGTATTCCTCAGCTTTCAAGGCGTTGAATCCGCCTTTTATGTGTGGATCAACGGTGAACTTGTCGGATACAGTGAAGATACGTATACGCCGGCCGATTTTGATATCACCCCCTATTTGCGGGAGGGAGAGAACCGGCTGGCTGTCGAGGTATACCGCTGGTGTGATGCAAGCTGGCTGGAGGATCAGGATTTCATCTGTATACCGCGCCGGAAGCACGTTTGAGTGATTATTTTGTCAATACCGATCTGGATGACGAATACCGTCACGCGCAGCTTCGAATCCGTGCCAAGCTGGTTAATGAAAGCGCTGGACAGGATGCTGGAACGATGACGGTAGCTGCGCAGCTGTATGACGGGGAGCGCCAGCCTGTACTGGCTGAACCGTTGAAGCTGACGGCAGCCATCGGAACAGGCGCAGGGGCTGAGACAGAGGCGCAGGTCTTTGTGGAGAACCCGCTGAAATGGAGTGCGGAACAGCCCCACTTGTATACTCTTGTACTTACAGTCCTTGATGCCGCCGGTGCCGTTGTGCAGCGGACCGGCTGCCGGATCGGATTCCGGAGATTTGAGCTGAAGGACGGACTGATGCTGATTAACGGGCAGCGCATTGTATTCAAGGGCGTGAACCGTCATGAATTCTCCTGTGATTCCGGGCGGGCCTTGTCCTATGACCATCCGGAGGATATGCTGCGTGATGTTCAGCTGATGAAGACCCACAATATCAATGCCGTACGCACCTCTCACTACCCGAATCATCCAAAATGGTATGAGCTGTGTAATGAATACGGATTATATGTGATTGATGAGACCAATCTTGAAACGCATGGCAGCTGGGAATACGGCCAGCAGGAGCTGGGAGATACGGTTCCCGGCAGCAGGCCGGAATGGACCGCGAATGTGCTTGACCGGGCCAACTCCATGTTCCAGCGCGACAAAAACCATCCCTCCATTGTGATTTGGTCGCTGGGTAACGAATCATTCGGCGGGGATAATTTCCTGAAGATGTATGATTTTTTCAAAGAGCAGGACCCGTCCAGACTGGTTCATTACGAAGGCGTATTTCACTATCGCCCTTCGGATGCGGCCTCCGATATCGAGAGCCATATGTACACCTCGCCACAGAAGGTGGAGGAATACGCCAAGAACTCGCCGAAAAAGCCGTTCATTCTGTGCGAATACAGCCATGCCATGGGCAACTCCTGCGGCGGCCTGAAGGAATACTGGGACCTTTTTGCTAAATACCCTGTGCTGCAAGGAGGTTTTATCTGGGACTGGGTCGATCAGGCGATTCGTGTGCAGGATGAAGATGGACAGTCGCATATGGCTTATGGCGGCGACTTCGGGGAGCCGATTCATGACGGGAATTTCTGCGGCAACGGCCTGATTTTTGCCGACCGTACCGTATCTCCGAAGCTGTATGAAGTCAAAAAATGCTATGAAAGTGTACAGATTTCCGCAGAGGATCTGGCAGCAGGCAAGTTCGCTATTCGCAATAACTATCTCTTTACGGATCTGAACGCCTATGAACTCATCTGGGAGCTGCTCCGCAACGGGGAATGTGTGCGTGAAGGAAGAATGGAACTTTCTGCCGCGCCTGGAGAGCAAGCCATGGTGGATCTCGCTGCCGCCTATCCGGAAACCCGGGAACGGGAGGAGGAGTGGATTCTGACGTTGCGCCTGGCTGTTGCGAATCCTCCCGTCTGGGTGAAGGAGCTGGGAAGCGATGTTGCCTTTGAGCAATTTATCCTTCCACTGCACGCGGTTCCTGCGAAGGTGCTGGAGGAAGCGGATTCTTCCTTGCCTCCGACCCTGCTGGAGATGAAGGAAGAGCATTTTGTGGTCAGTGGCCAAGGATTTACCCTGGCTTTTGACCGGAGTACAGGACTTTTGACATCTTACCAACGGGATGGCAAAGAACTGCTGCTGTGGCCAATGGCACCCGGATTCTGGCGGGCCGCTACGGATAATGACCGCGGGAATCATCTGCCCGAACGTTCCGCTGTGTGGCGGCAAGCAAGCCAGGCTAGGGAACTGCTGGCTTGCGAGGCTGAGCGGGAAGCGGGAGGCGCGGTGCGGGTGGTTTCGCAGTTGGCTTTTCCTGCTGCAGCAGGTTCCCAGGGGACCCTGGACTGCCGGATCTCGCCGGATGGAGAAATCGATGTCCGGTTCACACTGGTACCGGGAGCGGGATTGCCCGAATTGCCCGAGGTGGGAGTCAGCTTCGGAATGGCCCCTGAATTCAGTGAGCTGAACTGGTACGGCAAGGGACCTTTCGAGAACTACTGGGACCGTAACGGCGGTGCGGCCATCGGGGCGTACAAGGGATCGGTAGCCGAGCAGATGGTGCCTTACCTGCGTCCGCAGGAATGCGGCAATAAGACCGGTGTACGTACAGCCGAGGTCAAGAACAAGGAAGGTTCCGGGCTGCAAATCGCCGGGCTGCCGCAGGTTGAGCTCAGTGTCTTGCCTTACACACCTTATGAGCTGGAGGAATGTACACATCCGCACCTGCTGCCGGTATCCCAACATACCGTCGTAAGGGTGAATGCACAGCAGATGGGTGTCGGAGGCAATGACAGCTGGGGAGCTTATACGCTCCCGGAATATACACTGTATGCCAACCAGGCCTACAGTCTGGCCTTCAAGCTGAGCGGTATATAATACAGTTTCAACTTGTCTTTTTTGCCAACAGTGCTGCGCTCTTCTGAAGAGCCGGCACTGCTTGGTTTTTTTGAGATGATGCCGTGTTTTCTGCTACAATATTCTAAAGCAACGCTTTATTCAAATTCATAATCCACCACCAGGAGGGATGTCAATGATTCAAGTATATCCGGCGGCTGCAGCACATCGCTTTGATCACGGCTGGCTGCAGGGCAGCCATGTCTTCTCGTTCGGGGATTACTATGACCCTGACAATACGGCATTTGGACCGATGCGGGTCTGCAATGACGACATCATTTCACCTGGAAAAGGGTTTGGGGCTCATCCGCACAGTGACATGGAGATTCTCTCCATTGTGCTGACGGGACGTCTGCGGCATGAGGATAACCTCGGCAATGTGGTGGAGACTTCCTTCGGAGGCATCCAGCGCATGTCAGCGGGCACCGGGGTCATTCATACGGAGCATAACCCGTCTGAAGACGAGCCGGTGCGGATTCTTCAGCTGTGGTTCATGCCGCGCACGCGGGGGACGCAGCCGTCTTATGCAACGGGACGTTTTGATCCTGCGAAGCTGGCAGGCAGACTGTTGCCGGTCGTGGCTCCTGAAGCTTCCGCAGAGATCGTGGATATTGCCCAGGACATGACCATTTATCTCGGCCGGCTGAACGCAGGCCAGGAGCTGGTCTTTCAGCAGGAGGCAGGAAGACGGATCTTTATCTATCTCATTGAGGGGCAGCTTGAGGCAGGCGGCGAAGCTGTGCTGAGTCCGGGAGACTCTGCGCGGATTGAAGAGATCCATGAGCTTCATCTGGCTGCATCCGAAGAAACACTGGTGATGCTGGTGGATTTACCATAAGCAAATGTTTATGAAGTCAGCTATGTTAGGCATAGCTTGAGGAGGGACAAATCATGGCGCAGCAGCAGGAAAGGGTATTGGTTAAGCACTCGGTAACAGGCCGTATTCTCGTTAGCAGCACAGAAGGAGTCAGCTACACCTTTAACCCGCAAGGCGAACTTACGCTCATTACCCTTTGCGGTGTAACCGTTGATAAAGGTGCGGCGGTGGTTGAGCTGAAGTCGGAGCTGAACGTCTTTCGCTTCGAGGAGCCTCAGGATGGGCCCATCATCAAACATTGGTATTATGTTGGCGACAATCCGGTTGAATATGAGGAAGCCGGCCAATGTCTAAAGCTGTGGGTGCAGTCAGAGATTGAATACCGGCCCGATCAATATTGGGAATAAAGACAAAAACTCGGCAGGCTCCCTTTAGAGGTGAGTGTGCCGAGTTTTTTGTATACAGGAATAATTTACTGAACCTTTTGCGGTTCAGGGTAGGTCACACCAAGGGTATCAACAGTTACCTTTTTCATGACAGGCGGCTGTTCAGGCCGGTCCGAGGCATCACGCGGCAGGCTGACGATGGCTTGTACAACCTCCAGGCCTTCCGTAACCTTGCCGAACGCAGCATATTGTCCATCGAGGCTCGGGTAAGCTGCATCCATAATGAAGAATTGGGAACCTGCAGAGTCAGGCGCTTGGGATCTCGCCATAGAAAGAACACCTTCGGTATGCAGCAGATTGTTCACGAATCCGTTGCCGGAGAACTCTCCGGCGATGCTGTAACCCGGACCGCCAGTACCGGTGCCTTCGGGATCACCGCCTTGAATCATGAAGTCGGGAATCACTCTATGAAATATAGTGCCGTCATAGAAGCCCTTGTTAATTAAGGAAATGAAATTATTAACGGTGTTCGGTGCAACCTCGGGATACAGCTCGGCTTTTATCACTGTGCCGTTGTCCATCTCGATAGTTACGACAGGGTGGCTGGCCGTATCGGACGGAACTCCTTCGGAAGGAGCAGCCGGTGTCTCCTGGGGAGCCGGAGTTGCCTCAGTATTCGCAGTATTGCCTGCTCCGCTGCTGGTGTTGCCCGTGTTGCCGTTTGCTGCCGGTTTATTGCCGCAGCCTGCCAAGAGGACGAGCAGCAAGCACAGCATCGCCATCAGAATGACGGGTTGTTTTCTGGTACGTTTCACGTTTTTAGTCTCTCCTTTTCATGTGGATGGAATATACACATCCCTAATCATAACCTCTTTGTCCTGCCTGATGCAAAGGGAAGAAGTGCTTTTGGGATTGGCACATACTCCAAAGAGGTTTACAATAATAGGATGCTTCCAAGAACCAGCTGAAAGGGTGTGTGCTTATGTACTTTTCCTGGAAGCGGAACTTGATCGTGCTTTGGGTAGGTGTTTTCTTTTGCAGTACAGCGTATTCGATCTCGATTCCGTTCCTCTCTATCTTTTTATCCGACGAACTGGGTGTAACGAATCATTTGGAAATCTGGTCCGGTATCAGCTTTGGGATCACTTTTCTGGCCAGCGCTCTTATTTCTCCATTCTGGGGTTCGCTCGCCGACAAGTACGGGCGCAAGCCGATGCTGATCCGTTCGGGCTTCAGCCTGGCCGCCTTATACCTAATTAATTATTTTGTCCATGATCCCTATGTTTTTCTGCTGGTCCGTGTGCTGCAGGGCCTGCTGGCCGGATTTGTCCCGGCTGCCATCGCCATGGTGGCGACGAATACACCCGAGGACAAGACGGGGTATGCGCTTAGCATCATGTCTACAGCGGGAGCGACCGGCAGTATCATTGGCCCGCTGATCGGTGGCGTGGTGAGCTATTATACCAGCAATCGTGCCGCTTTTCTGTTCTCGTCTGTCATCGTGCTGGTATCGGCGCTGATTGCCACCTTTTTTGCTAAAGAGCATAACTTCAACCGCTCTGCCCCCAGGTCCCATGTGGCGGATGATATCCGGGAAGCGAGAAGCAACCGCGCTTTTATTACATTGCTTACACTAGCCGGTATCAGTACCTTTTCGGTCATGATCCTGGAGCCGCTGATTCCGATTTATTTGCTGGACATGGGGATATCCAAGACCAGCGCTTCACTCAGCTCAGGAATTGTATTCTCGGCCGTAGGGATTGCCACTGTAATCATGGCCCCGCAATGGGGGAGGATAGGCACGCGCAAAGGTTTTGGAACCATCCTGTTCATCGGTTTGATCGGTGGGGGGATCGGCAACATTCTGCAGTTTTTTGTGACGGGATATGTAGAATTTGCGCTATTGCGATTTGCTTACGGCTTGTTCTATGCCGGGGTGCTTCCCTCAGTCAATGCCATGATTGTGCAGGTGATCGAACCGGGCTTCCGCGGCCGGGCTTTTGGCCTGAACCAGGCGGCCTCCCAGCTGGCGACCATGGCCGGTCCCATTGTTGGCGGATTGCTGGGCGCCTTCCTGCCGATCCGCTGGGTATTTGTCGTCAATGGATTGCTCCTGCTGGGCGCGGCCCTGCTGGTGAAGACCCGGAAGCTGGATAAGCAGATCACAGCGACACATGAGGCCATGCTCAAGGAACGGGCCGCGTTGCCGGAATAGAGCGTTATGCCAGAACACAAAGGAACACAGCCCGGGGCAAACCCCTGCGGCTGTGTTCCTTTGACGTGCCTGTCAGCGTTATTCTTCGCCGTGTGAACCGTTCAGAATATCCGTGCCCGGCATGACATCAATGGGCGGAGAGACCGGATCGACGGCTGTATTCATTTCGATCTCGTCCGCATCGGGGACATCCTCCAGCGCAGTCTCCTCCACCCTTTCGATGTCCTCTTCATCATCGGCATAATCGATCACGCCTCCGGTCAGACCGGAAGCTCCGGCGGCAAACATGGCATCGGATTCGAGCAGTTCATCCCGCTTCGGCGCTGGAGAGGCCAAAACTCCACCGGCACGGTCCGCCCTGCGGCCCAAGGACGGCTCCGGGGTATCCAGCCCGATGTCGGCGGCCAAATATTCATCGCCGGTCAATACGGGATCGGAGCCATTATCGACTATCTCATTCGGAATATCCCGCTCAGGCGCGGTATCGCCCATTTTGGAATAACGTTCATATACAAAATCGGCCTCTGTTTTGTTGAATTCATTAGCCATGATGCTTCAGCTCCCTCTACTTGGATTGATTGGCTCTAAGATGGGTACGGACCGCTTCATTCACGGCTTGTTCCTGATCGTTGTCCGGCAGAGCTCCCGGGTAAGTTCCCTCTTGGAACAGACCGAACTTTTCATCTATATCCCGCTCTGTCACCAGGTCCTCGGCAGGTTCAGCTTTGGGAGTCTCTGAATTCTTGCTGCTGCTCATCGTAAACCTCCTTTTTTGCCAAGCAGTGTTGTATAATACTTCTTTACCCGCTTGGGCAGGAGCGAATCTTCGGGGGGGAAGACAGGTTTGCCTGTCTTTAATATATTCCTTGCGCGCCTTCTTTAACCATCTGTTCTTAACCATCGCTTATTTCCTGAGTTTATGCAAAAATAGGAGGTATAGATCGAACGTTGTCGAAAAGAATCATACGAAGCCATAAAATACACAAAAGACTCACTGAGGTGTCAAGATGAAGTTGCCATTCCACAAGACAGCATCCGCTATTCTGGTTCTGCTCATGCTGGCTGTAATCATACCGATCGGGTTTGCCATGGAGCAAACCGGACATCCCGGAACCGACGTGCCAGTCTGGGAGCTGAAATGGGAACAGGCAGAGGTGCCTGATGCTATCACAGCCGCTGCCGTTACGGAGTGGGTCAAGGTCAAGGCGCACGGCGATATTCCACAGGCTGCCGAAGGTGACAGTGCGGTTTGGATCCGATTCCCCCTGCCTGAGCTTCCGGAGCAGTCAGCTGTGCTGATTGACAAAATTTCCGGAAACCACATTAAGGCATACATACACAATGATCTGATTTATGATTCACAAGGAGAGGGCAATGCTGCCGGTACCCGGGTGCTGATCCCCTTGCCCGCAAGCCCGGCTGGAGCGAAGCTGTATCTATGGAGCAGCGGAGGCGGAAACGGGCCGGGTATAGAGGGGGGGATTCACTTGGGCAGCTATGACAAGCTGCTGGCTTCTTATGTGAAACAGGATTTGATGGACCTTATCCTTGGGGCAGCGCTGATTTTTATGGCAACCGTGCTGCTGGTCTGTTCTCTTTTTCTCAAAAGAGAGCTGTTTACCGGCGGGTTTCTGCTGGTGCTTGTGATTCTGTCGTTTGGGGTGCTGGTAGTTGCGTATTCACCCTTTCTGCCGCTGATTACAAGCGGTGCCGGCAAGGAGGCCGAGCTGTTTTTCGACCTGGCTTTATTCACGCTGCTACCGGTGTTTACATTTTATTTTGAGAAGGTTTTTGGCCCCGGATTCAAGAACAGCATCAGCTGGTTCCGCAGATTCCAAGTCGGTTATTCGCTGCTTTGTCTGGGTCTTTTCGGCCTGAACCGGATGTTGTCCTACAGTATTGAGGATGTCTACAGGTTCATAACGACCGATATGCTGGGGATTCTGATGATTCTGCAATTTATTTTTTTACTCTGCATGAGCTTGGTTTATGCCTATCGCGGCAATACAGATGCCGTTATTTTCTTTACCGGGTTCTCCGTGTTTGCGGTTCTTGGGACTGTAGAACTGGTTCTGTATTATACGTCGGACCATTCCTATCATCTGTATTGGTGGAAATGGGGGATCGTTGTGTTTGTGATCTCGCTGATCGTCATATTGGGCAGAAGGTTCTCGGAGAGCCATGAACAGGTTGTGGAATATTCCAGGGAGCTGGAGAAGTTCAATATCGATTTGCAGCATTCGGAGAAAATGGAGATCATCAGCGAACTCGCCGCTTCCGTAGCCCATGAGGTGCGCAATCCGCTTCAGGTTACGCGTGGCTTCCTGCAGATTCTCGGGGAAAGATCCGGTGACAAGGAAAAGGAATATCTGAAGATGGCCGTCATGGAGCTGGACCGGGCGTCGCATATCATTACGGACTTCCTGACCTTTGCCAAGCCGGGTGTGGAGAATGTGGATGTGCTGAGCGTATCCGAGGAGCTGAAGCATGTAGCCGGCATTCTTGTTCCGCTGGCGAATCTGCAGGGAGGAGCCATAGAACTGAAGATTCAGACAGACCTTGAGGTGCTGGGCAGCTCCTCCAAGTTCAAGCAGGCTTTTATCAATATCATTAAGAACAGCATCGAAGCTTTGGGTGAGAAGGGCATGATTACGATAACGGCCTGGAAGTCAGGCAATCAGATTATCATTAACATCAAGGACAACGGCGAGGGGATGAAGGTCAGTGAGCTGGCCCGGCTGGGTGAACCTTATTACTCCAATAAGACCAAAGGCACGGGGCTGGGGCTGATGGTTACCTTCCGTATTATTGAGGCCATGAAGGGCAGCATCGAATTTGAGAGTCAGGCCGGGGAAGGAACCGAGGTGGTAGTGAAACTGCCATCCGCAGGAATTAAATAGAAATTTTGGGGGAATTCCGTTTCTTTGAAGGGTTGTACAGAAGGCTGGGCGAAATAGTAACTATAACAGAGTTTGCTTCTGAAAAATTGTACTGGGGTGCTTGCATGCGTTTGAATGCGAAAATTCTTCATGTAACAGTGGTGCTATTTCTGCTCTTTCTGGTGGCAGGCTCTATCCAATCAGCGGCAGCTGGCCCTTATACGCCCCGGGAAATTACGGAGTGGCAAATGAAATTTGGAGCGGCTAATGACCCTCAGCAGGGCTGGCTGGATGTTGATGCAAGGAAGGGCATACCGGAACTGCCGCCCGGATTATCCGCTGCCTGGACTCGTATAGCCTTGCCCCCTCTGGATTATAGCTCTCCCGCTCTTTATGTGGATACACTCTATGCGCTGCATGTGAAGGTGTATCTGGAGGAACGGCTTGTTTTTGAAGGAGACCGCTCGTATATCAAAGATAATTATTCTCTACTGATACCTTTGAGTACCAAAGATCAGGGCAAAACATTATACATATGGACGGAAACACTTCAGGACCGGATTGGAATCAAGGATAAAGTGCTGATCGGTGAGCATCGTGTGCTGATGAAGGAATTTATGAAACACGGCCTGATTGATATTGTTCTCGGCAGTGCTTTTATTTTTGTGGCCATTGTTTTGTTTGTGTGCGCGTTTTATTTGAACAGGGAATATTTCTCCATTGCCGTCAGTCTGGCTATCGTCATTGCTTCTACCGGAATTCTCTCCATCACTTACTCTCCTTTTATTTATACTTTTTACAGCGGTCTGGGCCCGGTCAGCATCATCCTTCTGGATTTGGCGCTTCTCTCGCTTCTGCCTTCCTTAACCTTTTTGTTTGAGAAAATATTCGGCAGCGGCAAATTTGCGGTGATCCGCCGGTTCCGTAAATTTCAGGTCGTCTACTCCGCCTTCTGTCTGAGCTGGCTTGTGATTAACAGTCTTTCGGGCAACACTTTTGTTGAGTTTTATTATTTCATCTCCACCACCATTGTGGGGTATATTCTGATTGCCCAGTTTATTCTGCTGATTGCCTGCGTGATCATCTATGCCGCACGGAGGAACAAAGATGCCATTATATTTGCTGTCGGTTTTGGGGCGGCGGCCCTGACGGGAGTGAGTGAGCTGCTCTGGTATTATGCCCGTAACGGCAATTACGATTTGTACCTTTGGAAGTGGGGACTTGTGGTGTTCATAATGTCACTGATCGTTATTGTTGGCCGGCGGCTGGCGCTGAGCCATCAGCAGGTCGTTAAATACTCCAGGGAGCTGGAGTTGTTCAACAATGAATTGCAGCGTTCCGAAAAAATGGAGATTATCAGCGAGCTCGCCGCATCTGTAGCCCATGAGGTGCGCAATCCGCTTCAGGTTACGCGGGGTTTCCTGCAGCTGCTGAGCGGGAAAACAAACGGCGGCGACAAAAAATATATGCTGATGGCTCTTAGTGAGCTGGATCGCGCCTCCAATATCATTACTGACTTTTTAACCTTTGCCAAACCGGAATTTGAGCAGACTTCCATTCTTAACCTTCAAGAGGAGTTTAATCATATTAGGAGTATTCTGCTGCCGCTCTGTCATTTAAATGGGGGGAATATGGAGCTGACCGTAGCGGATAATCTATGGGTGAAAGGAAGCTCGTCCAAATTCAAGCAGGCATTTATTAATATGATCAAGAACAGTATCGAAGCTTTTGGGGAGGAAGGGAATATAGATCTGACCGCGTATCGCAAGGGGGATCATGTATTTATTCATATCCGCGACAATGGGGAAGGCATGGACCCGCAGGTGCTCAGCCGGCTGGGCGAACCCTATTTCTCCAATAAAACCAAAGGAACGGGATTGGGGCTGATGGTCACCTTCCGGATCATTGAGGCAATGCAGGGTGAAGTGCGTTTCTTAAGCACAAAAGGAGCAGGAACCGAGTCCATAACCATTCTGCCCTTGGCAGATGCTCCGGAAGCAGATTCCCGCTCCTTATGAAGTTAGAGTCTATGATGGATTACCAGGAACCGAGTGTGGTTACATCAGATTTCATCACACCGGAAGCCGGGCTGGGAGGGATAACGAGGTAGAACTCATTGGAGCCTTCTTCAACGGCTTTGAGGGTTACATTGTCAGGAATGCTGATGCCTAGAGCTTCTTTGAGGGCTGATTTGGGATCTGAGAGCAAACGTTGTTTGAAACTTGGATCTTCCCATGCCTTCTGAATCACTTGATTTCTAAGAATTGCTTCGGACAAATGAATCACCCTTTCCTTAAATGTTTATATTTTCCTCACCAGTATAGCACAGGACTTTTGGTAATTCTATTATTGTTTTGGGTCCTGAGTCATATTTTTGGAGAGCCAGTAATAGAGTCCCCCATGCTGCAAAAGCAACTTCTCTCGCGTGATTTCAGCTGCAATCTGCTGGAGATTCCGGATCATTCCCGAGTGAAAGGCGGTCAGGCGTGGAGCCATCAATCGGCAGTCCGGAAGCCTGTTGTGATTGTCTTGGGCCCGGGCGGCATACTCCGCAAGTCCATCGGCGGTATAAATGAAATCTTTAACCTTCTCTGCAGTAAGCTCTTCATGGGTAATCGCTAGCCTGGAGCGGACAAGGGACAATAGACAATTGTTAGCGTTGCCAATGCTTAAATCTTCTTCCCAATCCTCGTAATCATCCAGCATCTGCAGTGTCAGCAGGACATGATCGAGCATGGTTTCTGCGGGTGTAACCAGAGAGGACTGACCTGAGAGCAGAAGTGCAGCGGTACTTGAGAGCTTGAGGGGGCTGGCTTTGCGGGCGATCTTCATGGGGTCGTTCAGGAAGTAGTCGGACGTCCGTTCGTTAGTGACACTGTCAGCCCATTCTGCTATATACCGGTTGAAATAAGTCCAGAAGGTTGAAGGATACGGAAAAAGAGCCCTGTAAATATTCAAAAACTCAATGTAGAGCAGATTGGCCAGCGGAAGCTTGTCAGAGGAGTTGGGACCCAGGCTGTCCATCAAATCATCCTGAATGAAGAAATATAACATGAGGAAGACGTTGCCCACCGACATTTGGCGGGTATTCTCTATGGTGAGGCTACATCCCTCCTGCATCCAGAAGGGCAGCAGATAGCAGATGTAATTGTTGCGGCTTCCTGTACAAAATACGTTAAAATGATCAAGATAGGAGTGACCGGCCATATCCAGTGGTTCAGGAAATCCGGAAATGATCCGGGAGCAGTCCTGAAACACAAGCCGCAGGTCTTTCTCGTAGGTATGAAGCCAATAATCCATAGGTATATCCCCTGTCATATAGTTTGAGGTAGGTGGGATAAAGTGGGTCCTTTGTCCTGATTATAACGTGCTGTATTTTTGAATTCAACGGGAATTTTACAGAAAGGATGAATTCACACATGGATAAGATTACTTTTGGACTGGTAGGCGGAGGCTGGAGGGCTGAGTTTTATTTGCGGATCGCCAGGGCGCTGCCGGAGCAATTTGCCGTGGGCGCTATGTATGTACGCGATGAAGGCAAAGCTGAAGTGCTTGCCAAAACCTGGGGGGTGAGGGTGTATACGGCTATCGAGGAATTTATCGCAGCAGGCGGATATTCGTTTGCAGTTGTCAGCCTGAAACGGGAGGTAAGCAGGGAGTATATTATCCGGCTTGCCCACGCGGGCATTCCTGTTCTGGCGGAGACTCCGCCTGCACCGGATTTGGAGCAGTTAGTCGGCCTGTGGAATGAGGTCGGGGACGCTGCCGTCATCCAGATTGCCGAGCAGTACCTGTTCCAGCCGATGCATGCGGCAAAAATCCGTTTGGCCCGTTCGGGCCGTCTCGGTGCGATCAGCCAGGCGCAGGTATCTGCAGCTCATGGATATCATGGCATCAGCCTGATTCGGCAGCTGCTGGGCGGCCAATTTGAGAACGTTACTATCCGCGGGCAAAGATTCGTTTCTCCGCTTGTCAAAGGTCCGCAGCGTTACGGCCCTCCGCTTGCCGAGGAGTTGATCCGGTCGGAGCAGCTGATCGCTTCCCTGGATTTTGGAGACAAGCTTGGGGTGTTTGATTTCACGGGTGACCAGTATTTCTCCTGGATCCGGGGCAACCGGCTGTTGGTGCGCGGAGAGCGTGGGGAGATTACAGGCGATGAGGTCGCCTGGCTCGAGTCGTTTGATACGCCACTCTACAGCAGACTGCGGCGGATAGAGGCCGGGCATGGCGGCAACCTGGAAGGCTTCTATCTCAAGGGGATTATGGGTGACGGGGAGTGGCTCTACCGCAACCGCTTTGCGCCGGCCCGGTTAGCCGAGGATGAGATTGCGATCGCCGAGAGCCTTGTCCGCATGGGGTTGCATGTTGCGGGTGGGCCGTCCTTCTACAGCTTGGCCGAAGGCAGCCAAGACCAGTATCTGGCTTTGCTGCTGGAGCAGGCGGTGAACAGCGGCGAGCCGGTGACTTCGGTAAGCCAGCCATGGGCACTGCGGTAAATGGGCTTAAAGCCTCTTTCGTCTAAAGTTCCTGGACAGGGGGAAGGCGGGACGGCCACTGATATGGACCAGGCAGCGCTGCTGCTGGAGTGCACACTTATAATAGAAGAGAACCAACTTCCCGTTCCTCGAATTGAGGGTACATATCCGGGAAGAGCTGGATGTTTCTATTTATGGCGGGTACACTGTAACGCAAACCGCCCCCAATAAAATTTCGGCTTTGTTGCATTATAAGCATCTATTTTTCTTTTCGAGGATATTTATCGAAGTTATGGTAATTGATACCTGTAATTTTCGTGATTAAATCTTCTCTTTTGACACTATTCTACTAGCGGGGGAGTAGATGCTGTCGTAAAATGTATGATATTGTTGACAGTTCTCCTTCATCTGTGATATTGTCTAGATAATATTAACAGAACCTAAATAGGAACCTGTATAGTTCCTATGGACTATATCAGAAATGCGAACCCTATGAAATGACAGTTTTACAACTGGATATTTCGAGAAAAATTAACATAATTTATGTGATCAAAGCCTGGCCACAATGTGGACAGGCTTTTTCTGTTCAAGTGGTTACACTAATGTAACATTGAATACGCATTCTTTTGAATATATGGATATGAAATGTCAATTTTATGAAAAAAGTACAGGAAAAAGTGTGATTTATTTGTAATGTAAACGCTCACAGTCAGGAAGGTAACTTGTTATTGTGATTCTTCTCATGTATGATGCTTTTAACGCAGCACAAAAGAAGCTCGCATTTTCCACAAAACTGGAGAATAGGGTGGTGGGATGAAAATAAAAGCCACAATGGAAGATAAGATGATTACTTTTTACAGATATTTTTCTTTGTCCCTTACATCACTTATGTATCTTCTGAATTCAATGGGACCATCCGATATATATAAATTCCTCATAATCATTCTGTTATGTATGTTTGCTCCAGTATTTACGTTTGGTTATCGCAGATTCAGGAACAGACCGCAGCTTCTTATGCTGGTTGTAGGCATGGAGATGGCGGGGATTATACTGCTTACGTTATTTACAGGCGGATATGACAGTTCTTTTAAGCTTTATGTACTTAATCCCGTACTTATTGCCGCAGGATCTTTATCCTATTATTTTGGCTGGAGCCTGCTCCTAAGTTATATCGGCATAATGGTAGCTTTTTGTTACCTTTTTCTCAATTTTTCGGACCAATCGTTTGCAGCGGCTGCACTGGAGAACGGGAACCTGTTTCTAGCACTGGTACTTACGGTTATAGTAATGCAGATGGTTAATCGGATGAAACGCCAGCGGGAGGAAGCCAATGCGCGGACGAATGAAACGATGGAGCATATCAAATCTTTGTACCATATCGTGGAGACCTCAAGCCAGCACGACTTCATGAATATCGGCCAAGTCATTACGGATTATGTGGTGAAGCTCACCAAGCTGGACAAAGCGCTCTTCTGGTTCGCGAAGAAAAGCGGGGAGCCTGCTCCACAAAGCCGTCAGACCGGCTGGCAGCAGGAAGAAGAACGATTCCTGTTCTCGGAGCTTGAGAAGCATGAGCATGAATGGAGAATTCAGCGGGAGCCTGTATTTAAGAGCTTGCCGGGACTCGGTGACTTCCTGCTGATGCCTGTTCGGATGAGCACCCGCTTTGTGGGGATGATCGGTGTGAAGCTGGAGTCGGCCGAAGGCCTGGAAGGGCGCAGATGGTACATTCAACAACTGATGTTCCTGTCGGAGCTGAGTGCCATTATTCTTGAGCGCCATGAGCTGGGCGTTATTGAGAACAGGCTGATTATCACGAACGAGCAGAACCGGATTGCGGATGAGATGCACGACAGTGTGTCACAGAGTCTGTTCGGCATTGTGTACGCCACACATTCGCTGAAGCAGACATGGAGAAAGATGTCCGACACCCAGCTTGAAGAGCAGATTGAGCTTATTCATGATTCCGCGACGAAGGTTGCCAAAGAGCTGCGGATCACGATTTACAGTCTTAGCTCCAAGAAAAGCGGCGGGTCCACTTGGCTGGGGATGGTAAGGTCGCACTTGAAAAGTCTCTCCCGTCTAAATGACGTGGAGATTGAACTTAAAATTACGGGCGATGATTTCAGTCTCCCTTATCCCTATCATAAGGCACTTTTCCGGATTATATCCGAGGCCACAGGCAATGCGATCCGTCATGGGGCGGCCCGCCGGGTGGTTGTTGAACTGTCGCTTAAGCCAACCTGGATCCGGTTATCCATCTCTGATGATGGGGTCGGGTTCGATACCGATTTGCTTTGGACGGAGTCCGAGGATAATACCGGCGGGCTCGGTATGAAGAATATGCAATACTTAACCCAATCGCTTGGCGGCGAGTTCCAGCTGTCGAGCAGCGAAAATGCAGGCACAAGAATTTTAATCTCGATACCCGTTGGCGTGGCTGAATTAAAGAATGCATAAACTACAGGTAGGAGGTCGTTCAATGAAAATCGTCATTGTAGATGATCACCCTTTGGTGAGAAGAGGACTGGCAGCAGTCATTTCGATGCAACCTAATGTACAGTTTGCTGGCGAGGCAACGAATGGCCAAGAGGCGCTCCTGGTCATTGAGGAGACGCAGCCTGACCTTGTGCTGATTGATCTTAAGCTTGCCGATGAGTCTGGGCTGGATGTAATCAAAGCGGCGCGTACACGCGGAATTGCCAGCAAGTTTATTCTGCTGACCTCATCCGCAAGCCGGGAGGATTTCCTGAAGGCGGAGGAAGTGCTCGTTGACGGATATGTGCTCAAGGAGGCTTTGCCCGAGGAGTTGCTGTTTGCGATTCAATTGGTCCATAAGGGCAGAAAGTATTATGATCCCGGATTAATGGAAGATAAAATGCGTATGAGTGGAAGCAGTCCTACCGATGAGCTGACACCAAAAGAAAAAGAAGTTTTGATTGAACTGGGGCAAGGAGCTTGCAACCGGGAAATTGCTGCGCGTCTTTTTATCAGCGAATTTACGGTGAAGAAGCATGTCAGCCAGATTCTGGCCAAACTGCAGGTAGCCGACCGCACACAGGCGGCGTTGTACGCAAATGCTGTAGGATTGACCAAATACGAAATGTCATACGATTAAGCCAAAACCCGCTGAAATGGAGCGGAGTTTCCAAGAAACACGGACACCAGGTCCGTGTTTTTTTTGTGTCTTTTTAAGAGAAAAGTTCACAATTTGGTGAAACGGAGTCGTCTATATGGTACAAAAGTATACCATCCCCCCCCTCTTAGGCGGTAAAACCACTCACACCAAAGTGAAGAGGAAAGTGATGGTATGACCCATGTGGCAATTGAAACGGATTGATAGAATAAAAGCAAGATAACTGAAATTTTCATGATTGCTTTCAGAATGAATTTTATACGGAAGGAGGGTTACTGTGGAAAAAACGATTTTGGATTACATTAACCTTATAAAGAAAAGGTTATGGCTAATCACGCTGTTTGTATTGATCTCCTGTGCTACCACCTTCTACGTCAGCAAAAACTTCGTAGTACCGGTCTACTCCGCTTCTGGGCAACTGCTTGTGAACAACATTGCAAATGTTCCCGCGAGCAACAACCTTAATGATCTCAACTTCAGCCTTAACCTCATCGAGAGCTACAAGGAAATTATTAAGTCGCCTACTATTATGAAGAGTGTAGTGGATGCCCACCCCGAGTTCAATCTGACGCAAGAAGAGCTGGCCCCGAAAGTCGGCATCAAGTCATCCGAGAAAAGCCAGGTAATCAACCTTACAGTACAGGATGAGAGCTACACCAAGGCAGCCGGGATCGTAAATGCGGTTTCGCAGGAATTTATCCGCAGTCTGCCGTCGCTGATGAAACTGAACAATGTCACGTTTCTGACTCCGGCCGATCCTTCCAAACAGCCGCCGCCGGTGAACAGCGGTTTTATGATGAACATCATTATTAGCTTTGTAGTTTCACTTATGGCTGCGCTTGGTATTATTCTGCTGATGGAAACCCTGAACGGTACACTCCGTTCCGAGAGGGAAGCAGAGTTCGACCTGGGTCTTCCGGTGATTGCTTCAATCCCAGCCATACGTAAACGCGATATGGGCAAAGCGGATGCCAAAGCCAGAGTAGGGGAGGGTGCTTATGTTACGGCTGAATAACAGTCTGATTGCTGATGTCAATCCGGCTTCCCATGTGTCCGAATCCTTCCGCTCACTGCGTACTTATATCCGCCAGCTAGGCCTGCTGCAAGGAAGCGGCGGCCGGGTGCTGCTCTTCACCTCCGCTGAAGGCGGGGAGGGCAAGACCACCATTTTGTCCAATCTGGCCGTTTCTTTTGTGCAGGATGGCAAGAAGGTAGCCGTCGTTGACTGCAACCTGAGAAACCCAGGACTCGACACTGTATTCGGCGTAGACGGCAGCAATGGACTTGCTGCTTATCTGGGCGGCCAGAAGGAAGCGGATGAGATTTCGTTGCTCGGCAATCTGGCCAATCTGTCCATTATCCCGGCCGGACAGACCTCCGTCAGTCCACCCGATCTGCTGGGTAGTGACAAAATGACAGCTCTTCTGGAAGAGCTTCGCGGAAGCCATGATTTGATCCTGCTGGATTCTCCTCCGGCAGTGGAGTACAGTGATGCCCGCATTTTGGCTTCCCAGGTGGATGGTGTGATTCTGGTTGCCAGACACGGCAAGTCGAAACGGGATGCGCTGCGTAAGGTGAAGGTACTGCTCGAACAAGCCGGTTCCAAGATTCTCGGCATTGCCATGAATCAGGCCAAATAACTGTGTATGAAGTGAAACAAGCCGATGCTTTTAAAAACTTTTAGGAGGTAAGTGCGATGAAAAAGGTTAAAAAGGTGATTATCCCTGCAGCAGGACTCGGGACGCGCTTTCTTCCTGCAACGAAAGCAATGCCTAAGGAAATGCTTCCCATCATCAACAAACCAACCATTCAATACATTGTGGAGGAGGCAATTGCCTCTGGTATTGAGGACATCATCATTGTTACCGGTAAAGGAAAAAGAGCAATCGAGGATCATTTCGACAATGCGTTTGAACTGGAATCCCGCCTGCTGGAAGACGGCAAGCTGGAATTGTTGAAAGAGGTTCAGCGTTCTGCCAAGGTAGAAATCCACTATATCCGCCAGAAAGAACCGAAAGGTCTGGGCCATGCGGTATGGTGCGCCAGACGTTTTATCGGGGATGAGCCCTTCGGCGTCATGCTTGGCGATGATATCGTAACCGGACAAACCCCTTGCCTGAAGCAGCTGATCGACCAATATGAAGAAACGCAAAATTCGGTCATCGGGGTTCAGGAGATCGCGGATGAGTTCACGAACCGTTACGGAATTATTGAGCCGGATCTGCAGGATGGACGTCTGTACCGGGTAAACAATTTCGTTGAGAAACCGCCGCTGGGGACAGCACCTTCCAATCTGGCCATCATGGGCCGTTACGTCTTTACACCGAAAATTTTCAAATACCTCGACCTGCAGGAAAAAGGTGCAGGCGGCGAGATTCAGCTGACCGATGCCATCCAGAAGCTGAACCAAAGCGAACGGGTATATGCTTATAACTTTGATGGTACCAGATACGATGTCGGGGAGCGCCTGGGTTATATTTTGACCACACTGGAATTTGCCCTGCAAAGTGAAGATCTGCGTTACCCTGTAATGGATGCAATGGCTGAATGGCTGAGCAAAGCGGGACAAACCACCTGACCGGAAAGCTTATTACGTAGTACTCGACGCTGTGATAGCGATCAAACTTTATAAGGAGAGATGAGCATGCAAAAACTGCCGGAAGACTACGAGGCCGTCCTGCCGAAACTTTACATGCTGCATGCCAAGGAAGGGACGAAAGAGTCGGGGTCCTACCTGGTCATGAAACGGATCATCGATATCTTTTTCTCCGCTCTTGGTCTTCTTGTGCTGCTGCCTCTGTTCGTAGTGGTGGCTGTCCTGATCAAGCTGGAGGACCCGAAAGGTAAAGTATTCTTCCGGCAAAACCGTGTAGGCAAGGACGAAAAAGAGTTTCCAATGTATAAATTCAGATCCATGGTCTCCAATGCCGAGGAGCTGAAGGCGAACCTCATGGCCTACAACGAGGTAAGCGGTGCAATGTTCAAGATCAAAAATGATCCCCGCATTACACGGACGGGAAGGTTTTTGCGCAAGACAAGTATCGATGAGCTGCCACAGCTGTGGAATGTGCTCCTCGGTCATATGAGTCTGGTCGGTCCGCGGCCGCCGTTGCCTGATGAGGTGGCACAGTATACAGATTATGACAAGCAGCGTCTTACGGTTACCCCGGGCTGCACAGGCTACTGGCAGGTTAATGCCCGTAACAGTGTAGGGTTTGAGGAAATGGTACAGCTGGACTTGACTTATATTCACATGCGCAGCATCAAGCTGGATATGAAGATTATTTTCAAGACGGCCCTGATGCTGCTGGGTTCCAAAGATGCCTATTAATATTATGGAAATTAGGTGAGTGCCGATGCGTCAACACGGAGTCGTTCCTAAGATTTCCATTATCGTTTGTACCTATAACCGCTCACAGCTGCTGGTCAAGACCCTGCAGTCGCTATTGCCGCTGGAGAATCTGGAGCTGGCCGAGGTTATCGTTGTTGATAACCGTTCTAAGGACGATACGGCTGCCAGGGTCAAGGAGTTCATAGCTGCCTATGGAAACGAGATGGATATCCGTTATCTTCTGGAGCCGGTACAAGGATTGTCAGCGGCCCGCAATACGGGCATTCTGGCCTCCAAAGCGGGACTTATCGCATTTCTTGATGATGATGCGATCCCTTGCCGGAACTGGATAACCACAATAGTCTCCACATTTGAAGAAAAGCCGGAGGTCATGGCGATGGGCGGTAAAATTGCCCCGATCTTCGAAAGCAAACGCCCGGATTGGCTCATCAAGCCGTTCGAGCTTCCCTACACCATTGTAGATTTGGGGGACAGAATCAAGGAGTATCCCAGCAAGCTTCATCCCTGCGGAGCCAATATGGCGATGCGCAAGGCAGTCTTTGACATCAGCCTGTTCCCGCTGGAGCTTGGCAGAAAAGGAGATTCGCTGTTGTCGGGAGAAGAGACCTGGCTGTTCGGACAGATTCAGAGGCAGGGACATTCGATCTTGTACCATCCCCAAATGGCAGTGGATCATTTCGTGCCGGCCAACCGCTTGACGGAAGACTGGATTATGAAACGGTATTACAGCCAGGGTATCTCCAACGCCATGAAAAGTGAAGGCTTCAAAGGCCGGCTGATCTTGATTGGAACGACAGGAGCCAAAATTTTGTATATCATGGCCGACTCGGTGCTTTCCAGAAGCCAGGGCAGAAAGCTGCTGAATAAATGCAGGTTGGAGAGTATCCGCGGAACTCTTCACATGATCTGGAACCGGAAGAGAGAGTCTGCAGCGGGGTGAGGGAGTAAGATGACTAATTTTGAGTGGGGCTCCAAATTTCATGTTGTGCCATACGGGATGCTCTATCTCATGTCCGCCCTGTTCCTGGGAACAGCGGTGATCTACCAGCCGGAAATTGCGATAGCTGCCGTAGTGCTGATCATTCTGCTGGGGGTCTCCATCTCGAAGCCGGAGCTGATCAGTTACTTCGTTCTATTGACGACAGCCATCTCCATCAATTTCCTGTACGGGGGCAGCCTGTTCGGAATGGAGATCCTGTCGCTGTACAAACTGGCTATCCTGATGCTTCTGGTACCCTGCATTCTGGTGAACGGACTGCGGTTCAAGCTAAGCCATCCCTTATGGGCCATGGCGGTGCTGCTCTTCATCACCTTCGCTTTCTCCATCTGGATGCCGCAGATGACCGCATCCATTGCGGTCAAAGCGTTTATTGGATTGTCGCTTCCGTTCGTGTTCCTGTTAATTAACTGGAAAAAGGAAGTGGCGGAACGGCAGATTCGGATCATCTGCCTGCTGCCTATCGTCAGTGTACTTGCAGGCGTGCTGCTCCAGGCCGCACACCTTCATTCCTTGCTGGATGTTGAATTTACCGGCGCTATACGGATTCAGGGAGCAAACATTCCGGCCCATCTGGCCATGCTGGCCTTTATGGGTGTGGCCATCCCGTTCATTGAGATCAAACGGAGTCCGCAGCATATCCGGTACTTTTACACCGTGCTTGGCCTGAATTTTTTTATCCTGATCGGAACTGGAACACGGGGACCGATACTGGCCTTGGCACTAATGCTCCTGTATTACTTCTATGATATTCTCCGGCAATATCTGAAGGGCAAAACCTACTACATGGTTCCGCTGATGGGCTCATTCCTTCTGGTCATCGTTGCCGTGTATATGCAGCTCGACAACATCAAGAAACGCTCCTTTGAACGGTCAACGGAGACGGGCGTCGATTTGTCGGGCCGCGCCGAAGCCTGGGAGTATTTCCTGAACAAGGCATCCGACTCCCCCTGGACGGGGAAAGGGCTTGGAGCGGTGACAGTAGCGAACGACGGAACGTTGTACAAAGGTTTTGTGGTTCCGCACAACGAGTATATCCGGTTTTATTTTGATGGGGGATTATTCGGCTCTATTCTGTTGATGCTCTCCTTATTGGCTGTGTTTCTTCTGGTTTACAGAGCTTTGGCACCGCCGGTCAAAGCCTATTATCTGTTATTTATTGCAGCGTTTCTAATCTATTCCTTTTCCGACAACACGCTGTCGACGGTCCAATTTATTATCCCGTTCTGTTGGTACCTAAACTGCCTGTATCGATCTTCACAGTCCACCGATTCCCCACAAAAAGAAGTGATACGATGAACCAAGTAAAGATGTTCGATGTCAATTTCGATAACTATGATTTCATGGACCTGCTTGATTACATTGACAAGACGATCCAGGAGAGGAATCAATCCTACATTCTCACCTGCAACGTGGACCATGTCATCAAGCTGCGCAAAGACAAGGAGTTTCAAACCGTCTATTCCGAGGCGGGAGCGGTTGTCGCAGATGGAATGCCGCTGATCTGGGCCTCCAAAATGCTCGGCAAGCCGCTGAAGCAGAAGGTATCCGGAGCGGATCTTTTCACCAGACTGGGCAAAGCCTTTGAACAAAGAAAGTACCGGCTATTCTTCCTGGGTTCAGCCGAAGGTGTACCGGAACGGGCCATCAAGAATCTCAAAGCTGCACATCCCGGCATGAATATCGTAGGCAGCTATTCTCCATCCTACGGCTTCGAGAACAACGAGGAGGAGAACGAGCGCATTATCCGGATGTTGACCGAAAGCCGGCCGGATATTGTATTTGTCGGGGTAGGAGCACCCAAGCAGGAGAAATGGATCTACCGTCATTACACCTCTTACCAGGCTCCGATATCGATTGGCGTAGGCGCGACCTTCGACTTTCTGTCGGGAACGGTGAAACGGGCCCCGGACTTTATGCAAAGAACCGGACTGGAGTGGTTTTGGCGGCTGAGCCAGGAGCCGGGACGGCTGTGGAAAAGATATCTGGTCGACGACACTCAATTCCTGCTCCTGCTGCTCAAGGAGTTTCGTAAGCGGGACAAAGTAAAGGGAGGAAAGCTGGAATGAAGGTATGGACGGGAAATGCGGGCACCACAAGTGAATATGCGCTGCCTGCTTTGACCGTCCTGCGGACTGCCGGTGATCCGAAAAGCGGAGGGGGTATGAATGATGAGCCGGAATGAAGGCAGTCTTGTGCAGCCATCCATGGCGTCCCTCAAAACAGCCGGGACTATGGTTCTGGTTGCCGCCATCAGTCTGTTGCTTCCGCTGGTGATCGGTTTTGCCAGCGCCAAGCTTAGTCCTACAACCAGCTTGCAGGGAGCCGTTCTTGCCGCCATTTTGTTTCCGGCATTTCTCCTGGCTCTGCTCAGGCCAAAGCTGCTGATCGCATACACCCTGCTCATCTGGGCGGTGGCCCCGGAGCTGCGGCGGATCGCTGACTGGATGGAAGGGGTATACCACCCGGTCTCCCTGCTCAGTCTGGCACCTTTACTGACAGGAGCAACCCTGGCTATTCCGGTGCTCAGGGAGATTCACCAAACCCAGAAATCCTCCAACCGGATTATTCTGTTGTTCGCAGTAGCTCTGGGTTATGGCGCCCTGATCGGGCTGGCCAAAAACGGTATGGGTTCGGTCTATGATCTGGCCAACTATATTGTTCCGCTGCTGTTGATTCCATTCTTCGCGGTTACCCGGTTTGGTCCCAAAGATATTGACCGGCTGCTGTATGCTTTCGCCAATATTGCAGTATTGGTGGCTGTGTACGGAATTGTGCAATATCTGACGGTTCCGCCCTGGGACGCTTTCTGGATGAATCATGCGGATATGATCTCCATCGGCACGCCTTATCCTCTGGAAATCCGGGTCTTCTCGACCCTGAATTCACCCGGTCCGGCGGCAACCTTCCTGGTGTTTGCCCTGGTTCCGATGATTCTGGAGAAGAAATGGCAGGGGGCGCTGCGCTGGGTTGGCGTTCTGCTCGTAGTCATCTGCCTGCTGACGACATTGGTCCGGGCTGCATGGCTGGTTCTGCTGGTGATGCTGCTCGTCTACATTGCCTCTTCTCCCGGAAAAGGCAAATGGAAAACACTGCTGCAATTAAGTTTTGTTGCCGCCGCTTTGTTCTTCATTGTTCCCAAGCTTCCCGGAGCGGAAGGATTGGTAGCACGCATGGAGACTTTGACCTCTGTACAGGAGGATCATTCTTACAATGAACGGCTCAGCTTATGGCAGAACATGCTGCCGATGGTAGCGGCAAATCCTGTAGGCCAGGGAATCGGCAGTGTAGGACAGGGAACCAAAATTGGCAACGGCGGTGAACTGGGCGAGTACGGCAATATGGATAACGGCTTTATTGCTTTGCTGCTCACCTTCGGAGCCCTGGGCGCGTTGTTCTTCTTCACTGCCCTCGGCGCCGTTGCCAAACAGATCATGGTCAGAGTTACGAATAAGGACCACCTGCAGCCGTATGCCCGCCTTTCACTCGCGGCATGGACCGGGGCTGTAGTGAGCCTGATCTCGGACAATGGGTTCCCCGGAATGAAAGGTTACTTAATCTGGATGCTGATCGGCCTCGGCCTCAGCGCCAGAGAGATTACACAGAGCAGAAAGAAGGGAACACCACATGCAGCCATCGAACGCAAAATCACTTCCCACTAGCACGGTCTGGTCCTCATTCCGGCGCTTTACCAAGAGTAAGGACAACAGCTCGGCTGCTGTAAAGACCATGTTCGTCAGCGTCCTGATCCTGCTGCTGAACATGCTGACCGGTGTGCTGACGGCCCGGTATTTGGGGCCTACAGGGCGCGGGGAACAGACAGCTATGGTGAATTGGTCACAGTTTCTGGCGTTCAGCATGAGCTTCGGCATTCCATCGGCGTTGATATACAATGCTAAAAAAAATCCGGATGAGGCCGGGGTGCTGTATCGGATGGCCTTAATGATTGGCCTGGTCTTTGGTACCGCCGCGATGATACTTGGCATTGTGGTCCTGCCCTATTGGCTGAAATCGTACAGCGCCGATGTGGTGGCTTTTGCCCAATGGTCCATGATCCTGTGCCCGCTGATTGTGGTGTCCCAGATCAACAATGCGGCGTTTCAGTTCAGAGGGGATTACAAGAAGTTCAACTGGCTTCGTTATCTGATTCCTCTGCTTACGCTGATTATGATCGGTGTCTTGATCTGGACGGATTCGATGAATCCTTTTACCACAGCACTGGCCTATCTGGTTCCATCCGTACCGTTGTTTATCGGGATGACCCTCTCTCTGCTCCGGACCTACAAAGTGAAGATGAAGGATGCTTACCTGAACTTCAAACGATTGTTCACTTACGGGCTGGGCTCTTACGGCAACGATTTGCTTGGACAGTTCTCCTACTATATCGACCAGATTATTATCGCCGGCCTCTTGAGACCTGCGGATCTGGGACTGTATGCCGTAGCGGTGAGCTTGTCGCGGATGGTCAACTTCTTCTCCAACTCGATCACCGTTGTGCTGTTCCCCAAGGCGTCCGAATTGTCTAAGGAAGAAGCGATCAGCCTGACCTTCAAGGCCTTCCGAATCAGCACAACGTTCACCCTGCTCGGAGCGCTGATCCTGATGCTTGTCGCACCGTTCGTGATTCCGCTGCTGTACGGCAAGGACTTCAATACGGCGCTGACCGTATTCCGCCTGCTGCTGCTGGAAGTAACCATCAGCGGAGGAACGCTTATCCTGGCCCAAGCCTTCATGGCCCTGGGCAAGCCGAAATTTGTCTCCATCCTGCAAGGGGTGGGCCTGATCCTGGTCATCCCGCTGCTGTTCGTCTTCGTACCGAAGTTCGGATTGTTCGGCGCAGGTGTAGCGATGCTCTCTTCGGCAGTACTACGGTTCCTGTTCATTGTTCTAAATATCAGATACAACCTGAAAGTGAAACTTCCGCGGCTGATCATCAACGGTCAGGACATTCAGTGGATGAAGACGACGATGAATTCTTATATACGTAAAAAGCCTGTAGACACCCAAGGATCATAAAAAAAAGGAGGAGACCTTCATGGATTCAGTAAGAAGCGTGCTTGGCGGCCCGGGAAGCTACCCGATTTCGGCAGTCATCATTGCTCAGGATGACGAAATTCGAATATCCAAAGCAATTCAGTCCTGCAGACTTTTTGCCGACGAGGTTGTAGTGATCGACGGAGGGAGCAAGGACGGAACGGTGCAGCTCTCCGAGAGCTTGGACTGCCGGGTGTATGTCAACCCATGGCCGGGATATGCGAAGCAAAGAGAATTCGGAGTGGAACGCGCCGTCCATGATTGGGTCTTCCTTATTGATACTGATGAAGTGGTCAGCGACGAACTGGCCGCAGATATTCTGCAGCGTAAGCGCAGCCTCACGGATCCTGCGGTGGCTTACTCCCTGTATCGGATTGGAGACTTTCTGGGCAAATGGCTGGATCGCGGAGAATACCTGGTCCGCTTGTATAACCGCAAGCAGTATGGTATCCGCAACAGTCTGGTGCATGAAATGCCCGAGGTTTCAGAGGAACACACGGTCCGCCTGACCGGAACGCTCTGGCATCAGGGCTTCCGCAGCATCAACGACCATGTGGCCCGCTTCAACAAGTATACCGATCTGGAGGCGCAAAGCGCCTTTGCCAGCGGCAAACCTTTCCGGATCAGCCATCTGCTGCTCAGACCTCCGGCCCGTTTCCTGCAGAAGTATTTCCTGCACGGGTTGTTTAAGAAAGGGCTGGCCGGCTTCGCAGTGTCTGTGTTTTGGGTGATGTATGAATTCATGGTCGGCTTCAAGCATTACGAATTAAGCAGTTCCAGCAAGCTGGCCCAGCATAATGCACAGGGCCAGGCTGATAAGGAGAAGAAAGGGGAGAGAAGCTATGCCGTACAGTGACGGATTGAACATCATGGCGACAGGTCTAAGCTGGCCGTCATTACAGCCCGGCGGCCTCAACACTTACTTCAAATCTGTATGTGAACAGCTGTCTACCCGCAACCGGGTGCATGCGCTGATCTGCAGCCAGGAGACGCCGCCAACCCCGGAGGAGCTTATTATCCATAATGCCGGTGATCCGAAAGACAGCATCTGGAAGCGCAAGGATGCTTTTCAGCGCAAGGCTGCAGAGCTGATGGGCAACGGCAGCGGACGTATAGACGTTTTATACTCCCATTTTGCACCGTATGGCATTGGCCCTGCTATTGAAGCCAAGAAACGGGGCATTCCGGTAATTATGACCTTCCATGGTCCCTGGAATGAAGAGATGAAGATCGAAGGCGCGGGCATTAAACACCGGGTCAAGACCACCATCGCCAAATCCATAGAACGTAAAGCCTACAAGCTGGCTGACAAATTTATTGTGCTCAGCGAGACATTCCGTGACATGCTGCATACGCTGCACGGGGTGCCGCTTCATCAAATTATTCTGATTCCGGGAGCCGCCAATGTGGGACGTTTTGTCCCGGCGACCAACAAGCTGGCGATCCGCCGGACGCTGAATCTGCCGGAGGGGGCTACAACGGTCCTGACTGTGCGCAGACTCGTGAACCGGATGGGACTGCTTCAGCTGCTGGAAGCTTGGCGGCAAGTATCGGAACGCTTTCCGAACGCCATTCTGCTGATCGGCGGCAAGGGGCCGCTGCGCGGGGAGCTGGAGGCAAAGATCGCCGATTACGGGCTCAGCAACAAAGTGAAGCTGCTTGGCTACATCCCCGATCATGAATTGACCTCGTATTATCAGGCTGCGGATATGTTCGTAGTCCCTTCCCAAGCACTTGAAGGTTTCGGTCTGATCACCGTTGAGGCTCTTTCAAGCGGGCTGCCGGTGATGGCGACCCCGATTGGCGGCAACAAGGAGATCCTCCAGGGCTTCCGTCCGGAGCTGCTGTTCAAAAGTGCCGCAAGCGACGATATGGCCGAAGGTATGATTCATATGCTCAGCAACCGCAAGCTGCTCCCGGGCCGGGACGAATGCCGGGGGCATGTACTGGAGAAATACACCTGGGAGCATGTAGCGGATCAAGTGGAGTCCGTCTTCCTGGAATCGCTCGGGAAAGGGGTGGCGGCCGGATGCTGAGAGTAGCTTATATTGACCACACCGCGAAATGGAGCGGTGGAGAAGTGGCCTTGTTCAACATCCTTACCAATATCGGTGACCAGATTGAGCCGCTTGTCATTCTGGCGGAAGAAGGTGCCCTGGCCGAACGGCTCAGGGAAAAAGGTATCGATGTCCGCGTCATCCCGCTCGATGAGAGCATCCGCAGCCGTGGCCGGAATGCCGTCAACCTGGGTGCACCTGCGGCAGCCATGGGGCTTCTGGCTTACGGCCGCAAGCTGGCCCCGCTGCTGAAGCAGGAGAAGGTGGACTGCGTGCATACCAATTCCCTGAAGTCGGCGTTCTATGGAGCCGTCGCCGCCAAAAAGGCGGGCATTCCGCTGATCTGGCATATCCGGGATCACATCGGTGCCCCGTACCTCAAGCCGGTGGTAGCGAAAGCGATCCGGTTAATGTCGCGGATGCTCCCGAATGGGGTCATCGCGAACTCCCATTCCACGCTGAATGCGCTGGAGCTGCCGCGTTCCAAAAAGACCCTTGTGGTCTACTCGGCCTTCGCCAAAGCGATTGGGAACGGCATCGGCCTGCGGGACCAGAAGGACTTCAATGTTCTGCTGGTGGGCCGGCTGGCGAACTGGAAAGGCCAGCATATCCTGCTGGAAGCAGCCAAACGTTTCAAGAATGACAAACGGGTGAAATTCTGGCTGGCAGGCGATGCCTTGTTCGGCGAAGAGGCCTATAAGCAGGAACTGATAGATACGATGGAACGCGAAGGACTCACGAATGTAAGTCTGCTGGGCCATGTGGAGGATATTCAGGGCCTGATGCAGACAGCCGATTTACTGGTACACACTTCGATTACGCCTGAACCGTTCGGCCAGGTGATTGTTGAAGGCATGGCGGCAGGACTGCCGGTGATCGCCTCCAATGAAGGCGGACCGGTAGAAATAGTAGTGCCCGGTGTAACGGGGCTGCTGATCCAGCCTGGCGATCCGGTCATTCTAGCGAATTCGATTTCCTGGATGCTGAATCATCCGGAGGAACGGAGAACGATGGCCGAAAGTGGAATGAGGCGCGTAAAAGAGCATTTTGTGATCGAGAATACGGTCAAGGACATTGTCAACTATTACAAAGGTCTGCTGGCGGGCACCTGAATCTAAACGATGATGCTCCATAAAACTTTGAGGATGATTCACATGAAAATTGCGATAGCACACGATTACTTAATCCAAATGGGCGGAGCGGAAAGAGTAGTGGAGGTATTCCACCAGATGTATCCGGAGGCTCCGATCTATACCACTGTTTTTAATGGAAGCGGCTTGACTGACAACCTCAAAGATGCGGATATCCGGGCCTCCTGGCTGCAAAAGATTCCGGGAGTCAAAGCCAATTTTAAAGGGGTATTGCCGCTTTATCCTATGGCAATCCGTGATTTGGACTTTCGCGGTTTCGATATCGTCCTGAGTTCAAGCAGTGCTTTTATGAAAAGCATTCAGGTACCGAAGCATACCTTTCATCTGTGTTATTGCCATACACCCATGCGGTTCGCCTGGGACTATGACACTTACATGGAACGGCAGTCCAATTCCGGCCTGTTCAAACGATTGCTGAAGGTATATATGCAGCAGCTCAAGACCTGGGACCAGCGCACTTCTAAGAATGTGAACCAGTTCGTGGCCAACTCTTCCGTGGTGAAGACGCGGATTCAGAACTATTATCACCGTGAAGCGGATGTGATCTTTCCACCGATCAATACATCCCGGTTCGCAAGCTCGAAGTCCATCGGAGATTATTATCTGATCGTGTCGCGGCTGGTGTCCTACAAGCGGATTGATCTGGCGGTAGAAGCATTCAACCGCAACGGACTGAAGCTGTATATCGTAGGCGACGGCCCGGACCGCAAACGTCTGGAGGGAATGGCTAAAGACAATGTCTCCTTCCTGGGAAGACTTGAGGATGAACAGGTAACGGGGCTTATGGCGCAGTGCCGGGCGTTTATTTTTCCGGGGGAAGAGGATTTCGGGATTACACCGCTGGAAGCCAATGCTGCAGGAAGACCCGTAATTGCCTATCAGGCAGGTGGGGCGCTCGATACCATTATCCCCTATGTCAACGGCGTATTCTTCAAGCATCAGGAAGTCGAAGACTTGCTGGGCGCCATTAACGAGGTGGAATCCTATGATTGGGATATCAGCCAGATCATGGGCCACGCCCAGAAATTTGATGAACAGAACTTTATGGTTCAGTTCAAGCAGTACGTCGAACAGGCTTATGTGAATTTTCTAAAAGGAGGATGATTGTATGAAGCTGGCAGTAATCGGTACCGGCTATGTCGGTCTTGTATCAGGCGTGTGTTTTACACTGAACGGTAATCATGTCATCTGCGTGGATAAGGATCAAGAGAAGATCAGCAAGCTGAACCGGATGGAATCGCCCATCTATGAGCCGGGGATTGAGGCGTTGATTGAAATGAATCTCCGTGAGGGAAGGTTATCCTTCTCTGCGGATCTTCAGGACTCGGTTCGCCGCTCCGACATCGTTATCCTTGCAGTAGGAACGCCTTCCCTGCCTAACGGTGAAGCAGATTTGCGCTATATCGAAGGAGCTGCCGCCGAAATCGGCCAGGCCATGGAAGGCTACAAAATCATCATGACCAAATCAACCGTTCCTGTAGGCACAAATGAGAAAATCCGCAGCATGATCGCCGCTCATACGAATCATCCTTTCGATATCGTCTCCGCTCCCGAGTTCCTGCGTGAAGGCTCGGCGATTCAGGATACGCTGCATCCCGACCGGATCATTATCGGCCTGGATAACCCGGCACTCGAAGATACCATGCGTGAGCTGCACAAAGGGTTCACCGACAATGTCTTTGTAACGGATATCCGCAGTGCGGAAATGATCAAATATGCGTCCAATGCCTTTTTGGCCACCAAGATTTCATTCATCAATGAAATTGCGAATATTTGTGAAAAAGTGGGAGCTGATGTGACCGAGGTGGCGCAGGGAATGGGAATGGACCGCAGAATCGGTTCCTCGTTCCTTCAGGCCGGAATTGGTTACGGCGGCTCCTGCTTTCCAAAGGATACCAATGCGCTGATTCAAATCGCCGGCAACGTCGATTATGAGTTCAAACTGCTGGAGTCGGTGGTCGAGGTGAATAAGGGGCAGCGGTTCATGATTATCTCCAAGCTGCACGAATCCCTCGGAAGCCTGCGCGGGGCGGTTATCGGCATCTGGGGGCTGGCTTTCAAGCCGAACACCGATGATGTCCGCGAGGCGCCGGCCCGGGAAATCGTAGAGGCGCTTGTGGCAGAGGGTGCTACGGTTAAGCTCTACGATCCGATTGCGGCTGACAACTTCAGACAGCAATACGATCATCCGAATCTCCGCTGGTGCGGCCTGCCGGAAGAAGCCGCAGCAGGCAGCGATGCCGTCTGCCTGCTGACCGACTGGAGTGTCTTCAAGGACATTAACCTGCACAAGCTGGCGGAGAGCATGCGCCGCCAGGTACTGATTGACGGCCGCAATGTCTACTCCAAGGAGCAGATCGAAGGCACCGGCCTTACGTATCATTCCGTCGGCCGCCCGCAAATGGGCGGGCTCAGCGGGTACTCGGCGGATGCTGTCGGTGTGGTGTAGGGGTTACCTGCTGATCTTGGCGTCGATTAGCGGGAAAACCACCCGCTAATTCAGCGAAACAACCATTTATAGCCCAATCTCGCAAAATTAGCGGGCGGAATTCCCGCTAACTGACCAAAAGTAGCCAAAAGCAGCCCGTTAGCGGGTGGAATTCCCGCTAACGAGCCCTGGGAGTCCCGCCTGCGGCCGCCCGCAAATGGGCGGGCTCGGCGGGTACTCGCCGGATGCTGTCGGTGTGGTGTAGGGGTTACCTGCTGGTCTTGGCGATTAGCGGGAAAACCACCCGTTAATTCACACTAAGGACACCCAAATGATGAGTTAACGGGAAAAACACCCACTAATTCAGCGAAACAGCCATTTTTGGCCCAATCTCGCAAAGTTAGCGGGCGGAATTCCCGCTAACTGACCAGAAGCAGCCAAAAGCAGCCCGTTAGCGGGTGGAATTCCCGCTAACGAGCCCAGGGAGTCCCGCCTGCGGCTGGAACAGCCCGCGGGCATTGACTCCGACAGAGTTTAATCCAGCGTATCAGCTGGAAGTGGCGCACTTGCTCTTGACGTTGCCTTTGCTCTTAGCTCTTGACGTTGCTCTTAGCTCTTGACGTTGCTCTTGGCTCTTGGCGTAGCCAAACCAACCCGTTAGCGGGAGAAATTCCCGCTAACGGGTCCAGGGAGTCCCGCCTGCGGCTGGAACAGCCCGCGGGCAATGACTCCGGCAGGGTTTAATCCAGCGTATCAGCTGGAAGTGGCGAACTAGCTCTTGACGTTGCCTTTGCTCTTAGCTCTTGACGTTGCCTTTGCTCTTAGCTCTTGGCGTTGCCTTTTGCTCTTGCCTCTTGCCTTTAGTTCTTGCCCGTTCATTGCCGCCCATCCAAGCGGCCAATATGCGAATCTTTAGCAAGGAGTTTCACCGGAGCTGGGACAGCCCGATGGTGGATTGCCTTTAAAAAAAGAGTTAAGGAAGAGCGGAGAGGAATTTTGGAACTGTAGGAGCGTAGCGTCCGCCTTTGTCTCCGGATTTCTACCGCGGCAGTGGTATATCATCAGGAAATCTGGAGACAACAGCCGGCCGAAAGTCCAAACATTCATCGCAGCGGCCATCTTAACTATGGCTTTAAAGTCATTCCAGCTAGGCGTTAACAGCCAAGCTGAAGCTCATGTATAACCATTCCAATATTTCCGCGTCACAACATAACGAGGAGGGTTCACTATGAAACTGGTACTTTTATCAGGCGGTTCAGGTAAACGGCTCTGGCCACTATCCAATGACTCACGTTCGAAGCAATTTCTAAAGGTCCTGGAAAGCCCGCAGGGTGAGCCGGAATCCATGGTACAACGAGTGTGGAGACAATTGCAGGAGACAGGAATGGCCGACTCTTCCTACCTCGCTACAGGACGGGGACAGGTAGAAATGATCCAAAGCCAGCTGGGCAGCGAAGTGCCGATCATCGTTGAGCCGGAGCGCCGTGATACCTTCCCGGCCATTGCCCTGACCGCTACTTATCTGTATTCGGTAGTAGGGGTATCGCCTTCGGAGACGGTAGCTATTTTGCCGGTCGATCCATATGTGGAAGCGTCCTTCTTTGAAACTGTAGCGCAGCTGGAACAAACGATGCAGGAGAGCGGTGCGAATCTGGCACTGATGGGAGTAGTCCCTGAGCATGCTTCGGAGAAATACGGATATATCATTCCCACCACTGAACAGGCAGGGGAAAGCGGATATATGCGGGTCAGCCATTTTCAGGAGAAACCGGAACGTAAGCAGGCCGAAGAGCTCATAAGCCGCAATGCCTTGTGGAACTGCGGCGTGTTTGCCTTCCGTTTGGGATATCTGCTCGATATTTTGCAGCGTAAAGGGCTGCCTCTGAATTATGAAGAATTGCAAAAGCAGTACAAACTGCTGTCCTCCATCAGCTTTGACTATGAAGTGGTGGAAAAGGAAGAAAATATCGTGGTTCAGCCCTACGCCGGATTCTGGAAGGACCTGGGCACCTGGAACACGCTTACCGAGGAAATGAGCAGCAACCATGTAGGCAAAGGGTTTGTGACCGCCGACTCCGAAGGGACCTGCCTGGTCAATGAGCTGGACATTCCGATCACCGTGATCGGGGCGAAGGATCTCATTATCGCGGCCAGCCCGGACGGCATTCTGGTGACGCACAAAGCGGAAAGCCCGCGGATTAAGGAAGTGCTGAAGTCTTTTGAGCAAAGACCGATGTTTGAGGAACGCCGTTGGGGTCACTACCGTGTCATTGATTATGTGAAATATGAAGAGGGCAATGAAGTGCTGACGAAGCGGATTTGTATCTCTGCAGGCAAAAATATCAGCTACCAGCTGCACCGCAAACGCAGTGAGATTTGGACCATTATCAGCGGGGAAGCAAGCATTGTGCTGAATGAAAAAATGCATAATGTGAAGGCAGGCGATGTGGTGCGCATTCCGGAAGGGACCAAACATGCCATTCTGGCCCTGACCGATGTGGAATTTATCGAGGTGCAAACCGGCTCGGAGCTGGTGGAAGAGGATAATATCCGCATTACGCTGGACTGGGAAGACATAGAACTACAGCAGTTTATCTCATAGGCCTAAACTATCTATTTAACCAAACGGCAGCTGGATAAAACAGGTAAAAAGACTCATTTATTATAGAACTTTCGCAAATACACTAAACTATAATTTCATAGAGTCGATACTTACGTTAAGAGGGATGGAATTCCTTCAAAAACGAAAAGGCAAACCTATCGAAAGGTAGGGACGCAAAGCTATAGGGCCTTCGCAAGAGTGGCAGCCTGGCTACCGAAAGGAAGATGAATTTTGAAAGCTTATCGTACGTATCGACTTCTCTGCATGTGCCTGTCCTTTGTCTTGTTGCTGACGGCCATTCCCCTGGGAATGGGGTTGGCACCTTCAACGGCAGGAGCAGCCTCCGGCACTGACGCTCCGGTGAATGCACGGGCTTCGGCTGAAGCTGCTGAACTGCTGGAGTACCTGTATTCCATTTCCGGAAAAGCGACCATTGCTGGACAACACGACTATCTGGAAAGCCCGGATGAATTCAACAACAAATTGAAAGCAACCAGCGGCAAATATGCTGCACTGCATGGGTATGAGCTTGGGGCGATCAGCGGACAGTCTTCCGCCGCCGTGGCGTGGTATCGTCAGAATGTCGTGAACAGTGCCATAAAGTGGAGTAATAACGGCGGGATGGTCACGATGACCTATCATGCAAATCTGCCGGGTACCTCCTACGATTGGTCCAATGTCTCCAGAAGTCTCAGCCAGACGGAGTTCAATAAGTATGTGACACCGGGTACGGTGCAATACAACCACCTGATTGCCGAACTCGACAAGGTAGCCGTATCTTTAAAAAGCCTGCGTGATGCCGGTGTGCCCGTATTATGGAGACCTTACCATGAGATGAACGGGAACTGGTTCTGGTGGGGGAAGAAAAATAATTTCTCGACACTATGGAATATTATGTATGACCGTTTTGTCAACGTTCATCAATTAAACAATCTGTTGTGGGTCTGGAGCCCGAACGCACCGAATGCCTGGGCTGATCCTTATGCCCTGACCTATCCGGGTGCGGATAAGGTTGATATCCTGGCAGCAGATATATACGAAAATGATTATAGACAGAGCTATTACGACAGCTTGGTGAGCCTGGCCGGGAATAAGCCAATCGCCATTGGAGAGAACGGGGAAATGCCCGACCCGAATAAAGTGCTGCAAAAGCAAAACAGATGGGTATATATGATGAACTGGGGAAAAATGCTGTATGAGAACAACAGCAATACCACCATCAAAAATTTTATGAACAGCGACGTGACATTGACCCGGGAGGACTATAAATCGGGAGTGATCCCATCCGCTGCACCAACAGTAAAGCCGGCACCAACAGTAACACCGACACCGACACCGACACCGATAGTAACACCGACACCGACAGCCAAACCAACGGCAATCCCGACTACAACACCCGTTGTTTCCAAACCGACTCCTTCCCCTACCCCTGACGATAATAATGGAATTGAGCTTCCGCTGGTGAATGGGTTGAAGGGGGAATATTATAGCAATGCCAAGCTGTCCGGCGCTGCTGCTGTGACCCGGAAGGATAATGCCATTGATTTCAACTGGCGGCAGGGAACTCCGGATCCGGCACTTGGCGTGAACTATTTCTCCGTACGCTGGAGCGGGAAAATCAAGCCATTATACACCGAAACATATAATATTTACACGACTTCGGATGATGGCATCCGGGTGTGGGTGAACGGCCAACCGGTAATTGACAGCTGGGCCAAGCAGAGCGGCACTGAACGTATGGGCAGCATTGCTCTGAAGGGTGGCCAGCTGGCTGATATCAAAGTGGAATATTATGAAAATGAGGGAGATGCGCGGGTACGCCTGCTGTGGGAAAGTTCCAGCCAGGTTAAATCAATGGTGCCTTCCAGTGCATTGTTCTTAAATCCGCTATCTGCAAGCGAAGATGCAGCGGCCCTCCCTGTTGTGGAGATTACTGAGCCAACGGCTGCACCAACTGCAGTG
Organism: Paenibacillus albidus; assembly: GCF_014644435.1. Classification (GTDB taxonomy): domain Bacteria; phylum Bacillota; class Bacilli; order Paenibacillales; family Paenibacillaceae; genus Paenibacillus_AQ; species Paenibacillus_AQ albidus. Next base: position 104,344 of record NZ_BMKR01000011.1, on the reverse strand, counting down.
AATGAGGCCACACCGGTCCCAACAGCGACCCCGGCTGCCACAAATGAGGCCACGCCGGTACCTGTACCGACACCAACTGCTGCAATTGAAATCACGCCATCACCTGACGTGACATCGGTACCCATGCCGGAACCGCTGCCTGAAATTATTGTGGAGCCTGCTGATCCGCAGCCTGTACTGAACGGGCTGCAAGCAGAATACTTCAATAATATGCAGCTTTCCGGTGAGCCGGAGGTGAGGCGGACCGATGCACAGCTTGATTTCAATTGGCGGTTGACATCGCCGGATGAGAGCAAGCTGGGCGCCGATTTCTTCTCGGTTCGCTGGAGCGGACGAATCAAACCATTATATAGTGAAACCTACCAAATCTACACGACTTCAGATGATGGTATCCGCGTCTGGATTGACGGCAATCTGATCATTGACAGCTGGGTTAAGCAGAGCGGCACCGAGCGCCAGGGAAGCATTAGTCTGGACGCCGGACAGCTCTATGATATCAAAGTAGAGTATTATGAGAATCAGGGGGACGCCAGAGCGCGGCTGATGTGGGAGAGTCCAAGTCAGTTGAAGGAAACCGTTCCTGGCAGTGCGCTTTTTCTCCCATAGGCTTTAGAACCCTGAACGCTGACATCCGCATGTCCCACAGCCGTTGATACCGGTTAAGCAGTTACGAGAATTCTTAATAGTCGAGCCTAAAGTGGCCCTGCTTATGGCAGGGCCACAAAGCTATAGTCCACATGGCCTCACAAGATGCTTGTCCTAGAAAAGGGTCATCATTCAGTGATGCCATGAGGGCCCAATGGCCAACGAAAGGGGAATTACGTTGAACACTTACCGTAAATATCGTCTGTTTACTATGTTTTTGCCAGTAGTACTGCTAAGTTTGCTCCCGTGGGGAGAGGCGAAAGACCTTACTCCGGTTACCAGTGCCACCTCGAAAGTCTCTTCAGTTTCCACCACGGTGAAGTTCGGCCATCCCGTCAATCCTTCGGCATCCCCTGAGGCCCGTGAGCTGCTAAGTTATCTGGTGAATCTCAGCGGGAAAGGCATGATATCGGGCCAGCATGATTATTTGGAGAGCCCGGATGAGTATAACAATAAGCTGAAGAAAGCCAGTGGCCAGCATGCATTTCTGCATGGCTATGAACTCGGCGCACTGAACAATCAGTCTGCGGAGAAAGTGGCCTGGCAGCGCCAAAACGTGGTGGAGAGCGCCATAAAATGGCATGAAGGCGGGGGCATCGTAGCGATGACCTTCCACCAGAATTTGCCGGGCACCTCGCCCGAGTGGTCCAATGTGTCCATGAATCTGAGCCAGTCCCGGTTTGACAGATACGTTACTCCGGGAACCTCGGAGTATAAGAGCCTTCTTGCCGAGCTGGACGATGCGGCTGTATACCTGGGAGAACTGCGTGATGCAGGGGTTCCTGTGCTGTGGCGGCCTTACCATGAAATGAACGGCGGCTGGTTCTGGTGGGGGAAAAAGGACAATTTCTCCGAGCTCTGGAACATCATGTATGATCGTTTTGTAAATACACATAAGCTGGACAATCTGCTGTGGGTCTGGAATCCGAATGCGCCGAATGATTGGGCCGATCCCTATAACGGCTACTATCCCGGAGCAGACAAAGTGGACGTACTGGCGGCTGATATTTACAACAACGATTACAAGCAATCCCACTACGACAGTCTGCTGGAGCTTGCTTCAGGAAAACCGATCGGAATTGGTGAGAGCGGAGAGCTTCCGGATCCGGCCGTCTTATCCGAGACTCAGAGCAAGTGGGTCTATATGATGACCTGGGGTAAAATGCTGACAGAAAACAACAGTACGCAGGAGATCAAGAGCTTCATGAGCAATCAATACACGGTCTCCAAAGAAGATTATTCCAAGGCGGCCCCACCCAAGCCTGTACCAGAGCCTGCGGAAACGGTCTCGCGCAATGGTCTAAAGGCAGAATACTTCAACAATGCCGAGCTGTCGGGTCAACCGGTGCTGAGCCGCAATGACAGCCGGATCGATTTCAACTGGCATAAAGACTCACCGGGAACCGGATTGGGCAAAGATTCCTTTTCAGTACGCTGGAGCGGCAAGATCAAACCGGTGTACAGTGAGAAATATACGTTCTCGGCTTCTGCCGATGATGGGGTCCGTGTTTATATCGACGGCAAGCTGGTCATTGACAGCTGGAAGAACCAAAGCGGAGTGGACCATAAAGGAAGCATTATGCTGACTGCCGGGACACTTTATGATATCAAGGTCGAATATTATGAGAACCGCGGGGATGCCAGTGTACGTTTGATGTGGGAAAGCGAGCGCCAGAAGTTGGCCATTGTTCCCCGAAATGCACTATTCTTTCAATAATGAAATAGTACATTATGGGCAGACATTCCGAAAGAAAGCGAGGCCAAGGGAATGAGGACGAAGATAACCACAAACAAAATCTTGAAGATTATTATAAAATTCGCAGCATTGACTGTCTTGTTTCTATTAACTGTCTCGGTCTTCGGAACGGATGGAACGAAGCAGGATAATGTGGAGGTTGACATGTCCGAATGGTCGGCGGCCAATGAGGCAGGTCCGGAAATGCCGGAAGGTACACTTCTGTGGAAGATGGGGGAGCATGACGGATCGTCGCGCGAGTTCGCTGAAGCGAGCTCTTCCCGTGCCAAGGGGACTCTGGATGTAACCTCTTCCTCTTCAAAGACTGCAAGGCTGCAGAGCATCCCCACCGGGCTGAACGGAGCGACCAACCCCGAGCTACGGATTAATTATCAACTGGATAAGATCCCGGCCAACGGGGTCTTATTCCGCGTAGGCATTATTGAAGCCTATAAGTCTGTACCGCAGATGAGCGTCTTTTCCAACCAGCAGCTGTCGGGCATCATTCAGATTGCAGGGGTTTCGGGGACAGACAATGATTACAGTTTCCGCAAAACCTATGAGCTCTACATCCCGAAGGAGCAGCTGCAGACAGGCACGAACGAGCTGAAGCTGCAGGCGGCCAGAGGGCTGTACTCCTCGGATAAAGAGGATCAGTACAACTGGTGGACCTGGGATGATTTAAGTCTGGAAGCGCTGAATGCTCCGATTAAGGAACCTATTCATGGCAGTTATACTCTTACGGGCACTATGGTGAACAACAAGCAGTTTTATTTTGACGAAGGCGCGGTTTCCCATCTGCCCTATATTATGAAATGGCTGGGTGTAGCCTACAGCGGAAATATTATGCGTACCAGTTGTGCCAGTGATGTAGGGCGCTCCTGCTCTAACATGGAGGAGTATTACAAGGTGCTGAAGGATTACAATATGCAGGCGGTTGCGCTGTATTTGTATACCGGAGATATCAAGCTGGAAGCGGACGGGTCGCTGCCGGAGGATGCGGAGAAAAAGCTGACGGATTATTTTGAGAAATACAGCCCGTATTTCCAGTATTATGAGGTCGATAATGAGCCGGGGTTATTCAACCGTTCCAAGGCAGTTAATCTGGCCATTGCCGAATGGCTGAAGTCGAAGGGCAAAACGATTGCCCCGCACCTGCAGACAGTTGCTCCGGGCTGGGCCTACTGGCCGGGCTTCAAGGAGGATACCTGCGGCAACCAGAAAGGCGCGGTTCGCCAATGCGGCGATCCGGATGGCTGGGAACGTGATCCGGATCAGCGGCTGGAGCTGGAGAAAGTAACGGATTTGACCAACGGGCACTCTTATGGGGAATCCTATATTTTCAGCGGCGGCGGCAGCTTTACAGAGAATTTGAAGACATTTGGCGGAGCGACAAACGGACTGAGCAAAAAAATGCTCACCACCGAATTCGGAACCTCCGACAGCCATGTCGATGCCTATCAATATGGAGCCAAACAGCGGACGTCGGCGGTGTTCGACCGGATTATGCGCGCGCATGTGGGTTATGCCGATATGTTTGTGCAGCATGCTGCTTTTTTCAAGGAATTCAGCTTGTTCAAATACGGCTTTAACCTGGAAGATCATGACCCGGCCCAAACAGAGATTTATTACACCAAGGAGGGTGAAGATTCACGCGTCAGCATCATGAGAAGACTTAGTCTGGCCTATGCCACGCATGGGGCTCCGCTGACCTACGAGATCACGAACAAAAACGATCTGGCCGACAAGCTGGTTTATGTCCGGGCTGTGGATACCTCAACTCTGGAGCCGCTTGCGGGTACAGGGGCGACCTCCAATAAGGTGCTGGTTAATTTTGTGAACTTCGAAAATACACCACAGACCGTCAGCGTAAATGTAACCATGCCCAAACAGACGGTATACGAAGGCGAACGCTTCGGCAATGGAGATACGTATGAGCAGGCCCGCAGTTATGTAACAGGTAAAAAAGCTTCGCCTGTGATGACCTTTACAGAGACTTTGGCCCCCGGTGAGGCGGTACAGTATATTCTGGAACCGTCCTCGGAGCTGAAGGCCTCTGCCCCGCAAGGACTCAAAGCTGCAGCTGCAAAAGGTTTAACTATGCAGCTCGGCTGGCTGGAGGCCCCGGGAGCAAGTTATGATGTGCTCCGGGCCGACGGCTCAGGCGGTGAACTAAAAGTGGTAGCTTCCAAAGTCAAGAGCACCCAATTTACCGACCGCAATCTGCAGGAGGGCGAAGTGTACACGTATGCGGTAAGAGTCACCGGGACAACCCTAAAATCCGAAAGTGTACAGATTACGGCGACCGGACTGGTCCCGCTGGACCGGACGGATTGGACGGCCACTTCGAATGTGAATCAGAAAGGCTCTAATCCGTGGAGTGCCATTGACGGGGACAGGCGTACCCGCTGGGATACCGGGAAACATCAAGCCTCCGGTGAATATTACCAGATTGATCTGGGGAAAGCCTATAGTATTGAACGGATTGACCTGGACAGCTCCCTATCCGCTTATGATTACCCCAGGGGATATGAAGTGTTGGTCTCGGATGATGCGAAGAACTGGAAGCGGGTAGATTCCGGCAAAGGTAAAATGGAGATGACTACCGCTCTATTCGATGCTGTAAAAACAAGGTATGTAAGAATTTTGCAGACCGGCTCTGGCGGAAACTACTGGTCCATCCAAGAAATTCAGATTTATTCCAGAGAATAAAGGGATCAGGCGGTGAGAATTCCCGTGCGTCTTCCTCCGAACAGCCTCCGTGCGCACCTAAGCCGCTGAGGTTTTTTGTGTTGTATGGGGGGTTGTCTCAAAAGTACCTTTTCTACTGGATTAGCAGCTTATGGGTGAAGTAGGGGGAAGCGCCCAGCGCTGGGGGGCCGCCACGAGAGGCATAAATTATTGCCTCAGGATGTGCCATATGGGCCAGATCGGCACGAACGAAAGGCAAAAATGCCTCAGGATGTGCCGTGTAGCCCAGATCGGCACGAACGAAAGGCAAAAATGCCTCAGGATGTGCCGTGTGGCCCAGATCGGCATGAATGAAAGGCAAAAATGCCTTAGGATGTGCCATATGGGCCAGATCGGCACGAACGAAAGGCAAAAATGCCTCAGGATGTGCCGTGTGGTCCAGATCGGCATGAACGAAAGGCAAAATGCCTTAGGATGTGCCGTATAGCCCAAATCGGCACGAATGAAAGGCAAAAATGCCTCACTTTTCGCCCAAAGCCGCGCCAAGCGTCCCGCGAGGAGGCATTTTGAAATGGTTGATCCGCACTTCCCGTTTACAAAGGGCGGTTTCCACATTGCTCATACATGTACCTCAAAGAGGCGTCCCTAGCAGCCACTTCATGGCTTCTGGCACCCCCTTTAAGGTGAAGAGATTTAAATGAAGTTCAGGCCCGACAAAAAAGGGAGGGGCAGCGTCCGGTGGGGATCTTCCCCCGGCGCATCCGGAGTCCGCAGCGGACTTGCCGGATCGAACAGCAGCGAGATCAGCGCGGCATCATCAGCATCTTCCGGTATGCTGATGTTCCTGGCGGTCCGCTCAGCAAAGGTCTGCTGCAGCAGCGCATCACGGTCGGCGATGCAGACCGTACCGCTGTTCGCGCCGCCGGCTACTGCGGCGCCGGCCTCCCGCAGCAGCGCCAGCAGGCTACGCTCCTGCCAGGGCACCGGCACGTGCAGCGCGTCCGTATTGCTGCACGTGGCCGCCTTGGCCAGCAGCGCCGCAACAGCCTGCGGCCGGCCGGCCCATTCCAGCGCCACCGCCGGGCGCGGCGCGGAAGACCCGTCAGCCGGTGGCAGCGCCACGGCTGCGAAGCCCTCAATGCTGCCGTCCCGGACGGCTACGAGCGTGCGCTGCGCATGGCGCAGCACACCCGCGTAAGCCCCGGCCCCCAGCAGCAGGGCCAGTTCAGCCGGACTGTGCACATGTCCGGCCTCCCGTTCGCCGAGCAGCCGGTTCACCTCGAAGAGGTCGCCCGGCTGCATCGGCCGCAGCGTCCAGGCGTTGCCGGACGCCTTAGCCAGGGCTTCAGCCGAGCGGCTGGACAGCTCGGCAAGGAGCGTGCCTCCGAACGGCACGCAGCCCGCACGGGTGTATAGCGAGCGGTCGCCGGAGACGAAGAGTAACGATCCGCCGGCACGCGCGGCATGGCTGCGGCATAAGGCGAAAAGCCTCCCGGCCAGGCCCTGGCCGCGATAAGCGGGGGCCGTGCAGACAGCTCCGAGGGAGAAGACATTCAGCAGAGAGCTTCCGGATTTGAGCGAGAACGGCACCAGTCCCATAAAAGCCGCCAGTGTTCCATCCTGGTCAAAGGCGGCATACGAATGGGAAAGGCCGGGCCGGAACAAAAGCGGGAATAAATCCTTCATAGAAGTGTCGCCGGGAGAGCGGAAGATGGAGTCGGCCAGTAGAGCCGCCTGATCCAGCTCGCGGGTATGAATTAATCTTAATTCCATATACAGTCAGGCCTCCTAGGAAGTATAAGCGGTTATAAGAAGCAGTTCACCTAAAGTATAAAGTTGATGAGAATTAATATCCAGTCTTGTCCATACTATTCAGTGACTCAAAAGGATGCCGATCCGGGTAATGAATGAAGTGAAAACAGAGAACGCGGCACATATCCTTTAATTAATGAAAGGTGTGAAGGAACGGACAATGACCCACCTTGCGGATCAGACTATTTTATTGCTGGCGGCTTTGCTGCTGGTAGGCGTGCTTTCTACCAAATTCTCGACCCGATTCGGGATGCCTGCGCTTGTGCTGTTTATTGCGGTGGGGATGGTGCTCAGCCATTTCATTTACTTTAATAATGCTGCCCTGACCCAAATTGCCGGAATATTTGCACTGGTCATCATTTTGTTTGAGGGCGGCATGCAGACAAGCATGAAGGATATCCGTCCAATTCTGCGTCCGGCGTTATCCCTGGCAACCGTTGGTGTGCTGCTGACCACTGCGATTGTTGGGGTTTTTGCCAAGCTGATTCTGGATGTATCCTGGGCGGAAAGCCTGCTGTTTGGCGCAATTGTCGGTTCTACGGATGCGGCGGCGGTCTTCTCTGTGCTGGGCGGTAAAAATATTGACAAACGCCTGACCTCCACCCTTGAAGCAGAGTCGGGCAGCAATGATCCGATGGCGGTATTCTTGACCGTGTCCCTGATTGAATGGATTCAGCATCCCGATACGGCTATTTGGAGCCTGGTGTTATCCTTTATCTGGGAGATGGGAATCGGGCTGCTGGTTGGGCTGGTCATCGGCAAGCTTGCCGTCTACCTCATTAACAGAATCAATCTGGATTCCACCGGTCTGTACCCGGTGCTTGCGATCGGTTTTGCCGTCCTGACCTACGGAGCGGCGGCCATGTTCCACAGCAGCGGTTTGCTGGCGGTCTATGTGATGGGACTGACGCTTGGCAATTCCGAGCTGGTGTATCATCGGACCATTATGAATTTCAATCACGGGTTTGCCTGGATGATGCAGATTGTGATGTTCATTCTGCTGGGACTGCTGGTTTTTCCGCAGGAACTGGTCAACATCGCCTGGCAGGGCATTCTGCTGTCCGTTATTTTGATGGTGGTGGCCCGGCCGGTCGGCGTATTCATCAGCCTGCATTTTGCAAAGTATTCCATTCGCGAGAAAACACTGATTTCCTGGGCCGGACTTCGCGGCGCGGTCCCGATCGTTTTGGCCACCTATCCACTGCTGGCGGGTCTTGAGAATGGCGGGCTTTTCTTCAATGTCGTGTTCTTCGTCGTTTTGACTTCGGCGGTCATTCAGGGAACCAGCATATCGCCGCTGGCCTCGCGGCTCAAACTGGTCGGAGATGGGGATTCACAGCCGTCACTGATGGAACTGGTGGCCCTGGGCAAAACGGACTCCGAATTTACCCATATCGGCATTGAGCATCACATGCCGGTTGCGGGGATGCGAATTTCGGGAATTGGGCTCCCGGATGATATTCTGTTTACTGCGATCATCCGCGATAAGAGCATTATTACGCCGCACGGCAGCACCATAATTGAGCCGGGCGACACGGTCTATGTGCTTAGTCCCAAGAACAAACGCGATGAGATGAAGTCCATTTTCCGCAGCGGGAAAGGAAAAGCGGCGGAAACAAATCTTCCCATCGATTAACTTTTAAGGGTGCCGTGGAGGCGCCTTTTTTTGTTTCCGTACTTTGCACAATGAACCCGGAAGCACTGAACGTGACGCAAGTAACAGGTAGGACAGGGTAGGGTATGATAGAATTTGCAGCAACAAATCCACAAATGTTGCAGACATGGATTGCATTTTAGCTCAGTGTGTGTTAAATTGTATATAGATTTAGAATGAGTCTAAATACAATATCATATAATTTCAGGAGGTTTTATACATGACTGCACAAATGACTGCTCAAGACCAATTGCAAGCTGCCTTAAACCGCCAAACGGCGAACTGGTCCCTGCTTGGCGTTAAGCTGCACCACTATCACTGGTATGTGAAAGGAGCACAATTTTTCACGCTCCATGCCAAGTTTGAAGAGCTATACAACGAAGCTGCCGCATATGTCGACGAATTGGCGGAACGCGTGCTGGCGGTTGGAGGGCAACCAGCCTCAACCATGAGACAGTACTTGGCGCTCTCTGAGCTCCAGGAGGCACGCGGCGGCGAAGATGCCAAGGAAATGGTGGGACAGCTGGTCAAGGATTTCACAGCTATCGGTGGGGAGCTTAAAGAAGCTATTACCGCTGCGGAAGAACAGAACGACCAGCCCACAGCGGATCTGCTTATCGGCATCCGCAGCAGTGTGGAGAAACATGTCTGGATGCTGACCGCTTATCTGGGTTAAGCGGCCAGCCGGGAACGGGAAGAAAGGTACGAAGAAGCGCCTACGCCTTGAATTACAAGTCGTGGGCGCTTTTTGCGCGGCTATTTAATAAAGACACCGCCGAAGGGCAACGCTTCGCGCAAGAAGCGCTTAACGATCCCATCCTCGTTGTTCTCCCGCTCAAACCGCCGGTTCTGCCGTCCGGCCTGGAACAGCACCGGCCCATGGCCTGTCATTTTCCAATGATAACTCATATGCTGGCTGGCCAGATGATTGCCATATACGGTAAGCTCCAGCTTGGCATTCTCGGGATACGCGATAATACTGCCCGCATCGACGTACAGCGGGTCAGATGGATGAAGCTCAGCTTCGCATACCGTTCCTTCCGTCAGAATGCCGATATTGCCCTTGCCGGAGAACTTGACCTTGATCATATCCCGGGTAATGAACATGTTCTTCATGCTCAGCACCCGGGTCTGCATTGAGATTCCCTTGCTGTAGTAAAAAAGATGCTTGAAATCATACAGCAGATCACTTTTGCCGTCGAGCCACATGGTCTTGACCCGGTAGCCCGGCGGCAGCGCGGCCACGAACTGGCAGGGGCCGGACATATCCGCCCGGATCAGCTTGCGCTTGCGGTACATCCCCTTTACGTCCATTAACCGGTCTGCCCGGCCTGCAGAGGGACCTTGGTAGGCAATAATCTGCTGCGGGTGCAATACATGAACCTGTTCATTTGCTGCAATAGTAAAGGCTACGGCCTGCCCGCTGCCGCTGTCTCCGTCATCCTGGATATCGACATTCATTTTTACACCCCCTGGGCTTTATCCTTGCCGTTTCCGGCCGCTGCTTGCGTCTACCGCAGCCGTTCTTCTTTTCGGGAGCGGTGGCGCATGCCCAGGCGTATGAGCCTGATGAATACGAAATACCCCACAACCAGGCCGATCCCCGTGTATATCGTAACTTTTATTTTATTATAATAGTTCTCCCTTGACTCACGGTCATCCCGCAATTCGTCGACTACTTGGGTCAACTGGCGGTTCTGCTCCTGAAGCGCGGCATTCTGGGCCTGAACATTCTGCATTTGATCTTGGGCGTTCCCGAGCGCATCTTTGGTCTTCTGAAGTTCCTCTACAGTCTGCTGATAACTCTCCTGCAATTGATTGACTTCTCCGGGAAGCTCCGAGAACTTCTGGAGTCCGTTATATAAATCATTGAAATAATTGGCCTTTGCTGCTGGCAGTGGGAGGATGGCTGTGCTCCCCAGCAGCAGTAGAGCCGCACATAACAACTTAAACCCTTTGAGCCTGCTGACTTTTTTCACTAACAATCACCACCTGATATAGGCTTGTACATCTTATATTTTAGCATAGCTTGACATCATCTGACAGCATGGGGATAGGCGGACGGCGGGCTGTGCCGCTACTCGACATAAATGGCCTTCTGAGCCTTTTTTACCCGGCAGCCCGCAGCCATAAACGATTATACGCAAAGCTTAAAGAGCCGTTTCTTAATCATTGAGAAGGGATTGCTTTTATCGTATACTTTGGACGGGAAGGGGGATAAATCCCTATGAATAAATGGCTCAAAACCATATTGATATTAACCGGTTCGGCAGTGTTAACAAGATTCATTCCGTTCTCATCCTTGTTTCGGAATTTGGACACGATGATTCATGAATTTGGCCATGCGCTGGTCACCTTGCTGCTCTCGGGCAATGTGCTGCGTATCGAATTGTATGCCAATCACAGCGGGGTAACCTATTCCGCGGTTCAAGCCGGTGGACGGTCGATACTGATTGCACTTGCCGGGTATCCGCTGGCTTCACTGTTTGCGCTGCTGTTGTTCTATTTATATAGGAAGGGACATCAGAACTGGGGGTTATGGCTGGCCAGCGCCGTGGCATTAATCATGCTGGTGCTGTATGTACGCGGGGGGTTTGGAATGCTGTGGCTGGCCGGCTTTATTGCGTTGAATGTGGCTATGCTGGTCCTCTGGCCCAAAATCAGCCGGTACTACTACCTGCTGCTGGCTTTTTTGACCCTGGAGGAGTCTGTAGTGAGTCCTTTGTATCTGGTCTGGGCCGCTATAGCTGCACCGTCCCGGGCCGGTGATGCCAGTAATCTGGCGCGGCTTACCCCTGTCCCGGCCTTGTTATGGGCGTTGCTGTTTTCCGCTTTTGCCCTATTGTGTGCTACCTGGGCTGTCAGTCTCTTTTTTAAGGGAGACCGTTTACGAAAAGCCAAAGGCAGCAGGTGAATGATAAACTACAATATTCGTCATAATTAGACAAAATCGCAGCGGATATAAGAGTCAGTCTCCTGAAAAAGGTGGCCTGGCTCTTTTTTTGTCGAGATTCTGAGGACGAACATATATTCCATGACAAGGAGTTGTCCGCCATTATTGGTACATTAATAGAAGACCCAAAAAAAGAAAGAGGTGGAAATATGCAAGCAAGTATTCAGTCCATATTTACCTGGAGCCAAAACCGTATTTTTGCAGGCGGAAGTCCTGAGATCGTACTGCTTGTGGAATGGAGAGGGCTATCTCCGGCGGATAAGCAGGGCAAACAAAGCCGTAAAGTGGTGGCCCGCGAAATCGAACTGAGAATTTGGCTTGAACCGAATGTGGAGCTTGTGAATGTCCTTGGCTGCAAGGCCGAAGAGGAAGAGGGGAATTCACTGCTGCTCCGGCTGGGAAAGATTCATTCTGGACAAAGAAGATTTGCCGGACTGGAGTTTAAAATATCACCTATGCCTGCCGGCAGACACAATGTGCTTTGGCTGCAATGGCAATACAAGCAGCCTCCGATAGAACGTATCCGCGAGCTTCCCGTACAAAAGCTGAACCTGGAATATACGCATCATACCAGCGTACTGCGCGATAGCTGCAACAGCCATGTTGAGAAGCATATGGCACTTCTGGAAACGGAGGAGCTGTTGAAACGGGCGGTAGCCATGCGGGCGGCAGGGCAGCAAATGCCTGCTTATGAGATGATCTGCCGTCATGCGGACAAGCTGCTGCTGCTGGCCACACGCACGGGTGATCTGCTGATGCTGAAAGAAGCGGAATCTCTGTATAAGTACAATGAATTGGAGCTTAGTCCACATGATAAGGCAGCTGGCGAAATGTAATAGGCCTGACAATGATGAGATTATGCGCAGAAGCGAAACGGACTATACATAGCTGAAACTTTTCATCAATGGGGCAAACACGTTAAAGAAAGCAAATATATTAATGTGGTAATATAGTAAAATAATTCTATTATATTTCCTGATTTATACTATCACCTCTTCAAAAATAGATATATATAACCAGATAATCAAAAAGATAATAGGTCTATTCTACCACGAATCAAGGAGAACTGAAAATGACAGACCGATTAATCCGGTTGATGCGCATCATCACGCTGGTTCAGGCCAAGCCCGGAATTTTGGCTAGGGAGTTAGCGGTACGTTGCGGAAACAGTGAGAGGACGATTTACCGGGATATGGACGCGCTCAGTGCAATGCATATCCCCATAACCCACCTGGGGCATGGAAAAGGATATGCTTTTATCGGCAGTTTTGCACTCTATCCCTTGGACTGGTCGGATGAAGAGGCGGCGGCATTTTCACAAGTTCGTTATAGGATGGAAGAGATCAAACCTCTGCTGCCCCCGGGTTTTGAAGGTGCCTATGAAAAAGTAATGGCAGCCGGATATAAACAGAAAGCGGAACGGGAAGAAAAGCTGGAGACTGCGGCGGCTAGAGAGACCGGACCGGTCTGGATGGACAGAAGCGGCCTCCCTTCGGAACGGCCGTCTTTTTTGTCAGACATCCTGATTTGCATGATGAAGCAGGAGAGCATACAGGTGGATTACAGTGAAAATACTCATAAACAAAAGGGGATTGTCATCGATCCTTACTGCCTGGTTCCATTGGAGAATCGCTTTCATTTAATCGGCTTCTGTCATCGCTTTGGACTCATCCGGACGTTTCATATTCAAGGCTTTACCAGCGTGGAGCCGCTGAAGCAGCGTTTTTCCAAGGAGAAATTCAACCTGCAGTCTTTTATGGAGCAGAAATGGTCGCTGGACCAGGACAGCTTGCAGGTAGAGTTCAAAGTCCGGTTCTCGGAACGGATCATGAATGAAATCACTGCGGAAGAGGTGCCTGTTAAGCCCAGCAAAGTGGACCGTGAGACCTTTTGTGTTCATTATAAAATGTCGGTAGAGCAGGACATTGGATTCGTGCGATGGATACTGAAATTTGAAGAAGAAGCGGAGATTGTGGAGCCATATTACTACCGGGATATGATGAAACGGCAGTTGGAGAAATGGCTTTCGCTGTATAAGTAAAGATTGGATCTAATGGAAGAAAAGTTTCATATTAAGTTATGTTTAGGGAAGAACCTGTCGGGTAATCCTCTGCGCAATTCCAAATTGCTGACAGAGGGTTGCCGGAAAGGTTTTTTGCTTGGTACGGGATATCGGGCCAAAAGTTAGGCTCTACCTCAAAATAAGCGGTTGACAGACTTCACGGACCGGAGAAACGTTATTTCACGAAAAAAGCTCATTTTTCTGGTCAAACGGACTCAGGAGCCGCTAAATGATCCATTGACCCTCGTTTTAGGCTAGAGAACATAAAATCAGATCCCCTCAGTCCGTATAAAAGGACAACACCCTTCGTTGCCTCAAATAAGAGCACCTGAGTCCGCTTCCTTGCACGGCCGGCCCCGGTGACGAGTGGTTTACCGGGACCAAGTCAACCGCTGATTATGTATATAAGCCAAAAGTGAAATGCTATTTATGTCTAATTATACACAAACATAACTAAACATATAGATGGATGTACTATTATGTGCTAGAATAGCACCTAAATACATAGGATTTGATCTATGGGAGGAATGGAATGTGCTCAAGAAATGGATAATGAGCCTACTGGTGCTCTTGATGGCGGCGGGTTTGTCGGTAGACCCGGTGGGGGATGCTGAGGCAGCGACCAAAAAGACGGAGATCATCATCTCTGCTGCAGCAAGTCTGAAAGACAGCCTCGACGAGATTGCGGCTCTGTATGAGAAGAAACATCCCGGGATTAGGCTTGTATTTAACTACGCGGCATCCGGTACGCTCCAGAAGCAGATTGAGCAGGGCGCCCCGGCTGACCTGTTCTTCTCGGCCGGCGATAAGCAGATGAATGTGCTGGTGGATCAGGGCCTGATTGGGGACCACAAGAAGCTGCTGAAAAATCAGCTGGTAGTGGTGGTTCCTTCCGATTCACAGGCCAAGCTGACAAGCATCACTGCGCTTACAGCTCCAGCTTTTAAGCGGATTGCTATAGGCCAGCCGGAATCGGTGCCTGCCGGCCAATATGCGCAGCAGTCGCTGGAAGCCAAGAAGGTGTGGGACCGGCTGCAGGGCAAACTGGTATTTACCAAGGATGTCCGTCAGGTCCTCTCCTATGTGGAGACAGGGAATGTTGATGCCGGTTTTGTCTACAAGACCGATGCACTGACTTCGAGCAAGGTGAAGATTGCCCTTGCGGTTGGCGCACATGTGCACAAGCCTATCCAGTATCCGGCCGGTATTGTCAAGGATACGAAACATCCGGAAGAGGCTAAGGCCTTTTACAGCTATTTGCAAACCAGGGAAGCCCGCAGTATCTTCACCAGCTACGGCTTTCTGCTTCCTTAACGACCAAATTATTACGTAAGCGGGTTGAACGTCTATGAACATGAATTGGAGCGAATTCCTCGCCCCGGTAGGGCTGTCTATCAAAATCGCCGTAGTTACGAGTATCATCGTATTTGTATTGGCATCCGCAGCGGCCAAGGTGATGGCAGGCCGGAAGTTCCCGGGACACAACCTGGTGGAGACAGTCCTGCTGCTTCCACTGGTATTGCCCCCAACCGTGGTGGGCTTTGTGCTCCTGGTTCTGCTGGGCCGCCGGAGCTGGATCGGCAGACTGTATGAGCAGTTTACCGAGCAGACTCTTCTGTTTACCTGGGTCGCCGCCGTAATAGCGTCGGTTGTGGTGGCTTTTCCGCTGGTGTATCGCACTGTGAAGGCGGGCTTTGAAGGGGTGGAGAAGGAACTGGAGGATGCGGCGCGTGCGCAGGGAGCGAGCGAACTGCAGGTGCTGCGCTATGTAACGCTTCCGCTCGCGGGCCGTTCACTTTCTGCGGGTTTTGTCCTGGGTTTTGCCCGCGGACTGGGTGAATTCGGGGCAACCCTGATGGTTGCCGGGAATATCCCGGGCCGCACGCAGACCGTGCCTACCGCTATTTATGTTGCGGTGGACGGCGGGAACATGACCCTGGCCTGGTTATGGGTAGGCTCTATTATTGTCATATCGTCCATTATGCTGATGTTCGTGAACCGCCGTTCCTGATCAGGTCTCATACAGGATGGAGCCGGTTTCGCTCAGATCATAGCCGTGGATGGAACTGAGCTCATCCTGGAATGTCGAAGAACGCAAAGTATCAATAACTGTTTGTATCCAGGGCTCCGTACTGGTGTTTTTGATCATTACCAGATCATAACGCTCCCGGATCAGCGGAATAAACTCAAGACCGTCAATAATTTTGGCGGCTTTTTCTATGCCTATCCCCACATCGGCTTCACCCCGGGCCACTTTTCCGGCTACTGCCAGATGGCTGTTCTCCTCCGTGTCGTACCCGGCCAGTTCAGCGGCAGGAATACTGTGCAGACGAAGCTGTTCGTCTAGCAGCACACGCGCGCCTGAGCCGCGTTCCCGGTTCACCATCACCACCCCTGTCCGCCGCAAAGCGGACCAGTCCGTAATTCCTTTGGGATTCCCCTGCCGGACATAGAATCCGGCATTCCGGGCCAGCATGTGAACTACAACATAGGACAAGCCCACGAGCAGCTTGCGAATGTAAGGCAGGTTGTATTGTCCCGTGTCGCCGTCAAGCAGATGTGTGCTGACAATATCCGATTCGCCGTGATACATGGCAATCAGGCTGTCCAAACTGCCCGCATAAGAGCGGAGCGGACGGGCTCCGGGCATGCTGCGCTCCAGATGGGTGGCCAGGATATCCAGAGACATATCCTGGCCGGTAATCACAATACTGCGACTGGCAGGTTTGCTGCTGTACGGGGCAGGAGCCGCGGAGGGGACTCCGCCGCCGGGAGTTGCGGGAGCGGCAACGCCATGCCGTGAATTTTGCTTGTAGGCTTCCAGATCAGAGAGATCGACCCGCATTTGTTTGCCGACCCGGTAAGAGGGCAGCTCGCCTTTTTTAATGAGGTCATAGACTTTTAACTTGGATATCTTGAGCAACCGGGCAATTTCTTCGGTCGTAAAGGATGTATTCTCAGGCATGTGAAAGCCTCCTAGGATGAACTGCTGCAGCAGCGCAGGAACGTTATACTAGGACAAGACTACCTTATTTTGTTGTCGTGTGCAATTTCTTAGCCGCCTGTTTGAGTATAGGGTGCATACTTTGCAGACGATAATATCATTACGGATTTCGTATGAAATGCCTTATAATAAATTACTAAATACTGATCTGGAAAAAGGGGGCAGCGGATATGACACTAATTGAAAAAAGAGAGCATCGCCAATATCCGGAGATTACCCGCCTGGAAACCTCAAGAGCCGCTTATGAACGTGATTATTCGCGCTTGATCCATTCGCCGACCTTCCGGCGGCTGCAGGGCAAATCACAGGTCTTCGGCGCAGGCACCGGTGATTATTACCGGACGCGCCTGACCCACTCGCTGGAGGTTGCTCAGATTGCCCGTGAGGCGGCTAAAAGCCTGCTCCGGTCTTACCCGGAAGTGGAAACCGGACAGGCCGACAACCCGGGGCTGGTGATTGATCCCGAGGTGGTGGAATGTGCGGCCATTGCCCATGATTTCGGCCATCCGCCGTTTGGGCATAAAGGGGAAGAGGTGCTGGACACCCTGCTTGCGAAGCTGATCGAAGACAAAGCCGAGGCGGAAGCGCTGAAGTCCGGAGCCGGCCCGCTGCAAAAGACACTGATCCATGAGAATATGAAGCGGCGGTACGAGCATTTTGAAGGCAATGCCCACAACTTCCGGCTGATTATGTTTCTGGAGAAAAGAGAGAATATCGACGGGCTTAATCTATCGGATGCAGTCCTGCTGGGCATTAACAAATACCCTTTTCCGGGTACCGTGCTGAAAAAGGGTTTGTATCTGCATGAATGGAATTATATCTCGGAAATTCGCAGCGATTGGGGTCTGCCGGAGGGCAAGAAGACCCTGGAAGCCCAGCTTATGGATCTTTGCGATGATATTGCGTATTCCGCGCATGATCTGGAGGATGGCATCAAGGCCGGCAAGATTGAGGTTCATGAGCATTTTATGCATGACACCTATATCCAGAAGCTGATTGTGGAGAAAATTACAACCCTGGACGATTTCTACTGGAAAGGCTGGGAGCAGGAAGGCATCTGCGCAAAAGTCGCAGAGGTCTTGGACTCCTTTCTGCGTGTCTGGAAGGAGAAGCTGCCGACCTGCGAGAACGACTATTCCCGCACCCGGCGTGAGGTGAAGGCTTATTGGGTCAGCACCTTTGTCGCCAGTCTTGGCGTTATTCAGGACGGGGACTGGAAGAAGGTAACCTTCATGAAGGATGGCCGGGAGGATGAGGATATGCTGCGGACCGTAAGTGTGCTCAAAAGTTTTGCCTGGGTCACCATGATCCGCGATTTGCGCGTGCAGCGTTTGCAGAAAAGGAGTGAATGGATTCTCAGGCGGCTATGGGGAGCTTTCCTGGACCCGGAGACCTCGAAGGCGATTATTCCATCGGACTGGCTGCAGCGCTTTGAAAAGGATCAGCGGCAGCCTAAGCCGATATGGACCTGGGAGCACATGGTGATTGATTATATCGCCGGGATGACCGATGCGTTTGCCGAGAAGATATATAATGAACTTTACGGCCTGAAGGTCGGTTCCATTTACGATCTGGATTGACAGTATGAATAACAGCCTCAGCAGGTTCATTTCTGATTTAATGAACCTGCTGAGGCTGTTGTCTATTCAGTCTTGTATTAGTATTGCCGGGCATAATCAACCAGATTGCGGGAAGGGGTGCCGGAATCCAGATAAGCTTCCAGACTGTCCGTAAAGATATCGACAACCCGCTCCGCATAATAGTCGGTGGTGCCGGCCGAGTGAGGGGTGATGATAACCTGCTCCATATTCCAGAGCGGGTGGTCCTCCGGCAGCGGCTCGGTCTCAAAGACATCCAGTCCGGCTCCGCGGAGTTGTCCGCTGTTCAGGGCAGCGATCAGAGCTTCTGTATTCGTGGTAGCCCCCCGGCCAATGTTGATATAATAAGAGCCCTGCTTGAATGCCGAGAAGATGTTTGCATCGAAGAGCTGTTCGGTTTCATCGGTAATCGGCAGTGTGTTAATGATAAAGTCGCCTTGGCTGACCGCCTTGTCCAGCTCAGCAGTGGTCATGACCTGGTCAAAGTCCGCAACGGGTTGCCCGGAACGGCTGATGCCCAGGGTCTTCATACGAAAGGCCTTGGCAATTCTGGCCGTCTCGCTTCCAATGGCACCGGTTCCGGCGATGACTGCGGTCTTGCCGGTGAGCTCGCTCTCCTGGCCGTCCGAGTGCCAGCGGCGGTTCAGCTGATTGCGCATTGCAGTGTGCAGATTCCGGGTGAACATGAGGATAAAGCCAAAGATAACCGCCGAGATGGGTTCGGCGTGTACACCGCTGGCGTTGGTGAGCAGGATGCCGCGTTCTTTGAACCTCTCGAGCGGCAGCTTCTCTATGCCGGCAGACCAGGTCTGCACCCACCGGAGAGGGGATTCCGGACGCAGCAGGGTTTCTCCGATTCCTTTTGCCCAGCCAATAATAATTTCGGCTTCGGCCAGAAGCTGCAAGTCGGGAGCTTTGGCGTTTGCGAGTGTGAGTGTATAACCAGGGGCGGCGGCTCGGATTCTCTCTTGCTGCTGGGATGAAAGCGGCTGTAGACATACAATGGATTTGGTCAAGATAGTTCCCTCCCGTTATACGAATAGTTGGATGTGGATAATATATAGGATAATGATAAGGATACCAAATCTACTAGGAAAGGTGAAATGCAGATGAACACACAAAAGCCGGATGGTGCTAAGAGTGAACGTTTGTTCATTGCTGTAAGATTGCCCAAGGAACTTCAGGAGGGCCTGGCCAGAGAATGCCGGAGTTTGTCCGAAAAGATGGAGTTTGCCAAATGGGTTCATCCGGAGGATCTGCATATCACACTGCAGTTTTTGGGTGATACGCCCGTAAGTGATATTCCTGCACTCCTCCAGGCATTAAAAGAGAAGGCGGCTTTGTTTGCTCCTTTTCAGCTGGCCGTGGGCGCTATTGGAACCTTTGGAGTTCCGGCAGCGCCCCGGGTCCTGTGGGCCGGAATTTCCGGCCAATTGGACAAGCTGAACCAGCTCCAGCAGACCGTAATCTCGGCAACTCTCCCTTTGGGATTTATACCCGAGAACAGGGAATATAAACCTCATGTTACGCTGGCGCGAAAATATCGGGGAAATTCCTCATTTCATGCAGAAAAGCTTGATGCCTTGCGGTTTTCATCGCTGTTAGAGGCATCCTCACCTCCTGTCAAGGGGTGGACGGTCGACAGCATTGTAGTGTATGCTACCAGAATGCATGCCATTCCTATGTATGAAATGATTGAAAAAATTACATTTTGTTAAAAAAATCGACAAGTTAGTTTTCAAAGCTTCCATTTTCGGTTACATACAATAGGAATGTGCCGTTAATTAGGAGGTAAATAATGGTTATTTTTAAACAAAACCGCTATATTGCGCTGCTTGTTGGTGTCATTCTAGTGTGTTTCTCTGCTATAAACCTACTTCATCCCGGACAAGTTGCCGAGGGGAAGCTCAATACAGTGCAAATGTCGAATCTGCAATCCGGTGGAGGGAGCCGGCAGCCCCTTCAAATCACTTATGGAACCCTGGCAACCCAGAAGAGGATAAGCGGCATCCAGCATCCCAAGCTTTCTGCTGCAGCTGTGGCTCTGAGTCCCTTGTGGAAGACGGAAAAGCTGAACCTGCATCAATTAACGCAAGTACGGGCGAAGGCCAAGCCGGCCACCGTGATCCAGGTGAAAGCTGCTGCACTCAAACCTGCGCCAAATGCGCAAAAGATGCAGCAAAAGACAGCAACTGCAACAAAGGGGAGTCAGACCGCTGTTAAGAAGGTCGCGGCAACTCAGCTCAATCCCCCCACAACATTGTTCTTCTCCCGGACGAAGCTATTAAGTCAGGATCAGCGCAGCAAAGCGACCTGGCACTACGCAGTATCCGAAGAAGACCTGCTCCTGCTGCAGAAGATTGTTATGGCAGAAGCGGAAGGCGAACCGTACCAGGGCAAGGTGGCAGTTGCCAACGTTGTTCTGAACCGGCTGCGGTCAGCCAATTTCCCCGACACGATTTACAAGGTCATCCATCAAAAAAGGCAGTTCAGCCCTGTGGCTAACGGGCGGCTTAAACGTGTGAAGCCCAATGCTGACAGTATCAAAGCGGTTAACGCGGCCCTCTCCGGTGTAAAAGAGGTGACCGACGATACCTATTATTTCCTGTCCCTTACACTCGCTCAGGATCTGACGGTTCATCATTCGCAGACCTATGTCAAAACTATTGGCAATCATACTTTTTATAAATAATTGCAGACATACCTGGGAACCTCTGCCCCATATAGGGTAAACTTAAACTATATGAACCAGGAGGTGTATCAACGGTTATGAAAATTACTTACTACGGACATTCAGCCTTGCTTGTTGAGAGCGGGGAGACACGCGTTATTATCGACCCTTTTCTGTCAGGCAACCCGAATTCGGGCATTACCCCTGAGGATATTTCAGTAGACGCGGTTCTGCTTACCCATGGACACTCCGATCACTTTGGAGATGCGCTGGCCATTGCAGAGCAGAATGGTTGTCCCATATATGCAGTTTTTGAGCTGGCCGAATATTGCCGGATCAAGGGGGCGGCCGTCAAGCATATGAACATCGGCGGCAGCCATACGGATGGGGAAATTACGGTTAAATACACCCAGGCCTTTCATTCTTCCTCTATCCAGGAAGGGGACAGTTGGATCTATGCAGGACAGCCTGCGGGCATTCTGCTGACGATTGGGGGCAAGACTGTGTTCCACTCGGGCGATACGGCGCTCTTCAGTGATTTGCGGCTGATTGGCGAAAGGAATGCGATCGATCTGGCCGCCTTGCCGATCGGGGACATGCTGACCATGGGGCCTGACGATGCGCTGCTGGCAGCACGCTGGCTGCGGGCAGAGAAGGTCATCCCGCTGCACTATAATACCTTTCCGGCCATAGCCCAGGACGGGGAGGATTTCTGCGACCGGCTGCGTCAGGAGGGAATTGAAGGATATCCTCTGCGGGCAGGGGAGAGCGTAGAGATCTGAGGCATACGCAGCAGGCAGGGTACCAGGACTGCAGATGAAGTTCTCTTGGCACAAAAAAAGAACCTCCATCTTCACGGACAACCGTGGGATGGAGGTTCTTTCTGGTGTTACGGCGTCAGATAGACCGCCTCTTCCGTTCGGTGCTGAGCCCGTGCAGCCGCACGGGATTCAATCATCGCTTCATCTGCCGGCTTGCCCAGAAGCTCCAGTACAGTGGCGGCACAATGATGTGGCTGATGCCGGTCAAAGGCAAGTCTCCGCCGACGCTGCTCTTCGAGGGACGAATCTTCATGAAGCAGCAAGGAGAACCATTTATTCACGATGGCAGGATCAAGCACCTCGGCCAAACCTAGCTCGACGAAATATTGGCAATTCTTCTCTTCCTGGCCCGGAATAGCTTTATAGAACAACATCGGGATACCTTTGGCCTGGCCTTCCGTGCAAGTCATGCCACCGGGCTTGGTAATCAGCAGATCCGAGGCATCCATCAGCTTATTGATCTCGCTGGTGTAGCCGATAATCCGGATATTGGGATGACGGAACAGGGGGTTGGCCTGCATTTTGGCTACGAGCTTATCATTGCTGCCCATGCAGAAAACCAGCTGTATCTCATCCATCCTGGAGGTAAGGGAGTGCATGACATCTTTGCCGAACATGAGTCCCCAGCCTCCGCCCATAATGAGGACGGTAGGCATATCCGCGAGCCCGAGCTCCTTGCGGAGCAGCTTCTTGTTGGAACGTTCCCAGAACTTCGGATGCACCGGAATTCCGGTGACCGTGACATATTCGGACGGGACACCCCGCCCCGTCAGTATCGACTTGACCCTTGAAGTCGATACCAGATACCGGTTGGCCTCATCATTGACCCAGCTTCCGTGTGCATCATAATCTGTAATTAATGTGTAAAGCGGAACTTTCAGTCCGCGGCGTTTGAGTCTGGAGATCACGGCGGCCGGTATGGGATGTGTACAGATAATTAAATCAGGCCGGAGCTGTTCAATAACCTGGGAAGCATGTGTATAAAAAATCCGGTGAAGCGCCAGCTTGGTCAACCGGTTCAGAGATTTATGATATTGTGTCTTATACATCATGCCGACCAGCTTGGGCTGGCTGCTGACTGTTTTTCGGTAAGCGGAAAGAATCCAGGGAGCAACCGTCGGATTCAGAAATTTGCCAAGTTCAATGACACGGCACTGAACATCCGGATTCAGCAGCTTTATTCCTTCGGCCAGAGCATAGGCTGCTCCTGTGTGGCCCGTACCGAAGCCCTCCGAAAACAGCAGTACTCTTTTCTTTCGCATAAGTTCACCTGCTACTTTCCTTCATTAGATAGAATAAGATAGAATAGGAAACCTTCTTCTAAATCATACTAGGGAAATCATTACTCTTCCCACATTATACAAATAAGACGTAAATAGAAAGTTAAAACACTGCAATATTTTAAAAAATAAACATTGCCCCAGGGTATTGCCATTATACAGGCAAAGTGGTAGAGTAATAAATGACCGACTGACCGTAATAGTAAACTGGTCAGTCAGAGAGTGACAGTGATTATTTTCTGGAGAAAGGGAGTGGGCAAGTGGCCGTGGTAGACCGAAGGCAGCAAGTGCTTCAAGCCGCAACTAAATCATTTTCATTATTCGGTTATAAGGCAACAACGATGGATCAGGTTGCAAGAATCGCAAATGTCGGCAAAGGAACCATCTATACCTTCTTTACGAATAAGGAGCAGCTGTTTGATGAAATCCTGCACGATGTGATGGCCGATATGAAAATTATTGCTGAGCGGGAGATCAGACGGGATAAGCCATTCTTTGATAATCTGCACCGTGTGCTGGATGCCTTGCTGGAATTTCGGAGCGAACACGAGCTGTTCATTAAACTTTCCCAGGAGAATCGCGAATTCGGCACGCCGCAGGCCCAGGAAGGACTCGACAAGATGGAGAATGTCGTCCTGGAATATTTGGAACGGGAGGTGGCTCACGCGATACAGCAGGGGGAGATCAAACCCCTTGATCCCAAGATTGTATCTGTGGTTATGTTCAAGCTGTACATTATCCTGACTGCTGAACTAAACAAGCTGCATACACCGCTGGACAAAGAGCAAATCAAAGCCTACTTTCATTTGTTTTTGGCCGAAGGGCTGGCACAGCAGCAGATTTAGGCGCCATATAGCAATTGCGTAAGACTCCGTGAGGAGTTTTTCTTATGCCCTTGATTGACCAATTGGGGAAAACAGTCATATGGTGTTACAGTAAAATTTCATAGTAAGAGCATTAGAGAGAGAAGCATTAATAGAGCATATGATTAGAAGGAGAGAACCAGAATGAAATCATTATCCGTATTTGCGAAGGATTTGGGGGCAGCGCTTAAGAATCCCAAAGTGTTGATTCCTATGCTTGTTGTTCTCTTCATTCCCGTGATGTACAGCGGACTGTTCCTGAAAGCCTTCTGGGACCCTTATGGCAAGATGAACGAACTGCCGGTCGCTGTTGTGAATGAAGACAAAGGGGCCCGGTATGAAGGCAAGGAGCTCACTGCCGGGAGCGATCTGATGCGGGAACTGAAGCAGACCGACGGTTTCCAGTGGAATTTTGTCACCCGTGAGCAGGCGGAAGCCGGCCTTGATGACAGCACGTATTATATGGCGATCATTGTGCCGGAGGATTTCTCCGCCAAGGCTACCACTCTGCTGGACGAAACGCCGCAGCCGGCCACCCTTGTATATGAGCCGAATGAAGGCTACAACTTCCTGGCCGGCCAGATTGGCGGTACAGCCGTGAAGGATATTAAGACTAAAATCTCCGCCAAAGTTACGGAAGCCTACACCAAATCCGTTATGGTCAAAGTTACCGAAATTGCGGACGGACTTGGCGAGGCAGGCGACGGAGCCGGCAAGATTGCCGAAGGTGCAGGCAAGCTTGATGACGGCGCCCTCAAGCTGATGGATAACCTTCTTGTATTGACGGACGGCACGGGCAAGCTGCTGGACGGTGTGAAGCCGCTCACCAGTGGCGTAAGCGAGCTGAACAGCGGAGCATCCGCGCTGCAATCCGGCAGCAGCACTTTGGCCGGAGGACTTCAGCAGCTGTCTGCCGCGCATCAGCAGCTTCAGACAGGTGTGGCCCAAAGCACTGCCGGAAGCCGGGAGCTTAGCGGAGGCTTGAAGAAAACGGTCGCCGGTACCGTGCAGCTCCAGAATGGAACGCAAGCGGCAGTGGAAGGCACAGCGAAGCTGCAGGACGGAACGAAGTCCGTCGTTGATGGCAGCGCCAAATTAGCCGAGGGCCTGACATCTTCCGAAGCCGGCAGTGCCAAACTTACGGCAGGCCTGCAAGCTTCGGCCGACGGCAGCGCACAGGTCACCGACGGCGCCAAAGCGGTCGCTGCGGGCCTTCAGCAGCTGGCGCAGTCCAATCCGCAGCTGGCGGCTAGCCCGGCGGTGCAGCAGCTGCTGCAGGCCAGTGCAGCCGTGGCTGAAGGCAGCGAGAAGCTGCAGCAGAGCCAGCAGCAGCTGGTGCAGGGCGCAACTGCCCTGCACAGCGGCCAAGAGCAGCTGCTGCAGGGAGCCGCGCAGCTGCATGCGGGTTCGCAGCAGCTGGATGCGGGCGTGACCGCTCTGCACAGCGGAGCACAGCAGCTTCATAGCGGCAGCACGCAGCTGCTGGAAGGGCAAAAGCGGCTGGCGCAAGGCGCGGCGGCGCTGGAGACCGGCGGCGGCAAGCTGACCGCCGGCATGCAGCAGTTCGGCACGAAGCTCAGCGAAGCGGCGGCCGGCGGCAGCAAGCTTGCCGAAGGGGGCAAGGCGCTGGAAGCCGGAACTTCGGCTTTGCTCAGCGGCGCCCGCAAGCTGGGAGATGGCCTCAGCTCGGTGGCTGACGGCTCCAAGCAGCTGGCAGCTGGAGCCGGTGAGCTGAAAGAAGGAACGGCTGAGCTGAAGTCGGGCTCAGGGAAACTGGCTGATAAGCTTGGCGAGGCTGCCGAGAAGACCAGTGCCGTGAAGCAATCGGACGCCATGATCGAGATGTTCGCCCAGCCGGTAAAGATCGAAGAACACAGAATCAATGAGGTGCCGAACTATGGCACAGGGTTTGCCCCGTACTTCCTGTCACTTGGCTTGTTTGTAGGTGCGCTGATTTGCACACTGGTTATTCCCATGCGGGAATCGGCAGTACCGGGAGCCAGCCGCCTGAACCGCTTCATCAGCCGCACATTGACGTTCTCATTGATGAGTATTCTGCAGTCACTGCTTGCAGCCATCATTGTCTTGTACGGTCTTGGGCTTGAAGTACAGAATATAGCGCTGTTCTACACGTTCACCTTCATTACCAGCATCGCTTTCATGTGGATCATTCAGGCCATTGTCACCTGGCTGGATCAGCCGGGCCGTTTCGTAGTCATCGTGATCCTGATCTTCCAGTTGACGACCAGCGCCGGAACCTTCCCGCTGGAGCTGATTCCGGACTGGATGAAATTCTTCAATCCGCTGCTTCCAATGACGTATAGCGTCAGAGGATTTA
Organism: Paenibacillus albidus; assembly: GCF_014644435.1. Classification (GTDB taxonomy): domain Bacteria; phylum Bacillota; class Bacilli; order Paenibacillales; family Paenibacillaceae; genus Paenibacillus_AQ; species Paenibacillus_AQ albidus. The sequence continues at coordinate 78,217 of NZ_BMKR01000011.1, read as the reverse complement.
AGTCCGTTATTTCTACCGGTGACTACAGTCTGATGTGGAGCGATGCGGGAGCCCTTGCCATATATGGCGTTGCCTTCCTGGCTCTGACTCTGGGCTACTTCATGTTCCATAACCGGGATAGCGAAGCTGCTGTCAAAAGTGAACAAGTTCTGACTGTATAATCGGGTATTGTCGATTCATAGCGTACCCGCCGAAAAGCACCTCTGAGGAGGTGCTTTTCAACATTTTCAGGCAAAGTACAGTAAGAACTGTTTAAAATCAGCATAAGAAGAAAACGGATAAACCGTTTTCATTGCATAAGAGATTATTCGTTAAAAGTGTATAATTATACAGTGAGGAGTTTTTTTACGCTTTTACTCACTAAAGCTGTACCGTAAAAACAATTGTTAATCAAACTCATAAAAAAGTTTAAATTGCGCTCATGTCAGCTCGATGATAAAATAATATAACCAATCTGCCTTGAATATTTATTAAGATTTTAATGTGAAAATTTTCTTGCGATCATGTCCTACTTTATAATAGAAAGGTTGCGTATGATGAGACACACTGAACTGCCCGGCAAACAGGGCCTGTATGACCCCCAGTTCGAAAAAGACGCTTGCGGCATGGGGTTTGTAGCCCATATTAAAGGCAAACCGTCCCATGATATTGTAAGTAATGCTTTGACCATGCTCCTTAATATGGAGCACCGGGGAGGCCAAGGAAGCGAGCCGAACTCTGGTGACGGAGCCGGCATCATGCTGCAAATTCCGCACCGTTTTTTTGCCGGCGAAGCGAAGAAGCTTGGCTTTGAGCTGCCGGAACAGGGTCACTATGGCGTGGGCATGATCTTTTTGTCTCATAATGAGGAGATCCGGACCCGCCATGAAGACCTCCTTAGCGAGATCATCGCTGAAGAAGGCCAGGAAGTGCTCGGCTACCGCGATGTGCCAACCTTCGACGAAATGCTGGGCAAGACGGCCAAAGCCGCCAAGCCTTATGTACGTCAGGTCTTTATCGGCCGCTCGTCCGGCATCCCGGATGATTTGGCTTTTGAGCGCAAGCTGTATGTCATCCGCAAACGCGCCGAGCTTGCCATCCGCTACGGCGGGGTGGAAGAGGCGGAATCTTTTTATATGCCAAGCATGTCCTGCCGCAAGATTGTATACAAAGGCATGTTGACCACGGAGCAGGTAGGACAATTCTATCTGGATCTGCAGAATGAAGAGCTGGAATCGGCCATAGCGCTGGTTCACTCCCGGTTCAGCACCAATACCTTCCCGAGCTGGGAACGTGCCCACCCGTACCGCTTCATGATTCACAATGGTGAAATCAATACGCTGCGCGGCAATGTCAACTGGATGCATGCCCGCCAGTCCCTCTTCAAGAGCGAGGTGTTCGGCGAGTCCCTGGATCAAATCAAACCGATTGTCAATCCGGATGGTTCCGACACAGGCATGTTCGACAACACCTTTGAATTTCTGTATCTGAGCGGCCGCTCTTTGCCGCATGTGGCGATGATGATGGTGCCGGAGCCTTGGAGCAACCATGACTCAATGGATGCGGAGAAGAAGGCATTCTATGAATACCACAGCACCCTGATGGAGCCGTGGGACGGACCTGCCGCCATGGGCTTTACGGACGGTGTGCAGATCGGTGCCATTCTGGACCGCAACGGCCTGCGTCCTGCCCGGTATTATGTAACCAAAGACGATATGATTATTTTGTCCTCCGAAGCAGGGGTGCTTGATATCCCGGCGGAGAACATTCTTTACAAGGACCGCTTGAGACCGGGACGTATGCTGCTTGTGGACACACAGGAAGGCCGTATTATTTCCGATGAAGAGGTTAAAGCGGGAATTATCTCCGAGCAGCCGTACAGCGAATGGCTGGATGAGCACCTGATCGGCCTCGATGAACTGCCGGACGCGCCTGAACTGCCAAATCCGAAGCATGACAATGTACAGCAGCTGCAGCAATCCTTTGGCTACACCTTCGAGGACTTGCGCAAAGTGCTTGAGCCGATGGCCTCCTCCGGCGCTGAAGCCGTGGTGTCCATGGGTTATGATGCTCCGCTGGCTGTAATGTCGGATCGCCCGCAGCGGCTTTACAATTATTTTAAACAAATGTTTGCCCAGGTAACCAACCCGCCGATCGATGCGATCCGCGAAGAGCTGGTAACCTCGACAGCAACTACCATCGGGCCGGAACGCAACCTGCTTAAGCCGGAACCGGAGAGCTGCCGTCATATCTCGCTGGCTTCACCGATTCTTTCCAATGAGGATTTTGCCAAAATCCGTCATGTCCGCCGTGCGGGCTTCAAATCGATGTCTATCCCTATTCTCTTCCCGGCTGAGCTGGGTGCGGAAGGGCTGCGCATTGCTCTGGAGCGGATGAACGAAGCGGCAGACCGTGTTATGGGCAAAGGACATAATATCCTGATCCTGTCGGACCGCGGCGTTGACCGTGAGAATGCGGCGATTCCGGCATTGCTTGCCGTGTCCAGTCTGCATCACCATTTGATCAGACAGGGAACGCGGACCAAGGTCAGCATCCTGCTGGAGTCCGGGGAACCCCGTGAGGTGCACCACTATGCGCTGCTGCTCGGCTACGGCGTAAGTGCGGTCAACCCTTATCTGGCCTTCGAGAGTCTGGATGACATGATTGGCCAGGGCCTGCTACGCGGTATCTCGCATGAGAAGGCTGTGAAGAACTATATTAAGGCAGCTACCAAGAGTGTAGTCAAAATATTGTCCAAAATGGGAATCTCAACCATTCAATCGTACCGTGGGGCTCAAATCTTTGAGGCGGTGGGACTGAATTCGGAATTTGTGGACCGTTACTTTACCTGGACGCCTTCCCGTATTGGCGGAATTGGCCTTGAAGAAGTAGCCGCTGAGGCGCTGATTCACCATAATCGTGCCTTCACTGAGAAGGATGGCAATGACAAAGTGCTGGATTCCGGCGGCGATTACCAATGGCGTGCCGACGGGGAAGAACATTTGTTCAACCCGCAGACCATCCATCTGCTTCAGAACTCTGTACGCACCGGAGATTACGGGTTGTACAAGAAGTATGCTGCACTTGTGCAAGGCGAAAGCGAGAAACACCTGACACTCCGCTCCCTGCTGCAGTTCAATACACCATACGAGCCGATTCCGCTCGATGAAGTAGAGCCGGTGGAGTCGATCATGAAACGCTTCAAGACAGGCGCCATGTCCTTCGGCTCGATCAGTAAGGAAGCGCATGAGACCTTGGCAATCGCAATGAACCGCATCGGCGGCAAGAGCAACACCGGTGAAGGCGGCGAAGATCCGGCGCGCTTTATCCCGGACAGCAATGGCGATTCCCGCCGCAGTGCGATCAAACAAGTGGCATCGGGACGTTTCGGGGTCACTTCGAACTATCTGGTGAACGCGGACGAAATTCAGATCAAGATGGCGCAAGGCGCCAAGCCGGGTGAAGGTGGGCAGCTGCCTGGACGTAAGGTCTACCCATGGGTGGCCGAGGTCCGCGGCTCGACAGCGGGAGTAGGTCTGATCTCCCCTCCGCCGCATCATGATATTTATTCGATTGAGGATCTGGCGGAGCTGATTTATGATCTCAAGAATGCCAATCCGCGTGCCAGCATTAATGTGAAGCTGGTGTCTGAAGTTGGAGTCGGCACGATTGCTGCCGGTGTGGCCAAAGGCCGCGCCGATATCATCCTGATCAGCGGTTATGACGGAGGAACAGGGGCATCCCCGATGAACTCCATCCGCCATGCCGGCCTTCCTTGGGAGCTTGGCCTTGCCGAGACACATCAGACGCTGATGCTGAACAACCTGCGTGACCGTGTGGTCCTGGAAACGGACGGCAAAATGCTGAGCGGCCGGGATTTGGCTGTGGCGGTGCTCCTCGGTGCCGAAGAATATGGCTTCTCGACCGCACCGCTCGTAGCCGTAGGCTGCATCATGATGCGTGTATGTCAAATGGATACTTGTCCGGTTGGGGTAGCTACACAGAATCCCGAGCTGCGCAAGAACTTCATGGGTGATCCGCAGCATGTTGTGAATTTCATGACCTTTGTAGCACAGGATCTGCGGGAGATTATGGCGAGTCTGGGCTTCCGCACCATCGAAGAGATGGTCGGACGTACAGATTGCCTGAATGCCGTGAAAGCTTCCTATCATTGGAAGAAGAAGGGTGTGGATCTCTCCAGTCTGCTGCATACACCGGAGCTGCCGGAAGGAAGCACACGTTTCCGCAGCAAGACCCAGAACCATGGCCTGGAAGAAACCATCGACGTTTCCAAGCTGCTTGATCTTGCGGCACCGGCTCTGGAATCGGGAACACCGGTAGAGGTAGCCCTGCCGATTACGAACGTCAACCGTGCGGTTGGAACGATTCTGGGCAGTGAAGTGACGCGTAAATACGGTGCAGCCGGCTTGCCGGATGACACGATTCGTCTTCATTTCACGGGCTCTGCCGGACAAAGCTTGGGCGCATTTGTGCCGAAGGGAATGACGATAACCGTCGAGGGAGACTCCAACGACTATGTAGGCAAGGGACTCTCAGGCGGCAAACTGATTGTGAAGCCGTCCCCTAAGGCGACCTTTGCTGCCGAAGATAATATCATCATCGGCAACACGGCGCTTTATGGAGCGACCAGCGGTGAAGCTTACATCAGCGGAATTGCCGGTGAACGTTTCGCGGTCCGGAACTCCGGAGCCAAAGTGGTGGTGGAAGGCGTAGGCGACCATGGTTGTGAATACATGACCGGTGGACGTGTGGTTGTGCTCGGTGAGACCGGGCGGAACTTTGCGGCAGGCATGTCAGGCGGTATCGCCTACGTGTATGACCCGGAAGGCACTTTCTTCAGCCGCTGCAATATCGAAATGGTATTGCTGGAACGGGTAGAGGAGCCGGAAGAAATCGAAGAGCTGCGGGAACTGATTGCCCGTCACACAGAGCTTACGAACAGTATGGCTGGACAACGGATTCTGGATCAGTGGACAGAAAGCCTGCCGAAATTTGCCCGCGTAATTCCTAAGGATTACAAACGGATGCTGCAGCAGATTCGTAAGGTGGAGCAGACCGGCTTGACCGGTGAAGCGGCACTGATGGCTGCATTTGAAGCGAACATGCGTGAGCTTGCACGTGTGGGCGGCTAACGTTAGTTTAGAACTTTTATAGAAAAGGACCCGATCCGCTTCCAGTGAGGAGGCGGGCCGGGTCTTTTTTGATGCCTCAGTTTGCTTAACAATTAGGGCAGTCCGTGGAACGGGAAAGGAGGAATGTGGAATGGGGACGGTACCAACCGCACCCTTTTTGCGGTAAAGGCAGTTCTTGCAGTTCTGATGCATTTAGTGCAGTATAATCGCTCTGGGGTGGCATGAAAGTTCATTCTGATGTATTTCGTACAGTAGAAATTTAGAAAACAGGCGTTTCCTGGTCTTTTTTGCTATTCCTAATGCATTAAATGCACTCTAATCGAAAAAGAGCCCGGTTGCTAGCAGTCCTGATGTACAAAGTGCAGTGAAAAAGACTATGTTACTCAAAACCATATTGTTGCGGCCATCAGCGGATCAGCGAATCAGCGGAGAGGAGGTACCGGCGACGGCTTTTATAATTGATTTCATGTAATGAATTTATGGATTTTTCGCGAAAAAGGCTATATGTGGTAAACTAGGTGCAGGAAAGGGAGTGGGATTATGTCTAATATGGCAGAACAGTTAGAGCCGGTTGCCCGTCTGCAGGGCCTGACCAAAAAAATCGGCTCCAAAACCCTTGTCAGCGACCTGACGCTGGATATACCGACCGGGCAAATCTTTGGATTCCTCGGGCCCAACGGTGCGGGCAAAACGACTACGATTCGGATGATGGTCGGTTTGATTTCAATCAGCCGCGGAGACATCCGGATTTGCGGGTACAGCATTAAGGACCATTTTGAAGAGGCTGTTGCAAATGTAGGCGCGATTGTCGAGAATCCCGAGATGTACAAATTTCTGACCGGATATCAGAATTTGCGCCAATATGCACGGATGGTGTCCGGTGTTACCAAGCAGCGGATCGATGAGGTGGTGGCGCTGGTAGGGCTGGGGCAGCGGATTCATGACAAGGTGAAGACGTATTCGCTTGGTATGCGCCAGCGGCTGGGCGTGGCCCAGGCCCTGCTGCACCGGCCGAAGCTGCTCATCCTGGACGAGCCTACGAATGGCCTTGATCCACAGGGCATTCGCGAGCTGCGGGATTATCTGCGGCGGTTATGCCGGGAGGAAGGGACGACGGTATTCGTCTCCAGTCACCTGCTGTCCGAGATGGAGCTGATGTGTGACAGTGTGGCCATTATCCAGAATGGCAGACTGGTGGATGTGAAGCAGCTTAAGCAGGTCGGAGATGCTGTTATTGCGGATGAGGAGACGTTGTTTGAGGTGGACAATGCCGAAGCGGCACTGGCCCTGCTGGGCCTGGGAGCGCTCAAGAACGGCGGGCTTGCCGTCGAAGCTACCCGGGAGGAGATCGCGGAGCTGAACGCACGCCTGGTAGCAGGCGGAATCAAGGTGTACAGCATTCATGCCTTGTCCCGTTCGCTGGAGGATCAATTCTTGGAAATGACCGGAGGTGAAGGCATTGGGTGAGTTCGCAGGGCTTGTACATAATGAGAACATCAAAATATACAGCCGGGTCCGCACCTGGATCATGTTGTTTATTCTGGCGGTGATGAGTGCACTCATGCCGGCATTGGTCTATTTCACATCAGACAGCGTCTCTTCTTTGATGGGATTATGGGAATCGTTCCAAATGGCGGTGAGTATCGCGTTCTTTCTGAATACGATTTTTACTGTGGTGGTGGCATCCGACTCCGTAGCGGGCGAATTTTCCTGGGGAACCATCAAGCTGCTGCTGATCCGCCCGTGGAGCCGTTCCAAGATCCTGCTCTCCAAATATATTTCCGTCATCCTGTTCAGTCTGCTCAGCTTAGTCGTGCTGGTGGCGTTCGGGTTAGGTTCATCGTATCTATTCTCGTCTTCAGCCGCGGGGCTGCTCCCTGAAACAAACGGCTGGAGTCCGGCACAATATGCGTTTATGGATTTGCTCTGCCGGTATGTGGAGCTGTTCCTGACCACTGCGCTGGCTTTTATGGTATCCAGTGTATTCCGTGCCAGCGGTCTGGCGATCGGATTATCCATGTTTATTATGTTTGCCAAAAGCATTTTTATCATGATCTTTAATCCGGACCGCTTTGAATGGGCCCGTTACCTGCTGTTCACCCATATGGATCTGCGGGGTTACCTGGTTTCCAATGCAGGTCCGGGAGACTCGACGCTGGGATTCTCCATCGCCGTGCTGGCCATCTATTATGTCCTTTTCCTCGCTGTTACATGGTACGTTTTCAGCAAAAGAGATGTAGCTGCCTAAGACGCTGCGGACAGTCCGCAGGACATCCAAGTCCAAGGATTTAACCCGCTTCACGTGCAGCTTGAGCTTTGGAACGCTTGCCTGCCTTGTCCTTCTGTTTCTCGTGCCCGCCCGCTTTTTCCGGGGCGGGCTGTTCTTTCATGTCAACCGAACCGCTCAATACCCCGCCTTCCATAATGCTGAGGCTCCCTGCGGAGATGCTGCCGTGCAGCTGTCCGGTGCAGGTCATAACCAGCCGGCGGTCTACCGTCACATTACCGAACACTTTGCCGGCAATAATGATCTCCTGCGCAATAATGCTGGAATGCACCAATCCATGCTCCCCTACGGTAACTGTTCCGGTGCATTCAATCTCACCGCTGAAGCTGCCCTCAATCCGCAGATTGGTATCGCAGTGCACTTTACCCTCCAAGGTTCCCCCGTGTCCAATCAAAGAGTCGGTAGACTTAAAGGGGAGCTGCTGCTTTTTTTTCCACATTTCAAATTCCTCCCGTTCTCCTGTGAATAGATTGGCTGTTGGTTTACGGCTTTACATAGGTCAAAGGATTAACCGGCTTGTTATGCTTCACTACCTGAAAATGGAGATGGGGACCCGTGCTGCGTCCGGTACTGCCGATCTGCCCGATATTCTGGCCTTTCCTGACTTTCTCTCCGGCAGTTACGTTCATTCCGCTTAAGTGCATGTACCAGGTCTCCAGTCCGCCGGGATGCTCAATGACAATATATTTGCCGCGCGCCCCTTGCTGATCCACTGCAAGTACGGTTCCGCCCAGCGCTGCGTATACAGGGTCACCTGAAGGGGCGGCAATATCAATACCCGAGTGGAAGGCGGAACTTCCCTTGAACGGATCGGTGCGGTATCCGAAGCTGGATGAGATCATTCTGGACTGGGTAGGCCACTGGGCGACGGAATCGAGCTTCGCTTGCCGCGCCCGGGCCTGCTGGGCCTGCACTTTGGCCTGGGCGGTATTCACGGCCTGGGCTTCGGTGATTGTATTTGAGATACTGTGAACCATCTCATCGAGCAGACTGCGGATTTCCTGGAATTCATCCCTGGTTTGCTCCACCATTTGAAAAGGATCCTGCTGGTGAACCGCGATGTACTCCCCTCCAACCTGCGGAGGGGCAGAGGTGTTTGAGGCAGCATCGGCAGCAGTGCCGGAAGAGAAGTTCTTGCCCTTGTCGATCAGGGATTGAAGCTTCTCTTCCAGCTCGCTTACATTTTTCAGCTGGTCTTTGATACCTTCCGCTTCCTCCGAAAGCTCCGTCACCTGACTGCGAAGGCGCAGCAGCGCCTCATCCTTATCGGCAACCTGCATTTCCATACGGAGATTGCTCAGGGTGAGCGCGGCGGCTTCGGCTTCCAGCTGCGAAATGGACTGTGAGGCATGAAAATGCATTGAGGTGACCAGACTGGAGATGGAGAGGGCAGCAACTGCCGGCAAAGCCAGAGCCAGCGGCTTGGATAGCTGAAGTTGTCTGACCGGACGTCCTGCCTCCCGGACGACCAGCAGCGTAATCTTGTTATGATCAGGCCTGTTTTTCATGGTGCCTCCTTCCTGCGGCTTGCGCCGCCACCTGTGTTCCTGTGTACCCTGTCTCTTCTTCCCGGCGGGCTCATCCGATATTGTCCTATTACTCTATGTATTCCGGCACTTTGGGGAACATGACAACGGTTTACTTGAATAAACAAAGAGAGTTACGGCAAAACCTGTACTAGAGTCGGCATAGCATAGCCATGCTCCGGCTTTCTAGCTTCAAGTTAAGGGAGGGACCGAATGAAGATACTTGCGATCATTTTGATCCTAATGATTATACAGATTGCCCTGATTTTAATCCTTGAATACCGGCGTCCGCAAAGAGCTATGGCCTGGCTGTTTATTACGTTCCTCTGTCCGCCTCTCGGGCTGGTGTTCTATTGCTTCCTGGGCCGCAACTATTGGCAGAATCGCAAAATCAGCAGAAGAGGCATCTCACTCTTCCGGGAGATTCGTACCCATGTGAAGGGGCGGAGCACCCTTGTGAATAATGTGGCGGACAGCGGCAATCCGAAGTATGCCTCGCGTCCAGGTTTGCTGCGTTTGCTTGCCAGTCTGTCCGACAGTCCGGTTTCCGGCCGAAACCGCATCCGTATACTGTCGACCGGCAGAGAAGCCTTTGATGCGATGCTGGAAGCGATGGAGGCTGCGAAGGAACATATTCATCTGGAATTTTATATTTTTCGCGATGATGACATCGGCTGCCGCTTTCAGGAGGTTATGATCCGCAAGGCGCGTCAAGGGGTCAAGGTGCGTCTTTTGTGTGATGGTCTTGGCAGCCATAACCTTAGCCGCAGCTTTGTCCGCAGATTCAGACAAGCGGGGGTGGAGTTTCACTTTTTTTTGCCGCCTTTGACTTCTCTACTGGACCGCCGCTTCAATTACCGCAATCATCGTAAAATTATGGTGGTGGACGGGCTTGTCGGCTTTGCCGGAGGGATGAATGTGGGGGATGATTATCTTGGCAAAAGCCCGAAGATGGGCTATTGGCGTGATGCACACCTGCGTCTGGAAGGGGATTCAGTCTATTATATCCAGTATGCCTTTTTGAAGGATTGGCGGCTCGCATCAGGTGAAGGGATGAGCCACCCCCGGTTGTTTCCTGGACATTCCTGTGAGAGCCGGCAGGCGGTGCAAATTGTGGGGAGCGGGCCGGACGGAGATATTGATGCCACTCAGGAGATGTATTTTGGTGCGCTGAATGCAGCAGAGCGGCGGATCTGGATAACCTCCCCCTACTTTATCCCCGATTCGGCCATTTCCCGGGCCCTGAAGAGTGCTGTGCTCAGCGGAGTGGAGGTGAAGATTATCATTCCGGCCAAGCCGGATAACAAGCTGGTGTATCATGCTTCGCTGTCCTACCTGGAGGATCTGCAGGATGCCGGAGTGAAATTCTACCGCTACACCAAGGGTTTTATGCATGCCAAAATCATGATCGTTGACGATCTGCTGGCGACGGTAGGAAGTGCGAACCTGGATATGCGCAGCTTCTACTCCAACTTTGAGCTGACAGCCGTGCTGCTTGATCCGCAGACTATAGAGCAGTTGGCCTCGGGCTTTGAGTCGGATCTGAACGACAGTGAATATATTGACCCCATAGTATTCAGAAGGAGGGGGCGGATTGTCAAGCTGGGTGAAGAGCTCTGTCAGCTGTTATCCCCGCTTTTATAACTGGAAAGGAGGCAAAGATCAAACTTTTCAAACGATATTGCAGGTTTCACTCCTTAGAGAACGCCCTTTTATGATATAATGAAGTGTACTAAAAGAAATATAAGAAGGTATAGTAACCAATATACTTCGAATGTTTCACACTATACTGCTATTGTAGGGGGAGTTCTATGACTGTAAGTGATCAAGTGTTTACGAAAGAAGGGCAGAAGAGACCGCAGAAATCAGGGGCTTTTAAGGCAGCGAAGCAGGCACAACGGATCGTCATGCTGACCATTGGGGCGGCAATGATGGCTGTTGCACTTGAGATTTTCCTGGTTCCCAACAGTATGATTGATGGCGGGATCACGGGCATATCCATTATGCTGTCGCATATTTTTCATATTCCTCTGGGGATCCTGCTGACCTTGCTGAATCTTCCGTTTCTGGCTATCGGGTATAAGCAAATCGGCAAGACCTTTGCCTTATCCACCTTATATGCTGTCGTTCTAATGTCTATTGGTACCCAGCTTCTGCATCCTGTAAGTGCCTTTACCTTTGAGCCGCTGCTTGCTGCCGTCTTTGGGGGCATCATTCTCGGGGTTGGCGTCGGTCTGGTTGTGAGGTATGGCGGATCACTGGATGGTACGGAAATTGTAGCGATTCTAATTGCCAAAAAACTGCCATTCTCTGTTGGTGAAGTGGTCATGTTCTTCAACCTGTTTATCTTATCCGGTGCGGGATTTGTTTTTGGTTGGAACAATGCCATGTTCTCCTTGATTGCGTATTATATAGCGTTTAAATTGATTGATATTACTCTCGAAGGTCTGGATCAATCGAAGTCGGTATGGATTATCAGCGAGAAATTCCGCGATATCGGAGAAGCACTGACCGAACGTCTTGGACGTGGTGTTACTTATCTGGATGGGGAAGGCGGATTCTCCGGCGAGAACAAAAAGGTGATATTTGTAGTCATCACCCGTCTCGAAGAAGCCAAGCTGAAATCCATCGTAGAGGATTGGGATTCGGATGCATTTGTGGCCATTGGCAATATACATGATGTCAAAGGTGGCCGTTTCAAGAAAAAAGCCATTCATTAGCGGGACTCCTTGGGGGTTCCAATTTACCGAAAGAAGGTATGTTTACGAATAGTGTAGCAATATATACAGCCTTGAAAGTACAAGTTGCTGTATTCTCATATATAATACCTTCAGTCCCCGAGCGGGACGCCTGACAAGCCCGTAGCGTAGATGCTGCGGGCTTGTTTCATTGTCTTTGGCACTGCACAGCCTATTCAGGACAGCTGCGTAATGATAGCCTCCACCGGCTGCGGCGGAAGCTGCTCAATCAGATCACCGATGCTGCGCAAGCGCTCTTCAATGTTGAGCAGATGGAAATCTAAAGGGGACACATTCCGCTCTACCTCTTCCCACAATAACGGAGTGGATACAGTCGCCTGTGGACGGGCGCGTGGGGTATAGGGGGCGGCCAGGGTTTTGCCGCCGTAATGCTGCAGGTAATCAAAATAGATCCGGTCGCCGCGATTTTTTTTGAGCCGTTCCAGTGTAAACAAGTCCGGATGTTTCTCCGTGACGAAGCGGCCGACAAAGTGGCCGATCCGGCGCAGTTCCTCAAAGGTGACCCCTGGATGGACGGGCACGATAATCTGCACGCCGGTGGCTCCCGAGGTCTTCGGGACCGACAATAATCCAAGGGATCTCAGCACCTGGCCTACAATGGAGGCGGCTTCCATGATCCGCGGCTCGACTTCCCGGGACGGGTCCAGATCAATCATCCACTCACAGGGCAAAGTGCTTCCGGCATAGTGCAGCGAAGGATGGAATTCCAAGGCGGCCAGGTTGCCCAGCCATAACAGATCAGGCAGTCCCTGCAGCGTAATATAGGTAATCTTCTCATGGACGGCCGTCCGCACAAAGGGAGGCAGCGGTTCGGGCGCATTTTTCTGATAAAAGGACATACCGTCCACTCCGTGCGGATAGCGGATAACCGTCAGCAGGCGGTCACGGCAATAACGCAGCAGGTAAGGGGAGAGTACAGCGAGCTTTTCCAAATAGATTCGTTTGGTAATCCCCATATCCGGCCAGAGCGGTTTGTCGGGATTTGTTATTGTGATTTCCTGGCCTTCTACAGTGATGGAGCCTTTGACGGCGACAGCCATTATAGTTCCTCCTTTCTCCTTAATCAAAGACGGCAATCGAGCGGCGGAAGCTCAACCCTCCCTTGAAGCACAGGCTGGCGGAGAGTGCCGGACGTATTCCACTCCAGAAAATGAACCTTAAAAACAAGCTCGGGCCGGATCCAGAATGCTCCTTTGACCCGTTCGGGCAGCGTGGCAAATGGCATCACCCCGGAAGCCAAGCTGTGTGCTTCTAAAGTCAGATCCCGCCAATCCTGCACAGTCAGCCGGCCTGCCCCGGCATGTCCGATGTAATGCAGCTTGCCTTCTTCATCATAAAGCCCAAGCAGCAGGGCATTTACGGTACCGTCACGAAAGGTAACTCCTCCTGCTACAGCTGTGAGGTCGGAGATGATTTTTCGTTTCTGCCAGCGTTTGTCTTTGCCGCCCAAAGCATAGGTACTGGAGATATCTTTGCAAACAATGCCTTCAAGCCCCTGGCTCAACGCGGCGGCGTACAATTGTTCCGGGTCCGTATAGCTGGGAACGGCCTGAACATGCGGGTGAGGCAGCAGCATATCGGACAGCAGCTGCTGCCGCGAGGATAACGGCTGGTCAAGAGTCCAAAGGCCATTGCAGTACAAAATATCAAACACCATATAGATCACGGGCACTTGATGCAAAATGGCCAGGATGGCAGACTGGTTCTTCCGGCTGTCCCGCCGCATGACTTCATGGAAAGAAGGCTTGCCCTGATGAAGTGCGATCACTTCACCGTCAAGAATCACCGATTCCGCTCGGCAATACGCCCTGATGTCAGCCAGCTCGGGATACTGCGGGGTGCGGCGGTTGCCGCGCCGGTTGATGAGCTCGGAGGTATGTCCGTCATAATAAGACAACATCCGTACCCCATCCCATTTAATCTGGGCAATCCACTGATCGCCTTGGGGAAGCTGTGCAGCCAGAATGGGCTCAAAGGGAACGACAGGTTTGAGGCTCATCCGTACCGCCTCCTAGGAACCCGTCTCTTTGCTCTTGGCGGTGCGGCGTTTGGGTTTGGGGGCTATGACCGGAATCGGACCGGTGGCGGTGTTTCCCTGGGCGGCAGGCTCTGCAGCCGGGCCTTTGGCTTTACTTGTTTTTTTGGCGCCGGCAGCTGCCGTTTGCGGCTTGGCTTTGGGTTTGCCTGCGGCCTTGGAAGGGCCCGGGTCGGAAGGAACATGCTGAACCGCCTCGATACTGGCCTGCAGCGCTGCCATCAGGTCAATAACATTGCTCTCCTGACGCGCAGGCGCAATATGAAACTCTTCACCCGATACCTTGTGGGAGATCAGATCCAGCATCCGCTGCCGGTAATCATCGGTATACTTGGCCGGCTCAAACGGCGTGGACAGCTGGGATATCAGCAGCTTCGCCATGTCCAGCTCCCGGTCGTTTACGATTCCGGCCTCCGGGAGATTGGGAACCTGGGAGGCCGGACGCACCTCATCGGGATAAAAAATAGTCTCAATCGCGAGACATTCCTCAAGCACCCGAATCGCCGCAAGACTGCTTTTGGAGCGGATTGAGATTTTGGCAATGCCGATTTTTCCGGTCTGCCGCATCGCTTCCATCAACAGCCGGTACGCTCCCGCGCCGGCTTGGTCCGGGGACAGGTAATACGTTTTCTGGAAATAAATCGGGTCAATCTCCGTCAAATCCACAAAATCTAGAATGGTTATGCTTTTGCTGCTCTCCTCAGTCAGCTGGTCCAGCTCTTCTTTATCAAACACCACAAATTTTCCCTTTTCATACTCATAGCCTTTGCCGATTTCTTCCCAGGCCACTTCTTTGTCGCATACGGGACATTTGCGCACATAAGAAAGCGGACTGCCGCATTCTCTATGGATGTAACGCAAGGAAATGTCCTTGTCCTCCGTGGCGGAGAACATTTTAACCGGTACATGCACCAGACCGAAGCTGATAGCCCCTTTCCAGACAGTGTGCATGAGGGAACGCCTCCTTAAAAAATTCGGATGATTGCTTTGGCTTAGTATGAGATGGAAGGCGGATTTCTAGCCGGATGTATCTTCTGAGAATTGTGGGAAAAAATAAAGGCGGACCGGTAATGGCCTGTCAAAAAATGCCGGGTGAAAAAGGAAACGGCCATCGGAGGGACAATATGGAGCTGGGAATGGAAGGTTGGCGCGATCTCTTGACAGGGCCGGCGATTCCTGCGGAAGCCGTCAATTGGGAGCGTGTGGTGGCTTACCCTGAGGAAGCTGCGGCCAGTGAGGATACCGGCAGGCTTGATGCGGAGGATACAATTGGTGATCCGCCTTTCGAGGAAAAAGACGATGAGGAATAACACAACGCGAGGAGATGAAATTCCATGGATGTAAAGCGGGCCCAGGATATTTATAAGTCAAAAGAGACCATAGCCGTTCATTTGGACGGGGAGCCGGTGTGGATTGAGCATGTGGATGCGGATAATGGAATGGCGACGGTGCAGGTCGGTTCCCGGCCAACCAATACACATACGATCGCCGTGGACCGGCTGGAGGAGCAAGCCCGGTAAGCAAAGCGTGCAGCAGGAAGCAGAATACAGACACAGGGGGCCATGCGCACAGTGCTGCGTTGTGGCCTTTTTTGGCGTGGACCGCCTGCTAGCCCTAAAGTTAAGGGTCTGGAGTTCAGGACAGTTGTTGCGGTGAGAGTTTCATACCGATATAATTAGAAGTATTGTAATTCGGGGGTTATTGGGAAAGGTGGTCAACAGGGTTGGATCATAATGTGGAAACGGTGTTTACTTACCGTTCATACCGCCCGGAGGATACCGAGCTGCTCGCTGCAGCCCTGGCGGCTGCAGCCTCGCCTGGCCTTGTGATCGGGCTGGACGGTGATTTGGGTGCGGGCAAGACGGCATTCTCGCAAGGTTTCGCACGCCATCTGGGAGTCAAGGACCTGGTCAGCAGTCCTACCTTCACCATTATTAAAGAGTATGAAGGACGACTGCCGCTGTACCATATGGATGTATACCGGATTTCGCTTCAGGAAGCGGACGAGCTGGGGCTGGATGAGTATTTTTATGGGACAGGCATTTGTTTGGTGGAGTGGAGCAGTATTATTGCAGATTTGATGCCACCGCGGCATATGCACATATATATGGAGACAATCGGGCCGGATGAACGCTTGATAACGGTGACCGGAATCGGTGAACCTTATGGCGGGATTTGCCGGGGGCTGCTCCAGAAGTGGGGTTAATAACAATGACGAATCATAATAAAGAGCCGCGTAAGCGGTTCTTGGCGCTGGATACCTCTACGGCAACTCTTGGGGTAGCTGTGACGGAGGACGGGAATATTCTGCATGAGATTAATGCTTCCGGGGAACGGAACCATTCGGTGCATCTGCTGCCGATTATCGAAGAGGCGCTCCGGGCTTCCGGAACCACCGCCGCTATGCTTGGCGGTATTTCTGTGGGCGTGGGGCCTGGTTCTTATACTGGAACCCGGATCGCGGTTACTGCAGCCAAAACGCTGGCCTGGGCCTGGAAGGTGCCGGTAGCCGGCATATCGAGCCTGCATGCGCTGGCATGGGGAGGCCTGAGCATGGGTTTGGCCAATCCGGAAGGTTCCCTGCCAGTCACGGAAACCGGCGGAGATGGCCCGGACTGGATCATTCCGCTGATGGACGCCCGCCGCGGACAGGTCTATACGGCTCTTTTCGCAGCGGCAGGAGAGGAACAGGCGCCTGTCCGTCTTGTGTCCGATGGCATACGGCTAATGACGGACTGGGTACAGCAGCTGGCAGAACGCCTGGAGCAGGCGTCCGCACAAGGCGCACGGCCGCGCGTCCTCTGGTTCGTGGGAGAGACGGCGCAACATGGCAGCGCTGAATCGCTGCGCCCGCTGCTGGAACTGGGGAGTTTCCGCACAGTACCTTATGAGCTGGAAGGACGCTGGACAGGACTGCTGGGAGAGAAGCAGCTGCAAGCCGGGAGTGATGACCTTCACAGCCTGATCCCTAACTATACCCAGCTTTCGGAAGCGGAGGCCAATCTGCGCCGGAGCAGCGAAGGGAGCTTGAAACCACAATGACGGAAGCGGAATCTTTAAGAGAGCAGGGGGCGGGGCTTGTTTTTCGCCTGATGCAGTTGGAGGATATTCCGGCGATACTTGTCATTGAGCGTGAGGCCTTTACCATGCCCTGGACAGAGGAAGCCTTCCGCAATGAGCTGACACATAATCATTTTGCCAAATACATGGTGATGGAGCTGAATGGTTATATTATCGGCTATGCCGGAATGTGGGCGATTGTGGATGAGGCGCATGTGACCAATATTGCCTTGCTTGAGGCTTACCGGGGACGCAAATGGGGGGAACGGCTGTTGGATGAGCTTATGCAGACGGCGGCTTATTTGGGGATGAATTCTATTACGCTTGAGGTGCGTGTCTCGAATGAAATAGCCCAGAATTTATATCGTAAAAAAGGCTTCCGGTCAGCCGGTACCCGCAAAGGGTATTATTCCGACAACCGTGAGGATGCACTTATTATGTGGGCGGATCTGCCCGATTACGTGGAGCCGGGGAACAGGGAAGGAAGCGTGGACTAGATATGGAGAGAGAGAAGGGTACGGCTCAGCCTGTACTTATATTGGCGATTGAGACGAGCTGTGATGAGACATCGGTGGCCGTCGTCAAGGATGGCAACGAGGTGCTGTCCAATTTGATCTCCAGCCAGATTGAGACGCACCGCGCGTTCGGCGGCGTAGTGCCGGAGGTGGCTTCCCGCAAGCATGTGGAGGTTATAACGCTGGTCATAGAGGAAGCTTTGTCTGTGGCAGGCGTAGAGCCCGAAGAGCTGACCGCTATAGCTGTGACTCAGGGTCCCGGGCTGGTAGGCGCGCTGCTGGTAGGTGTGGTTGCAGCCAAAAGCCTGGCGCTGGCCTGGGGTAAGCCGCTGATTGGAACCCATCATATCGCCGGACATATTTATGCCAACCGTCTGGTAACGGAGTTGAAATACCCCTGCATGACGCTGGTTGTATCCGGTGGACATACCGAGCTTGTACAAATGGAGCGGGAGGGGGAATTCCGGATCATTGGCCGAACCCGCGACGATGCGGTGGGCGAAGCTTATGACAAAGTAGCCCGGGCGCTTGGATTTCCTTATCCCGGCGGCCCCCATGTAGACCGCCTGGCCCGCGAGGCGGAAGAGGCTGTACCCCTGCCGCGGGTGTGGCTTGAGCCGGACTCTTATGATTTCAGCTTCAGCGGACTGAAATCGGCTGTGCTCAATGTGGTGAACCAGAGCCGGATGAAGGGGTTGACACCGGATGTAGCGGGCATCGCACGCGGCTTTCAGGAGTCTGTCGTGGAAGTGCTGGTAGAGAAGGCTATTCGTGCGGTGAAATCCAGCGCAGCGAAGCAGCTCCTGCTGTGCGGAGGGGTCGCAGCCAATGGCGGTTTGCGTACGCTGCTCACGGCCCGCTGCGAAGCGGAAGGAATTGAGCTGATTATTCCGCCGCCGGTATATTGCACGGATAATGCGGCTATGATCGGAGCTGCCGCCTATGTGAAATGGATACATGATGGGGGTACTCCGCTTGATATGGTGGCCGACCCCGGCTTCTCGCTGGAGAAGTGGTCTGTGTAAACTTTATTGAAAAGTTGCACTGGTGCCCATTGACAGCTCTGGGACTGCCAGTTATAATCAGTTCAATTATACAAAGCAAAACGCGATGAGCGGAAGCAGTAGGGGAATTCCGGGATAAGAGAGCTGCGGTAGGGTGCGACGCAGTCGAAGGAAACCTGAACTCGTCCGGGAGCGGAACGATGGAAGCGGGCAATCCTCAGAGCAAGAGAGGATATGAATCTGCCCTCACATGGTTACGGGTAACCTCCGTGAGAGGGTGGTCGAATAAGCATGAAGCACAGGGCGTGGCATGAACGTCCGGCGGATTTTATTCGGCTATTGAGTGGATATCGTAAGGATGGCGTAGGATCAGCCGGTCCCTGGATATCAACAAGAGTGGTACCGCGAGGGTGAACAGCCTGTCGTCTCTTGAATGAGATGGCAGGCTTTTTGGTATGGATAGAATACATGCAATGAACGGGAACAGTAAAAGGAAAGGGGTGCACAGAGAGCTGCGGGGGGTGCGACGCAGCCACCCGAACCTTTGAAGCTCGCCCGGGAGCAGAGCGGCGGAACTTGAAGTTGATTGTACGCCGTTACGGAAGTCCCCGTTATCGGACCTTTCCCGGATAGGCATCGGGGAAGTGAGCTGGACGCAGCTATGGGTAGCCCGAAGAGGTTGCCCATGCGTCAAAAAGAGTGGTACCGCGGAGGGGAAACCCGCCGTCTCTTTGTAGAGACGGCGGGTTTTTGTGTTCCTTGCCCCAGCAAAACCGGGAGACCGGCATTGCTGGAGGCGAGGTAGGCGAGTGAAGATTCCGAAGAATGCAGCGGAATCTCCACTCCATGGGAGCTGCCGGCAGCAGTGGGTGGGAAGAGGCAGGGCCGCAAGTCGACGTGCGGTCCAGGCAAAAGGTAAAACATGTTATGGAATATCGAAGCATAGTTTAAATCCCAAGGAGGAATTCCCTATGATAATTCCGGTAAAGAACCGTATTCAGATCTTTGATACTACGCTGCGAGACGGTGAGCAGGCACCAGGTGCAAGTCTGACTCCCGAACAGAAAATATTGCTGGCCTACAAGCTGGCCGAGCTGGGTGTGGATGTGCTGGAGCCCGGGTTCCCGATATCCAGCCCCGGAGACTTTGCGGCCGTGGAGACGATCTCCCGCAAAGTGCGCAATGTGGAGATTTGCGGTTTTGCCCGCGCGGTCAAAGGTGACATCGATGCGGCTGTACGGGCCACACGGGATGCGGAACGCCGGCGGATTCACCTGTTCATCTCTTCGTCGGATATTCATCTGCAGCACCAGCTGCGGATGAGCAGGCCGGAGGTGGTGGCCGTTGCCCGCGAGATGACGGCTTATGCACGCCAATTCAGCGATGTGGTGGAGTTCACGGCGATGGACGCTGCGCGGACGGGGATTGATGATCTGATTGAGATGGTCGAAGCTGTGATTGAGGAGGGTGCTACGATCATTAACCTGCCGGATACGGTCGGTTATGCGTTGCCGCAGGAATATGGAGAGATGTTCCGCCGGGTCCGCCTTGGCGCCAGAGGTGGAGATCGGGTCATCTTCAGCGCACATTGCCATAACGACTTGGGCCTTGCTACTGCGAACAGCCTAGCGGCGATTGCGGGCGGTGCCACCCAGATTGAGGTGACCGTGAACGGTGTGGGCGAGCGGACAGGCAACTGTGCACTGGAGGAATTGGTTATGGCCCTGGAGACACGCGGCGATACGGTTGGGGCAGAGACGGGAATTGTGCTTGATAAATTGTATGATACCTCACGCTTGATCAGCGGGGCCATGCATTTCCCGATTGCCTACAATAAGCCCGTTGTCGGACGTAATGCCTTCCAGCATGAATCGGGCATCCACCAGGACGGACTGCTGAAGGACCGCAGCACCTATGAGATTATGGACCCTGAACGGCTGGGGATTCCGCGCAGCATGATCATTCTTGGCAAGCATTCCGGCCGACATGCGCTGAAGGACCGGGCTGCGAAATATGGCATTACACTTGCAGCGGCGGAGCTTGATGCGCTGTATGAATCCTTCAAGGAGATTGCTGACCGGCAAAAGGTGGTTAGTGACGACCAGCTGCTGCAAATGGTCAGCAGCACGACCGGACAGCAGGCCCAGGTCTACGGGCTGGGTGAAGTGCAGGTTCTGGCCGGCAGTGCCCAGCGGCGGGTAGCTGCAGTAACCGTCCGCCACCTGAAGAGCGGGCTGGAAACTTCGCATACCAGCACCGGTGACGGACCGCTGGAAGCGATCATCGCTGCCATCGGCCAAGGGATTGCCGAGGAGATCGGTTTTGCGGGACTTGAGCTGCATTCGCTGGGAAGCGGAGAGAATGCACAGGCAGAAGCGGCGGTTATGGTCGAATGGGAGGGCAACAAGTTCAGGGGAACAGCCACCCATCAGGATATTGTTATGGCGGCAGGGATCGCTTATATTGCTGCCTGCAATGCCGCGCTGCTCTCTGCACAGCTCGCGGGTGAGGTTGAACCGGCGGTTTAAAGAGCTTCAGCAGCCCTGATTGACTGCTTTTGGCATAGTCTGATCCGCTAAAACTTGCTTTGTCCGGAATAGCCCGCTGTCTCTACTGAGACATGCGGGTTTTCTTGGCCTAAAAGCCCACGACAAAAAGCGCCAAACCCCTTTTGTCAAGGTGTGGACAAAGTTATCCACATATTCTGCATGAATTGTGTAAAAACCGTGTAAAATCAGCAATAACGCTCTTTTTTTGGAGCAGCCTATGAACAGATAAGTTAAAGCAGAAATGTTGTGGAAATTGTGGATAATGTGGATAATTCGGTGGATAAAAAATGCTTGACAAACAAATAGTGATTTTAAGCCTGAAAAAAGGCCCCAAGGGCCTTTTATAAGCAAGAGTTATGCACGAAATCTGGGGACAGAGCTGTGGATAACTATTTATGAACAAATCCGTAACAGTGAAAAATTATTTAAAGGAAGGATTTACATTATTCGTCAGCCAGCGTTTCCCATTCGCTAAAATATTGAGCGAGCAAAGTTTTATTGGTTTTTAGCTCCTCTTCATGGCCCTGAAGTGCCAGATAATCCTGATATACTTCAGGTTTAGTCATTTCATTTTCGGTATGGGCGATTTGTTCCTCGACCTTGGCAATTAAATCCTCGATTTCGGCAATTCTCCGCTGTCGGTTGCGTTCCTCGCGTTTGGCCTGCTTATCGGCTTCATAGGAAGAAGCGGTGCCCTTGTCCGGGACGGCAGCTTCGATATTCATATTTCTGGAGGCGGCTGCGGAAGCGAGCTCGGCAGCTTCTTTGGCAATGTCCTCAAGTTCCCGCTTTTTCTCAACATAATCGTCATAATTGCCCAAATACTGGTCAATACCGGCAGGATGCAGTTCGAGTACCCGCTCGGCCATTTTGTTCAGAAAATAACGGTCATGGGAAATGAACAGCAGGGTGCCTTCGAAATCGATCAAGGCTGCTTCCAGCACCTCGCGGCTGACCAGATCCAGATGGTTGGTCGGCTCATCAAGGATAAGCATATTGGCGCCGCGCAGCATGAGCTTGGATAAAGCAACCCGTGCTTTTTCGCCGCCGCTCAGGGCAGCGACCTTCTTGAGGACATCTTCGCCGCTGAACAGGAAGTTGCCGAGAATCGTCCGTATCCGCGCTTCCTCCAGCATCGGGAACTCGCTCCACAGCTCCTCCAGCACGGTATTGCGCGGATTAAGCCGGGTCTGCTCCTGGTCGTAATAAGCAACCTTCACTTTGGTCCCCCAATTGACCGTTCCGGCCGAAGGCTCACGGCTCCCCGTTAAGCATTGCAACAGGGTTGATTTGCCGATTCCGTTCGGCCCGATCAGCGCTGCAGTCTCTCCGCGGCGTAGCTCAAAGGAGGCCCCCCGGAACAATGGCTGCCGGGCTTCGTCAAAAGCGACGGCCACCTCGCGAACCTGCAGCACTTCTTTGCCCGACATAAAATCGGGTTCAAAGGAGAAGCTCGCTTTTTTGAGATCGCCCAGCGGCTTGTCGATACGTTCCATCTTGTCCAGTGCCTTGCGTCTGCTCTGGGCCCGTTTGGTGGTGGAAGCCCGTACAATGTTGCGCTGTACAAAGTCTTCCATTCGCGAGATCTCTTCCTGCTGCTTCTCATACTGCTTCATGCGAATTTCGTATTCAGCAGCCTTCAGCTCCATATAGCGGCTGTAATTCCCTGTATATCTGCGGGACTGATGGCGTTCAATCTCCACAATCGTAGTCACAAGACGGTCTAGAAAATAACGGTCATGGGAGACAACCAGGATGCCGCCGGGGTAACTGCGCAGGTAATCCTCCAGCCAGGTTAGCGTCTCGATGTCCAGATGGTTGGTCGGCTCATCCAGCATCAGGAGATCCGGGGCCTGCAGCAGAATGCGGGCCAGTGCGAGCCTCGTCTTCTGACCGCCGCTGAGCGTGGAGATAGGGGTATCCGGTGCGAATTCGCCAAAACCCATCCCGTGCAGCACACTGCGGATCCGGGTGTTCATTTCGTAACCGCCATGATCCTTGAACCAGTCCGAGCGTTGGGCATACCGCTCCAGCAGCTCTTCATACCGTTTCGGATCTTCGGCCAGGCGCGGATCGGCGATGTTCTCTTCCAGTTGCCGCAGCTCCGCTTCGGCCTGGATCAGGGGGGCGAAGACAGACAACATCTCTTCCTCTATAGTCTTGTCTGATTGCAGGCCGCTGTTCTGGGCCAGATACCCAAGCGTAGTTTCTTTGGATTTATGAATTTGCCCGCTGTCAAATGACATTTCACCCGCGAGAATTTGCAGAAATGTGGATTTGCCGGCTCCGTTGACACCAACAAGCCCGACCCGCTCTTTCTCATTGACCTGCAGGCTGATGCCATCCAGCACGCTTTGTATTCCGTATGATTTCGTAATTCCTGTCGCTTGAAGAAGCATAACGATGAAACCTCCACCCAACGTATTTCGCCATGGCGCAAAGGCCTTGGCCATTTGAATTTCTAATTAGGATACACCTCCTAGTTTACATGAAAAGCGTTTGCGGCGCGAGAGCAGGGGAGGGCAGGGGAGGGCAGGAGGAATATATCGCAGTCTGGGGATAAAAGAGCATAATGGAGTACGGCCCAGAAATAGTGATGCTGAGTGATCTTGGCTAACCGGGGAGAAGAGTGGTAAACTGGACTTACAAACTATGATAGACTAAGGGCAAGATGAGGAGGCGGCCGTCATGAGGGCTAACAGTGCAGGACCCGGCGCCCTCAAACGGGAGCTGCGTGCCGAACAGGCCGCTGCCCGTGACCGGTTGTCCGCAAGCGAAAGAGAGGTTATGTCGGCTTTGGCCTGCAGGCATGCCTGGGAGTGGGTGGAGCAGCAGGGAGCCATTCCTTTCATGGCTTATGCTCCCTTTCGCTCCGAGCTCGACTCACGCCCGCTGCTCCTGCAGGCCTGGAAGGGCCGGCATGAAGTGATATTGCCCCGTGTCGTTCCCGGTACCTGGGAGATGACGCTGCATTCGGTTCGTTCATGGGAGGAGCTTGCGCCGGGAGCCTACGGCATTCTTGAGCCGGCTGCTGCCCATGAAGAGATTAGGCCCGGAGAGCCATCGCTTCCGGCAGCGGTTTTTGTGCCTGGCTTGGCCTTTGACCGGAGGGGCGGCCGGCTGGGTTATGGCAGCGGGTATTATGACCGCTTGCGGGAGGCATGGACACAGGTTCTTCCGGTGTCTGCGGCACCCCCGGTATGGATCGGGCTGGGTTATGGCATGCAATTGGTTGCCGAAGTGCCGATGGATGAGCATGATGCTTTTATGGACATGCTGATTACTGAGAATGGCATACTTCACTGCCGAAAAGGAGAATGAAGCTTGGAGTTAACTCATTTTAATGAGCAGGGCAGAGCCCGGATGGTAGATGTGAGCGACAAGGAAATTACCAAACGGACAGCTGCTGCGCAAAGTATGGTGAAGATGGATTCCGAGACCATGCGTGCAATCAAGGAAGGCCGGATTGGCAAAGGGGATGTGCTCGCTGTTGCCCAGGTTGCCGGAATTATGGCGGCGAAGAAGACGGCCGATTGGATTCCAATGTGCCACCCGCTGCCGCTGACCGGCATTGATATCAGCTTCTCGGATAACAGCGAAGATGAACTATATATAGAAGCAACCGTTACAACCACCGGAAAGACCGGAGTGGAGATGGAGGCGCTGACGGCTGTTTCAGCGGCAGCTCTGACGGTGTATGACATGTGCAAGGCTTTGCAGAAGGACATGATTATTGGTCCGACGCTGCTGGTCTCCAAAAGCGGCGGCAAGAATGGAGATTATGCAAGAAGAGACTCCTAGCCGGCCGGGCTTTGGGTCAATTGGGATATAGTACATAGAGAAGGAGGGCGAACCTATGGCGTGGAAAACAGCAATCCTGACAGCCAGCGATAAAGGGGCCAGGGGCGAACGGGAAGACACGAGCGCCCAGGTGATTCGGGAGCTGGTGGAGGAAGAGCTTGGCGGTGAAATAGTGGAGTACCGGATCGTACCGGATGAACAGGATGAAATTATTGCGGCATTGATTGAGCTGACGGATTATTTCCAGGCGGATCTTGTGCTGACCACGGGAGGAACGGATCTGGCGATCCGCGACGTTACGCCTGAAGCAACACGGCGTGTGATTGAGCGGGAGGTACCCGGACTTTCGGAGGCTATGCGGAGCACGGTCATGCAGAAGAACCGGGCAGTGATGCTGTTCCGCGGGATTTGCGGAATCCGTGGACGGACACTGATCGTCAATTTGCCCGGAACGCCCAAAGGCGTGCATGAGAATCTGGCGGCCATTATGGATCAGCTGCCCGAAGCACTGCTGATGGTCACCGGTCAGTACCGCCAATAAGAAACGGGTTTCCTTGTCTGATGTTTGAACATTAGTCCAGTATAATGCATGGATGTGTGATATAAGTTATGGTATTATAAACTTAACGTCAATCATAGCATGCACGGACAAAGGGACAAGGAGGAATAACAATGTTTAGTGGAATTGGTACTCCCGGGATTATTTTATTGGTGATATTGGCACTGCTGCTCTTTGGTCCGAACAAGCTGCCGGAGCTTGGCCGTGCCGTTGGAAGAACCTTCCGTGAATTCAAGGAAGGTGCGCGGGATATTATGGGCGACTCGGACTCTGCCAAGAAAGGCGAGACACCTGTGCCGCAAGCTCCTGTGCTGCAAAAGGTAACTTCGGATCTTCCGCAGGACAGACGTCTGCCTGAATAGCAGGAATAGGTTAATCATGGGGCTGCCTCTAAAGTCTGATTGCAGACTTCGGGGTACCCCTTTTTTTTGACGCACAAGTGGGACCCGTAGGGTGTACTTCTACATATATGTCATTTGGGATGGTGTCTGCATGTCTCTGGAATCTCAAGAAATGTCGGTGGTCGATCATCTCACCGAGCTGCGCAAACGGATTATTTATGTGCTGATTATCTTTCTCCTTGGATTGGTGGGCGGACTCTTCTGTGCCAAACCGATCTATGATTATCTGATTCAAGCCGATCTGGCACAAGGCTTTGTGCTGCATGCGTTCTCCTTCTGGGACGGGATCGGCATGTATATGAAGATTGCCATGGCTGTATCGCTCGCCGTTTCCGTGCCTTTTATAGCGTATCAATTGTGGGCTTTTATCAGTCCGGGGCTCCGGTCTGAAGAACGGAGCGCCGCGCTGCGTTACGTTCCTTATGTATTTGTGCTCTTTTTGCTTGGGATGGCTTTTGCCTATTATATTGTATTCCCGATGGCGCTTTCCTTCACGATTTCCATTACCCGCAGCATGGGACTGGAAGAAACCTATGGGATTGCCCAGTATTTCAACTTCATGTTCAGCCTGGTGCTTCCGCTGGCTTTGCTGTTCGAGCTGCCCCTGCTTGTCATGTTCCTCACCAAATTAAGAATTCTGAACCCCCTGCGTCTGCGCAAAATGCGCCGGTATGCTTACTTTGCATTGGTTTTTATCGCGGTAGTCATTACTCCGCCTGATTTGATCTCCGATTTCCTGGTGACGATTCCTCTGCTTGTCCTGTATGAATTCAGTGTGTTTCTGTCCGCTTTTGTGTATCGCAAGCAGCTTGCGGCGGATGCGGCGCTGGAAGCACGGTATGTGAAGCAGGAGGAGAAAGAGGAGACGGGTAATTAAAAAAGAGTTGCGGATGTGAACCCGGTCTTAGGAGAGCCCGGGTTTTTGGCACAGCGGAAGTGGAGGCATATTTTGACCGGGAGTGGATAGAATGTAGAAGGGTTGTAACGGACAACCTCCCTCTAAACCATATTTTTGCCAAAAGATATGCGATTTTGTGTAAAAGGACTTGAAATCCGCTCTCAAGTTGAGTATCATAAAAATTGTTGTTAGCACTACGAGCTGTCGAGTGCTAATAGACCCCAATCTCTGTTTTCAAGGTAAACAACATAATTCAAAAGGAGGCTATTTTTCATGATCAGACCTTTAGGTGAACGCGTTTTGGTACTACCGAGTGAGCAGGAGGAAACCACTTCTTTCGGGATTGTGCTTCCGGACTCCTCCAAGGAGAAGCCACAGGAAGGAACAATTGTTGCAGTAGGCAGCGGAGCTTTGAAAGACGGAGTACGCACTGCGCTTGAAGTGAAGGAAGGCGACCGTGTTCTTTTCTCGAAATATGCCGGAACAGAAGTGAAGTATGAAGGTAAAGAATATTTGATTATGAAAGAAAGCGACATTCACGCGATTCTTGACTAAGGGCAAGAGCCGTTTATAAGTTTCAACTCCATTACTTAGAGATCAATCGTAAACGCAAATAAAACTAAGGCGATGCTTTCGAAGCGAGTGTTGTTCGAGGAGACTCATGGAAGCAAAAGCTAAACAAAACTTTGGGAGGTTAATTACACAATGGCAAAAGAAATTAAGTTCAGTGAAGATGCTCGCCGCGCAATGCTGCGTGGTGTAGATGCTTTGGCAAATGCGGTAAAAGTTACACTTGGACCAAAAGGCCGCAACGTGGTGCTGGAGAAGAAATTCGGCAGCCCGCTGATCACCAATGACGGTGTGACCATCGCTAAAGAAATCGAGCTGGAAGATGCATTCGAGAACATGGGTGCCCAACTGGTTAAAGAAGTAGCTACCAAGACCAACGATGTTGCCGGTGACGGTACTACAACTGCAACGGTTCTGGCTCAAGCCATGATCCGCGAAGGCCTGAAGAACGTAACTGCCGGTGCGAACCCTATGGTTATCCGCAAGGGCATCGACAAAGCAGTTAAAGCAGCTGTAGCTGAACTGCAAAAAATCGCTAAACCAATCGAAGATTCCCAAGCCATCGCTCAAGTAGCTGCAATTTCCGCTGCTGACGAAGAAGTGGGCCAACTGATTGCCGAAGCTATGGAAAAAGTGGGCAAAGACGGCGTTATCACCGTTGAAGAATCCCGCGGCTTCCTGACTGAGCTTGAAGTGGTAGAAGGTATGCAGTTCGACCGCGGTTACATTTCCCCGTACATGATCACTGATACGGACAAAATGGAAGCTGTTCTGGAGAACCCGTACATCCTGATCACTGACAAAAAAATCAGCAGCACTCAGGAAATCCTGCCACTGCTGGAGAAGATCGTTCAACAAGCGCGTCCGCTGGTTATCATCGCTGAAGATATCGAAGGCGAAGCCCAAGCGATGCTGATCGTGAACAAACTGCGCGGAACGTTCAATGCTGTAGCGGTTAAGGCTCCTGGCTTCGGCGACCGCCGTGAAGCTATGCTGCAAGATATCGCAGCTCTGACTGGCGGCCAAGTGATCACTGAGAAGCTGGGTCTGGATCTGAAGAGCACTTCCATTGAGCAACTGGGTAACGCACGTCAAGTGCGCGTAACCAAAGAAAACACTACAATCGTTGACGGAAGCGGCGACAAAGCGGACATCAATGCACGCGTTAGTCAAATCCGTTCCCAACTGGAAGAAACCACTTCCGAGTTCGACAAAGAAAAACTGCAAGAGCGTCTGGCTAAACTCGCAGGCGGCGTAGCCGTTGTCAAAGTAGGCGCTGCTACTGAAACTGAATTGAAAGAGCGCAAACTGCGCATCGAAGACGCCCTGAACGCAACCCGCGCTGCGGTTGAAGAAGGTATCGTATCCGGTGGGGGTACAGCTCTTGTGAACGTATATAACGCTGTTGCTGCTGTAGAAGTAACTGGCGACGAAAAAACTGGCGTGAACATCGTATTGCGCGCTCTGGAAGAGCCAGTTCGCACTATCGCTGCAAACGCTGGTCAAGAAGGTTCCGTAATCGTGGACCGTCTGAAAAAAGAAGCTATCGGCATCGGCTACAACGCTGCTACCGATGAGTGGGTGAACATGTTCGAAGCAGGGATCGTTGACCCTGCCAAGGTAACCCGTTACGCGCTGCAGAACGCAGCATCCGTAGCTGCAATGTTCCTGACTACCGAAGCGGTTATCGCTGACAAGCCTGAGCCTGAAAAAGCCGGCGGCATGCCTGACATGGGCGGCATGGGCGGTATGGGCGGCATGATGTAACAATTTTAAAAAAACCCTTGAAGAGCCTGCTATTACGGGCTTTTCAAGGGTTTTTATTTTGCCTGAAATCACGTAGAAATCACATTCCTTGCGGTTTTTCTAGTTTCAGTAGATTTCCAAAGTGAATTTTCAGCTTGTCTGCATCATTTTGTTTCATCTTGTTGGTGACATGTGTGTAGATCTTCATAGTCGTCTTTGCATCGTCATGGCCAACTCGTTTCATGATGTTCACTAGATCCACACCCGCTTCCGTCAGCATGCTAATATGCGTATGCCGAAAGATATGAGGTGTTGCATGTTTGGTTATGCTGGTGTACTTCAAAATCCGGCTCATCCTGTTGATGATGCTTTTCTGAATGTAGGGGTAGCCATTCGGTCTGCAGAATACGAAATTAGCCGCGTGATAATCATCAAACTCCGCCTTGTATCGGGCATGTACTATTGCTTGGCGATCTTTCAACGATTCCAACATGTCGATAATAAATTCATCCATATTGAAATTGCGAATAGAACCTTTTGTCTTTGGGGGCGTCAATTCATATTTTTTCATGTTATTATCAGGGTTGTATAATGTCTTAGTGATTCGGATCTCATTTGTTTGGAAATTAATATCTTTCCATTTGAGCGCACAAACTTCACCGGATCGTGTCCCACTGAATGCGAGGAGATAAAAAGTTTCGAGGTCTCGCTCCAATCCGTGCTCCTTAACTGCATTCAGAAATTCTTCCAGTTCATTACGTTCTAAATATGAGGCTTCCAAGTCTTCTTCTTCGATTTCTTCAACGGTTAATACTTTTTCAGGTATGACTGCCCCTTTGGTTGGATTATCCTTCCGCAAACCTTCAGCGATGGCCCATTCGAATATCATCCCAGCTGTAGTGTGTACTCCTTCAAGTGTTGTTTTGGCGTAGGGCTTGTATACGAACTGTCCTTCGTTATCTTTGTCTTTTACACGATACCCAATCGCATACATATCATTAAGCATTGTCTGATATTGCTTGCGAGATATACTACCAATCAGAGACATACCCATATATCCAGAAATGATTTTTATTTCTTTTTTTCGTACACGAATAGTAGCGCCTTTAACCTTTCGTTTAGAATATACCTCTAGCCATTCCCAAGCTGTAACTTCAAAAGTTGTGACCTTTGCCTTTTTGACATCTATTCCAGCTGCTAAGCGATCATACTCGGCTTGTGCGGCACTAATAGCTTCTTGCTTTGTATCCCTAACGCGAGGTATTTGCTGACGTTTTCCAGTAACCGGATCAAGTGGACCTTCCATAACACATCGCCATTTATAGCCTTGTTTATTTTTGGCAGGAATCTTCTTTATGCTGGCCATGATAAGTCCTCCTTAATAACAGGTGTTTATTGTAACTTTGTGTCATATTTGATTAAAAGTTTACGGCATCGTCAACCGCCTCCATAGGCAGAATCAGCCTCGTCACGTCCTGACCGTGACGCCAGGCAACACGGGTCAAGTTAATCGTCACATACCTCTTTGATCTGGAGGGATGGAAAGATCTCCAGGCAGTACAGTAGCATCATGTCTGGAGCGATAGAAGGACGAATTATGAACCTTATAGTTTCGATCCACATTAAGGAGCAATGGCTCGTCCCAATTAAATCCCTGGCGTTGCTCAATTACTAAGGCATGTGGGCGGGAGAAGTCATCCATACCGTATAAAGAATGAATCCGGGGCTGCTGAAGGTAGTCGAGGCCTGAAGCGGCGGATTCGTTAATCGTTGCTTCATCATTTTTTGGAGCCATGCTTGCATATGTAAAGGTTGATCTTAATTCTGAATCAGTTATCCTATCTTCAATTTGTTTTAGGCGAATCTCAGCAAAATCCGTAAAGGTCTGGAACTCACTGGCTAGGAAGCTTAACACTTCCCTTCTGTTCACTGGTAGCTGTTTCTGTTCAAACATAAAGAACGGGATCATTGCATATAGTGCGAATCGGTTCGCATCATTCTCCTGTGCTTCGCGGAACAGCTCAGGCATCCACCGCTGATCGCCGGAGTGACGGATGACATGACAAAGCTCGTGGAAAAAGATTCTTCGCTGCTCTATGTAGTCGTCGCGACGATCGATAAAAATGACCTTGTCTTCATTCTCGCTGAATGGGCTGTTGTCGTAATAAATTATATCTACTCCGAAGATCATCGCGATCTTATCTATATCGAGATCGATAGGTGTATGTATATCATTTGACTGGTATTGTTCCTCAATCCATTGTTCCAGAGGAGTTTTGAAATAGTTGGAAAAGTTCATGTGATTACCTCCATTTTACGTACGTATGTTCTATTTTCGTGTTAAAAGAAAAGCCATTTCTGGCTTGTAAGATTAATGGAAATATTCTATTATTTTGCGGATCGAGCACCAAATGATAATCCAATCGAAGGTAATGCCAAAACGTAATATTTAATCCCATTTAAAACTGTTGAATTATCAATTTTCGATAAATCTACACCTTTGTCGTAAAAACCTAATTTTCCGATAACGTCATCGCCAAATTCAACAGAAGCATTTGTTTGTGTTGAAGTAATTAACAAAGAAGCAGCTGCAAGTATGTCTTCTGCTGTTTCTGTCGTCCCATCATTTCCTCCTATAATGCCTACCTCTCTTAATTCCCCTGTATTTTTGTTTATTGTTCCTGTGAGAATGAGGGTATCTGTAAAATAGTACTGAAAGGAATCACTGCCAGGCCCTTCATTGGTATCCAAATGAGTTATTCTTAGCTGTGTTTGCATCATTGGTGCCTTTTCATTAAATGTTTTTACAAATTGTTCAACAGAAACACCGATGGAACTATCCAGTTGTTCTTGTATTGTTTCATCAGATGTACTAACTGTTTGATTTGAGTTTACTTCATTTGTAACTACATGTTCCTGTGTATCTTCCATTTTTTCACCATGCTCAGATGAACCGATCTCATATGCACCAATCAAAAATATTGCAAGGAATAAAAATGCAAGGAAAAATTTCTTTTTACTATCGGTGCTCTTTTTTCGCAGTAGAAGCATTCCCATAATGAATGCATATAGAAAGCCCATAATACCTACTGATAGAAACGCATAACCCATTATTAAATACTCCATAATCGTTCCCCATCGGCTGGGGGATTTGCTTATTCTTTTTTTCCTTCAATCTCTTCCCTTACTTTTTCTTTTGTTCTTCTATACCTAAGTAGAGCAGCTTCCATCTCTTCAATTTCATCTGGAGTGTAATTACCTGGCCCCCCATAAAAAGACATGTTAGTTTCTTTGCGAACAGGTGACGGATCGTTGGTTCTCCCAAGAAGATAGTCTCCAGATGTATCAAGAGCATCAGCAATGTTTTTTAATGCTTCAGGATCTGGTTTCCTATCATTCGTTTCATATCGTGACAACTGAACGATAGTGAGTCCGCAAAGCTTTGCCAGGTCTTTTTGTTTGATGTCCTTCTTTTCTCTGAGGTTTTTAATTCTTCCACCAAGAGTAAGCATAGAAACTCCTTTCTAAAAAATAAGGATAAATAATAATGCTATTTTATCATTACCATATTGGTAAATAAACAAAGTTGCCATAATGGTAATAATATCGTTGACATTACCGAAATGGTATTTTATAATCAAATCATGAATTACCTAATCGGTAACTTGGAGGTGGTGAAATGAAAAAAGTTGATTTAGATAAGATGAAGGGTTTACGCAAGAATTCAAGATTATCTTTAGAAGAGATGGCACTGTTATTGGGCTATGAGAGTGCAAATGGTTATTATTACTTGGAGGTTGGTCGAGGGAAGTTCCCAGCTGAAACACTTGCAAAAGTAGCTATGATTTTTAATGTTTCAATAGAGGAACTTTTTTTTGAAGATGGAGTTACCAATACGGTAATTATAAATCAAAAAAAGGAGGTAATCTAAGTGTCTGTAGTCGTAATGGATAGTGACGATCTTGAACACCTGCTCGATAAAGTTGTTTCCCGAGCAATTGAAGCTTATGCCGTTCAAGTTCCAATTTCTTTACCGCTAGTACTGAATAGAGCACAATTCATGGAGCTTCTGGATATCAGTCCTCCCAAGTTCACTGAATTGATGAAGCGCCCTGATTTTCCGGTGAATCGTGAGTTTGGGAATCCCCGCATTCCAACAGGCTTACTGCTCCGCTGGATTGAGAAACATACCGATTGGGTTGAAGAGAACACTGGTGAAGGTTTCAAAGCTAGGCGCAAACATGCAACTGGATAGAAGAAACCCGCCGAGCTGTACCGGCGCCGGCGGGTGGGGAATCGGTAGGGGAATTGCTTAACAACATCATACATCAGGCCTCTGTCCGATAGCATCCCACTAAATTGGACAAAAGAGGTGGAATCAGATTGGCAATTGGACATTTTCCTGGAGCGCTGAAGGATGTTATGCAGCGTAAAGGTGACACTTTGGCAAAAGTAGGACGAGCTGCCCATGTGGACGGCTCACAGATAGGCAAGATCGTTAAAGGGAGCCGTAAGGCTTCCAAGCCAGTGATGAGGTCAACAATTGAGCATTACGATGATGGCCAGCTTTTCCTCGCTGCTGCTGCAGATGTAACAGGTGGTGCATTTGCTCCCTGGCTGGATAATGTCGATCTTCATAGGGCCAGCGTCCTTTTTAAGACGGTGGAGGAAATGAAGGAGGTGCTGGTTGCTTCTGGACAAGTTCCAATCAGTAAGACTAATGAGCAAATCAATGAAGCAGAACGGCATCAAATCAAACGATTGCTGATGGAAACTGTCGAAGCAATCACGGCCCTGAATCACTTGGCTGCTGTCTTATGTAAAGAATATTCCTTTAGTTGGCTCGGTACTTGGAAAGAACACCGAGCCGAATTAAAAGCAAAAAAATATATGAAATGAGGGAACGGAATGGAAAGAAGTGAATTGGTCGCAGAAGCACGGCGGGTTGGTGAGGCTGCACGGCATAATCTTCAGGTGATTCTCCAGAACCCCGAAGCTATGCTGCCGGGAGAACAGGATTTTGCAGAAGGGTACCTGAACAACATGATTCGGATAGCGGAAGCTGAAATGAAAAATGACCGCCGGTCAGGGCAGTCACGTGGTTTGAAATCTCGGTTAGAGAATCTCTTGGTGTTCATTTTAAACCCGAATAGTGAAAAACGCAAGGGGGGAGCAGCTTGACAGCTGAAGAGATCCGGGAATTCGGTGAAGCCCTCGCTGAGCGATTTGTCCAGATTGAAAAGGAGTACCTGTCGGCAACTGAGACTTTAAAAAAAGTGCAGATGATAGAAATTCCAGTACCTATAGAGTTAATGCAAGCAACAAAGAAACTTGATTTTTCATTTGCTCAGTATGAACTGTTTTCTGGAATTATTGATACGCTACCGCTTGATATCAGACTGACGTTTTTAAAACATTGCCAAAAAATAAGAGGAAATAAGGAAGGAATTTGAAACAGGCAAGGGCTTCGGCCCCTGTCTCCCAGCATCGAACCTTAGAAGTAACCTTCCTCCGGTTTGGTGTTGGGAGATGCGGCTGACGCATCCAAGGTGGTGGCAGAACGAGTATGCAGCGCCTTAACCTGCGAAGCGAAATAGGAGTGAAAGTCTCCGGCGCTTATAGGAGTTTGTACGGCACGATCGTGCAGAAAAATGCCCAATCAGCTTTCCGGTGAAGCTCGTCCGAAACATGGCGACTATAAACCAAGATGCAAACCGATGCCGGGTTCAAGTCCCGGCCTACCTTGATTCTACAGAGGAAGGAGGCAACTTATGCAAATCATTCAGAGGTTAACAGTGGTCAGTAATCCGACAAGAGTTTTTGAAGTCGGTACAGAACACGATGGCTGTGAAGTTATTGAAATTCGGCAGGTAGGCGCCAATTACGAGGATCACGTCCATTCTGAGTTCCATGTTGAAGACGAAAATGGTGACCTGATCGCAAGTGTCGAGAACGCCCCGGTGATCGTGG
Organism: Paenibacillus albidus; assembly: GCF_014644435.1. Lineage (GTDB taxonomy): Bacteria > Bacillota > Bacilli > Paenibacillales > Paenibacillaceae > Paenibacillus_AQ > Paenibacillus_AQ albidus. The sequence continues at coordinate 43,405 of NZ_BMKR01000011.1, read as the reverse complement.
ATTACAAACAGATCGCGGTAGACGACAACGAAGAATAGCCCGCGGGAACGGGCTACCAGTGATCTTTGACAATCAAATTTTACTTGCCCCCATTTTAACAGGTGGGGGCGCACTAAACAAGAGGGAGTGCTTGGAATGTCAACTGCCTTTTCTGCAGACATCAGTGGTCAGCGCATCGAGGTTGGAATTAAACCTCCTACTAATTACTCTCCGTCGGTGCTTACTATCCGACAACAATCCGGAACATTCCAACTGCATGCCGATCCTGATCAGCTTGCAGAAGTGGAATATGCTATCCGCTCTTATCTGGAAAGCATCAAATACCCGCAGCCGGTGGCACCGGTAGCTAAGGAGGAAATCGCTTGAAGAGTATCATTCTGGAGCGCCTGACGCTCCGTAATTTTAAAGGTATTAAAGAACTTGTCCTCGCCACTAACGGCGGGGACGCGGATGTTTTTGGCGACAATGCCACCGGTAAGACGACGATCTTTGACGGTTTTGTGTGGCTGCTGTTCGGTAAGGATAGCCAGAACAAGACGGATTTTGAGATCAAAGGGCTGGATACGATCGGCAAGGTGCTGCAGCATAAGCTGGAGCACGAAGTGGAGGGAGTCTTCTTGATTGACAGCCGCCGCCGGACGTTCCGCCGGGTTTATGCCGAGAAGTGGACGAAGAAGCGCGGTGCGCCGGTGGAGAGCTTCGAGGGCCACAGCACTACTTATTATGTGGACGGCGTTCCGCTGAGCATGCGGGAGTACCAGGCCGAGGTCGATTCCATCATTAAAGAGGATTTGTTCAAGCTGTTGACCAGTCCATCCTACTTCAATGAGCAATTGAAGAAAGAGGAGCGTCGCAAGACACTGCTGGAGGTATGCGGAGACCTGTCAGATGAAGAAGTCATCTACGGTAACAAGAAGCTGGAGCTTCTGCCGGCAATCTTGAGTGGTCGGGAATTGGATGCTCATAAAAAGGTCGTTGTCGCCCGCTGTGCCATGATCAATAAGGAAATTAAAGAGCTTCCCGTCCGGATCAGTGAGGTTCAGCGGCAGATGCCAGATGTAGCCGAACTGGACGAGGAATCGTTGAAAGAGGACATCGGCACTCTTCACAGCCGGATAGAGGCGCGAGAAGCTGAATTGTCCCGCATCCTGTCCGGTGGTGAGATAGCAGTCAAGGAAAAACGGCTCCGCGAGATTGAAAGTGAGCTGCTGGACATTAAAAACAAGCTTCAATCTGCTGTGTTGGGTCAGGTGGCAATCAAACGTGACGAAGTCAGTCGGATGCATGTTCAGGTTGACAAGTATCGCCGGACAATTGAGGACAAGCAACAGCGCATTGTACAAAATGAGCGAATGGCTGAGTCGCGGAGACGGGATGCAGACGAGCTGCGGAAAGAGTTTTCTGCTCTGAAGAATCTCACCTTCGAACATCTTGAAGGTCATGATGCTAATTGTCCAGTTTGCGGACAGTCTTTGCCGGAGGAACAAGTCCAAGCTACGCATGATAAAGCCGAGGCTGATTTTAACCGCAAACTGGCCGAGCGTAAGGAGCGGATCAACGCTTCTGGTAAGGCAGCTGTCGCTGAAGCTCAGAAATTCGAGGATGAAATCTCCCGGCTACAGGGTGAAATCACCAGCTTGAAGGATGCACTGAGCATTCTGGAGACGGAAGTCACTACTGCGGATGCTGAGCTGACAGATCTTCGCGCAGGCGTCAAAGACCCTGCTGCTGACCCTGAATATGCAGCCAAGCAAGCAGAGACTACGGACATACAACAGCAGATCGAACAGCTGCGCAATTCCGCAGATTCAGCGGCAGGAACAGTTCGAGTTGAGATCCGCCGGCTGCGGGATGAGGTTGCAGAGATGGAGCAAGACCGCGCCAAGTTTGACGGTATCCGCAAGGCTGAGGCCCGGGTGGCGGAGTTGGAAGGCCAGGAACAGGCCCGGGCTGCTGAGTATGAACGCCTGCAGCATGAATTGTTCCTGATGGAAGAGTTCACAAAGACGAAGGTTTCGATGCTAGATGCCAAGATTAACAGCAAGTTCCGCTTGGCGCGTTTTCGGTTGTTTGAAGAACAGATCAACGGTGGGCTGAAAGAGGTTTGCGACACGCTGTACAAGGGAGTTCCGTATGATGGCGGCTTGAACAACGCCGCACGGATCAATGTTGGCTTGGACATCATTAACACGCTTGGCGAGCATTACGGATTCTCGGCCCCAATCTTTGTGGACAATGCCGAGGCGGTAACCAAGTTGATTGATACTGACGCACAAGTGATCCGGCTGGTGGTAAGTGAAGCAGACAAACGGCTACGTGTTGAGACGGCAGCCATACAGGAGGCGATTTGAATGCACGACATTCAGGAAAGCATTAAGGCGCAGAGAAAGTATTGTGAGGAGCACCAAGATCCTCATTTCGCGCCAAACGATGGCCGCTGTTGGTCGTGTAATCAAAACATTTATGTACCTGGTCACCATGTATGGAAGGGAAAGTCCGATGGTCGCGAGTCATCGGGGATTACTGTTGAAAAAGCAGGTCGGGAGCTTGTTACCGGGTGCCCGCACTGTTTCCGATCTTACTGCGATTAACTTTCAGGAGGCGATTTAATTGAGCACTACAGATCAAGCAAAGCAGCAGACAACTCCGGCAGAGATTGCTAAAAAGGAGCCAACCTCTTCTGAACGGTTTATGAATAAGGTCGTTTCTGAATATGGTTCAGGTGTAGGCGAAGTGGCTCTTACTAATTTCCAGAAACGGCTTGCACAGAATTACTTCATTGCTCTGGATGCCATTCTGAAAACTACCGAGGAGAAACGGCAGAAGAAGGCCGCCAAGTATCAGGACCCGGTTCCGGTTACCTGGCAGCATGTGAATATGGAGAAACTCGCTCGTGATGTGGTGGCGATGGCCCGGGTTGGATTCGATCCTTCCCAGCCTAACCACATTAATCCGATTCCCTACAAGAATAAGAATACCGGAAAATACGATATCACCTTTATTGAAGGGTACCGAGGGATTGAGCTTAAGGCAAAAAAATACGGACTGGACGTTCCAGATCATGTAACGGTGGAGCTTGTTTATTCCACTGACAAGTTCAGACCGGTCAAGAAGGATACCAAGAATAAATATGAAGGCTATGAGTTTGAGATCGTTAATGCCTTTGACCGAGGAAAAATCATCGGTGGCTTCTATTATCACAGTTTTTCCAATGCTCCCGAGAAGAACAAACTCGTGATCATGACGAAGAAGGATATCGACAAACGCAAGCCGGATAAAGCTTCCCCTGAATTTTGGGGTGGTGAGAAGGACAAATGGGAGAATGGTAAAAATGTCGGAAAAGAAGCGGTAGAGGGTTGGCCTGAAAAGATGGCCTGGAAGACCATTTACCGCGCGGCCTATGGTGATATTACTATCGACTCCCAGAAGATCGATGACGATTACCTCCGCCTGAAACAGATGGAGAGTGAATTTGCTGAGGCTGAGGTTGATGAGGAGATCAGGGCTAATGCCAATGGATCGGTTATCGACATTACTCCGACTATCCCTCCGGTGGATGAGCCAGAGAGTCCCCCAGCAACTGCAGCAGAGCAACCAGCAAAGAAGTCTGTGGGATCGCCGCCGGCTGATGATGCTAGTGAATTTGCCGACGATGTTCCTCCCATTGAACAAGAGATGGAATTTTAATGATTGATACCTTACCACTCGGCTCCAGCAGCGCCGGCAATGCTTACCGGATTACGGATGGCCACACCGCGTTGCTGCTGGAAGCTGGGTTTCCTTATAAGTCGATTCAGCGGGCCTTACAGTTCAAAATGTCGGACATTGCTGGTTGCTTAATCACACATGAGCATCTGGATCATAGCAAGGCTGCTCCTGACATCATGAGAGCAGGCATCAACATTTATACCAGTGCCGGTACTGCCGCTGCCAGAGGGCTGTCAGGCCATCGTCTAAAGGTCATTAAGTCGCTGGAGCAGTTTACGATTGGCACTTGGACGATCCTGCCGTTTGACATCCAGCACGATGTAGAGGAGCCGCTGGGCTTCCTTCTATTAAATACAGCGGGGGATAAACTGGTCTTTCTGACAGACACCTATTACTGCCGGCATCGATTCAAGGATCTGACCCACATCATGGTGGAGTGCAATTACTCTCGGGATATCGTCAATGAGCGGGTGGCAGCAGGGCTGCTGCATCCGGCCCAAAAGAAGCGGCTGCTGCGTTCTCATTTCGGGCTGGAGCATGTAAAAGATTTCTTGAAAGCCAATGATACCCGGAATGTCGAAGAGATATGGCTACTGCACTTGTCTGATGGCAACAGCGACGCTGAGCGCTTTAAACGCGAGATACAGGAGACCACAGGCGCGCTGGTGCGGGTGGCAGACCGATGAACGGTCCGTTGGGAGAGCGTATCTGGGTGAGTATGATAAGTGATCGCATTTGGGCGCTCAAGGAGCAAGACCCGGAAGCATTCAAACAGGCAGTAAAGGAACACTTCGCACTAGGTCAACCTGGTTTTACGGTAATCCGTGCAAAGTATCCGCACATTTTCATTCAAGACGATAGAAAGCACTTTAGGGGATGATTTAATGCCCGATGGCAGTTACCCGTTTCCCATGTACTCCGGACTGTTGGAGCCAATACACTACAAAAAAATAGGCAGCGCGATATGGCTTTTCCTATGGTGCGTCAGTTCCACGACTTCTGAGAAGGAACGGGACGGAACTGTCTGGGGCATCGTCCACGGGAACAAGCCATGGAAGCTTTCAGAACTTGCAGAACCATTCGGAGCCACTGAGAAGACCGTAAGTCGTTGGCTGAATACTTTGGAAAGCCATGGTTACATCAAGGTTACCCGCGCTCCCTACGGACTCATTATCAACGTTCATAATTCAAAAAAATGGTCTATTGAGAGATCAGACAAAAATGTCCGATCTGATGAAGAGAACGGACAAAAATGTCCGATCTCTACCCCTAGTGATCAGACAAAAATGTCCGATCTCCAGGACAAAAATGTCCGATCTAATAAAGATATTACAGAGATATTGATTGATAGATGGATTAAAGGCTTGGAAGAAGATGATCAAAAAGAGTTGAGTTCAAGGTCCGGGGTTCTATCCGCCGCTGTGGGTGCCGTCTCCACAGGCCAAATAGACTTTGATAAACCGACAATCGAACAGCGTGTTCTTCAAATCGAGAAGTACTACATGCAGCGCAACGGGTTATTAAGTCCCGCTCCTGCCGATTGGGAACATGTTCGTGAGATTGCGAACGAGGCCATGCCGCTGGATCTCGTATACTTTTTCATCGATCTGGCAATCGCCCGAAAGAAAGCCAAACGGAAAAGGCCTTCAGATAAGATCCGAATGTTCTCGTATTGCAAAACAGTGATTTTTGGCTGCTGGGATGAATTGTCCGCATATCTTGAGCGGTACCTAACTCCCCCTGCATCTTCGCAGCAGGGAACAGTCGCCCTGGGACCCTCAAGAGAGCGTCCAAAGAGCAAACAGCAGCAGGAAATTGACGCTTTAGAAAAATTCATCAAGGAGGAAGAGCTCCGTGAACAAGCTGGAAGTCGCAAAGCTGTACAAGGACATCAAGAAGCGATATGGCAACTTTGACGCCAGCCTTCAGGCGGTGGAGGAAGACCTCGATATGCTGAAGGACATTCCTTACGAGGTCGCCCAATCCAATTTCCGTCAGCACATTATGACCAGTGATTTCCCTCCAAAAATATCGCAAATCCGTGGTCGCCTGGGGGAACAACTTGAACGAGAACGGATGCGAAAACAGACGGAGGAGCTGATGCATGAAATGGACTCATCACGATTAAGAGCTGTTCCACCTCCGCCAGGTCTGAAGGAGGAACTTTATGCAAAACTTAATGGCCGGCATTAAAATGCCCCAAAACCCGGAAGCTGAAACTGCTGTGCTGGGTGCAGTTCTGATCGACAAGGAAGGCGATGCTCTTGAAGCAATGCTGGAGCTGCCGATCGAAGCTTTTTTTAACCCAGAGCACCGGTTCATCTTTGAAGCAATGGAAGAAATCGCTGAGGAGGGGCAGCCGATTGACCTGGTCACCCTGACTTCCAGGATTCAGGATAACGGGCAGCTTGAGAATATTGGCGGAGTCAGCTATTTATCCAAGATCGCTCACAGTGTCCCTACCGCGGCCAATGTGGATTATTACATCGGGATTCTGAAGGAGAAGTATTTGCTTCGAGAACTGATTCGAACTGGACTTGAGCAAGCACAGATGGCCGCAGAAAGCGAAGATCCGGCACAGGTGTTGGCTTCCGCTCAGGTCAATGCATCACGCTTGTCTGATCAGGCGGCACCCAAACAGGAGTTCAAACGAATCGGTGAGGTGGCCGTCGCAGTTTACGAGGATATGGAGCACCGCTCCACAAACAAAGCTGAAAATGGCGTCAGTGGGGTTTCTTCAGGATTCGTTGACCTTGATCGCCTGACAGCCGGTTTTCAGAATAGTGACTTAATCATTGTGGCAGCACGGCCTTCCGTGGGTAAAACGGCGTTTGCTCTGAACGTCGCTCAAAACGTGGCGGTACGGTCAAAAGAGACCGTAGCGATATTCAGCTTAGAAATGTCGGCGCCGCAGCTGGTACAGCGGATGATCTGTGCGGAAGCAAACCTGGATGCAAATCATATGCGAACTGCGGACTTCGCGGAAGACGATTGGCGGAAGGGGGCGGAAGCGATCGGTATTCTGGGCAATAGTGATATCTTTATCGACGATTCTCCAACGCTGACTGTTCACGAAATCCGGAACAAGTGCCGTAGGCTGAAAAAGCAACATGGGCTTGGGTTGATCTTGATCGATTACCTGCAGCTGATTTCAGGAGCTGGGAAGCGTAACGAGAATAGACAGCAAGAGGTATCCGAGATTTCTCGGACCCTTAAGCAAATTGCTCGTGAAATGGATGTGCCGGTTATTGCTCTGTCCCAGCTTAGCCGCGGTGTAGAGCAACGCCAGGATAAACGGCCAATGCTTTCAGATTTGCGAGAATCCGGTTCTATTGAGCAGGATGCCGACATTGTAGCCTTCTTGTACCGGGATGACTATTATGACCAGCAGACTGACAAGAAAAATATAATTGAGATTATCATTGCGAAGCAACGGAATGGCCCACTGGGAACAGCTGAACTTATCTTTATGAAGGAATTCAATAAATTTGTAAACTACGAGCGGGGGCACGCAGCGCCGCCTGAAGCTGCGGCAAAGGACATCGAAAAGCGCAAATGGGCGCAGTAAAGGGGAGATTGGGATGAAGCAGGGGAAACGTCCAACCAAAAAACAGAAAATCATGATCGCAGCGGCAAAAGGCCTGGTGCTTGAGAATTGGCTGGTGGAACGGGAGACACCGTCAGAACTGGTATTGATTCATCGCAAGTCCGGTAAGGCCAAGACGATCCGGAAGGGTGCCTGATGAGCGGGAAGCGGAGTTATTGGCATGTGTATAACCGCATGCGGCGGCATTACATTGCTACTGGATTAATGCCGGAACGGGTGAATCTACTGGCTGAGTTTGCGGATTTGGAGCCGGCTGATGTAGACGAGGGCATCGCGGAATTTGAATTATCCATAGGTCTTCGTAAGAGGGGAGCGGAGCCTGATGGTAAAGCGAAAACGGAAACCGATTGATCCTTTCTTTCAGCGGCGGAACTATTTCACTATTTGGGACGACAGCGGGCGAGTGGCCGGGACAGTCTATGTGCTGGATACGGCTATGATGCCACCGCGACCGAAGGGAGGCAAACAGCATGATCCAATTCACTGTGTACGGCGAGCCCGTCGCTCAAGGTAGGCCGCGAGCTTCTACGGCCACTGGGTTTGTCAAAATGTATGATCCGGCGAAATCCCGTGATTACAAGGATTATGTCCGGTTGGCCGCTCGAGAGTATGCACCGGCGGCACTGTTGGAGGGGCCGCTTGGGGTTGCTGTCACGGCCTACCGCTCCATGCCGAAGTATCTCAGTAAATCTCCTGCCAAAGCTGCAGCTGCTGAGCGGGGCGAGATTTTACCAACATCCAAGCCGGACGCAGACAACTACCTCAAGGGCGTCAAGGATGCACTGAAAGGTGTGATCTGGGTTGATGACAGTCAGGTCGTGGATGCGTTTGTACGCAAGCGGTACAGCGCACGGCCCCGTATCGAAGTCAAAATCAAGGAATTATCATAAATCATAATAGAAAGAGCTGATAAGCATGAGTTATATCAATTTCAAAGGTACTGTTAAAAAAATCAACCTGAAATCTGCCGAGGAAACGGAGATTACAATCAGCATCCCGGCTTCCGAGCTGGACGGCCAATACAATACTCTTCAAAGCATGCTGGAGCTGAAGGTGATCGGTGGATTGGATTCTCAGATTGTGACTTACAAAGTGCTGAAGAATGCAAAGACTGGCAAGCCAATTACAAAGTACACCGTTGATGGCAGTGGGGTAGTATCTACGGCAGAGCCGGAAGGGGAGCAACTCTCATTGGATTTGGGGCTGCCAGCTGAGAAGGTAGAGGTTAAGGCAGATCCAGAGCAAATTGATCTTGAGATTATTCAGGAGTTTATTCTCAGCGGGCTGGCGCCGCGGTTCGACGACATAGATTATGACTTCCATGAGATTACGGAGCGCCTAGCCAGCGGGGACACCTACTTGAAGATCGCTGCTGATATCGGCATGGGAGTAGGCGTGTTTGTGGTCATGGTGGACGAATACCGGAAGCGGGTTGCTCCTATGGCTGCTAAGTGGAACGAATGGCGTGAGGGGCAGGGCCAGCCAGCGCCTGCAGCAGCGGAACCTACTGCCGAAACAGAGGGTGATCAGCCTGCCGCGGAAAAAGAAACAGAGCAAGACGAGGACGAGAAGTCTGACGGTAACGCTGATTTGGAACCGGAATGGCTGCAAGGTGACGGCCAAGTACCTCCTGCAGATCAATCCGAGCAAGAATCAAGAGGGGCTGAGGGCGACGGTTCCTCTGACAGTGGGGAAGCGGGCGATGGTGAAGAGGCTGATGGTACTGATGCCGTCGAAGCTAATGAGGGTGAAGTGAGTAAGGAAGAGCTGGATGCATTTATCCTTGCTGACCGTCCCATTTTTCCGGAGGTCGAATATGATGGCCAGCCTGTTCCATTCCCGGACCTGCTGGAGAAGCGCCTGAAGGAGAACAAGGTCTGGCGGGAAATTGCAAATGAGAACGGTATGACGAGCGGACAGTTGTCTTCACGGTATAGCGTTTACCGCAAGCTGGCGGAAAAGAAAATGAAGGGTGGCGGGGGAGCAGCTTAACAGCTGCTTTTCTCTTACCCAGGAGGTGGCTGCATGCGGTTGCGGGAGGTCATGAAATGAGTGAACCCAACAAACAAGAGCAAGAGCAGATTGAGTCCACTTTGCAGCAATTGGAGCGACTTCAGAAATCAACAGATTCTCTTTATCGTCGGATGGCCATTAATGGTCGGAGCCAGGAGTATTATTCCCCGATCCGCAAAGTTTCTGAAGGATTGAGCAACTTATCCGATCTTTTGTGCAAGAAAGGAATGTGAGTGAAATGGAAGGGGCATTGGAACTTATCGAATTACATTTGAAGAATAAACGCATTAGCGAATTTCAGGCAAAGTTGCTGCGAACGTATGTGGCTTGTGACGGAGATGTACGAAAGACTGCTTCACTTTTAGAATCGTCATACGATTCTGTATATACCGTACTCTCTCGGCTCAAAGGATCAGGAGTTTTAGAAAAGGGCGGCCAAAACCGCCCTTATATAATCCGGGACGGATCAGCCCACGAGCAGGCAGAAAGGGCAGCAAATAGACGGAAGCCTGGCCTGCTGCAGGAGTTAATCATTACTGATCAAGAGCGGGAGTGGATGTTGAAGAACTATCCAAGCTATAAGCATCGCCGTGGAGCGGCTGCGGCTGCTATGGGGTGTAATCGATGGCGGGTCTGCCAGTTGGCAATAGCTCTCAAACTGGACAAGAAGAACGCTTGATAAAGGTCTTAGTTCAGCCGGGGAAGCACATCGTTAGCAACGATAGCCCGGAATGTAGGAGTCACTACCGTCCGGGCAAACGCCTTGTCTTCAATAGAATATGTTAGGCCCTTTCGGGCTTGTACTAACTCAAAAAGAAACACAGCAGATTCATTACCTGATAGAAATGCTTGTACGAGTGGAGATTTACGAGAATGAGCAATTTTGTGAACATAAAAACACCGCCTTTCGTTCTTAGAATCTTATATCATAGGTGTTTTTGTTTGAGATATTCCATAGTAGTTGCTCTATCAACTTTTAAGAGGGCATAGGCCCATAAGGAGAGATAAACGATGGATGTGGTAAAAACGTATTTATGTATTTTTTTTAAAATGGAATTAAAAAGAACGCTCAAAAAGAGCGCCCTTTTTAATCATTTTAACAATGCCAACGACGCTTCTTATGCTTACAAATGACAATCGCTTTTTGACCAGGGTGCAGTTTTACGACAATTACTTTTTTTCGTTTCGGGCACGAGCACGACATAGTAGTTGCCTCCTTCTTGTTTGACATACAGACAGATTATGATCCTCAAAACAATATTGATTGGACGTAAGGAATGTGAAGTGAATAATGGGGCGGGTTAACCACCCTCTCCCCTAAACCCTATGAAGGAGCTGATAAGTGTGGCGAACGTGGAAGGCATGAAAAATAAATTTTGCGGAGTAATCAAGCATGATGATGCTGTTAAATACCTGAATGATAAAGATAAAGCCGATTTCAATTATCTTTGCAATAAAGTGGAGTGCGGCCGCCGGAAAGATGGGAAACGCCCTGTAAATGCTTATCTGGTCATCAACACAGATGAACCCTATGCAGATGAGGTAATTGAAATTCTCAAACGAAACGGCCATTGGGGCAAAGGGGAGGCACAGCCATGACACACGAACATCCATATGCAGGGCTCTCTGGATTCCTGGCACCAGATGGCGTATTTCATTCATGTGAGTATCAAGAACACCGCCATCTGGCGGTAAAACTGGTTAAGCAGTACGACGTTCAATTTTTCGACGGTGACAGCAACAAGGTTCCAAATTTCATCAAGTTCGGATGCTTCCCCTGGGTGGATAAGATAGGGAATTCCGGATGTCATGCATTCGGACACGACGAACCAACTGATGAGCAAGTGACTTGGCTGCTCTCTAACCTTGATCGTATGACCGATATACAGCGCCGCCAAATTCTCCGAGACTTGAATTCGTGGGATATTGACCTTTCGGGAGTGGAGCCATGACACAGGTACAGGCTATGACAAACCAGGCTCTTAATCGGGCGCTGGCGGAGAATGGTGATAGACATGCAAAGACCCCCATATCCTTGGCCGGGGCGGGGGTCCTTAATAGAAAATCATTCCTCTTGACATTATAACACATGAAAAAGGGGAATGAGGGGAATGGCGATGGCATACGAACAAGGGGAATTGTTCGCAGAAGCATCTGAGGTAGAGATTACTGAGACCGAGTTCTACCTCGAACGATATAAAGACATGATATTGTTCATGGATGATTTCGATAAATTTGAACAGGAGATGGCCCAGGTGGCTGTTGATGGTGAGTCAGCTCGCAGGCTGAGTGTGGCCGAACTGCATGCAGATAAGACAGCCAATGCGGTTATTCTGAATGAGAAGCAGAAGTGGATGTATGAGCGGTACCGCGTTTATACATACATGATTATTCGGGCGTTCAACCTGATACGAGATCCGGAAGTTAAGGAAGTAATGCGGGTTCGCTTCATCCAAGGGCATAGCCGGAAAGAAACGATTCTGTTTACTCGCCGTGGTACAGCAGCCAGCACCGTGGACCGGTATATTGAGAAGGGAATCAAGATGATTGCAAACTCCCTGCACCAGATGGGTTTCTTCGAGGAAATTCTGAAGAGAAACTGACGACAATATGAGGACAAATCGGGGAATGTTGACGACCACATGGGTATTTTCCCGTGGTATATTGATAACGTGGAAATCAGGCGAGAGTGACACGCACGGCTGCAGCAATGCAGCATTAACCGGGGCGTACCTCCTCTCGCTATTTGGTGAATAATTGTCGAAAAAGAAAGCTTTATAGGAGAAAAATATGATAATAAGGAACTATAGGATTTTCTGTAAAAATGTGTAACAATAGTAACTGTAAAAGAATAACAAATAAAGAGGAGATGATTTACGTGTTAAAATTTAAAGGTAAAAGTTTATTTTTAAGTTTAATCTTGCTCTTAATCTTTGCTGTCCCAGCCAGCGTTTACGCTGATGAAGGAGTTTACATAGCACCTGACTATGTGGATGTATCAGGTGGAGAAGTCCTTGCTTCATACGTTTTGCCAGTTATACTAAATGAAGAAACTAATGAGGTAACTATTCAATCTCCTAAAGATGAAAATGTTGCTAGTAGAGCTCCTCTAAAAGATGGTATTCATGTTGCTGATGTGAATGTTACTGTAATAAAGCAAGGGAACTATATATATGGAGATTTTAAAATAACCACCATCTCTATTTATGGGGGAATATTGTCTTATGCATTTGATGCCGCATGGTCTAATGGGTTCAACGATCCTGTTACAGGTTTCGGTGGAGGATTAAAAACAGTTCTTGACCAATCTCAAACAACATTTAATACAGCAGGAGCTCATACTTTAAATGTATGGGGATGGACTCTTCTGACGACAGGTTACAATGCAACAATGGATGAGCCACTAATTCTTCCCTTCACAACAGATTAATATTTAAATGAAAAAGGGGGAGACTACCTAAATAGTGTTCCTCCTTTTTAATCTAATACTTATAAGGAGCTTTTGCTTATGACTATATTTAAAGAAATCACTGTAGATGAGTTTTCAAATGTGAAAATGAAGCATATGAATATGACGGATAGTTCAATTGTAACAATAAATCACGATTTGGATCTAAATCCTTTAATAATGACGAAAATCCCAAGATTCTTTATTGCTCCTGTAATTTATGGAATAACTGATATGCTTTATCTACCAATAGATGTTGAGGAAACGTATAGGTTGGTAATTCAAGAGATTGCACCGCATTTTGAAGAGATCAAAGAAATTAGCAATGAAACATTTCGTAATTTATCTTTAAAGAAATTAAAACCAAAGTCGAAAGAAATCTTTGCTGAAACTAAAACTGAAACAAATATTGATCTTGTAATCAAAGAGCTATACGGTCAGAAAACCGAAAAAATAGAGGAGATTCAAAAGACAGAAAAAAATAATATTAAATTTTATGAGGTGAACCTTCAAAAAATAAATACTGTCAATGATAATGATTTCGAATTATTATGGAATTTTATAAAATCGGCTTATGTTAATCGACAAGGAGAATTTTATATTACTCCAGTGAATTGGATATTTAATGAGGAAATAAGAAATTACTTATTCGTACGCATGTTATCTAATGTATGTAATTCGTTGAGAATTTCCGTTAATGATGACTCCGGAACTATCACAAGTCTAATACTTGATTAACAACTAATTAAATTGTGCGAAAATGCAAGGAAACTTGAGAATATTTATTATTATTGCATATAAAGTAGGTATACTCTATTTGACTTCAATATTACGCCAATTTAAAATGGTCTTGTCCACCTTTGTAACAAAGTCCTAAAGATTTTAAGCAAAGAGCGTAGCGCATTTGCTGCGGACGCTTAGCGGACGCCAGCCTTTAAATCTTTATATGTACATATTCCAGTCGAAGTCGCTCATTATTGGGCGGCTTTTTTATTATGCGGAAAGGGTGATTTCTGTGGAGGTAGCAGCAGAACTTGATGATCTTGAAATGACCTGCGAAGAGGTGGCCGAAACACTGGCAGGACCATATAGGCTTAACAAGAAGGAGCAGCGCTTGCTTGCTTATCTGCTGGATGATAACAAAAGCAAGAATATCAGTGATATCTGCAAAGCGCTTAAGACCACAACCTGGACGCTTCTCAGTAAGACGAAGCCCGAACTGGAGCGGAAGATTGATGCCGTTGGTTCCGAAGCATGGAAGCGAGACCTGGAAGCTGCGCTTAAATCCAGCTCAGTATCCAAGCGTGAAATGAGCCAGTGGCTTTATTTGTATTCACGAAAGGATAACGATCATGGCGAAAAAACAGAATAGCATCCGTCCTCCACTTAAGGAACCATCGAAACAGCCAAAGAAATGTACCGGTTGTTTGGGGCGAATGGACAGGAACGAAGCAGTTTTGCTCCAGAGTGAAATGCCAGAAGGAAAAACCTTCCTGAATGTCGAAATGTGATGTCGAAGGGAGATGCTAGTTATGCAAATTAAAGAGGCAATAACAACGTGTGAGGCGCATGTTAAAAAATTAGAGAACCAGTTGAAGGGCTTCTACACTGTTAACATCGCACGAAACTACCGTGAGGGAAGTGTTGAAGAAGAGGCAGATATTCTTGATGAAATCGCTAATTGCAAATTGTTCATTTCTATTTATGATGTTCTTGAAAATGAAGGTGTGAAAGAAGGAAACACATACGATGAGTACAGCGCTTATTTGTCGAAAGCTAGAGAACATTTAATTGAACATGAAAAATTGAAGGATGAAATTGAATCAAAAAATGCAAGTGAGATTAAGAATATTAACCTGCTTTTGAAATCATTCAATAAGCAACTACTTGAATTGAATATTAATAACTTGGCACCTTAACGGGTGCTTTTTTTATGTCCATAAATGGCCTTCTGTAAGCTGTTCTGAGGCGTTTAATATAGGAACGTGCGTTTGTTAATGGTAAGTAGGAAAAGAGCAGGGTGGCATGCTTCTGTTGGTCTGTGTCGAAATCTGCGCCGGCCCAAGATGAAAAACCAACTCAACTCAAAGGAGGGTCCTCATGGACATTAGAATAATACCGATTGAGCAGCTCAATGCAGCTGTCTATAACCCCCGCGTCGACCTTCAGCCGGGAGATCCGGAGTATGAGAAGCTTCGCCGCAGCCTGGACGAGTTTGGTTATGTGGACCCGATCGTATGGAATGAGCAGACCGGTAACATGGTTGGTGGTCATCAACGCTACAAGGTGCTGGTCAATGAGAAGGGATGCACGGAGCTGGCCGTATCGGTAGTCAATCTGGACCCGGAGCGGGAACGGTTGCTGAATCTGGCGCTTAATAAGGTGTCTGGCCGCTGGGATGATGAAGCCCTGGCGCAGCTGCTGGGTGAGCTGCAGGAAGGCGGGGCGGATCTGACGCTGTCCGGCTTTGATTCAGAGGAGATCGGGGAGTTGATAGCTGAGTTTGTCGGCATGCCAGATACTGAGATCGAGCAGCCGGTTGTTGAGGATGACTTCGACGTCCAGGGAGCACTTGATCAGATCAAAGAGCCAGAGACGCAGCGCGGGGATATTTGGCAGCTTGGTCGGCATATCCTAATGTGCGGTGACTCAACGTCTGCAGAGGATGTAGCTAAGCTGATGGACGGGGTGAAGGCGTCACTGGTTGTGACGGACCCGCCGTATAATGTGGCGGTGGAAAGTGATTCGGCCCGCTTAGCTGAAGCTGGCACCAGCTCAATAATGAACGACGATATGCCCGCAGAGAAGTTTGCGGGCTTTTTGCATGCTGTCTTTGAACAATATGCCGTGGCCATGGACCCGACTGCAGCAATCTATGTCTTCCATCCATCATCATATCAGCGGGAATTTGAGGACGCGATGAACGCCGCAGGGATTACGGTACGTTGCCAGTGCGTCTGGGTCAAGAACGTGGCCACCTTCGGCTGGGCGCAATACCGCTGGAAGCATGAACCGGTGTTTTATGCCCATAAGAAGGGCAAGGCTCCGGCCTGGTATGGCGATCGTACGCAGACTACGGTCTGGCGGTCCGGCTTGCCGGCGGATGATCCACTCCCGGAGACGGTGTGGGAGGTTTCGAAGGGGGATGTAACTAAGTATGTTCATCCTACGCAGAAGCCGCTGGAGCTCTTGGCCATTCCGATCCGGAACAGCAGCCGGCGCGGTAACACCGTTGCTGACTTCTTTGGTGGCAGTGGCTCTACCATGATGACCTGTGATCAGCTTGACCGCTCCTGTAGGACAATGGAGCTTGATCCGGTATTTTGTGATGTGATTAAAATGCGGTTTCAGCAGTTAACCGGCATTGAGTCTGTTTTACTTCATTGTGCTGATCATACTGCTTAAGAAACAGGGAGAATGTTGTGGTTTTAATCCTTTGATTATAGTAATATTTTGTAAATGAGGAGGCGTTCCATGAAGGTGTTAATTAAGAAACTGAGCCTTTGGTTGCCAATATTATCATTACTAGTTTGTCTCCACAATCTATCAGGAGACGATGATAAAAATTTATTACTCTTTCTGACGAGTCCTTTGCTCTTGTGGCTTAATCCACAATTGACAGATTTGCATTACTCAATGAAAAATGAACTTTTGTGGCAGTTTCTTCTGTACGGGATTCATTTTTTCTCTTGGTTATTATTTGGAATTATAATAGATTGGGTATTTTCAAGATATAAAGCCAAATCCTAAACGTAGTTTAAAATAGCCGCCAATCCCAGGCGGTTTTTCTTTTGCCCAAAATAAAAGGAGGACGCGCGAACGTCCTCCCCGACAACCAGGGTATCCCCCGGCTGAGACAGCGGCGCGCCACGCGTGGCATTCTCAGTCATCCGCTGTCTCGTTTCCAAATATACACGGAAGCCGAGGGGAACGCAATGGGAACAAAAAATGAACTTTTATTGCAACATGAGCTCGAAATTATGGCCGGTATCCTCGAAAGCAAGGCGCAGTACCGGAAGATCGTAAAGGCCGGCATAGCCAAGTGGGTCAAGGACTTCCAAGACGGTCGGATTGAGATTAAGACGGTGGACGATCTGAAGAAACTGATTGAGATAGATATCGAGCTGCAGAAAGATGAAATTTAAGAAGTTGTGAACATGTCCTTATCGCGTACTTCGATTCCTCTTAACTTCCCTTCAAGCAACCGAGAAAAGAGGGGGGGATTCTTTATATAAGTTTGAAGACAGAGTAAATTCATCATAAATATGAAGAGATTCTTAAATGATGTACTAGCATTTAATTTTCCATTCTCCTATTATATGCTTACTTACTTTTAGAACTGAAATGGTATAAAATGACAAACAAATGTAACAATTTGTATTTATGGGCAATACAAAATAATGGTAATATAGTAAATGTAAGGATTAAATAGAATCCTGTGCTACTACTTAAACATGGAGGGATTGGATTAGGATGAAAAAGAAGATTATGCTTTCCTGCTTGACTGCCGCAATGTCGTTAGCGGTAGCTGTACCATTGGCATTTGCTCAAGATGCCCCAACTACGGATAGTTCTGATGCTGTTACGCCTTCGACTCCGTTTACTACCGTTAAGGTAGTGGAGAACGATGGAATAGAGGTCACAACGATCACTGGTTCGATCTTCCAGCCGTTCGCGTCTCATCAACCCGTAAATCAAGCTCTTACTTCGTCGACCGGTTCTCAGACCGTCGAATTTTACCCAGATAACACGTTTGGCTACTATAGAGTCTGGATTGCTAATTACAGTACTGTACGCTATAACTCATTGATGACAGACATGAATAATGCTTACCAGGGCGAGTTTTATATTCTACCCGGTCAAACTAACATCATCAAAAACACCAACAAAGCAACTACAGGTAGACGCTTTAGCGTAACTTCATCTGATGGCTCCAAATTGAACGGTTCGATTGCCGTGAGATTAGCAGAGACAGCTGGCGAGCTTGATTAAGCAGTAAATATTTCTTTCAAAAAACCTGCGCACCTGATACGCAGGTTTTTTTGTATTGTATTTTTACTTAGAAATAGTCAAAGGTTGTTTTATTAAAATGAAAATTTTCGTGTAATTGTTTTATAGATTAAAGAATCCTTTAATTGGAACATTTTTTGGGGGTGGTGATTGTGTAGCATGGCCAGAGAACGCAGTCCCGAGCGGGACAAAGCAAAACAGATGTGGCTCGAGAGCGGCGGAACGATGAAGCTTAAGGACATCGCCACCGCTCTTTTTGTTGGCGAAAATAAAGTCCGTAAATGGAAGTCAGTTGACCGTTGGGAGGATGAGCTCAAAGGGAGCGTTCCAACTGAATCCAATGGGAACGTTCCATTTGAAACGAAAGGGAGCGCTCCACAACGCGGCGCTCCCAAAGGGAACAAAAACGCAGTCGGTAATCGCGGAGGTGCTCCGTCGGGCAATAATAATGCCAAGGGGAACAGCGGCGGGGCCGGTGGGCCGCCTGGCAACAAGAAGGCCGTCACAACCGGTGAGCATGAAACTATCTGGTTGGATACTCTGACCGATACGGAGCAGCAGCTCATCGATCAGGTGGACACTGATCCGATTATCCAAGCGAATGAATCCCTTTACCTTCTAACTATCCGGGAGCGACGCATGATGCAGCGCATCAAAGCCCTGATGGACGGGCTCTCTGAAACTGAGCGTAACGTGTTCTATGAGTTGAAAGCTATCAAGGAAGTTACCGAGATTCACGATGAGAAATCCGGCATCACGAAGAAGATCCCGCATAGCCGGAATGAGATGATGGAGTCGAAGATCGAGGAGAAGGGCTTCCGTAAGCTGGACGACATTGTGAAGCTGGAGGAGGCGCTGACCCGTATCCAGGATAAGAAGATCCGGGCCATTGAGCTCAAAAATCGTTTGACTGACGACGAGAAGCGCATCCGCATCGAAACCATGGAGTATGAGCTGCAGATGCTGAGGGGCGGGGGTAAGGAAGACTTCGAAGATGATGGATTTATGGACGCACTGAAGGGTATGGTTGCAGGAGTGTGGAACGATGGCGAAACTTAAACTCAAACCTCCGGCGTTTAAATGGGCTCCATTTTCCAATAAGCAGTTGAAAGTTTTGACCTGGTGGATGCTGGAGAGTCCCCATCGAGACAAGGATGCAATCATCTGTGATGGTTCGGTCCGGGCTGGGAAGACGGTCTGCATGTCCTTCTCATTCATTGCCTGGGCCACCGACACCTTCCGTGGAGAGCAATTCGGCATGTCTGGCAAGACAATCGGTGCACTCCGGCGTAACGTGGTCGGGCCACTGAAGCGCATGCTGGCAAGCCGTGGGTATCATGTGCATGACAATCGATCTGAAAATGTACTGACCGTTACCCGGGGGCTCATCAGCAACCGGTTTTTCTTGTTCGGCGGAAGAGATGAAAGCTCGCAGGATTTGATTGCCGGGATTACACTGGCCGGCATGTTCTTTGATGAAGTGGCATTGATGCCGAAGTCCTTCGTTGATCAGGCTACCGCTCGTTGTTCCGTAGACGGAGCGAAGCTGTGGTTTAACTGCAACCCGGCTGGCCCGTATCATTGGTTTAAAATGGAGTGGCTGGACCAACTGCTGAAGAAACATGCGCTACACCTGCACTTTACAATGGAGGACAACTTGTCTCTTTCTGAACGGGTCCGGGAGCGGTACCGGCGTATGTACAGTGGGATCTTCTATCAACGGTACATTCTGGGGCTTTGGGTCATGGCTGAAGGAGTTATCTTCTCCAAGTTCAATGACGCGGTCCATAAGAAGGCGCGGGACTGGTTCCCGGGCAAGTTTGACCGCAAGTTCATTTGTATCGACTACGGTGCCAATAACCCAACGGCATTCCTAAAGTATGGGGTCCGCGGGAACATCTACTATGAGCTGGATGAGTACTACCACAACATCCGCCGTAAAGGTGAGAAAACAAATGGCGAATATGCCGATGACCTGGAAGCCTTTCTTGACGGTGATGAGTATGCAATCTTCATCGACCCGTCAGCAAAGGCTTTTATTATTGAGTTACAGAAGCGGGGCATTGTCAACATCCGGGCTGCCGTGAATACGGTGCTGGATGGGATTCAAACGGTGTCTAACCGGTTTCAGAACAATGAACTGTATATTTGCTCTGACAACACCAATTCCCTTCAGGAGTTGGTGTCTTACGTATGGGATGAAAAAGCAGCCGAACGAGGCGAGGACAAGCCCATTAAGCAAAATGACCATACCTGTGACGCGCGCCGCTACGGCATCCATACGGATTACCTGCTGCAGCGTGTGAAGCAGCGGAAAAAGGACAGGGAGGAGCGATCAGATCATGACGTGGGGTGGGTGTAATGCATGAGCGGTGAAGCACAGTGGTTCCAGATATCTAAAGCAGAGGACCGGCATATCCCTTCCAGCGCGCAGCTGCCGGATAGTTTTGAAAACCTCTATGATCAGCACGGGCTGCTGCCTTTCCCTCCTGGCAACGACCCTGCTTCCTGCAAGCTGCTGGTAAAGAACAGCAACATTATTCCTCAGTGCATTGAGGCATACAAGCGTAACATTGCCGGCTACGGCATTGCTTTGGAGTACATTCCGGGGGAGAGCGATCAGACGGCGCAGGAGGAATGGAACAGGGCCGACAAGTTTCTGGAGACCTGCAACCTGGAGGATACGCCGGATGAAATCATCAGTTCTCTAATTGAGGATATTGAGAGTAGCGGGAATGCAAATGTGGAGGTTGCCTGGCCTGCCGGCAGCGAATTCCCGACACTCTACCGGATGAATCCCAAATATGTACGCTGCACACGAGAAACTGATAAGGTGACGATCAAGCGGAAGCGGCTGATTCGGTCATCGAAGAAGGTCGAGGAGTTCTCACAGGACATTTACGCGCGAAAGTACGCTATGAAGCGCGGGCAGTCTGTGGTATGGTTCCGACCATTTGGAACCGAGGGTGAGGGCAATCAGATCATCCCCTTGAAGCTAGGAAGTGACGGACCATATGGGGAGCCCCGTTGGTTCGGGAATGCGCCGGGAGTGGTCGGCAGCCGGGAGGCGGAGGAGCTAAACGTTTCTTATTTCTCCAATGGCCGCATGCTTTCCATGCTGCTGACCGTGACCAATGGCCGGCTGACCAAGCAATCGATGGAGCTGCTGCGAAACGTCAAGGGATCGCAATCCCAGGGAGGCATCTTGTACCTGGAAGCGATCGGGGAGGAGACCGGTGGGCCGCTGGATGAAAAGGTCGAGAAGGTGGCCATTAAGCTGGATAAGTTAAACGATCTGCTTCAGCAAGATGCACTGTTCCTGGAATACGGCAAAGAGAAGAAGGCAGACATCCTGTCTCCGTTCCGGCTTCCACCCATTTTGGTTGGTCAGAGTTCCGACTACAACCGAGCGACGGCTCAGGCGGCGCTGCAGTTTGCTGAAGAACAAGTATTTGAGCCGTACCGCAAGTGGATTATGGACGAAATCTTTAACAAACGTCTGTTTCCAGCTATGGGCATCTTTCGTGTGAAAGTGACCCTGCGGGGGCCGCGCATTATCGATCCAGAGAACCGCAAGGCGCTGCTGGACTTTATTGCTGACAACGGTATTATGCTGGTCCGGGATCTGATTCCTATTGCAGAAGAAGTGCTGGATACTACCATTGATGAGTCCAAGTACAGCACCGAATACCTGGATACACCGATCGCACAGCTTGTGAACAGCCAGTCGGCTATAACCGTGCCTGAGCCTGACTCCGATGTGAACGACCTGCAGGAACGTGTGGCCACCATTGCCAAGCGCCTGCTGCGGCAGAGTCATGATGAGGTAACCGGCCATGTGTAAGGATTGCTGGGAGCTAATCGCAAAAGCGGACGACACCGAGTTCCTGGACAGCCTGGAACTGACCCATGCTGAGCGTGCGGTCCTGGAGGAGCTTTACAAGCAGGGGGAGATGCGGATTGTCGAGATCCTTGAGCTGCAAGGGAAGGAACTGCACGATGCCATTCTTGAACTCAGCGAGGATTTGCTGATTGATATTGGAGAACTGGGTAAGGTGCTGGTATCGGTACAGACCGGAGAGCTGTTCACGATCCAATTCGAGCAGGCGGTGTATGATGCTTTTCAACCGCTTTATCATCTGGCCGGCGAAACGGAACTGATAGAGCTTGATCCTGACAAAACATGGTCCGTCAAAAACAAGGCCGCTTCACGATTTGCAAAGAATCTGCAAAAGCTGGTTCCAGACATGAACGGAACCAGTGCGGACGTTATGACCAGGGCATTCCAGAAGGCCATCAAGGAGGGCAAGACACCTTCCGAAAGGGCACTGCTGGTACGTGAGATCAGCGCTGCGGCAGCTAAAGGTGATGCTGGCCCGTTCAACATGGAACGGGCCATTACCGTTTCCCGGACCATGAGCACAGCAGCTGCCAATGGTGGGAAGCTGGAAGGCTGGAAGCAGTCGGATGTTGTCACCGGTAAGAAATGGCGTTCTTCCAAGGGCGACCGGACCCGGAAGACACATAAGAAGGCAAATGGACAGGTGCAACCGCTGGACAAGCCCTTTGAGGTCGGTAAGAGCAAGCTTATGTTCCCCGGGGATCCTTCAGGACGACCGGAGGAGATTATCCAGTGCCGGTGCACGATGCAATCTGTTTTACTATAACGTTATAAATTTAATAGACTCCCGAGAAATATTGGAATATGCTTTGTTTATTTCAATATATTCAGGAGGTCATCATGAAAATTAATCAATTTGAGTTTAATAATTTGTATGCTTTTCAAATACGAATAAGAAACAAACATGGATTGTGGCTGGACTATCCAGGAGGTCGCATTTTCCCATGCAATATCTATTCCAAAAGAACGGGTATATATGCTCTAGAGAAAGATGCTTTTTATATAAAAGATTGGCTCATCGGTTTAGGCCATTCAATTTTAGTAGTAACTAATGACAATAGGGTAGGCTATTTAAGACGTAGAGAAGTTAGTCATATTGATGGCCCCTTTGAGATTGATGAGATGAAAAGGATATCAAAAATGGAGGCCTCGATTAGATGGGGTATTAGCCTCCGAACAATAAATAAGTTTCGTGAATTTAATGAAGAGGCAACGATTCCTTATAACCTTGTGCAAAAGTATTTCGGAGCTCATGGTGGTATCCCTGATAAAGAGAAGTATCGATACACCTCAATAGTTAGGGATTTGAGAGAAAACGGTCATTCAGGAACAGAGTATTGGGGCGAGGATGAAGCGGAAATCAAAAAAGAAGAACTTATAGCATTTGATATTTATATGTCAAGTAATCATTAAAACTTGAAGTCGCAAAATAGCGGCTTCTTTTTTTGAGAGGAGGTGAGAACATAACATGACTTTTAAACTGAAAGACGCTAAGATCACGCACATCTCTTTGGTAGACAAGGGCGCCAACGGCGTACCGTTTGCCATCATCAAGGCTCAGAAAGCCGACCAAGCCGGTGCCATCCAGAAGCAGGTTCAAATCGCCAAGGTTGACGAGGCCAAGCGGGTTGTAATCGGTGTCGTATACCAACCTGATGTAGCAGACGCTCACGATGATCAAATGGATGCTGAAGAGATTGAAAAGGCAGCCCATCTATTTATGGAAAAACAGCATACCTACAATATCGACAAACAGCATGATCTGGACGCTGACAAGGGGTATGTTGTTGAATCTTACATTGCTCCTTGTGACATGGAAATCGGGGAACAGGTGATCATCAAAGGTTCCTGGGTTGCTGGTGTGAAGGTGACGGACGACGACACCTGGGAAGATATCCAGAAGGGCGAGATTACCGGCTTTTCCATGTGGGGCGTCGGTAAGCGGGAAGAGATTGAGGAGGAAGAGGAGGTATCCAAGGGAATCTTGAGCCGGATAGCCAAAGCACTGGGTGGCCTGATTGAAAAAGGCGCAGTTGCTGACAAATACAATAAGAACCGGAAGAATCGAGAATTTTGGGCGGCACAGGATGCCCTGAACTCGGTTCTTTTTAATTGGGACAGCTGGCAAAGTGGAATGGAGACTGATCCGGAGACCATCCGGGAAGCCCTTCAAGATTTTGTGGACATTGCTGAAGATGTACTGACCAAAGAGGACATTGTGAAAGCCATTGGCACGCCACCGGAGCAGATTGCCAAAGCCGGCAAGAAGATTTCCGCTGGCAACCTGAAACACGTCGACGATGCTATTGCAGCTTTGACCGAACTGAAGAATAAAACGGCTCCCCAAGAGGAAGAGCCCAAGGAGGAAGACGATTTGAAAGCTGAAGATATTGCCAAGGCTGTAACGGCCGCGTTGGCTCCGATCGCTAAGCAGGTGGAAGGCCTGACGGCAGAGATTGCGGAGCTGAAGAAAGAAGAAGGTGTCGAAGGTGAGCAATCTGCAGGTGATGCTGCTCCAGCTGCTACCGCAGAAGAGACTGCAATTACCGACGCCATTGCCAAGGCTCTTGCACCGCTGAGTCAGCAGATGCAGACGCTGGCAGCTGACGTGCAGTTGGTAAAGAATAGCCGTGGTGCATCGGCTCAGGGAGACGAACAAGAAGAAATCAGTAAATCAGAAGGCGCCGTTAGTTTCGGACGCTTTCTGTAAATTGAAGGGGGAATGCAGACCATGAGAACAAACGGGAATATCGCCAGAACCAGCATCCAGAAATCCACCATCGTTACACCGATGGACCAGAATGCTCTGAACTATGAGGAAGTCGAAGCCTTCACGGATATGGCGTATGAGGCGAATAGCTTCCTGAAAGGAATTCGTCATGAAAACCGGAAGAGCTCCAAAGGGACCATCGATAAAGTCGGTGTTCGCGGCCGGAATATGCGTAGTAAAAAAGAGAACATCATGGCAACCAATACACCAGGGCTGACCTTCCCACAGATTCCATATTCGGTAGTGCCTGTAATCGTTCCGTTCGACATTACGGAAGAATTCATTCGTCAAACGCAGCGGGTCCGTGGCCAAAACGCTGAAGATATTATTATGCGTGCGATGGCTAAGAATTACGGGGAAAACATGCAGGATATTGGCTTCAATGGTGATACCGCAACCCCTAATACTGACCCGGATTATGAGTTTTTGAGTATCAATGACGGGTGGCTGAAGAAGGCCCGTACCACGGGGCATTATCTGGACTGGACAACACTGTCGGCCGCTGAAAAAACTGGCGTTCTATTCGAAGTGGAACGTGCAATTCCAACCCGGTACCGGGCCGGGGGCATATTCAAATATTTCATGCATCCGAACACTTTTAGCAAACGGCTGCAGAAACTGGCTGAGAAGGACACAAGCGCGTCCATTCAGTTGCAAATCACCGGCGGCGTCAAGAAGGTCAATGCCTACGATGTGGAAGATGTATGGAGCATGCCGGAGGGAGATATTCTTTTCACTTATCAACCGAACTTTGCTATGGTCCACACTTACGACATGCAGATTCGCAAAACGACAGAGGGCAAGGAAGCTATTTGGACGGATAAGCGTTTCTACGCCATCCACTCCGACTTTGACTCCATTTTTGAAGAGCCGCAGGCTCTGGCCTATGTGAAAGGGGTGGAGTTTTAATGCCATATGTAACCTACCGAGGCAAGAACGCCTCCCTTCGGCTGCATAGCATTCGGTTTGAACCTGCCAAGCCGGTACTGGTGGACAATGAGGCGGCGCTGAAGCATTTGCGGGAGCACCCTGATTTCGAGATCAACGAGGAAAAAGTCATCCCATTGGAGGATCTGACTGTTGTCCAACTGAAGGACAAAGCGAAGAGAGTCGGCATTGAAGGTTTCGCAGACATGAAAAAGCCGGAGCTGATCGCCGCCCTGAAGGCGCTGGAAGGCGGCGGTGTGCCGGATGCTGACAACGACACTCCTTAAGTCCCGCAGCCGTGTCAGTGCCGTACAGGAGGCGACAGCAGAGCAACTGGATCAATATATTGATGATGCGCAGACCCGGATTGAGCTGTATCTGCCCGTTCCCTTCCCGGTGGTGGCGGACAAGCAACTCATGCTGGCTTGGGTCAAGCTGGCTGAGTCCCTCGCCCTGCAGGACAGTGAGGAATACCTGGCTTCGGTGGCCCGAGGCTATTCAGCGGAAAGTGATGGAGCTTGGACATACACCCGACAGGCTGTCGAGGGGAAGACCACGGGCAATGCCGATGTGGATTCGATTCTCTTCCTGTGGGTCAAAAAGCAGCAGTCCGGGCCGGATGATGGGAACATAACGGCCTATTTGTTATGAACCACCGTATGAATACCCCGCTGGCGGTTTACCGGGTTGGCCGTCAGCAGGATCCGGATAACTTGTTTAGTGATCGGAAATCCGGGAAGGTCGCGGACCTGAAATGTTTTGTTGTTAAGACGCAGACTGATGCCAAGGCAGACGCCACACCTGTCATATACATTGTCAAAAAGACAATTGGTGTTCCAAAAACAGCGGACGTCCGGATTAGTGACGAAGTGTTAATTTTCGGACGTAGGTATCTGGTGATTGACTCCATCCCGCGCCGTTACTGGCGTGAATTATTGGTGACTTGCGAGGTGAAGGGTAGTGATCATTCATGACTTTGACGGCTTAGCGAAGAAATTCAAGAAGCTGAGCGATGAGGGGATAAATCAAATCCTTCAAAACATCGCGGAAGCCGTTGGCGAAACGCTGCTGAACCTCATCATCGATGAAATCGACAAGCAGGACCTCATCGACACTGGCACCATGTGGAACTCCTTCACCCGCGGTGAAGACGCAAATGTATGGGAGTGGGATGTGGACCGCAATGCTATTTCTATTGAAGTGGGTTCAAACCTCCCCTATGCACGACATCTTAATGACGGTTACACCATCCACAAAGCTCATTTTGTGCCGGGATTTTGGAGAGCGAACGGCCAGTTTGTGTACGACCCTGCTGCAAGGACTGGATTTATGGCGCGGCCCCGTTCCTTCATCGGCCGTCATTACTTTGACATCGCCCTAGAGGAACTGGAAGGCGGCATGAACGCATTGATCATTAAGCGGCTGGAGAAGGAACTGGGGAGGATGCTGTCATGATGGATGTTGGATTGAAAGCCTGGGCAGAACTCGTGCAGCAGGTCTACCCGGATCTTCCGATTCTCCGGAATCGCTCTCGCTGGCTGGCAGGTCAGTTTGATCGTCCGAGCGTGTTTATTGAGACGGACCTTGTCTCGGATAAGGCACATACACCGCGGGCAGACCGGATCATTGAAGATGTGGGTCTTGTCTTTCATTATGACATCGACCGTAGCGGGACGGAGGAAGCCGGCGAGCCGATCCCCTATGACTTATCCCCATTCTTCCTGTACCTTCGTCAGCAGCGGTTTTGTGTCGCCTCTCAGCGCTTTGGCATCATGATGGTAATTGAAACCCCGCGCACGCGACCGTTGAATGACCGGATGGAAGTCACCTTTCGGCATTCATACCTACTGCATGTTCCGAAATCAATGATCAAAGATGACGGGCAGCCGATCCAGAAGATCAATGACTTTTTTATTGAACCAAGTTGAACATAATTTTTGATTCTGTTTTTAAGCTGACGGGCAGGATAATGCAATAGCCACCTTGAAATAAATTGGAAATAAATTTATGACAGGGGCTGAGTAGTATGGTAAATGGGAGTATTTTGGGAATTGCATATAATGTAATTCCAGTTAAAAATGCAAAAAAATCTGGAGAATGGTTCGTCAGTCACTTTGGTTTTAACATCAGAAACGATAGAGGGAATTATATAAGTTTATTCAGGGATAACCGCCCAATAATTGATTTAATTGAGTCTGATAATGACACAAGAGCAGTTTTTGAAGTAAACGGACGGTCAAGGTGGGTTGTAACATTTTTTACAGATGATATTGAATCATTACACATGAGACTAACATCTGAGGGAGTTACAACTAGACCAATTAGCAATGAAGGCATTTACGGCAAGTTTTTTGTTTTTGAGGACCTAGATGGAAACTTATTTGATGTATGGGAGCATAAAGATTGTGAGTTAATCTTTTAAGACAGCAGTCTAAGCTTACGGAATACGATTGTGCGACATTAACCGCCTAAGGAAAGGCGGTTTTTCTTTTGATCATAAGAGGAAGGAGAACTTAAAGCATGAACATAAAAAAACAGATCCGACAGCATGCAGATGTTATTCCAAATGACCTGAACAAGCGAAGCAAGCAAGAATGGATTGAGAGCGCAGTGGTTTTGAAGCGGGAACGCTTTGAGATTGCTGGCGCTCTTTTTGATTGTGCGGATGATGCCCTGCTCTCACAGCAGGAAGTTATTCAAAAAGTAGACGCCTATTTGGGCCTGACAACAAAGGAGGAAACAGTGAATGTCGATACAACGGAGTAGACCCGGGGCGTATGTGGAGTTGCATGCGGTTGCGAAGTCGCGTGTCTTGTCGGTATCCGGACGCGTGCTGGTGCCATATCAGGCCGAATGGGGCCTGCCGAACAAAGCTGTGGATATGACGGATCAGTCAGAACGCTTCAAGGAATCCGGGCTGCTGGTAGATGAGCTGGAACTGGCAGCTGAGAGCGGAGCAACCGTAATCGGATACCGGGTAACAAACGGGAGTGAAAAGGCGGCCGCGGCCGCCGTGGAGGACAGCTACACCATCGAAGCCCGTTACCCTGGGACACGGGGCAATGATTTCGAGTACATGGTACGTGCTGCTCTGGTGGACTCCAGCAAAAAGGAGATCGTTATCCGGGATAGTAAGGGCATTTTTGATACGGAAACGTTCTTGGTGGCCGATAAGGCCGTTTCAGTCGAAACACTCAAAAAGTCCAACATGGTTCGCTTCAAGGACACCGGAGCTACTGCGTTGGCCGATGTGGCTTACACGAAGTTGGCTGGTGGAACCACCGGTACCGCAGCGATTACAGCCGCGAACTGGAGCGGCATCTTTAACCGGATTGACGGTCTGGTGTTTGATGTAGTGTATCTGCCATCCCCTGACGCTGCGGTGCAGGCCGCTGCCAAGCAATGGCTGCTGGACCGCAGAAATAAGGCACGTAAGCTGGCACAACTGGTTATTGCTGGTGCTACAGCATCGGATAGCGATATTGAGGCTCATAATGCACGCAGCCGTGCAGCAAATGCCCGCTTTATCATAAATTGCTCCTTAGCCGGTGAGCACACCAACGGCAAAATCTATACGTCCCTGCAATGGGCGGCTTGGGTGGCGGGGTTGGCAGCTGGCACACCGGCGATTAAGTCCTTTACTGGTGTAAAGGTGCCGATGACTGAGGCACAGGTGGACTGGAGCCATAGTGAGGTTCTGAAAGGTCTTTCCGAAGGCACACTTATGGCCACACGCGACGGCTACGACTATATTATCGAGTCTGCTATTAATACGTTGACCACGCTGGGAGCCGGTGAACGAGAGGATTTCGGAAAAATCCGAGTGTCTATGACGATTGATCAGGTCCTCAACGACATTTACGCTGCTGGCAAGAAGAACAAGGCTAAGCTGGATAATGATCCAGAAGGCCGCGGCTTGTTTATCGCGGCCGTGGTGGGATACCTTAAAATCCGCGCTGAACAAAAGGCGATTGGCTCAGAATTCACCTTTTCTGAGCATCCCACAAAGAAAAGTGAAATGGATTTTGCTTACTTCTCCTTGTCGGCCAAACCGCTTGATGCGATTGAAATCTTTAATATTGATTGGGAGGTGGCGTAGTAAATGGAACGCGAACTGATTGGCCGCAACCTTTCTGTCCAGGACGATAATGGCGATCCACTGCAGACGGTGAAGGAAATCGAAGTGTTGTTGAAGCCGGAAACGCTGGATATTATCCGGGCACGGAAAATGTCTAAGACAAAACAAATCGTGGGTTATGAAATTACTGTGAAGTTGGTCATGTCCAAGCTGGAATCCCGTCTTCGTTATCGGCTGCTGGATGATTTCAAAGCCGGGAAAACGATGTTCCTTGACCGGATCACGGGTTCCCTCGAGGACCGGCAGACTGGGAACGTTGAGCGGGTTATGATCTCTGGCATCCATATCCACGATGAGATGGATATTCTGGTGGCTAAAATCGACGAAAACAACGGCATTGACATTACACTTTCCGGGACCGCAAATGACTTTGACTTCATCGAGAAATTCCCGGATTACATGGTTTAAAGGACGGGCAACCGTCCTTTTCTTCATCTAATAAAAAACTAAAAAATATACGGAGGGTTAAATCATGAGCGACAAATTACAAAAGTACTTGGCCAAAGGTAAAGAAGGACGTAAAGACGATACAATCACTATTCCAGTGGACGGCGAAGACTGGTCTGTCCGCCGCCTGACCCTATTGAAGTGCGCCGTTCCTACGAACTAGCCTATGACGACAATGGCGATCCTAAGGAATCCTATAACGAGATCGACGTCATGATCGTCAAGGCTACGGAGCATGAATTTGATTGGAACAATGCCGAGCTGCTGAAAGCCTTCAAATGCATCAGCAAATTTGAGCTTCCGCCGCGCTTGTTTGATAACCCTGCTGATTATACGGAGCTCAGCAAGGCTGTGAACAAGTTTCAGGAGACGAAAGATGAGCTGCTGAAACAAGCAAAAAACTCATCAAGCAAGACGGAGAAGCAAGCTGGGTAGCGTCCTTTTGGATAAACCAGAAACGGCTGCCGGCTGAGATCCTTCCTTATGAGGTGGACAAGCAGCGGCAGTATTACTTTTGTCTTGCGGCTGGGATGGTCGCTGAAGAAGAAACCAAACGCCTGGCCAACAAGAAATAGGCGGAATGGGGGTGAATGATTATAGCGGCTACAACAAAGGTAACGGTCCCATTTGAAGCACGGGACCTTATTTCCGGTGCCGTCCGGAATATGCGGACGGCACTCCGTGGGGCGACCAACGATCTACTTGACTTTCGAAGAGCTGCAGGACAAATGGGAGACAATCTCATTTCTGATCTTAGACGATCTCGGAGTGCTGTGGATGATTTGGGCAGACGTATAGGTGGTGCTGCAGATGAGACACGTAGGTTAGGCCGTGTCAATGTAGATGATTTGTTCCGGCGTGCCCGTGGCGGAGCGGATGATCTCCGCAGGTCTGTCGATCGTGTCGATTCGGAAATCCGGGGCATGAGCGACTCGAAAGTGCATCTGAGAGCACAAGATGATGTAAGCCCTGTTTTGGATGGTATAGCATCCAAAATGACGACCATAGCTGCGACTGCTGGGGCCATGATTCTTGGGAGCAACATAAAAGACGCTATGTTTGGAAGTGTGATGGATTATAATTCTGCGGCCGCACGTAGTGCAGCATTTCTTCCTGCAAATGAAAGAAGCAAGGCTTTGGCCACAGTGGATAATCTTTATGCTCAGGGAATTATAACTGATCGGACGCAGTGGGTTGGCAATACGGCGGACGCAGCAGCCCTTGTTAGAGACAAATCGATGACCAGTGATCTTGTAAGTCAATCTGCTAAAATTAACTACATCCGTCCAGATTCGGGTGTAGAAGAAATTAGCCGTGCATTGGAACAGTCTTCAAATACTTTCAAGGAAAGTTATGCTTCCGTTGCAGACAGCATGATGTACGCATACAAAGAGGTTGGTGATCGCCAACAAGACCTCTTCGATACTTTTTGGGAATATTCCGGGTATTTCAAAAACTCTGGTGCTAATTCCGGGCAAATGGCGAACTTTCTCACACAGAGTGTGAAAGAGGGCGCATTTAACTTTGACAAGCCTGCGGACTTTTTCAAGGAAACGTTTGGGGTTAAGGCACTTAACACCGGAGATATGGCAAATTACTTTATCTCCCGAGGAGCAGGGAAAGACGAAGCACAAAAGCAAGCTACGGCTTTTACTTCAGACATAAATTCTGGCGATAAGCAGCGTGCTCAAGGGGCCATCATGGCACTGGTAGCTGACCTCAGGAGTCAAACACAAAGCCAGCTTAAAGAGTCTCTTGTGACTATGGGGTCGGGCGCTGCGGAGGATAGCGGTACCGCAATTTTGAAAACATTCCCTGTACCCTTCCAACTTGCTCCAACAGAAATTGTTGGGACAACGGACAGAATGGTCAAAGCCCAGCAGTCTGCCAACCCGATGCAGGAAATGATTCAGACTCGTGCAAAAGTCGATCAGCAAATGCAGGATTTAGGAATGAGCATTACAGCTGCTGCTTTGCCTGCATTGAAAGAATTTAACACTCTCATAACTGAGAATAAAGACAGTATCCAAGAACTTGGCACTAAAATAGTAGGCGTAGTGAGCAAGATTACGAGCTTCTATAACGATAATTTCAATGCAATTAATAAAGGTTTGCTCCTTATTGGAGGGAGCATTTTAGCAATCAAAAGCATTAAGTTTGGCAAGGGCCTCATCGACGACACTGCTGCAGGGGTAAATAAAGTGCGTGGCTGGTTTACCAGGGGGAATTCAGGGTCACCCCCGGATCCTATTGAAGAGGTTGGAGAGCCAACAAGGCGACGCCTGACTGCCCGTCGTGGTCGGTTTGGTAGTGGTGGCAGGGGAGCCGGGGGTACTAGTTCGGTTGCCTCCATGACTATAAACGCAAGCGTTGTCTATCTCAACGAAGCTGGAGGGCTTGGAGGACAGGATGGCGGGGGGAGAAACCGACGGGGCGGACGGGGACGCAACGGGCGTCGTGGTAGATCAGGCGGAAGAGGTGCTGGAGGAAATAACAGAAATGCACCACGTGGCGGCCGTAATCCAAACGGATCAATTACAGCGCGCCGTGGCACAAGATCACCGAACCCACCTGACATTGATACTCCGGATGCAGGGCAGAGGCGCACAGGTCGAGTAACCTATCGCAATGGCAGGAGACTTCCACCTCCTGTACCAGATGTAATTCCGGACCCGCCACCAGCCAGGGGCGGGATCAGAAGCCTAATTAAGGGAGGAAAGAAGGCTCTCAAAGCAGCCGGGGTTTTAGGGACAGTAGCTGGACTTGGTTTTACCGGGTATGACCTTTACCAAGCCTCTAAAGAAGGTGATTTGAGGGAAGTGGCTTCATCCACAGGTGGATCAATGGCGGGAAGTATAGCTGGAGGAACGATTGGTGGAATTGCCGGCTCATTTCTTGGACCTCTTGGTACGGCTGCTGGTGCAGCTGCTGGTGGCTGGTTTGGTGAAAAGTTAGGGTCATTGGCAGATTCCAGCGGCATCACCAAGTCAGTTGTAGATGGAGTAGTGTCGGCAGCTGGCGGTATTAAAGATGCGGCAATGTCTATAGGTGGATGGCTCGGCATCACCAAGCAAAAGGAAGAGCAAAAGCCAGTGGTCACACCTCCGCCTGAAGCCAAGGTTACCTTTGGGAATTTGACCCCTGAGCGGGAAAAGGCACTGCAGGAGACCTTTAATGTTTTCCGGGCCAACGTGGCTAAAGATGGTCTAAAATCAGCCCTTACAAGTGCTGTCAGTGAGAGTGGTGTAAAACAGACAGTAGATAAGCTGAAAAATCAGTTTACAGGGGTTTGGAAAAGCACCGAATCATCCAAGGCTCAGCAAAACGTGCAGGCTGTGGGTGTTGCCGCCCAAAAGACATCAGGACAAGCAGCAGCCCTTGGTGTAACCACTAAGAACAGTACAGCGGGTATCATCCAAGGAGCCAATGCCGCAGGTACAAGTATGCAAGGGATTGGTGCCTCGGTAGGAATTGCAGCCAATGAGACCAAGCAGCATCTAATGTCCATACAAACGGTGAGCAGCAAAGGTGAGAGCTGGGGAAGTAATTTGATGGACCTTCTTACTAAGGGTTTGCGAAGTCGTTTCCCAGGTCTAATCGCTGCTGCAAGTGAAATAGCCAATATTGTAAAGGGAATTGCTTCGGCTTCATCGTCCGCTGGTTCTTCTACTTCCAGCAGTGGGGGCAGTGGGAACGGAGGTGGGAATAGTTCTCCCCAATCAACCAGCGTGACGCCTCATGCTAACGGTGACATCGTTAACCGGCCTCACCTTGGTTTGGTGGGTGAAGCTGGCCCAGAAGCGATTATTCCGCTCTCCGCGGGGCGCCGTAAACGTGGCGTTGAATTGTGGGAACGTGCAGGGCAAATGCTTGGAGTACGTGCCTATGCCAATGGCGGCATTGTTGGAGCACAACAACTACGGGCTACAGGTAAGCAGGCTAGAGCCTTTATTGATGACAACAACGACAATATTGGGTACGGGGCTGGTTATGCAGAAGGGATACATGGGTCCCTGGAGCAGACAAAGCGGCGTGGAATAAAACGCTACAATAAGTCCATGAGTAAGGCAAGCACACTGACGGATGCATACAAAGCTCGGGCAATGGGTCACAAACTACGCAGACAGGCTACCAAGCTGCGTAAATTTACTAAAGCCAGTAAGATGTTGAGCAGAGTGGTACGCCCCATCGGTTATGCCATGGATATCTGGGATATCGCTTTTGCAGGAAAAGGGAAACGTGGCCGTCAAACAGCCAAAGTACTCGGTGGGGTCGCTGGCGGCATGTTGGGTGGTGCTGCCACTGGTGCAGCACTGGGCACGTTATTCCTTCCCGGAGTGGGTACAGCAATCGGTGGTGCCATCGGTGGCCTGCTGGGAACAATCGGCGGGGAGAAACTGGCAACCAAGCTCTATGACGGTATAGCAGGTTTCTTTGGCCGCCGCAAGAAGCGGAAGAAGAAGAAATATGCCTTTGGTGGACTGATCACTGATCCTCATTTGGGATTGGTAGGTGAAGCTGGTCCCGAAATGATTATTCCTTTATCTGCAGGCAAACGGGGCCGGGGACTGGATCTGTGGGAGCAAACCGGAAAACTGCTAGGTGCTCGACCATATGCAGATGGTGGTGCGGTAGGGATGAAATCCTCTGCCGGCAATCCGGTGGCCAAGTCACTAGCTCAAGCACCAGCTGCCATGCGGGACATCATCATAGAGAACATTAACATCAATTTTGGTGAGATGGCTAAGGGAATAACAAACTTTGCGGAATTTGCCAAGATGCTGGCCAGCCCACAGGGGCGGGCACTGTTCCGAAAGATCTTCGGTGAAGAGTTGTATAAAGCATTGGAGAACGGGGGGTGATCTTATACTGACGATGATCCGCGACAAGAACCGTTTTACTTTCCCCATTACACCAGCTGAGATTCAAATCACCAGCAGCAACGAAATTGACTCTTTTACAGTGATTACAGGCCAAGAGAAGACGACAAAGAGACTCACATCGAAATTGATGCGGGTCTCTTTTTCTGCCATCTTCCCTCGCGCCTGGGAGGAGCTATGGGAAACGGGAAAGGAAACGGTGAAGTATCAATCACCTGAGCAAGCTTGGAAGCTCATGGAGCAATGGAAGGCGAAGCCGGTGGTTATTAACTTTGAATCGCTATTTAGTCAGACTATGTGGTTCGAAAGTATGGAGGCGACCTACAAAGAAGGCCAGGCGAACCTGCATATTCAGTTTCAGTTTGTGGAGTTTGATCCGGTGAAGATCGTTTCTTACTCTAATACCAAGCAGCTGCTCAAACCGGGTGTGATCATTACGAAATCATCCAAAAGCCGGCCGAATACAACTGGCAAAACGGATAAAAAGAATGATAAAAAGAAAAGCGAGAAATCGAAAAAAGCAGATGAAAAGCAGAAAAAAAGTGAGGAGAAGGATGCAGCTGCTAACGCCAAAGGTAACTTCGATTATTTAGCTCAGAAGGAACGTATCTTGGATAAAACCTCCAAGGTGAAGTAAAGGGTGGGATTAGATGGACAATTTTGCGGTCATTTACGGAAAGGAGAGTAATCGGCAGCTGCTAACGGATGAAACTGTGGAATTGTCCTGGTCTTCGGCCCGGGATGAGATCGCTCGAAGCGCTACGGTGAGACTCCGCAACGCTACTGATCTGAAGGTAGCCGGTATGCTGATGTGCTTTTCGCAGCGACTGAAAGGAGTGGGAGTGCTTCACCACAAAAATCAGTTCTTCCACGGCCCCATTATTAAATTTGAACAAAATGAGTTCACCGATGAATGGGAGGTTGAAGCTCGGGAGATCAGCTGGTATTTGGCGAAGAACAAAGGTGTTCGTCCGTATCTCAAAGGTGTGGCCGGTGCAGAACTGCAGCGCTACATCAAGACCACCGGTATTGATTTTCGCTGCCCTAAACTGGGGTTTAACATCGATGAACGTTACGGAACGATGTTCCATTCAGAAGTTATTTTGGATGTGCTGCAAAAGGCATATGAGCGCAGCGGCTACCGGTATCATGTCGATGTATTCCGGACAGATCAGAGTTTTTACCTACAAGTTGTCCGGGAAGGCACCAATACTCTTGTGCCCATATTTATTCCGGATCAATTGGAGGCGAGCACTGCGGGGTACACCATTGATGAGACATACACGGTAGTGACGGCTCAAAAATATAAGGACGACAAGATCGCTTCTTCCGTGACCAAGACGGCAGCGGGGGCTGTAAAGGCCATGGGGCGGATGGAAGAGATCATAGAAGTCGAAGAAGATGAAGATCCGACCTTTATAGCTGAACAGCGCTTGAAGGCACTCTCACAGGCCAAACAAATGAAGAAGATCACGGTCAAGCATGAAGACCACACACTGTCGGGGCTGCGGGCTGGATGGATGGTGCTGATCAAGACGGACCATACCTCGAAATGGATAGTAGAGAGTGCGGAATCCAGCTTTAAAAATGGGTTATATACCGTCAAGCTGGAGCTGGAGAGGAGAGAATAACCGTGCTGAATGATGCTCTTAAAATGTTTCGGGATAAAACAGCGGGTCACATCGATGCTCGAGATACGGAGCGGGCGACTCTGCTTAGTTGGCCAGCAAACCCGAAAATTCAGGTCGATGAGGACCCGGAGCCGTATCCGGCGGATAAGCTTGTTTTTGCTGAGTATCTGCAGGAGAGACGCATCGATGCAAAGTTTGAAGTATCGCAACCGGAGTCAGCTACATTAACCGGCATTCTTACTATCCCCAGCCCCCTGATGGCTGGGGACCGGCTCATTGTATCCCGTATGACTGGCCAGCGATATTACGTGCTTGGAAAGGATGTGAGCGGTGATGGCGGATGATAGTTTGTTTCCTGACCTGGACATTTCCGATATTGGAGAAGTCGAGCTTACGGAATCGGTTCTATCGGCTACGAAATGGACCTATGTGATCGATTACCGCAACCGGAGCGCGGTCCTCACTGAGGATGGCTATCCGAAGAAGACCAGTACCTATGAGGAATACCTGATACAGACGGCACTCAAACTCTTGAATACGGAGCGCTTTCGGTATGTTTTATACGGTGAAGAAGTTGGTGTTGAACGCTCCGAATGGTCTACCTGGGAGGATATTGAGATTAAACGAGATATGGAAGAAGCGCTGACTGCACATACAGAAATTGTACGGGCTGAGGTGCGATCGATGGTAAGGGAAGGACAGGAAATGCATCTTAGTATATTGATAACCGGCCTGGTGGGTCAGGCGGAGATGGAGGAGGCGATTAGTGTATGACCATTAAATTGAGTGATCTGCCGGCGCTTCCATACATGCCTATCCTTAATGAGGAGCCGGAGGATATTTATCAGCGTTGGGTGAACCGGGCCATTGCTTTGGCGCTCGAACGAGGACTTCCACCTCCACCAACAGGGGAAGGGGAATACTTTTATGATCTGTGGTATCCCCTAGCGTTGGAGCTTGCCGAGCAACAAATGCTTTGGACGTATGGATTTCTCCAGGGTTTCCCGATTTGGGCGGATTCCGAGTATCTTGACGGTCACGGTTGGTCTGCAGGCCTTACCCGTAAAGATGGGGAGAGCGACGATACTTTTCGGCTGCGCATGCTTGAGCGTGCCGCTACTGAAATCGGCAGCGGACGGCGGAAGGATTACGAAACTTGGGCGTTGGAAATGGCTGGGGTTGGTGGAGCAATTGCGCGTGAGAAAGAGCGGCATGATAATTCCATCGATCTATACTTAACGAACCTGGACGGACAGCCTATTACAGAAGAATTCGCCGAGACGGTCAAAGCCTGGATGTGGGAGGATCGGCGGATCGCTGGGCATGACCTACTGGTTCATCCGGCGCCAGTCTTTAACGTACGTCTAGAGACCCGCTTGCTTACGTCCAGCGGTACGGATTTGACTGTGCTGGCGGCTACTATTCAGCAGCGTGTATTGGATTATGCGAGTGGCCGCTCAAAACTTATTTACAATTATGTGGCCGCGCTACTGTTGCTGCCTGGTGTGGATGATTACGAGAGCCTGACCCTCAATGGCGATATGGAGGATATTGTTCTTCCGCTGTCGTCTGTTTTGAGAGTGGAAGTGGTCCTGTTATGATCCCGCTGAGATATCGTGAAATGCTGCCACCATACTGGTATGAGATTGATATGGCAGACCAGCATTTTTCAGTTTTTGAAAAGGAAATGGACGACCGCTTACAGATGATAGACGACCTGAGTAATCAGTTTATTCTCCGGAGATCCACCTGGGCTCTTTGGATTTGGGAATGGATGTACTTCCGGAAGACTCAAGAGGGTAGTGATGAAGAACGTAGGGAGGCGATACGCCGGAAGCGTTGGGGTGATCGGCCCTTTAAGCTACCTTTACTGCGGGAACTGGGGAATCAGCACGGTAAGCTGATGAATGTTACGGAGGACTTTTTGTCAAAAGAGATCCACTTTGAATTTTCACTTGTTCAACCGTTTAACATGGCTGGGCTGCAGGCTGATTTTGAATATGTGCGCCCGGTCCATATTCGCCGGGCAGTATTCAGTTCAGCAGTTCCAACGCAAATCATTAATATAAAGGGTACTTGGTACTCACATGGAGTTGACTTCCCGATTTGTGGGTATGAGATGCCGGTTGAAGGAGTGTGATTCATTTGGCGGATATTGTGCAACCACTGCTGCTGGATAACCTGATCCGTGGTTTAAGTGGCTATATTACTGGAGCACGAGTGAAAATTGATGGAGAGCAGGTAGACTTTCCCATTCAAAAAACCGTTATTTCTGGGCTGTCAGTCCGGAAGTACATTTATATTACAGAGACGCAGGCTGTTGGCCAGCAACTTTTTGAAGCGTCATTGCTTGATCAATATGGCAATGCTTTGGCAGTTCAACCCCTTACCGTGATCAAAAACGATAAGGGGTTTTTGATTGCCTTTGAGTTTGTTTTGAGATTGGAGGCGAGTTCTGGTGGCATATAACAAACAGGCTTGGAAGGATGAAATTCCGGATCTAACCAAGCCAATTAAAGACGCTTCCGGCAAGCAAAAGACTGATCCACAGACAGGGCGTCCGCTTTTTGAACTTGTCCAGGAAGGAACACGGATTACCTCCGCGCGACTCAATCATATGGAGGATGGGATTGATTCTGGACACGAATCAATCGATGTCTTAGCCACCGAATTAGCGACCAAAGAAACGCCTGCAGGTGCACAACAAAAGGCTGACACCTCTCTTGCATCCGCTAAGTCATATGCTGACACGCAACTGCTTGCCAAGGCTGATAAAGCAACCACATACAGTAAGGATGAGACAGATCAGCGTATTCAGGCTGTTGTGGGCACTGCGCCAGATGCCCTGGACACACTTAAGGAGATCGGTGATGCACTGAACAATGATCCGAACTTCGCTGCGACTGTAACGAATCAGCTTTCTGGAAAAGTGGATAAGGTGGCCGGTAAACAGCTATCAACGGAGGATTATACAGCTGCAGAGAAAGCAAAACTTGCCGGGCTTTCATCAGGAGCAGGAGCAGCAGGGAGTGCAACGGACACGGTAATTGGTAACCGGACCATTACGGATACTGAAGCCCCAACCGGAGAGACTGGAGCACCTACCAAGCTCTGGGGCTGGTTGGCCTACATGATCAAGTCAATAACAGGTAAATCCAGTTGGCGGACAGCTCCGGCAACAACCCTGGAGGCAGCCAAGACTCACGCAGACGACACTATCCGTCACCTGACAGCGGCAGAGCGCACCACATGGAATGCAGCTATTCCGAGTTCACAGAAAGGTGCTGCGGGTGGGGTGGCTGCACTGGATGCACAGAGCAGGGTAGTTGCAATTGGTGAAGTCCTCAACGGGGCTGTGACAAGGCAAGTTCTATACCCTGAGGCATTTACGGGCACTGCTGGACAAAAGATAGATATTTATTTCTCTACCGGGCTATCTGTGCAAGGTTATATCGAAGTGACGGTAACATCGGCCTGGGGGAGCGCTAACGGAGCGGGTAAGCTAACAAAGTTATTCGACGTTGTTTTGACCCCCTCATCGGCAGCACCAACGTGGCAGAAAGCAAGATACACCGAAGTAACTGGAAATACACCTGCGTGTTACGCTATCTCAGACGTAACGTTTGATGCGACCAACTCCCGTTGGCGGTTTACGATAGAAGCAAGGGTAGCAACCACTAACAGGGTTTCTGTCGAGGTGAGATATCAAACGGGAAATAACCTACCGCCTCCTACATTCAGCGCATCAGATGTTTATGCCGGGTTGGTAACGCTCCCGAAGCCTGTACAGGTTATACCGGATGATACAGAAACCCAATCGGGATATGAGATTCAAAAGCATAAGTTGACCGACAATGACGGCACTGCCACTACTTATGGTGCGAGTTTGGACAATTTGGTGACACCGGGAAGATACTATGCAATAACTGCTACAACGGGCAAGCCTTCAGGTTTTATTTATGGATTGTGTGAAGTTGATAGGCTGACTCCAACGGTAAACGCCTATGTACAACAAAAGGTGACCGACGCTTTAAGCCAGCGTGTATTTACTAGATACGAGATAGGCATTGGAAACTGGGCCCATTGGGTGGAAAATGAGAACGTCAGCCGCAAGAACGTATCGGGTGGATATCTGGGTATCGCCACGGACGGAACTGTCATCATGCCAGGCGCGTCAGTAAGGAAATATGATGGCCCTATTAAAAGAGCTGAAAACGCCGTTGCGTACAGAGGGGGGGTGTCCGTAACTGGGGCACTAAAAATCTTGCTGCCGTTCGCG
Source organism: Paenibacillus albidus (assembly GCF_014644435.1). Taxonomy (GTDB): domain Bacteria; phylum Bacillota; class Bacilli; order Paenibacillales; family Paenibacillaceae; genus Paenibacillus_AQ; species Paenibacillus_AQ albidus. The sequence goes on along the minus strand of NZ_BMKR01000011.1, from coordinate 2,646 downwards.
TGGACTAATACAATGATGCGGATTAGAGTAGGAGGGTATAACTACACCCCTGCAACGGGCGCGTGGGAGGTTCTGCTGGGTGGGTACAACTTTAGTGGAAATCCTACGCCTGGCTGGGTGAATGCCTCTGCTTCAACCACTGGAGCCCCCCCATTTTCAAGTGTGCGATTTGCTTATGATGGAACGTACTGCTGCATCCTTTTAGGTACTCTTACAACGGTATGGACTTACCCTGTAGTAGAGATAAGCGAGTTTATAGGATTTGATAACGCTACTTTTGAAACAGGAATAGGCATCTCCATAATCACTTCCGAAACGGGGATCACCAGCGTAAATACGCCAGTTTTTAATGCAGGAACCAGTGTGGAAACGGCTGACAAGATAGACGGGTTCCATGCTTCCGTAGCATCAGCAGCAAACACAGCATCGGTCCGGGATTCCTCCCAATACCTTGCAGCCGAAGGGTTCACGATGGGGCAAAACGGAAGAATCGTTTCAGGGAACGCCATGGCTGCTGGAGCTGCTTCCGGGGGTATCTTGCAGCAAACGTCAGACACTGCCAACGGATACGGCCTTTGGCATTGTACCAACTGCTATTGGGACGGTACAAACTGGAGGCAAGTCCGTGGAGATAATCCCTCTTATGCGTTCGGGGTTATCTTGCAAAGAGGCTATGTCTTCAAATATGCCGCCGCCGGCGGCGCAAACGCCGGGATCATAACACTGGTTGATGTAGCACATTTAACAGCAGCTTCCTCCACGAGCGCCACGGCTGGAAATATCGCTGTCAGAGACTCCACCGGGAAGCTGGCCCTTGTTTCAGCGACGCGAAACAGGATGATAAACAACCAGGTATCCGCCACAACCGAAACCCTGCTGTTTTCGCATACGCCAGCGTCCCGGTGCTTAATGACCTATTCAATTAGCCTACGGACAACTGCCGCTGTCACGGTCACGTTGAGGGCAGAGTATACAAACCCGGAAGGAACGGTAGCGACATCTACAAAGCTCCTGGACGCGCAAACCCTTGCCGCCAATACGGATTACTCTCTAGTTCCGTTTTTCGCTGCATCGGAGCAAGCAAAGGCCGTCCGCCTGTACGTCACCAGCAGCGTTGCAAATGTTCTATACATCACAGGCAAGCTGGAGGAGGATTAAACCGTGGGACAATACCTATTTCCCGGTAATGCAACGCCTTCTGATGTTTTAACCGGAAAAAAATTCAGCGCGGGTACTTTGTACAACGCTAATGGCACTATAATTAACAAATCGGTTGAAAATCATCACATGCCATCTACACAAAGTACAGTTTGGGCTGGTGACAGAGTGTTTTTACAACCACCTGAAGGCTACTATAATGGGCAGACATGGGTAACAGTACCCGCCCCAAACTTAAGACCGGAGTATATTTTGTCCGGTAGAGGATTTAGCGATATGGCTGGGACAGTGCCCGTTATCTCTACAGGGGATGATGTGGCGTTGAGTGCTGGGCAATGGTCTAATGGAGATTTAGCTGTTTACCCGCGTGAGGGATACCGCAAAGGTGGTGCCGGAGCCGGTGAGATTAAAGTCACGGTAGCACAAATGCAAGCTGCTGGAATTAATCCGTTGCGCAGGTATGACGCGAACGTCACGGTTCCCGGAAATGGAGGGGTTGATGTCCCGGTCCCCATAACCACGATGAAAAGCGCACATACGGTGGTTGTTTTATATCAGGGAAAAGTATCGGTGAGTTTGGCTCAGATTGATGGGAATTACTATTACACTCACGATAGTGCCACAGCCCCTATGTATATCGCCAGTGCCGGAATGGAGAATGGGACTGCGATGTATCCAGTAACTATTTTTCTCAAAAATAGAAGCCAGCTAACTTTTACAGTGACAGTTGTATTTTTCGGGACACCATAAATTAAATTAGGGATTGAAGACGCTGGAGCAGGTGCCGGGGATCATCCGGGAGGAGGTAGCCTTGTTGGTAGAGGATAAATAGAGATTTCAGGTAGCGCCTATAGAGGCGTTTTTATTTTGCCCTCGGATCCCCGGGGGCTATTTTGTTGAGGGGGAACGGGAGTGGAGATAACGACATTAATAGCAATGCTTGCGGCTATCAGTGGAATTGCATTGGGATGGGTAACCCGGACGTCTGCCTATAAAAAGGATGTCGCTCAGGAGGCCGGGACTGGAGCGGCGCTGCGGACAGATGTGGAGTACATCAAACGAGGGGTAGACGATATCCGCGCAGATGTCCGGGTGCAGGGTAAACGTACTGATCAATTGGCTGAACGAGTCACGCGGGCTGAAGAGAGAATCAATCAAGTTCAAAAAAAGGTAGACAAATTGGAAGAATAGAAGGGAATGGTTTGTGTGGAGTGGAATGCAGTTGCTAATTTTATCAAACCGGAGCTATTGGTTATTGTGGCCGCGTGCTGGGTTGTTGGCGTTATCCTTAAACAGACACCGAAGGTACCAGACTGGACGATTATTTATGGGGTTACGGTAGTGGCCGTTGTCCTGGTGTCGCTGACAATGGGCTTTACCCCTGAGAGTATCCTACAGGGCATTTTGTGCGGGGCGGTGGCCGTATACGGTAACCAGTTGGTCAAGCAGACGACCAAAAAGAGCGGTGATGAGTAATGATCTACCGTA
>NZ_BMKR01000010.1 GCF_014644435.1 Paenibacillus albidus | reverse complement strand
TGCCTGAACGTAAAAAGAAACCCAGAGTCAAAGAAATGACCTGGGTTTCTCGACAATCTGTCTGCGCAATAGCGCAGGGCTTTTTTGTTTGTGTTACACGAATTTTTTTGCTATTATAGACACAAGAACATATGTTCCTAATAAGAATGTGAGTGTTACCATGACTAAGAAGGAGGGATAGTTTGTTATACTCCAATGAATACATAACCTTTAATTATGAAGAAGCCGGCGCTGGAATGCCGATGCTGATTATACATGGCAACGGGCCGGACCACCGGATGATGACGGCTTGCATGGAGCCCGTATTTACTCCGGATGATGGCATCAGAAGAATTTATGTGGATCTTCCGGGTATGGGCCAATCCCCTGCAGCGGACTGGATAACCTCTTCAGACGATATGCTGAAGGCAGTCAGTCTAATGGTTGAAGCCTTAATTCCCGGGGAACATTTTGCGGTTGCAGGAGAGTCTTACGGCGGATATCTGGCAAGAGGACTGGTGAAGGAATATGGGCCTTTAATTGAAGGCGTCTTCCTGCTTTGTCCGTGTATCATTGCCGATTCTGACAAGAGGGACCTGCCTTCGTATGAGGTTGCGTTCAGTGATCCCAAGTTGCTGGAAGAGCTGTCTGCCGGAGAGAGGGAGGAATTCACTGCCAATTGTGTTGTGCAGAACAGACAAGTGTGGACCCGCTTCCAAGAAGAGATTATGAGCGGGCTTAACCTTGCGGATGAGGCGTTTATGCAGAATCTTAGAGCAAACGGGGGATATCCTTTCACTTTTGATGTAGATGATATCCCCCCTTTTGATAAACCAAGCCTGATTCTAACAGGCCGCCAGGATTCGGTGGTAGGCTATAAGGACGCCTGGAGGCTGATGGATACCTACCGTCATGCCACCTTTGCTGCAGTGGACCGGGCCGGACATAATCTCCAGCTGGAGCAGGCGGAGCTCTTTAACAGTCTGGTCAGGGAATGGTTGAACAGACTAGGTTAAGTTAGACATCGGCGATCGTCCGTTTGTACCAATATAACACCTGTCCGCTCGGGTCCGGGTCACTCTGTCCTGTTTGCACAAATCCCATCTTCTTATAAAGGTGATAGTTTCTGAGTGCCCAGGAGGGGGGATCCAGAACCCGCTGCCGGGCTTCGGCAAAATCCAGCATATAAAAATGTCCCTGCAGCTCTTTGGGAGAGTACAGGGACGGTAGCTAATAGTTCACAGCGAGACCTATGCTTCTGAGGTTTGACCGCCGATCTTCCGGCCGATCCATTCCTCATAACATTTGACGACAGCGGACAGGTCTTCTTCACCGTAGCCTTGGGTGTATCCTGCCTGGAACATGTTTTTGGCCAGGCCCAGCATAGGGGAAGGGACGCCTGTAGTGTCGCTGAGGGACGAGGCGAGCTTCAGGTCCTTGAGCATCAAAGCCAGCGAGAACTGGTTGCTGAAGTCATTTTCGATGATTTTGCGGCCTTTGAGCTCGGCCTGCTTGCTGCCCGCAGAACCGGACTCTACAAGTTCGAGGAACTTGTCCGCCGGTACGCCCGATTTCACAGCAAGGGCAAAGCCTTCCGCCAGTGCCACGTTATGAATGCCAACCATGGCATTGTGGGCCAGCTTCGCCACCGCGCCGCTGCCGTTGTCGCCCATATGGAGCAGCTTTTTGCCAAGAGTATCAAAGATTTCACGGCACTTCTCAATTACTGCTGCACTGCCGCCCACCATAAATACGAGGGTTCCTCCGACCGCGCCCGGTTTGCTGCCGGTCACCGGCGCATCCAGGAAATGGCCACCCCGCTCCTGCACAGCTGCGGCTACCTCATGAACAAGCCCCGGGGAGATGGTACTGCAGTCGATTACAACAGTGCCGGTCTGCACTGTATCCAGAATCCCATCTTTGCCGCAATACACTTCGCGGATGGAATCGTCGTTGCTGATCATGGTAATAATAACATCCTTGCCTTCTGCTGCCGCACGGGGAGTAGAGGCGGCCTGTGCGCCTTCCTCCTGCAGCGGTTCGCATTTGGAGGCCGTCCGGTTGTATACGGTCACCTGAAAACCGCCTCGCAGCAGATTGGAAGCCATGGGCGCTCCCATTGTTCCGAGTCCGATAAAACCAATTGTTGTCATTGCATGTCCACCTTTGCTTTAGGATAACTTTAATTAGGTTGTGATCACTTCTGTAAGGTTGGCCCAGCTGTTTCTTCTTGCAGGCAGTAACGCTTTTTCTCATTCTATCACGGCCCTCCGGCATGCACCACAGCATGGGGAGAGGCCAGGCAGGGGCAAACGCTTCCATGGATTCATCCCAACATAAGCCAAAAGCCCGGGATGTGCCCTAAGACCTTGCCAGCCCAGGCAAATTAAAGTATCCTAATTATAAAGTTGTAACAAACGGTGTTAAATATAAAGAGATAAACAGGAGGTTACCATTACCCATGTCTAAGAAGATTAATTTTGACTACAGCAAAGCCCTGTCTTTCTTCAGCCAGCAAGAAATCGACTATTTTGCAGCTCCGGTGAAGCTGGCCCATGAACAGCTACATAACAAGAGCGGTGCCGGCTCCGACTACCTTGGCTGGATCGATCTGCCAACAGCGTATGACAAGGAAGAATTCGCCCGTATCCAGGAAGCTGCCAAGAAGATCCAAAGTGATTCCGACGTGCTGATTGTCATTGGTATCGGCGGTTCCTATCTGGGCGCTCGCGCTGCGATTGAGGCGCTTTCGCACTCCTTTTATAATAACCTTTCCAAAGACAAACGTAAGACTCCTGAAGTTTATTTTGCCGGCAACAACATCAGCTCGACTTACATCACCCACTTGCTGGACCTTGTAGAAGGCAAAGACTTCTCCGTAAATGTAATCTCCAAGTCCGGTACAACTACTGAGCCGGCTATCGCCTTCCGCATTTTCCGCGCAGCGCTGGAGAAGAAATACGGCAAGGAAGAAGCCCGGAAACGGATTTATGCGACTACCGACAAGGAAAAAGGCGCACTTAAGAAGCTGGCTACCGAAGAAGGTTATGAGTCCTTTATCATTCCGGATGATGTAGGCGGACGTTATTCCGTACTTACACCTGTAGGTCTCCTGCCGATTGCTGTAGCAGGCATCAACATTGAAGAAATGATGCAGGGTGCAGCCGCAGCCGCTGATGAGTTCAATAACCCGGATGTAGCTACGAACCAGAGTTATCAATATGCCGCTGTCCGCAACGCCTTGTACCGTAAAGGCAAAACAACGGAGATTCTTGTGAATTATGAACCTTCCCTGCATTTTGTATCCGAATGGTGGAAACAACTGTACGGCGAAAGCGAAGGCAAGGACTTCAAAGGGATCTATCCTTCTTCCGTTGATTTCTCGACAGACCTGCACTCCATGGGCCAATTCATCCAGGAAGGCAACCGCAACATCTTTGAAACGGTTATCCAGGTGGAACAGGTTGAACATCATGTAACGATCGAGAATGATCCTGATGATCTGGACGGATTGAACTTCCTGACTGGAAAGACCATGGACTTCGTGAACAAGAAGGCCTTCCAGGGTACGATGCTGGCACATACGGACGGACAAGTACCGAACCTTATTGTCACCATCCCTGATCAAACGCCATATACATTCGGTTACCTGGTTTACTTCTTTGAAAAAGCCTGCGGTATCAGCGGATACCTGCTGGGCGTTAACCCGTTCGATCAACCGGGCGTAGAAGCATACAAGAAGAATATGTTCGCGCTGCTGGGCAAACCGGGCTACGAGAAAGAAAAAGCAGAGCTGGAAGCCAGACTCACCGAATAATATTGCAGCATATTCACGCAGACCATTCATACTAGAGCAATATACAAGGGAGCAGTCCATAGGTGAGCCATTACCGCGGACTGCTTCTCTATATATCAAGTAACCATACGTAAATAAGGACTGGAACCATGATGCTGGAACAATACCGGACGGTGCGTTCTCCCGGCTCCCGGGAAATCGTAATCCGTAAATCCCGATTCATCGGCCATGTAATGCCGGTGGAGAACGAAGAAGAAGCGGTGCAATTTATCGAGGACATCAAGAAGAAACATTGGAACGCCACACATAACTGCTCTGCATATACGCTCGGGGAGAGAGATGAAATTCAGAGACAGTCGGATGACGGGGAACCGAGTGGAACGGCCGGTAAACCGATTTTGGAAGTAATTCGCAACCAGGGTGTTAAAAATGTCGCAATTGTTGTCACCCGTTATTTCGGAGGCATTATGCTGGGGGCTGGAGGACTTATCCGTGCTTACACGGATGGTGCGGTGCTGGCGCTGGAAGCCGGAGAAGTGATCACCCGTGTACTGCGCCGGGAGGTATTCGTGGAACTCGATTATACCTGGCTGGGCAAGGTTGAGAACGAGCTTCGGGGGCGAGGCATCCAGACCGGCGAGACCTTGTTTACAGACAAAGTAACGCTGCTTTGCCTACCCCGCAATGACGAGGGTGATGCTTTTATGGCATGGATAACAGATTTAACCCAAGGGCAAGCCTTGGTAACAGAAGGGCGGCGGATTTACTACAGCGAAGGGGAATAAAGAAAATGGCAAGAAGAGCAGTGGAGCAGGAGTTGTCGAGGGAGAGAATATTGGAAGCGGCAAGGCATCTGTTTATCACCAAAGGCTACCGGGCCATTTCCATGCGCAGCATCGGACAGCATTTGGGCTACAGCCACGGCTCCCTCTATTATCATTTTAAAGAAAAAGCGGAGTTGTTCTATGCCATTGTGGTTGAGGATTTCAACTATGTGGCAGCCCTGCTCAATGAGGCGATGAATAAACCGCCCGAAGAGGGCATGACGCGTGTTGAGCAGCTGATTATGGAATTTATCCGCTTTGGACTGAATCATCCGCATCAGTATGAAATTATGTTCATGATTCGTGATGAAGAATTATTGGCTTACTGCAGGGCCGAACAAGGTCGATGTTTTGAGTTGTTCGCCAGCATTGTGCGCCGTCATATGAAGGAAGAAGGATATGTATCGGAGGATTGGCAAAGTGTGCCGCTGACGTTATTCTTATCCGCACACGGATTTATTTCTTATTACATTCAGGACAAAGTGCTTTTTGAAGATGTTAAAGCAGCTGCAGTCGCCCACATTAAGGTATTGTGCCGCAGCTTGTAAATCTACTTTTTTTGGGGGCTTTACGCTTTAGAGCTTTGCATTGGTATAACTTTGCTTCTTTGCTCGGTGAAAGTGTTTTAGAAGCTATATAATTTATAGAAGGCCGCTTCGTGTTGTATCGGGAGCGGCCTTCTTTGTGTTCTAATCCTCTACAATTTTCACATAACATTGGCGGCGTCTGGGGCCGTCGAATTCACAGAAATAGATCCCCTGCCAGCGTCCCAGCAGCAATTCGGCTTCATGAATAATCACGCTTTGGGAGGCCCCAACAGTCATGGATTTCAAATGAGAGGCCGTGTTTCCTTCGGCATGCCGGTAGTTGGGGTGTTCCCAGGGATAGACCTCATCCAGCCGCATCAGCACATCACGCTTCACATCGGGATCGGCATTTTCATTAATGGCAATACCTGCTGTGGTATGCGGACAATACACTAGAGCAATCCCGTGTTGAATCCCGCTTTTTTTGACATAGGCTTTAACTTCACGGGTAATGTCCCGCATTTCATCCCGTTTGCTCGTGGAGAGCTCTATCGTATGCAGCATTCGTATTCCCCTTTTCGATTGATTTGGATTCATGATTCAGCGTAATACAGCTTTCTATAATATTTTACCCAGAAACCGCCCGAAAGTAATTGACGATAGCAACACGTTTTTGGTAAAGTAGGGATAATCATTTAAAACCAAGTATATTAATAGGAATAATGGACGTGAAAGAAGCCAAGTATACCGACCGGGTATCCGGAGGTGGGGGGACATACGTTGAATTCGCTGCTTAGACACAAGGGATGGACCTGGGGATTCCGGACGACGATCCTGCTTTATTTTGTAGTGCTGATCGTACTGCCGATTCTTGGAGTCTATTACAATTCATTTTCGCTTGGTTTTGGCACCTTTGCCGAAAGCTTAAGCGACCCGATCGCCTGGAAATCGGTGTTCCTGACACTGAAGCTCGCTATCATCGCCACACTTTTTAATGTTGCAGCGGGTACGATGATTGCCTGGGTTCTGATCCGCTATAAATTCCCGGGTAAAGCGCTGCTGAACAGTCTGGTGGATTTGCCGTTTGCGCTGCCTACCGCGGTAGGGGGGCTCATGATTTTGCTGCTGCTGGGTCCAGGCAGTCTGATTGGCGGAATGGCGGAAGCTCTTGGTTTCGAGATTGTTTTTCACCAGCCTGCCATTGTGATTGCCATGATCTTTGTAACCTTTCCCTTCGTCATTCGGGCGGTGCAGCCCCTGCTGGAGGAGCTTGATCCGTCTGAAGAGGAAGCCGCTTATACGATGGGAGCGAAAGGCAGCCGGGTCTTCTGGCGGGTTATTTTCCCTTCGATGGCTCCGGGTATGATTGGCGGAGGGATGCTGGCCTTCTCGCGGGCACTGGCGGAGTTTGGTGCCGTTGTCCTGGTGGCTGGCAATATTCCGGGCCGTACACTGGTATCTTCCGTTTTTATTTTCGGTGAAGTCGAAAGTGACAACCCCGTAGGGGCTGCTGCGGTATCCATTATTCTGCTGACCTTGTCCTTTCTGATTCTATGGCTGATCAACATGCTGCAGATGAGGGGGAGAAGATCATGAGAAACTTATGGATCGGGCTGACCTATCTGATCTTTTTCCTGCTGATAGCAGCGCCGCTGGGGAAGATGACGATGAGTGCCTTCAGTCAGGGCTTCGGCGGGTTCTGGGATGCTTTGGCCCGGCCTGAGGCTCTGCATGCGCTGATGATGACGGGTTTTGTTGTCATTGTGGTCACAGTATTCAATACGTTATTTGGCATTATGCTGGCTCTTTATCTCGTGCGGGCGAACTGGATACATCCCCGTCTCAAGGGCTTGCTCAACAGCATCGTTGATCTGCCCTACGCGGTATCGCCTGTCATTGGAGGACTGATGATTGTACTGCTGCTTGGTCCTGACAGTGCGCTGGGTGCTCTATTTGAGAACATGGGCATCAAAATTGTTTATGCTTTTCCCGGTATGGCCATTGCCACTTTGTTCGTAACGTTTCCGCTCATGGTGCGCGAGGTGATGCCGGTATTGCAGGAAATCGGCTCACAGCAGGAGGAAGCGGCTTCGACGCTGGGCGCTTACGGATGGACGACATTTTGGAAGGTGACCTGGCCTTCGATCCGCTGGGCCGTTATCTATGGCGTTATTTTGACTGTGGCCCGGTCGCTGGGTGAATTCGGCGCTGTACTTGTCGTCTCCGGCAACATTATGAACAAAACACAGACAGCAACTACGCTGGTATATCAGGATGTAGAGAATTTCAATGTGACCGCTGCGGGCGGTGTGGCTCTGGTATTGGCTGCATTCTCTGTGGGACTGCTGCTGCTTATGGAATGGACCAAGAGAAGAAAGGAAGTGCACTGATATGCATGTGGAAGTCCGGGGACTCAATAAGCATTTTGGAGATTTTCATGCGGTAAAGGATGTGAACTTCAGCATTACCAAAGGTCATCTGATCGGACTGCTGGGCCCAAGCGGGGGCGGCAAAACCTCGATTCTGCGCATGCTGGCAGGGCTGGAGACGCCGGATGCCGGAGAGATTATTTTTCATGGCAGAGCCGTCAATAATCTTCCTCCACAGGAACGCGGCATCGGCTTTGTCTTCCAGAACTATGCCTTGTTTAAACATATGACTGTTTTTGAGAATATTGCTTTTGGGCTTAAAGTGAAAAAGGCCAGTAAAACAGCCATCCGTGACCGTGTGATGGAGCTTGTGGAGCTGACCGGGCTGAAAGGCTTCGAGAAGCGTTATCCGCATCAGCTGTCCGGCGGACAACGCCAGCGGGTGGCATTTGCCAGAGCCCTTGCTCCGGAACCACAGCTGCTGCTGCTGGACGAACCGTTTGCAGCCATCGATGCCAAGATCCGCCAGGAGCTGCGTTCATGGCTTAAGGAACTGATCGAACGTGTCGGGATTACCTCCATCTTTGTGACCCATGACCAGGATGAGGCGATTGAGGTAGCGGATGAGATTATGATCATTAATCAAGGGCGCCTGGAACAGAAGGGGACGCCGTGGGATATCTATAAGGAGCCGAAGACACCGTTTGTGGCCACCTTTATCGGGGAATCTACACTGATCGAGAATGCCGCCGAACTGAAGGGGTTCACAGGTATTGGCGGCGGCAAGCCGACCAAAGCGCTGATCCGCCCCGAATATATCGAGATTGGCAGCCTGCATGAGTTCAAGATGGCTTCGGCCACTGAGCAGGGCATCGTGAAACATCTGCATTTCCGCGGCAGTGAATGGCTGGTCGAGGTGGAAGTGAAGGGACACAAGCTCGTGACTTACCGCTCCCTCGAAAAAGATACCCTGCAGCCCGGCCAGGACATCTCCGTGCTGGTACACCGTGCCTACCTGTTCAACGACGATCATAGCTGGATTCAGGAAAACGGACTGAAAGAAGACCCGATGCCGGTATTTATTTAAGTCATAATCTATATAGATTGAACTAAAGATTCTACCAATAGCAAAAGGAACGAAGGGGAAGTTTGGAACTGGAAGAGCGGAAGCGACCGCCCGAAAGCTTTTCGGAGAAAAGCTCGCATCGTAAGCATAAGCTGTCTGCAGATTTCAACCGTGTAGAGCGGTATTAATAAAGAAATCTGCAGACGGGCAGCGGCTGGAAGTCCAAACATTCACCGCAGTTACGCTTATGCGGGTTGGGCATTTCTTTTGTTCAATTTATATCAGAACGCCATACTTCAAAGGATGTGGGCCGCAATGAAGCTTCGCAAAAAAAGCAGACAACTGCATAGAGGGTTGGCCGCCTTGTTGCTGGTTATACTGGCGTTGGCGGTTACCGGCTGCGGAAAAAGCGGGAATTCTGCGGCAGCGGAAGCTGATTCTGCACAACAAGGGGATCTAACGCTCGTGATTGGGGCGTACAGCGTAGTGAAGGATGCCATGGGCGAGATCCTGCCGCTGTTCGCGGCAAAGTGGAAAGCGGAGACCGGACAGGCGATCGCTTTTCAGCAATCCTACGAGGCTTCCGGCACCCAGGCCCGGGCCATAACCGGCGGGTTTGAAGCGGACGTAACGCTGCTGGCTATGGAGGGGGACGTGGAGAAGCTGGTCAAAGCCGGGCTAGTGGACCCGGCCTGGAAGGAGCGCGGCGAGAACGGGATGGTGACCCGTTCGGTGGTAGCGCTCGGAACCCGTGAGGGCAATCCCAAAGGCATAACCAGCTTTGCCGATCTGGCGAAGCCGGGGGTGAAGGTGCTGTACCCCAATCCGAAGACCTCAGGCGGGGCGCAGTGGGACATCAACGCCATCTATGGGGCGGGCCTGAAGCTGTCAGAGAAGCAGGAAGGGGTCAAGAATCCCGCGGCTGCCAAAGCTTTTTTGGAGAGTGTACACCAGAACGTAGAGTCCCTGGACAAAAGTGGCCGGGCCTCGATGGCCGCCTTCGAGTATGGTGTGGGTGATGTGATCGTCACCTATGAGAACGAGCTGCTGGCCCGGATCGCCAAAGGGGTTCCCTATGAGATCATTATCCCCCGGGATACGATCCTGATTGAGAATCCGGCGGCTGTGGTGGACAAATATGCCGATGAACGCGGAACTCGGGAAGCTGCTGAGGCGCTGGTGGATTTTCTGCTGACACCGCAGGCACAGGAGGTATTTGCGAAACATGGCTTCCGGCCGGTAGATGAGCAAGTGTACGCCGCGCACGCAAGCCGCTACCCGAAGCCTGCGGATCTCTTCGATATCCACTACCTGGGCGGCTGGGACGAGGTGCGCAGCACTCTTTATTCCAAGCGGGGAATTTGGTACCAGGTGCTGGCCGGGATTTAGGTACAGCGCCATTTATTATGCAAGCACGGCAAAGAAGACCGTTCCCGGCAGAATTTTCTGCAGAGGAACGGTCTTTTTGTGAAAATATAAACGGATACCCTCCTCTTCCAGAGGACGGCGAAGCCGTTTCTTCTTGCGGTGGGGGTTACTTTTTGCCTGATTTAAGAAGGATGAAGCTTGGTTTGCGCCTTTCGTTGCTTAGTCCAGGCATAAGCTCCAGCCCGGCAGGGATGGATTGTGGTTCAATCACTTTTTCCAGTACAAGTCCATGGGCGATAAGCGTGTTAATCAAGGTGGAGAGGGTACGATGGTACTTGATCACTCCATCAATATACCAGTGCTGCTCCCGTATGCCTTCTTCCTGATAATCATCCAGTGCCCAGTGCAGTCTGTTCCCGGCCTCATCGTGGATCCAGTTGTTCATTTCTCTGCGGGCTGTCACGATGGGATGCTCCGTCGAAAGTATAAATGAGCCCTCTTGCCGCAAAAGTCCGCTGGCCTTCTCCACGAAACCATCATAATTTTCTATATAATGGACCGCCAAAGAACTGACAATGAGATCGAATTGCCCGGGAGGCAGCTCCAGATCTTCTATGGGCATGTTGATATATTCTATCCGTTCATGTTTGTTCTCTCTGTTAGCCTGCTCAATCATGTTACTGGAGATGTCGACGCCGGTCACACTGGAGGCTCCGTTCTCGATACAGTATGTTGCAAATTGACCCGTTCCGCAGCCTAAATCCAAGATTCGCAATCCCTCCAGAACCGGCAGGGCAGATTTCATGGCTGGTTGTTCTATAAAATCATTATAGGTGATTCCGGTATTGCGCAGAGCGGCATATTGTTCAAAAAATAAGGGATGATCGTAAATGTTTTGCTTCACGGGTCTAACCTCCTGGGTTCGGATGAATTTGTGATCAGGCTGGTGAATGAGCGTTGTGCATTCTTTCCATTTTGTAATCTTACCAGTCTCTGCACTATAATGAAAAGACTTGGACAACTTCGACAGGAAATAAAGGAGAGAGACTTATGGATACATTGGTGTTCCTGGGAACCGGAGATGCAATGGGGGTACCGCGGGTATATTGCAGCTGTGCGACATGTACGGAAGCCCGCGGAGAAGGCGTTAATGTCCGGCTGCGCTCCTCTGTACTTATAGACAGCGGCAGTGATTTTTTCGTGATTGATTGCGGGCCGGATTGGCGGCGGCAAATGGAGGCGCAGGGGGTTCGCACGATGCGCCGGCTGCTGGTGACCCATGCCCATTTTGACCACATTGGCGGCCTGCCGGAATGGGCGGATGCCTGCCGCTGGATGGGACATAAAGGGGAACTCTACGCACCTGCGGAAGTAATACCGGTGATTCTGCGGCAATATCCATGGCTCGGCAGCCACATAGAGATGATTCCCTGTGATGCGGGCGTGGTGCTGGATGATTGGAAGATCACGACCTGGAAAGTCTGCCATGGCAAAAATGGCTACTCCTATGCCTTCCGGCTGGAGAAAGCAGGGTACACGTGGGTCTACTGTCCGGATTCCATCTCCCTTGGGCCGGAAGAAACCCGGCATATGCAAGGAGCGGATCTGCTCGTATTGGGTACAAGCTTCTATTACGAAGCCGCGGAGTTGTCCACCCGCTCTGTGTACGATATGACGGAAGCCGCCGAGCTGCTGGGAGAAGTGAAGCCCCGCAAGGTCGTGTACACGCATATGTCGCATGATGTGGACTTCCGCAAGCCGTATATTTTGCCGGATATAGTAACGCTGGCCCGTACAGGAATGTCAATCCCCCTCGGACATTGAGGGTGCAGCACAAGGGACGTCCCTTACGCCGTAATTTAGGCGGGGAGACGTCCCTTTTACATGGTTGTGGACTCATCTGCGGTAAAACCTAAAGATAATCCACAATTACAAAAATATTGGAATTTTAAAATGTAAGCGTAATCACTTTTATGAGATTAAGCAAAGGAAATACAGCCGACAGGTCAGGGGAGGTTAATGATGAAGAACACCAAAGAGGTTAGCGGATTGGGGCAAACTTCAGAAGCAAGGGGAGGGGAAGGCAGGATGCAGGGCAGACAAAGAGGGCAAGCCGGGGACTTCGGGTCAAACAAGCGGGTGAAACGGCGCAAACAGGTAATGTCAATGCTTATGCTGATGGTTCTGCTCATGGCCACGGTGCTCTCCGGATGCTCCGGCAACGGCAACGGAAACGTATCTAACGGGGCTAACACTGAACCTGCGACTACGGACGGAAAAGCTGCGGAAGGGAGCGCCGGAGCTAAGCCGGATGGTGAAGCGCAGGAAGAGGTGACACTGAAATTCACATTCTGGGGCAGCCCGCAGGAAAAGGCGGCGATTGAGCAGGCAACGCAGAAATTCACTGAGAAATATCCGAAGATTAAGGTAGATGCCATTCATATCCCGGAAGCAGATTATGATGCCAAGATAACAGCGATGGTCGCAGGAAATGAAGCACCTGATCTGGGCTATATGCACGGAGAGCTGGCCGACCCCTGGCAGAAGGACGGCAAATTCGTCAATCTGTTCGAGCTGCTGGACAATGATGATGAACTGAAACGTGAAGATTTCCTGGACTACATCTGGTTTAAATCGTCGGAAGACTTTGCCTATGGCATCAGTACGGCTGGCGAGACGTTTGGCTTGTTCTACAATAAGGATCTGTTCGATGAGGCGAAGGTTGAATATCCGCCGGCCAAGCCGGAGGAGGCCTGGAGCTGGGACGAATTCGTTAAAGTGGCCCAGCAGCTGACGCTGGACAAAAACGGCAAAAATGCGGCGGACCCCGAGTTCGATCATACCAACATTAAGCAGTTCGGAGTTTCGTTTGAAACCTGGCACGGGCCGGTCCATGCTACCGTCATCAACAATGAAGGCGAATGGATCACAAAAGATGGCAAATTCGGCTTTAGCCAGCCTGAGGCGGCTGAGGCAATTCAGCGGCTTGCCGATTTGATCAATGTGTATCATGTGGCTCCTTCGCCGGTGCAGATGAAATCGATTCCTTCTCAAGCTGTTGCCCTGCAATCGAAGCTGGCAGCTATGTCGATGCACGGACAGTGGATTAATCTGGATCTGGGCGCAGCGAACGTCAATTATGACATCGGTGTATTGCCCAAAATGAAGCGCAGTGTGCCGATGGGCATCAGCGGGGCTTCGGTCATTTATAAATCGAGCAAGCACCAGAAGGAAGCCTGGATGCTGACCAAATTTCTGGAGAATCCGGAAGGCTCCATTGACCTGTACAAAGGTGGGCTGTGGATGCCTACAATGACCAAATGGTATACCGATCCTGAGCTTGTCGCCAAATGGGCGGAGAACAACCCGGCGCATCCGGCCGGCTTCAAGGATGCGATGATGAACAATTTGCTGGAGAATGGTGTGCCTAACGGTTCTTACTATATCAAGAACTTCTCCAAGATAAACGCTATTACTTTCTCCGGTATGGATGAGGTGTGGCTGGGCCGGAAGACCGCACTTGAGGCGATGAAGGAGCTGGAGCCGAAGATTCAGCCGGAAATCCAGGGCCGGTATGATGTAACGCCATAATAGCAGATATCCGCGGGGGAGCCGGCAAAGATGCGGCTACCCCTCCCATTTCAAGAGGTTTGGAGAGGAATGCCATGAAATCAAATCCTGTCATGCCGGGGCCTTATGCAGCGCTGCCCAAAGGTAAACGGAAATCCGGCCAGGAGCTCCGTTATGGGCTGCTGTTCGCCTCGCCGGTGCTTATAGGCTATTTGCTGTTCGTTCTGTTTCCGATCGTTGCCAGTATTTATCTCAGCTTCACCACATATAGCGTGGGGACCCTGCCGAAGTGGATCGGAACCGCCAACTATCAAACACTCTTCAGCGGAGCTGATCCGTTCTTTTATCCTGCGGTTACCGCAACCTTTTATTATGTCTTTGTCAGCGTGCCGCTGGGGATTGTGATCTCCTTTTTTATGGCGGTGCTGCTGAATCAGAAGATTAAAGGCAGAGCTTTTTTCCGCGGAGTTTTCTATCTGCCGGTCATCATACCGCTGGCTGCTTCCTCCATGGTCTGGATGTGGCTGCTTCAGCCTGATTTCGGTATTGTCAACTATGTGCTGGAGCTGCTCCATCTGCCGACATCACAGTGGCTCGGGGATACGACCTCCGTTGTTCCGACCCTGATCCTGTTCAGCTTCTGGACACTTGGGAATACAATCGTGATTTTTCTGGCCGGTCTGCAGGGCATCCCTGCACATCTTTACGATGCCATCGAGATCGACGGCGGTGGACGGTTCCACAAGCTGTTTTATATTACGATTCCCATGAGCTCTTCCATTATTTTTTTCAACACGGTCATTGCGTTTATCAACGGTTTTCAGGCTTTTGTGCAACCTTCGGTGATGACACAGGGCGGACCCAACAACAAAAGCCTGTTCTATGTGCTGTATCTTTTTAATGAAGGCTTCAAGTCCTCCCGGATGGGCAGTGCCAGTGCAATTTCCGTTCTGCTGTTTCTGGTTATCGCGTTGTTCACGGCAGTGATCTTCTTCTTCTCCAAATCATTCGTTTATTACGAAGGAAAAGGGGGGAAGTCATGAAACGGCAATCTTTGATGATGAAAGGGTTAGTTTATGTTGTACTGGTTATTGGCAGCTTGTTTTGTCTATTTCCGATCTTCTGGATGGTACGCACCTCGCTGATTACTATGGGTGATTTGTACCAGATCCCTCCGGCATTGATTCCCAAAAGCCTAAGCTGGGACAATTTCAAGGCAGCATTGGAGGCCTATCCCTTTGCCCGGTTCTTTATGAACAGTACAATAATTACGGTACTGGCTGTTGTAGGTGTGCTGTTCTCCAGCTCGGTATGTGCCTACAGCTTCTCGCGCATCGAGTGGAAGGGCCGGGATAAGGTATTCGGGTTCATTCTGACCGGACTGATGATACCTTTTTTTGTGGTCATGATTCCGCAATATGTGTTCTGGAACGCCCTGCACTTAACCGATACGTTTGCTCCGCTTGTTGCGCCTGCGTGGTTTGGCGGGGGTGTTTTTAATATCTTTCTGCTGCGCCAATTCTTTTTCAGCATTCCGCGTGAGCTGGATGAAGCTGCGAAGGTGGACGGAGCGGGACATTTCCGGATTTACGGGCAGATTATTCTGCCGCTCGCCAAGCAGGCCATGATTGTGATCGGATTATTGACCTTTCTGGCCAATTGGAATGACTATCTCGGCCCCCTGGCCTTCATTACTTCCGAGAAAAACTACACGCTGATGCAGGGGCTTACCTTGTTCCAGGGCTCCTATTCCGCACAATGGAATCTGATGATGGCGGCAACTACAGTGATTGTCATTCCGTCGCTGATTGTGTTTCTGATCGCCCAGAAGCATTTTATCGAGGGGATTGCCATGACGGGAATCAAAGGGTAGGCACAGACCGCGATTTCGGCAAATTCTCTGATTGCAAAGCCTGTAACCGTCTACTACTATGAGGGTATCCGGAAATCGGATCACAGGAAACTCTTAGGAAACGCACATTTGGATAAAGCAGAGCAGGAGGGACGGGGTCATGTACAATGTACTGCTTGTGGATGATGAACCGGGGCATCTGACGGGTCTCTCCAGAATGCTGAAGAGAATCCGCCCGGACTACGGGATCCATACCGCCAGGAACGGCCGGGAAGCCCTGGAGGAATGCAGCCGCTACAGCTTCCAGATCATCATTTCCGATATTCGGATGCCGGTGATGGATGGTCTGCATTTCATGGAGCAATTATCACCGGGAGCCACCCCGCGCAGAGTCATTTATTTAAGCGGCTACAATCATTTTGATTATGCGCAGAAGGCGATGAGCCTGGGGTCCTTTGAATATGTGCTGAAGCCGCTGGATGTGGATAAATTTATGAGCGTATTGGAGAAAACGGAAAAAAGTCTGGAGCAGGAGCTGGACTCTCTGCTTGCGCGTGAGCAGCTGGCCGCGAGATTAAACGCCGCTGAGCCTGCTTACAACCACCGGCTGCTGAATGACTGGATCGAGCAGCCCCCCTCCGGCTCCGCCGATACCGCTGGCCTCGCTGAAATTGCCGGACTCCTGGGCTTCCGCGGGGATGGGGGCTGCCTGATAGTAGCTTGCCTGGAAGGCGCTGCAGAATGTCCCCCAGCGGTGCAGGAGATATTGACGGCGCGGGTCCGTGCCTGCGGCCGTGCTGCCGGTTTCCATTCCCGTCAGGATCAACGGTTATTCGTTATCGTGTCCGAAGTTTATCCGCAGGAGGAACTGCTCCGGCAGCTGAATGCACCCGGAGTCTCTGTCGGCATCAGCCGCTGGAGCCCCCGCCTGCTTGCCACTGCGCCCGCTGCCTATACGGAGGCGCGCCATGCGGTCATGGAAGGTTTTTATGCCCGGCCGGGGGAGAGCAGGGTATATCTGGCTGAACGCTCCCGGATCGATCCGCAGCGGCGGCTTACACCTGCCCTGAGGCTGGAGGCACTAATAACCGAAGCGGTCAACGGTTCCGGTCATGGCAAAGGAGCTGCGGAAGCTTCGGCAGCCCTGCTCTCCAGAATGCTGGCGGGTGGCGGTCTCCCGCTCCCGGTGGAGCTGGCCCGCAATATCCGGCAGCTGGCATTCAAGGTGGTGCATGATCTGGAGCTCTTGCAGCCGGAGGCCCGCAGGGAACTACTTAACCGAATCAGCACCCTCCATCCGGGCTATGGAGGACTTACAGAGCTGGCGGCTTCGGTAGAGGTGTTTCTGGTGGAGATTACCGAGGCTCTGCAGGAGGCGCGGAGAGACAGGAAAGACGGGCTGATGGCCCGCTGCCTGGATTATATTAACCAGCATTACACGGAGGAGCTGTCCCTGGAATCGGTAGCCGAGGCCTTTCATTTCAACCCCAGCTATTTCTGTCATTATTTCAAAAGCAAGCTAAATATCACCTTCAGCCAATATGTGACAGGACTCCGGCTGAGCAAGGCCAAGGAGCTGCTGGCTGCATCCAGTGACAAGGTGTATACGGTCGCCCACCAGCTGGGCTACCGGGATGTGAAGTATTTCAACCGGGTATTCAAAAAAGAATTTGGCCTCACTCCCGAGGAATACCGTTCTCTGGCCCGCAGCAAGGCGGAATCCGCAGAGTGAACAATCTATGGAAAAACATGAAATTCAGGAGCAAGCTGATCCTGTTTTTTGTGCTGTTGATTACGATCCCTTCCATCATCAACATTATGATTAATTATAAGACCAGCTCGGAAATTATTATCAGCAATGCCAAAGACGGCATCCTGGAGGTTGTCCAAAAGAAAAATGAAATCAGCGATCTGATGCTCAGACAAATTGAAGAGCGGACAATTGCGCTGATTTCCGATCCCGATCTGTACAGATTGTTTGACCGGGAGCAGCCGCAGGATGATTATGAGCTGCTGAAGATGGACCGGGAGGCTTCAGCGCTCCTCAGCAAATATTTCAGGAAGGAGCAGGACCTCTACATCCCCCAGCTGGTCACAAGCTACTACAGCTTCGGCCTTGGGAATACAGGCTACACTTCCAGCTCCCCTTTTATCTCCGTACCGTCGGGCGGATTTACCGGTTCCTACATCCATGAGCGGATTGTAGAGAGTCAGGGCAGTCTGGTCTGGATTCCGACCTATGACATGACAAGGGTCTTCAATCAGCCGGAACTATCGGGTATGGATGCGAAGCTGCGGATGATATTCTCCATCGGACGGGTTATTAACAGTTCTCCGATTATTGACGGGATGAGCCGCACTTGGCCGGCTCATGTGGAGCGTCCGGTCCTGCTGATTAATTTCCACGAGGAGTATTACCGCCAGAACGGGGAGCAGGCTGATGCGGCTGCGGGCTCCTATTTCTACGTAGTCTCCAAAGAAGGGCAGATCGTAACCCATCCCGACAGCAGCCAGCTTGGTCATAGTGACAAGAATGGGTGGTATCGGGAATTCCGGCAGCCCTCTGGCACTTCCATTGTAAAGGATGGCCAAGAGGATGTCCTGATGGGCTACGCTGTGTCAGAAGTGACCGGCTGGGTCACCGTGTATGCAGTACCCTATCAGCAGCTGCTGCGCAATCTGCCGTTGGTGCGGTATACTGACCTGCTGACAGCCTTGGCGCTGATCCTGTTGTCGATAGGGATCTCTTATGTGATCTCCGACCGGTTGACCAAACCGATTAAAAGGATGATGGCGGCTATTCAGCTTACCGGAGCAGGTGATTTCTCGACCAAGATCCCCGATCAGTCCCAACTGGAATTCCGTATTCTTATCAAGAAATACAACCAAATGAATGAAAAAATTGTGGAGCTGCTGCAGGAGAATTACGAGAGCACCCGGCGTGAGAAAGAGGCAGAGATGCTGGCTTTGAATCTGCAGCTGAACCCGCATTTTCTGTACAACACCCTGAACATTATCAACTGGATGGCGATTGAGCGGGATGAACGGGCCATCAGCAGGATGATCGTCAGTCTCTCGACGATGCTGCAGTATACCGTCAACAATGGTCAGGAGAAGGTTAGCCTGGGGGATGATCTGCTCTGGCTGCAGAGCTATACCCATATTATGGAGAACCGTTATGCGGGCGTATTTGAAGTCAAATATGAGCTGGAGGAGCTGCCGCTGGATACTGTCGTGCCGAAGCTGTTTCTGCAGCCGATCGTCGAGAATGCGATCATTCACAGTATGGCTGCCGTTACCAAGGAGGGTATGATTACGATCTCCGGGCGGATGTGCGGCCAGAGACTCTGTTTCTCCGTTGCCGACAACGGCAAGGGCATGTCAAGGGAGCAGCTGGAAGCGTTGCTTGCCCAGGATTACGACGGCATTGGCATCCGTAATATCCGGAAACGGCTTGCGCTTATGTACGGGACTGAGGCCTCGCTGCAGCTGGAATCGGAAGAAGAAAGAGGAACAGTAGTGACCGTGACCATTCCTCTATCAGCAGGGCTGGAGACTTAGAGCGGGTGGTACCTTTATTGGGCCAAGGCTGCGATTTCAGCAGCACTTAATGCCCGGTTGTAGATGCGAAGTCATCGATCTGCCCGCTCAGGTAAGGGTCATTCCATTGGGATGTGCCGATGTAAATCAGCGGAGAGCTGCCCAGGCTGGCCGGTGTCTGACTCATGGCTGAATTGCGTGCGGCCTCCAGGCCATCGGCATAGAGAATCCCAGTAGTTCCGTTCAGGGTTACGGTATCGGCGGCGGTTGTACCGCCCGTTTCATTGAAGGCATAGGAAACAATGAGGACTGACCCAAAAAGCCGCAATCCCCAATAACCGGAGAATTGCGACTTTGATCCAGAATGTAATTGTGTTTGAAAGATCTGACTCAATAAGACTTAAGCTAAACTGGCTGTTGTGCAGGTCTGCTTACGCCTGTTCTCCGGCCGTTTGCAGAATGAACTTGTCAATGGCATACTTGACGCCGTCCTCATTATTGCTGAGCGTAACGAAATCGGCGATTTCCTTCAAGGCAGGGATGGCGTTCTCCATAGCGATGCCAAGTCCCGCAGCCTCAAGCATCTCATGGTCATTCCAGGAATCGCCTACAGCGATAGTCTCGGACAGGTCACAGCCGAAATGGCCGGCGAGGAACTCAAGTGCGAGGCCTTTGGTTCCTTCATGGTGCATGATCTCAAGGAAATAAGGTTTCGATTTGGTAATATGCACGGAATCCCCCAGCAAATCGCGCAGAATAGGAGCGAGCTCGTCAAGGAAATCAGGCTCATCGATAATCAGCATCTTCGGCGTTTGTTGCGGCACAAGCTTTTTCCAGTCAGGCTCAAGATAATACCGGGTTTTGTTCAGGGCTGCATAGTCGATCAGCTTCTGGTTCTCTTCGCGGGCATACAGCTTATCGTCAATATAGGTCTGCAAGTGCAAATTATGCTCAATGCAGTAATCGAACAGCTTGCTCACCGCATCCTGCGGCACATAACGCTCATACAGTACCTTTTCATCCAGCAGATTCTTCACGAGCGCCCCTTGATATGTAATAATCGGCACGTTAAGTCCGGTCTGGCGGGCAATGGCTTGAGCGGAGGAATAAGCACGGCCTGTGGCAAGGGTGACAACCACGCCGGCGGCGACTGCCTGTTCGAGAGCTGTCTGGGTAGCAGGGGTTACTTCCTTATTGTCATTAATCAGGGTGTCGTCGATATCAATAGCGATCAGTTTGTACATACGTGAGTTCTCTCCTTATTTCTTTCTAAATAGATGGAAGATAAAAAAGCGATCCTGTTTATACACACGGCGCCGCCCGGGGGTGAGCGGACCCGGCCCCAGTTCCGCCAGAAGCATCGCGGCCAGTATGCAGCCACAGCCCAGAAGAGCGGAAACTCCCAGCGTCTCCCCGCCAAAAGTGAGGCCCGTTAGTGCGGCAAATACCGGCTCCATAGCATAAATAATGGCGACCCGTGAAGGTGTGGTGTATTTCTGGCAGGCGGTCTGAATCCAAAAGGCAAACGCACTCGTTGGCCCGGGTGGAGATGAGCAGTGCCCATAATACCTCCGCAAAGCCAGCAGCAGGGCAGCCCCACATCATCGCTACCAGCAGCAAGCTGAAATCGGCGATACGCAAGCGGTTCACACCGGTCATCCTTTCCCTGGCTTAAGTTCAAGTTGACCAAATTGTATCCTAAATCAGGGGGGAGGACAAGCCACAACTGGCCGGCATGTCTTCATTTTAAAGAATACATCTTCCCTCGCGCTGGACAAAAAAGGAATGCCTTGGTATACTACGATAACCGTACATATGTTCTTGTTTGACATCCAGAAAGGAGCGGTTGCACGATGATGGGCAAATCCCATTTAATAATCAGCACCGGGGTTACCCTGTCGGTTATGCATTTGCTGGGGCATGAAATTACCATCCCGGCTGTGGCCGTGACAGTAGTAAGCGCCTTGCTGCCGGATATTGATGAGCCGAACTCGCTGCTGGTCCGCAAGGCCATTCCCGAGTTCCTGCTCAAGGGGCTGCAGGCAGCTCTGATCGGAGCGGCTATTTATCTTTATTTTGCCGGGGTTGCCGAGCCTCCCTGGAATATTGCCTTGTCGCTGCTGGTAGGCAGTGTCTCCTTCCTGCCGGACAGAAGACTGCGTCATCTCGTCATGCTGCTGATTGCCCTGGGGCTGTTTGCCTTTGCGGAGGCTTACGATCCCTGGAATGTTATCGCTGCCTGTGTGCTTGTGGTGTCATCGATTGTGCCGCACCGCGGTCTGACGCATACGCTATACAGCGTTGCCGGTTGGGGGGCGCTTTTGTATTTCGCTTCAGCAGGCATGCAGGACGGGGACAGCTTATGGATTGCCGGAGGCATGTCCTATGCGCTCCATCTGCTGGCTGATTCACTGACTCAGCGCGGAATCACACCACTGCCGCCGCTGCCCTTCAAGCTGCGTTTCAAGCTGATGAGCACCGGGACCAAAAAAGGCGGCGCCGTGGAGAATATCTGCATTATGCTCACGCTTGTGCTGGTCCTCTATGCCTTTGTGTTATCTTCATGGGTGTAGAACAGTAAACAAGCCAAGCTGCCTCAAGAATATGAGGCAACTCCGCTTTTATCAGATGCTCCAGAATCACAAAATGCTTTCCGTTGCCTAGCAGCAGCAGAAAGCCTTTTGTATATCTTGGGACAACCTATTCCTCCAGAAAGATCAGTCCGATAAAGTCCTCCGGCTCAATGCGCCCGAAGTAATGCCCCAGTTCCAGATCCGCGAGGGCTTGTCTGACTTCGACCTGCTCATAACGTTTGCCGCGCAGTGCATTCTCCACGTCCACCACATCGCCGACTCCAAAGAAATCGCCGTAGATTTTGATGTCCTTAATCAGGGAATCTTCAATATCCATCCGGATATCAATCAGCCCTGCCGGGAATTTGCGGGTATGCTTCACATTGCTTTTTGGTGAGAGGCCATAGTTCCAATCCCAATTCTGGTAATGCTCCTTGGAGATTGCATTGATCGTTACCCAGTCGTCCTGCTCCAGCTTGTACTGCGGCACCTCGGAGGGCTCCATGCCGAAGATGGAACGCAGCAGTCCGTTGCGGAATTCCTCGATGGTCATGTCGGTTCCGAGCAGCTCTTTAATGTTGGCTACCCGGCTGCGTACCGATTTGGTGCTCTTCGATTTGAATTTCTCCGGATTTACATTAAGCGAAGCCTGCACATCGTCCAGATTGAGATCAAACATCAGGGTGCCGTGGCTGAACATGCGTCCGCGCGTGGAGAACTGGGCATTCCCGGATATTTTTTGCTCGCCGACCTGCAGATCGTTGCGCCCGCTAAGCTCGGCATTAACCCCCATGCTCTGCAAATAGTCGATGACCGGCTGCGTGAATTTCAAGAAATTATGGAACGACTGCCCGTCGTCCTTGGTAATAAAGCTGAAATTGAGATTGCCGAGATCATGATAGACGGCACCGCCGCCGGACAACCGCCGCACCACCTGGATGTTGTTGTCCTTGACGTACTCCTGGTTGATTTCTTCGATGGTATTCTGGTGTTTGCCGATAATTATAGACGGACTGTTGATATAAAAAAGCAGATAGCTGTCGTCCATCGGCAGATGTTTCAGGGCATATTCTTCAATCGCGAGATTGATGGACGGGTCTGTGATTCCGGTGTTATCGATAAAAAGCATATTCAAATTCCTCCGTTGCAACTTATATGGAATACAGCTTTTATTTTAAACCAAAAGGGAGGAATAAACAAAAGCCAAAGTACAGCTACATATACTGCCAAACCGCTGGAATCCGGCTCCAGCGCCGCGCTTTCGACGTAAAGCATTGACGTTGATCCGGCATAGGGGCAATAATGAGGGCAATAGTTTACCTAAAACAAGGCAGCAAAATAAGGAGGGGCATGATGCTGGAAAAATACGGCCATGGCGGTGATTTGCTGACGGCAGCGGAACTCTATGGGAGTAAAAGCGGCAAGGAAAGCCAAGATGGGCACGGAGGCCATGGCGGACACAGCGGCATTTTCCTGGACTTCAGCGCGAATATCAACCCGCTCGGGCCGCCGCCGGGTGTACTGGAGAGCCTGCGCGAACTGCTGCCGGCGGTGACCGCCTACCCGGACCCCGGACACCGCCGTCTCAAGCGGATGCTGGCCGAGCATACGGGCACGGGTGCCGACTGGCTGACCGTCGGCAATGGCGCCGCGGAGTCGATGGCACTGCTGCTGCTGGCGGTGGGGCCGCGTACGGTCGGCATCGCAGAGCCGTGTTTCTCCGAATACCGCCAGCTTGCGGAGCAGTTTGGGGCTGTGGTGAAATCTGTACAGGGAGCCAGTGCGAGAGACTATAAGGCAAATGTGGAAGACCTTGCTGCACTGCTGGAGCAGGTGGATTTGCTGTTCCTCGGCCAGCCGAACAATCCGAACGGGGTACAGTATGCCGTGGAGGAGCTGACGCAATTGGCGGAGCAGGCGGAACGGACGGGCACTTACCTGGCAGTAGATGAAGCTTTTATTGACTTTATTGACCCTGGGCGGCGGCAATCGCTGCTGCCGGAGCTTGCGCGGTTTCCGCACACGGTGCTGGTGCGCTCAATGACGAAATTCTACGCCATCCCGGGACTGCGGCTTGGCTATACAGTCGCGCATCCGGCGCTGGCCGCCGCGATGACCGGCAAGCAGGTCACGTGGAGCGTGAACGCGCTGGCCCTGCTTGCCGGCGAAGCCTGCCTGCTCAGCGGAGCTGCATATGAGCGGCGGACGCGTTCGCTTATAACGGCCGAGCGCGAGTCGCTGCGCTCGGGGCTGCTGGAACTTGGCTGCAAGGTGCCGCCGGGCGAAGCCAACTTTCTGCTGTGCAGCCTGCCCTCGCCGTGGACTGCGGCGGAGCTGCAGGACCGGATGGGCCGCAGCGGCATCCTGGTTCGTAGTTGCGCCATGTACCCCGGCCTGGAAGCGGGCCATATCCGGGTCGCTGTCAAAGGCCCCGAGGACAATGCCGTACTTTTGCAGCGCATGGGGGAAATCCTGAAGGCGGGTATGACAGAATAGGGTTAAGGAAGATGGCTCTGGCCGGGAAAATCGTGAAATCGGCGGGAGAGTAGTAGGGAATATGTGTGAGAGTAGTGAGAGTAGTGAGAGTAGTGAGAGTAAGTGAGAGTAAGTGAGAGTAGTGAGAGTAAGTGAGAGTAAGTGAGAGTAAGTGAGAGTAAGTGAGAGTAAGTGAGAGTAACGAGAGAGTAAGTATGAGTAGGTAAGAGTAAGTGAGTGAGTGAGTGAGTGAGTTCGAGCAACAAAGAGCAACTTTTGATTCTAGTGTATTTTGTGCAGTAAAACCGGCGGGAAATTGTGTCGAAGATCATTCTGCTGCATTTTGTGCAGTGGAAAGAGCAGAAAACCTGCTCATACCGAGGTTTTACAAAATTCTGGTGTACAAAATGAAGCGTTTTGCTATTTTCAGCCCAATAGAGCTTGTTCTGCTGCACTTTTTGCAGTGTATAGTGTAAAGGTGAGGAATAGCCCCTTTGGGCAACAAACGACGGTTCGAGAGGTGGAGTAACGGATGAGCGAAGTGAGATTGCCTTTTATGCAACAAACGGGCGGAGCGGTTTATCGGTCCGCAGTATGGGCGGGCTTGACCCTGGAGCTGAAGGAAGACCATCTGCTGCTGGAGTTTCCGGCCGAAGCAGATGGCTTGTCGAGTGCGGTCTATGGCGGTGGAATGGGCCGCCTGAAGCAGGTGGTCAATCAGTTTGTGAGCCGCGACTATGAATGCAGCAATCCGGTCCGCGACATGGAGCATAAGCTGCAGGAATGGGGATATGCGGCTGCAGGCAGTGCCGGGCTGATGACGGCAGTGCCGCTTGTGCATGCGGCAGTTGCGGAAGAGGACACCGGTTCGGCGGCCATCTTCTGCTGCGTCACCGCCGCTGCGGGCAATGCGGCCCGTGCAGGGGTGTTGCGCAGCGTGCTGGCAGCCTACCGCCCCGGCACGATCAACATCATGCTGGGCATCGATGGCCGCCTGAATCCTGCGGCAATGGTCAACGCCATGCTGACAGCGGCGGAGGCCAAAGCTGCAGCCTTGGCTGATCTCGGCATCACCGATCCCGAGAATGGCCTGATGGCTACTGGCACAACTACGGATGCCATGGTGCTGGCCGTAAGCCAGAGCGGGCGGTATGGCGCAGAGCATGTATACGCCGGAACAGCCACCGATCTCGGGGGCGCCATCGGCAGGCTGGTCTACGGTGCCGTGACGGGCAGCCTTAAGTCGGTGCAGGCAGGGAAGGGTAGCTGATGAATGCCGCTATCTGTAGAATGCGCCAGGGTAGGCTGCTGTGGTGACGGCATGGATTCTGCTGGCAGCCTATGTGATTGACCGGCTGGTGGGCGACCCGCGCCGGCTTCCCCACCCTGTGGTAGGGATGGGGAAAGTCATTGCCGCGGTGGAACGGGGAATCCGCCGCCGGTGGACACAGCCGCGCAGCTTGCGGCGGGCCGGTGTGCTGCTGCCGCTGATTGTAGCAGGCGGAGCCTGGGGTGTAACGGCACTACTCCTGTGGAGTTTGTCGTTGATGTCCCCCTGGCTCGTCTGGATCGCCGAGGCTTGGCTGATTTCGACGACGATTGCCGCCAAAGGGCTGCGGGATGCCGGAATGGCGGTGTACAGCGAACTGCGCAAGGGAGACATTCCGGCTGCGCGCAAAGCGCTTGGCATGATCGTCGGCCGGGATACGGCGGCTCTGGACAGTCCGGAAATGGTGCGCGGCACCGTCGAGACCGTGGCAGAGAATATCGTCGATGCCATTATATCCCCGCTCCTGTATGCGCTTCTTGGCGGGGCGCCGCTGGCCATGGCTTACCGGGCCGTGAATACGCTTGACTCCATGGTTGGCTACAAAAATGACAAATACCGTGACCTCGGCTGGGCATCCGCCAGGCTGGATGACGTCGCCAATTACATACCGGCGCGGATTACCGCGCTCCTGCTAACCCTGTGTGCATGGCTGCTGCGGCTGGACTATCGCAACTGCCTGCTTACGGTACGCCGCGATGCCCGCCGGCACCCCAGCCCCAACAGCGGCTACCCGGAATCGGCTGTTGCCGGGGCGCTGGGTATCCGGCTGGGCGGTTACAATGTCTATCACGGAGTGGCTTCCTTTCGGGCGTATATGGGCGAGCCGCTGCGGACGATGGAGCCGGAGGATATCATCCTTGCTTCCCGCTTGATGCTGCTGTGCTCTACTTTGTTCGTGAGTTTTTGTGCAGCGGCGGCCTGGCTATGGACGGGAGGATAAGCATGAAAGATGTTGGACACAAGCGCAAAGCAGAAGCTTGAACGGGTGCTGATATGGCAAGGAGGGAAGTGGCACTCTGCGGCTGCCGGCGGCTGACAGTATACTAAAGTATTAGCGTCTCCCCTACTTCCGCAGGTTGCTCGGTACTCTGGCGACTAGATAAGATGAAACTAATCAATTTGGCTTTCAGAAAAGAATCTTTCATAGGAGACAGTTTCTTATCTACAGCCGCAAAGGAGATTTGGGATGAAGAAGGAACCGGCAGTCACTGTACTGATGCCTGTCTACAATGGAGAAAAGTACCTGGCGGAAGCGATCGAGAGCATCCTGAATCAGACATTTGCCGATTTTGAGTTTCTGATCATCAACGATGCCTCGAAGGATCGGACGGTAGAGATTATCGAGTCCTACAAGGACGAGCGGATCAGACTGGTACATAACGAACAGAACCTTAGGCTGATTGCGACCTTGAACAAAGGGATCGGGCTGGCCAGAGGCACTTATTTGGCGCGGATGGATGCGGACGATATCAGTGTGCCGCAGCGGCTTGAGCGGCAGGTGGCTTTTCTCGACGCGAATCCCGGGATTGCAGTCTGCGGCTGCTGGGCGGATATGATCGGCGAGAATGCCGGCCACATCTGGAAATTTCCAATGACCCATGAGGAGATCAAAGCCCGGCTGCTGTTTGAGAACTGCATCTCCCACCCCGGCGTGACGGTGCGCCGCAGCATTCTGGAGGACCCCGCGCTTCGTTATGATCCCCAGTATACCCATGTCGAAGACTGGGAGTTCTGGTCGCATATCAGCATGGAGCACAAGCTGCATAATCTCCAGGAAATTCTGCTGCACTACCGGCTCAACGATAACAGTGTCAGCCGTCTCTATGAAGACGAGCAGAGCTTCAACAACCGTAAGGTGTTCATTCCTTATCTAAAAAGACTTGGGATTGAGCCAGCGGAAGCGGAGATTGACACGCACCGGAGGTTCAACTTTGAACCCTGGCCCTTTACGCCGGACAGGGCATTCATTGAGAGCTGCCATACCTGGCTGATGAAGCTCCAGGCTGCCAACCGTGCGAAGGAAATATATGCCGAGCCTGCCTTTACCAATCAGCTGGCCCAGAAATGGTATCTGGTCTGCAGCCGCTCCCGCAATCTGGGATGGTGGGTGTGGACACAGTTCTGGAAATCGCCGCTAATCAACAACCGCAGGTTGTCCATCAAGCAGCGGACCAAGTTTATACTCAAGAGTGCAGCAGGCAAAAATTGATGCTGAGCGTTAGCCGTTAGGGAACCCAGGAACCACAGCCGGAAGAATAATCCGGGGCTGTGGTTCTTTTTTTACCCGGCGGACTGTGCCATGATAGCTATGGGGGCGATGGATAGCATGTTCAAGGACTTTAAGCTCATTGCCGGACGGCCGGTATATATCCAAGTACAGGATTACATGAAACATTTAATTATAAAAAGCGCTCTTCAGGGCGGCCAAAAGCTGCCCTCCACCAGAGAGCTCAGCACTTTGCTTAAAGTAAGCCGCAACTCCATTATTGCTGCCTACGCCGGGCTTGAGGACGACGGCTTCGCTTATGCGGTGCCGGGCCAAGGCAATTTTGTGGCGATGACCACGCCTGGCAGTGTGACCGTAGCTTCGCGGCCGATGAACTGGCAGGACCATCTGAGCGGGCACGCCAGGCTGGCGGAGGAGCTGGATCTGATGAAGCGCGGGATTCGCGCCGAGAAAGGGACGATTTCTTTTACCAGTATCGCACCGGATGAGAGTCTGTTCGATCTGGATAACGTGAAAAGAGCCTTCATGGACCGCATGGCGGTGGAAGGCAATGTGCTGCTGAACTATGGTTACGCCAAGGGGTATAAGCCATTAATGGACTATTTGCGGCTTTATCTGGAGCACAAGGGCGTGGACATGAAGGGCAAAGATATGCTGATCACGAACGGGTTCACGGAAGGGCTCGATCTGGTGCTGTCCGCACTTGATCATAGACACGGCTCGGTGCTTTGTGAGAATCCGACGCATCATACGGCAATCAAGAACCTGAAGCTGCATGGCTTTGGGATTACAGGGATTACGATGGAACGGGACGGGATTCATCTCGGTGAGCTGGAACAGGCATTGGCTGAAGGAGAATATGATTGCGCCTATTTCGTGCCTTCGTACCATAATCCGACGGGAATTGTCATGTCACCCGAGAAAAGGCAAGGGCTGATGAAGCTGATGGCGGGTTATGATATTCCGGTGATTGAGGACGGTTTTAATGAAGAGCTGCGCTATTCGGGGTCGCATGTCTCGCCGCTGATAGCTACGGCGGGTGCAGGCAACAGTGTGATCTACCTGGGCAGTTTCTCCAAAGTGCTGTTCCCGGGCCTGCGGGTCGGCTGGGTGGTGGCGGATGAAGAGCTGATCTATTATCTGGAGAGCCTTAAGCGGGCGCGGACGATTCATACTTCAACGCTGGATCAATCCATTTTGTATCAATATTTGCATAACGGGAATCTGGAGAAATATTTGAAAAAGGCGCGGGCCGAATATAAACGGAAATACGAGCTGACCCTGGCGTGCTGCAAGGAATTTCTGCCGTATACGGCGCTGTCGGGGGACGGCGGACTACATCTGTTTGTGGCGTTTGCGGAAGGGTTCAAGACGAGGGAGCTGCTGGAAGCCTGCCGTGCGCAGGGGGTTATATTTACACCGGGCGATCAGTTCTATACCGATGGCGGCGGGCAGCATACGATGCGGCTTGGGTTCTCCAGGGTTCGGGATGCGGAGATCCGCAAGGGGATTCAGATTATTGGCCGGGCAGCGACACGGCAACTTATGGGATAAAGGGGTGCTTTTAGATGAAGATAGGTGTGATTATGGGAGGGATTTCCCTCGAAGCCGAGGTGTCCCTGAGAACGGGCCGGGAAATGCTGAACCATCTGGATTCGCGTAAATATGAGGTAACTCCGATTGTAATCAGCAACCGGGAGGATTGGATAGAGCAGGTGAAGGGGCTGGATCTTGCGCTCCTGGCGCTGCATGGGACGTACGGCGAGGATGGCACGGTGCAGGGGACGCTGGAGACACTGGGGATTCCCTATACAGGAAGTGGCGTTTTGTCGAGCAGCCTATGCATGAATAAGGATATGTCCAAAAAAATACTGCGCAGCGATGGTGTGCTTACGCCCGAATGGCTCTGCTGGGACAGCATGGATGACTATTCGCCGGAAGCTGTGCAGCGGCTGGGCTATCCGGTGATGGTGAAGCCAAACTCAGGCGGCTCCAGCATCGGGATGGCCAAGGTGAATGATCCGGCGGACTTGAGGGCTGCGGTGCTGCAGGCTTTTGCCAGTGATCCTGATGGGGCGGTCCTGATCGAACGGTTCACAACGGGACAGGAAATCACCTGCTCTCTCCTGGAGGGGGAGCTGCTGCCGATTATCGGAATTGCTGCGGCAGGCGCCGAGTGGTTCGATTATACGGCTAAATATGAGGAAGGCGGGGCGATCGAGCAGGTTATCGTTTTGCCGCCAGAGGTAGAGGCGCGGGTACGTGTTGCGGCTCTGGCCTCATGGAAAGCACTGAAATGCAGCGTATATGCCCGTGTGGATATGCTGCTGCAGGATGGCGTTCCAGTCGTGCTGGAAGTGAACACACTGCCCGGAATGACAAAGACCAGTCTGCTTCCGAGAAGCGCACAGGCGGCAGGGCTGACCTTCGGCGGGTTGCTCGACCGGATTATTGAGAGCTCGCTTTCGTTGCGCGGGCAGGAGAAAGGGGAGACGGTATATGCTGGATAAGCTGATTGCCCCGCGGGTGCGGGAGATTCCGCCTTCGGGCATCCGGGCATTTTTTGAGCTGAGTGCTGGCAACAGTGAGATGATCTCGCTGGGCGTAGGGGAACCGGATTTTGTGACACCGGAGCATGTCCGGGCAGTATGCATAGAGGCGCTGAACCGGGGCGAGACGATGTATACACCGAATGCGGGTCTGCCCAAGCTGCGGGAGGAAATTGCCGGCTATCTGCACGCAAGCTTTGAGCTTAGTTATGATCCGGGGCATGAGGTGCTGGTTACTGTGGGCAGCAGTGAAGCTGTGGATCTGGCGCTGCGGTCATTCATCGCTCCGGGGGATGAAGTCATCCTGCCTTCTCCGAGTTATATTGCTTACTCCCCTATTGGGCACCTGAATGGCGGAGTTATGGTGGAGGTGGAGTCTTCCGCGGAAGAGGGCTTTAAGCTTACGGCGGAGGCACTCCTGAAAGTGATTACCCCGCGTTCCAAGCTGCTGATGGTCAATTTTCCGAATAATCCGACAGGCGCGGTAATGACTTATGAAGACTGGCTGCCGATCGCCGAGATTGTCAAGCAGAATAATCTGATTGTTATCTCCGATGAAATTTATGCGGAGCTGACCTATGACCGCAAGCATGTCAGCATTGCCTCTCTGCCGGGCATGCTGGAGCGGACCATTGTCATCAGCGGTTTCTCCAAGGCGTTTGCAATGACCGGATGGCGTGTAGGTTATGCCTGTGGCGGCCGGGAGCTGATTGCGGCGATGCTCAAAATCCATCAGTACACGGCGATGTGTGCACCGGTGCTGGGGCAGATTGCGGCGATCGAATCTTTGCAAAACGGGCTTGAGCACAAGGAAGCGATGAAGGAAATATTCCGTCAGCGCCGGGAGTTGCTTGTAGAAGGCTTCCGCTCGATCGGGTTGCCTTGCCATCAGCCGGAGGGCGCCTTTTATGCCTTTCCCCGCATCGCCCATACCGGACTCAGTTCCGGGGAATTTGCTGTGCAGCTGCTGAAGGAATCCGGTGTTGCTGCCGTTCCGGGCCATGTGTTCGGGGCAGGCGGTGAGGGGTATCTCCGCTGTTCGTATGCAGTGTCCACCCAGAAGCTGACCGAAGCGCTGGAACGGATGGAAGCTTTCATGAAGGTCAAAATCTAATT
This sequence comes from Paenibacillus albidus, assembly GCF_014644435.1. Classification (GTDB taxonomy): domain Bacteria; phylum Bacillota; class Bacilli; order Paenibacillales; family Paenibacillaceae; genus Paenibacillus_AQ; species Paenibacillus_AQ albidus. The sequence goes on along the minus strand of NZ_BMKR01000010.1, from coordinate 198,553 downwards.
GTTAAATAAGTGTCTTTCCCCTATAATCCAAAGTTGAAGAAGCCGGAGAAGAGGAGGATGGATGATGTTAACTACTATATTGGAAGCAGCGGGACAAATCGCATCGCCGGTTGAGGAGTCCATTCGGCAGGCGGAGCTCCGCCTGAACAGTCTGACCAAGCCGCCCGGAAGCCTCGGGCGGCTTGAGGCGCTTGCTGTACGGCTGGCCGGGATATCGGCCCGGCCGCAGCCGGAGTATACCAAGCGCACGGTGGTGGTGATGGCTGCAGACCATGGCGTGTGCTGCGAAGGGGTCAGTGCTTTTCCGCAGGAAGTTACACTGCAAATGGCCCATAACTTTCTCGGCGGCGGGGCCGGAGTGAATGTGCTGGCCCGTCAGGCCGGAGCCGAAGTGAAGCTTGTCGATATCGGCATGAACGGGGAGATTGAGCATCCCTTGCTCGTGAACCGCAAGATCCGCCGGGGGACGGACAACATGGCGCAGGGACCGGCGATGAGCCGCGAGGATGCGGGGCGTACGGTGCTGGCTGGTGTGCAGATTGCGCAGGAAGCGGTCAAGAGCGGTACGGACATCTTTGTCACAGGTGAGATGGGGATCGGCAATACGACGGCCAGTGCGGCTGTGCTCTGCGCGCTGGAAGGTCTGTCCGCAGAGGCCGCAGTTGGCCGGGGAACCGGGATCGACGATGAACGGCTCGCCCGCAAGACCGTCGTGGTGGAACGGGCGCTGCGCGTGAACCGTCCGGATGCCGCCGACCCGCTCGATGTGCTGGCCAAGGTAGGCGGACTTGAGATCGCCGGTCTGGCCGGGCTGATTCTCGGTGCGGCGGCCTTACAGACCCCCGTCATCCTGGACGGGTTCATCTCCGGCGCGGCGGCAATGGTGGCCACGGCACTGGCACCGGAAGCGAGGGCTTATCTGATCGCGTCGCATGTCTCCGGTGAGCAGGGCCACAAGCTGATGCTTGAACGTCTTGGACTGGAGCCGCTGCTGGACCTCGGCCTGCGGCTGGGGGAAGGCACTGGAGGCGTGTTGTGTCTGCATCTCATTGAAGCGGTGTGCCGGATAATGAGCGAGATGGCGACGTTTGAGAGTGCCGGCATTTCCGGCGCGGCTGAAGCATGAGCATCCTTGTGACAGGCGGTGCGCGCAGCGGCAAGAGCGGCTTTGCCGAGAAGTTGACGATGAAGCTGGCAGGGGAAGCGGTATATGTGGCTACCGGACAAGCTTTTGACGCAGAGATGAAGCAGCGGATTGCTTTGCATCGGGAGCAGCGGGAGGCCGCAGGTTACCCCTGGGCGACTTTGGAGGAGCCGCTTGATGTACCGGAGCTGCTGGCACGGCTCTCTGGTGGAGAGGTCAACGCCAAAGGCCAAGCGGTGCTGGTAGACTGCCTGACGTTATGGCTGTCGAATGTATTGCTGTCCGTGGAAGCGGAGGCTGACAGACAGGAGCTTGTGGAGCGGGAGATAAGCAGGCTGGTGCAGAGTGTGCAGGCTTTCCGGGGCACTTTAGTGCTCGTTACCAATGAAGTGGGTGACGGGATTGTGCCCGAGTATGCCCTCGGACGGCTGTACCGTGATCTGGCCGGGCGGATGAACGCGCTGCTGGCCCGGGAGTGCGCGCAGGTGTTTCTGGTGACGGCCGGGATTCCCGTGGAGCTGAAGAGCCGGGAGTACAAGCTGTGATCAGGCGCAGGGATGCGGTGGCTGCCGCCTTTCAGTTCCTGTCCCGGTTCCCGGTTCCCGGCGATCCCGGCTTCTCCAGGGAGCTGCTGCACCGCAGCGTAGTCTACTACCCGCTGGTAGGCGCAGCTATCGGGCTGTGCGTGGCAGCGGCCGCTGCCTTGTCAGGGCTGCTGCTTCCGCCGCTGCCCGCTGCTGTGATCACCCTGATCCTGTGGGTGCTGTTGACGGGCGGGCTGCATCTCGACGGCTGGATGGACACCGCCGACGGACTGCTCAGCCACCGCTCCCGCGAACGGATGCTGGAGATCATGAAGGACAGCCGCGTGGGCGCGATGGGCGTACTCGCCTGTGTGCTGCTGCTCCTGCTGAAGGCTTCCCTGCTGGCGGCATGGATCCCGGGCAGCGGTTATACCGCGCTGCCGCTGCTCCTGCTGCCGCCGGTGTGGAGCCGCTGGTTCATGGTGCGGGCCATGGCCCGCCTGCCAATCGCCCGCGGCGATGATGGCCTGGCCGCCAGCTTCGCGGGGCTGGCGGCCGTGCAGGAGCGGCGCGCGCTGGCGCTGGCCGCGCTGCTTACGCTGGCCGCGGCCGGGGTGCCGCTGGCGTTAAGCGGCCCCGGTGCAGCAGCCTGGCCGCTGCATCTGGCCGCGGCGCTGCTGGTGCCGGGCGCGGCGTATGCTTGCGGCACCCTGGCCGCGCGCCGGGCCAGCCGCCGGCTCGGCGGGCTCACCGGCGACGTATACGGTGCGCTGAATGAGCTGCTGGAGGCCGCGCTGCTGCTGGTGCTGGTGCTGCTCCAGCACAGCGGCCTGTAGGCGCGCAGCCAGACATCAGGGCTGCCGTTATTTGACCACGGCCCCGGCCTGTTCACCTGCTGTACAGCCCGCGCCGCCAACATGCTGTACTTATGAGGGCGGCCTACGGGTGGCTGCAGGCCAGAGGACCACAGCTGGGATAAGGGAAGGGGTCATTTGACTGCATTATGTACATCAGTATGCGGGAAAACGTGGCGTTTTTGCGATTTGGCTGCATTTCATACATCAGAAAAAGCAAATAAGGCCCTTTTTTCTAAGTGTTCCAATTTTTCAATGTACAAAATACATCAGAATGGACTTTGAGGGGAATCCAGAGTGATTTGGCTGTACGAAATACATCAGAACCGCCAATCCTCTGTGAATCTACCGACATACTTCCGCCAATCCTCTGCCAATCCATCGCGAATTCTCTGCAAATTCTCTACGAATCCTCTGCGAATCCATCGCGGATCCTCTGCGAATCCACCGTCAATCTCTACGAATCCTCCGCCAATCCACCACCAATCCACCGCTGCCGTCTTTGTGCCCGGACTTTTACCGCAGAGGGGCCGCCTTAAATAGCAAGAGGATGTCCTAGGCCATTTCCATGGCTTTTGGACACCCTCTTTTTTTGTTTTCCTGTTTCCATCTTACCGGAAGGAAGGCTAGATCTTGAACTGGCCTACCGCTTCCTGCAGCTTGACCGCTTGCTCGTGCAGATGCGATACAGTACGGGCATTTCCCTCCAGCTCAAGGCGCTGCCGCTCGGAATTCTGGACGAGACTTTCCACACTGGTCTGTGATTTGGCGGTGATTTGTGCTGTTTCTTCCACAGAGGCACTGACTTCCTCCGTGCCGGCCGAGATCTGCTGTGTAGCCGCAGAGACAGACTGGATGCTTTGGTTGATGCTTTGAATCAGGGTCAGCAGGTGATTAAAAGCATTCCCCGCATCTGCAACCTTGTGAGCCCCGGAGGAAATCTCCGAGTTTACGTGATTCATCTCGGCTACGGAACGGGCCATATCCTCCTGCAGGCCGAGCAGGAATTCACGGATCTGGTCGGTGGCATTCCGCGACTGCTCCGAGAGCTTGCGGACTTCTCCGGCCACGACGGCAAAGCCGCGTCCATGCTCTCCGGCACGCGCCGCCTCAATGGAGGCATTGAGGGAGAGCATTTGAATTTGTTTGGTGATTTCCGTAATCCCCTGCAAGACTTCGCCAATCATCAGCGAACGTTCGTTCATTACCCGGAATTGCTCCAGGGATTGCTCGGAAGCCCGTTCGACCTGGCGCATTTGCTCCACGGCGTTTTGGGCAATGTCATTGCCGGAGGCCGCTTCCATGGAAGCTTCGCTGATTTGCTCGGTAACCTCGCCGGCGGATGAGGCGATATGCTGAATACCGAAATTGATCTCATCCATAGCTCTGGAGTTGTCGAGGGCGCTGCCGGCAATAGACGAGCTGCCAGTGCCAATTTCTACAACCGAAGCTGCAGACTGCTCCGTCATTTCATTTAATACATCCACGCGCTTATTTAGATCATTGGCATCCGCTACTACGATCCCAGAGGTGTTTAGAACCTGGCCGATCATTTCCTTCAAGTGAAGGGTCATGGTCCGGAAGCTGTCCGAGAGCTGTCCGACCTCGTCAGTGCCCTTGATCGTCAGCTCCTGCGTAAAGTCGCCGCTGGCCAGTCTGTTGCTGTAGGCTGCAAGCTGTGTAATCGGCCGCGTAATTCTCCGGCTCATGAAGGAGGCTCCGCTGAGGCCGACGATCATCGCCAGCAGCGTAATGCCGGCGCTGGTCCAGAGAATGCTGTGTTTTTTCTCGTCTACAAAACCTACATCCGAGCTTACGCCAACCAGCATGGTGCTGCCGGGGACGGCCATATAAGCTGTCTTATGTATACCGTAACTGTCGCTGTAAACATCGCTGATTCCGGATTTGCCTTTGTTCTTCGCGGCTTGTTCTATCGCCGGGGAGACAGCAATGTTATCCTCACGCTTCATGGCTGAATCCCGGTTGGCAGTGAGAATGGTTGCCCTGCCTTCCTTGTAATTGAGCAGAAAGATGGTTTCCACATCATGCTGTTTGCGTTTATCGTCGAAATAAAATTTGACATTGCTGGTGGCTTGCTCGCTGTTATTCAGCGTTTGCTGGGCATGGGTGGCATTCAGATTCTTGTATACATCATCTGCAGCAGCGCTCAGCTGTTTCGTGATTTGTGGCATGACATAGTTGTTGATGGTGTTGATGGAGATGAAGTAGAAGCTGATGCTTAACAAAAGTGATGTAAGGAGCAGGACGACAAATAACAAACGCGTGAATTTCCGACTTATCGAATGCTTAAAACGAAACATAGTACTCTCTCCTCTTCCATAGAATGAGTCAGAATCTCACTTAAGCCCTGGGTCATAGGTTAGCGGCAATATTTTCTCTGTGAAAAATAGGTCATATAACCTGCTATTGGTTTTTTAGGTCCAGCCGACGTGATTGATAACTATTCTATAGAATTAACCCTCGGTTGAATAGTGAAAAATTTGAATTTCGCAGCACAATTTTCAGAAACTTGACTGTTTTCATGAAAATTTTAGCTTAATCTAGTATCCAGGTCCTGAATATGATAGAGTATTTATGTTTTGTTCCGGAACTCGGAGCCGCGGTTCGTAACCATCCCGCGTAAACAAAACTAGGAGGAGTCCATAGAATCATGTTTAATTTGTGGTGGGGAGTTTTATTTGTTCTGGTCAATTTTGCTTTGTTTTTATTGTGTTACCGTTTGTTTGGTAAAAAAGGCCTGTATGCCTGGGTAGGAGTGGCTACGGTCATAGCGAATATTCAGGTGGCTAAAACTATTGAAATGCCGTTCGGCATTGTTATGACGCTGGGCAATACGATGTATGTGACGCTGTATATGGCCAGTGATTTGCTTAATGAGAAATATGGCCGGGCTGAAGCGCGTACGGCCGTCTGGTTCGGTTTCTTCACTCTGCTGATGACAACTGTGATCATGCAGATGGTGCTGATATTTGAGCCGCAGGAGACGGATATTGCACAGTCTTCCCTGCAGACCCTCTTTGGGCTTTTGCCGCGTCTGGCACTCGGCAGCCTTACCGCCTATTTCATCAGCCAACTGCTGGATGTACGCTTATATTCGTGGATACGGAGTTATTACGGCAGCTCCCGTCAGCTATGGATTCGTTCCAACGGCAGCACAATGGTCAGCTCCTTTGTGGATACGCTGATTTTCTGCACGATTGCTTTTGCCGGTATGTATGACTGGGGCATCTGGTTAGAGATCCTGCTAACCACCTATATCGTGAAATTTGTATTAACTGCAGCTGGAACGCCCATTCTGTATCTGGCCCGTTCGTTCACCTTCGCGGATGAGCAGCCCTTGATAGAGAAACGTACGGATTCCGGGGGAAATTCGGCCTGAGCAGCGCGGGCATACCCGGCGCTACTATATAGGGGCCTGGACACGGACGAGGTGACTTTCTGGAGAGTCAAAGAAATCGCTCATTTTTGAATGGTTGCTCGATAAAACCATTTAGAAAGGGCGATTTCTTTAAAATCGGGGACAATAGCGATGGAAATAACAGTCTGATCGCGGAGCGCCACACAAGTCCCCACTTCCATCCTACTCAAAAAAAAGGGGGTGTCCCAAGCAGCCATTTCATGGCTTTTGGGACACCCCCTAATCTGAAGGGCCAAGCTCTGCGCAGGTTTCGGGACGGGATACCGATAGCCGTTCTACAGATGCAGCACGGTCAGTTCTTTTGGGAAGCTGGTAAGAGTCTGCGGCCCGTCTTCTGTAACCAGTACATCATCTTCAATCCGCACGCCGCCAAGCTCCGGCACATAAATGCCCGGCTCGACAGTGAATACATTGCCATGCTCGATGATGTCCTCATTCAGCCCGTGCAGAGAAGGATATTCATGCGTATCCATGCCCAGTCCATGTCCTACCCGGTGCATGAAGTAGGGGCCGTACCCTGCAGCTTCAATCACATCACGGGCGGCGCGGTCCACGGAACCAAAGGTGGCTCCGGCACGGGAAGCCGCGATTCCAGCTTCATTCGCAGCCAGTACGGTATTATAAATGGCAGTCAGCTTGTCATCCGCTTTCTCCACGGCGAAGGTGCGGGTAATATCGGAAGCATAACCTGCGGCATATACGCCCAGGTCGAACATAAGGAAATCCCCCGGCTGAATCACGCGGCTGCCCGGCACACCGTGCGGGAGAGCGGTATTGGGTCCGGAGAGTACCATGGTGTCAAAGGAAGGCCCGGAGGCACCCAGCTTTTTCATGAGATATTCAAGCTCCGCCACCAGTTCAATCTCAGTTACACCTGTCTTCACATGCTCAAGCCCGCGGCGCAGCACTTCCTCCACAAGCTCGGCAGCATGTTTCATGCGGCCCGCTTCCTCAGGTGTTTTCTTGGAGCGCATGCTGCGCAGCAGAGGGCCGATGTCGCTGAATGTTTTCGCCGGTACAAACGCTGCGAGCTGCTCGTAGCGGGCTACGGAGAAATGTTCCTTTTCGATGCCGAAGTTGCCAAGGTCTGCACTGCCCAGGCCTTCCTTCAGCAGCAGGTAAGGGTTGTCTGTATCGCTATGGGTGAGGATGTTCTGGACGGAGGAGGAGGCATGGGCCGCTTCACTATCCAAGGCAGGCACTATCAGGGCAGGCTCGTCTCCACGGCGCAGCAGCAATCCAAGAAAACGTTCATGCGGATTACTGGCGAAACCGGTTAAGTAGTAGACATGTTTGGGATCAGTGACAAGCAGGGCAGTAAGGCCTGCATCTGTCATTTGCTGCTCCAGGCTAATCAGAGCGTTGTTCATATTGGTTGTGTTCCCCTTTCATTCCGCTTCTGCAGGATGGTTCAATGAATGCTTTTCTTAAGCCTATGAAATGATGTAACATAATCTTAAAACATATTGCCCTAAAAGACCAGAAGGGCTCGCTTTCGGGTGTATGTGCCGGCAGGCTCTGCCGGGAGAGGGGAGACACGGGATGAAGGGGAAGGTTGTTATCGTAACCGGCGGCAATTCCGGAATGGGACTGGCCACGGTGATCGAACTGGCCCGCAGAGGTGCGGCCGTAGTCATGGCTTGCCGCAGCCGCCAGCGCGGAGAAGAGGCATTGGCGGAAGCCAAACGTCAGAGCGGCTCGGACCACATTATGCTCATGCTGTGTGATTTGGCTTCTCTGGATAGTATCCGTGCCTTTGTCCGGGAGTTTAGGGCCAGTTTTCCGGTGCTGGATGTGCTGATCAACAATGCCGGGGTCGTTACCGTCAAGCGCCAGCTTACGGCTGACGGCTTTGAGATGGACCTTGGCGTGAACCACTTAGGTCATTTTTTGCTGACGAATCTGCTGCTGGATACTTTACAGGCGGCACCGCAAGGAAGGATTGTTGTTGTTGCCTCAGGTGCCTACAAAATCGGAGCCATGCACTATGACGACCCGACCTTATCCCGTGGCTTCAATCCGGCGAAAGCCTATGCCAGATCCAAGCTGGCCAATATCCTCTTTACAAAAGAGCTTGCTGCAAGGCTTGAGGGAAGCGGGATCACGGTCAACTGTGTACATCCGGGGGCTGTAGGCACTAATATTGGCGTCAACCGGGACACCGGGTTTGGCCGTTCTGTAATGAAGCTGGCCGCGTATTTCTTTCTGACCTCCGAGCAGGGAGCGGATACGGCTATATATCTGGCCACGGCCCCGGAGCTGCATGAGGTATCCGGTCAATATTATTACCGCCGCAACAGGAAGGAACTGGCACCAAGGGCAGCGGACAAGGAAGCGGCGGAACAGCTGTGGCAATGGAGTCTCGCCCAGGTTGGTCTTTAGCAGAAGCCTGTGAAGGAATATAAACATCAGTGTGGAGGAATGGAAGTATGGGATGGCAGAATTATAGAATAGAGAATGCAGTTCACGCCGATTTGGCCACGATTGTGGAGATTTATAATTCGACTATTGCCGGCAGAACCGTGACAGCCGATCTGGAGCCGGTTAGCGTGGAAGCGAAAGAAGCGTGGTTCCGGGAGCATAACAGCCATCATCGCCCGCTCTGGGTGCTGAAACAAGAAGGCGAGATTGCCGCCTGGTTCAGTTTCCAGTCGTTCTACGGACGTCCCGCCTATGACGTGACAGCTGAGATCAGCGTATATGTGGGGGAGAAATACCGCGGAAGCGGAGCCGGAAGCTTGCTGATGACCAAAGCGCTGGAGGAATGTCCGCGCCTCGGAATTAAGAACCTGGTGGGATTTGTCTTTGGGCATAACGAGTCAAGCCTGCGGCTGCTGCAGAAATTCGGCTTTGAGAAATGGGGACGGCTGCCTGAGGTTGCAGAATTGGATGGCGTCCCGCGGGATTTGGTTATTGTTGGTCGTAAGGTATAGTCCGTCTCAGAATTGCTAAGGACAAGACGATGAAGGGTCATCCTCTCCAGGAGAACTCCCCGGCTCAATCCAGGCATCGGACCACTGCTGCAAGTCGCGGATGACAGCTTTCAGCGCCAGTCCTTTGTCGGTCAAGGAATATTGGATTCGTACCGGAGTTTCAGGGAACACCTCGCGGAGGACAATGCCCTCCTGTTCCAGCTCTTTCAGCCGTTCGGACAGCAGTCTGCCGCTGACGGGCAGGGAAGCTTCAATGGCGCTAAAACGCTGGGGGCCCTGCAGGAGCTGATAAATAATTAAACCGGTCCAGCGTCTGCCGATAATGTCCATGCTTTTTTGTAAGCGGGGACATAAATCTGTGGATTTCATAAAGCTCACCTCTTACTGTACATTATAAACGAAAAGACCGGGGACTAAAACAGGGGGAAGCCCCAGAACGAAAGGAAGATTTATCATGGCTAAAAAGAAGAAAATGCCCACTACTCCGCGTACCGCAACGCCGGACGGTCCTGCCACACTCAAGGACCTGCTGAGCAGCGAGGTTCTGGATATGCTCAAGGCACAGTCCGATGCGCTCAAAACGGAGGAGAATGACCGTAAGGAAGCGGCCCGCAAGGCTGTGGAGGATGAGCGCAAGGCGGAACAGAAGCGGCTGGAGAACGATTTTGGCCATCTGCTGGAGAACAGCAAGCAGGACTGGCATAACTTCAAATAAGCTTCATGAAGCCTTATGCTGCAATAAATAGAACAACGTTATATCAGAGCCGTGGATCAGCAGTTGATCTACGGCTCTTTTGGTGCGAGGAAGAAAAAATCATCTCTTTTTTGTAAATAATTATAGTCAATTTGTATATTATAATTTACAAAAGGGATATGATAATATACAATTTATGTTATGGGGGTTGGAACATTTGAGCGAACTATACAATCATGTGCGTGAATTGAGGGCCAGGGAGCGGTTGTCCCAGAATGAGCTGGCCCAGCGAATTGGAGCATCCCGTCAGACCATTGCCTTAATTGAAAGGGGCGATTACTCGCCGTCGGTAGTTCTGGCTCTGAAGATTGCAAAGGTTTTTGATGTGAAGGTTGAAGATGTGTTCAGTATAAATGATAAGGAGAGTGATTCGTAATGAATACAAGTCAGGTAAAGAAAACGGCCAGAGTCAGAGGGATTTCCAAACTGCTCTTGTATATGATTATTGGCGGAACCATAGGTTATATTTTTGCATCCGGTTCAGTGAAGGTGCCTGAGGACTTCCAGTTGAATATCAAGCTGGTCTATGAATACGATTTGCTGTTTGGATTTATTGCTCTGGTCTCCTTACTGTTAGCTGTATGGAATGCGACCGGATTGCTTCGGGTTGGCAGCATGCCAAGAGAAGATGAAGATTTTGTATTAAGTCCTGCCGAGAAGCTCTTGGGCAATCTGATGAAGACCAGTTCCTATAATGTGATTATTTCGTTAATGTGGACTTTTCTGTCGCTTGCTTATGCGCTGGGGGCACAGGAGCAGCCTGCGGAGGATAAGACTTTTATGTTGGTGAATATGATTACAGCTGTCGTATTTATACTGGTCACCTTTTTGCTGCAGCATCATACACTTGTTAAATACAACAAATATTACCCTGAGCGTACCCTGGATCTGAGAGTGGGAAACACACGCGAGGCACAGCGCGAATTTTTTGCCAAATTGGACGAAGCTGAACGATGGACCGTTTACCGTTCCTCTTTCGCTGCCTTTAAAGCGACTAATTCCACATTGATTGGCGGTATTGTGTTGTTCACGCTGTACTCCCTGTTCTTCGGATTTGCACCGCTTCCGATTATCGTGCTGGCGCTTATTCTGCTGATTCAGCAAGGAGCCTATTACCGTGAAGCCGGCAAGTTAAGCAAGTAGACGGATCTGCTAAAGTCCGGAAGATTTCCCTTAAGAACGGAATCAAGTCAGGTCAATATAACTCACTGCACAAATATCAATTTCCAGTTAAAGGGTTGACAATGAGCAGCTTAGCCGTTTAATATTGGATTTATCATTTAGAGAAGGGAGGCCGATGGGTCATGATTGAATACAGAAGCTTGAAACTGTCGCTGTTGCCGTTATCATCCATGACAACTGCATATGTAAGATCTGATCTTATCGGCCTCAATCGGACAACGTGATGCGCTGCGGCTCATCCTGTTAAAGAAGGCGGCAGGTGTATCCCCCCGGGATACCTGTGCCCGCCGCGAAGTTGCATTATGCTCCAAGGGAGCCGTGGATCAGTTGATGATCTGCGGCTCTTTTTGCTATGCCCGAAATGAACAATACCAAATATTAAATGATTAAATTCATTGAATACCTGAAGGGAATTGAAACTTATTTATGAATACTCAGCAACCATCTACGGGCTATGAGCCCGGATATAAACATGAAGTGAAACTGCCGGGAGGCGATCTTAAAGTCTATGCCAGCGACCAATTATTCGCTTCTTTGGACTATAAAGTGCTGGATATGGCGAACAACAATCTGCATATTCCGAATATTGAATTTATGAGTTATACACCGGATGTGCATGTCGGTGTAGGTACCTGTATCGGCACTACGGCGGTATGGGATGCCGAAGCGGGTTATGTCTCACCTTCAATTGTGGGCAGCGACATCGGCTGCGGGATGCGTGTGCATCTGACCAATCTGCACAAGGATGATCTGCAGGAGGTGAAGCTGCGCCGCAAGCTGGTGCGGGCTATCATGAAATATTTGCCGATGGAAGCACAGCAGCGGGGGCATTTCGGCGACATCCGGCTGGAGCATATTGTCCGCAAAGGACTGCATGGACTGCCGAACAAATATATCCCCGACAGCTATACCCCGAAGAAATCGACCGCGTTGTCCCACGTGGAGATCAGCAAGCTCAGCTTTGACGAGGAAGTGCTGAACGGGATTCCCGATATGACCTGGCACCGGGGGCACCGGCAGCTTGGAACACTGGGCGGCGGCAACCATTTTGTCGAGATTCAGGCGATTGAGATCGCGGAGGAGCAACGTGAGGTGGCTGAAGCCTGGGGCCTTTATGACGGACAGATTGTGGTCATGGTCCATTCCGGCTCCCGGGCCTGGGGCGGTGCGGTGAACCAGTACTGCACCCCGGCTTTTGCCAAGGTGATGGGGAAGCTCGGGCTCGGCACTGCTGACCCGCGGCTGATTTTTGCACCGCTTGCCCATCCTGAAGCGCAGCAGTATGTGAACCTGATGTATTCCGCGCTGAACTACGCTGTCGTGAACCGGCATCTGATTGCCTTTTCGGTCCGTGAGGCTTTTCGTGAGGTGTTCGGCACCCAATGCGAGCTGCGGACCCTGTACGATCTGATGCACAATTACGCCTGGGAAGAGAACACCTCGTCCGGTGCCAAATTTGTGCACCGCAAGGGAGCAACGCGTGCCCTGCCTGCCGGGCACCCCGCCAACCCTAAGCCCTATGCGGCTACCGGGCATCCGGCGCTGATTCCGGGCTCGATGGGCACAGCCTCCTATCTGATGGTCGGCAAGCCCGGCGGCGAAGAGAATTATTATTCGATCTGCCACGGTGCAGGCCGGGCCCGCTCGCGTTCAGCCACGAAACGGCTGGTGACTGTAGGAGAATTCGCCCGGTCGCTCCGGGTCGGTCAAGCGGATGAGATCGTGGTCAATCAGCATTCCCTGGAATCTATCATTGACGAATCGCCGCAAGCCTATAAGAATGTAGATGAAATCATAGAAAGCGTTACGGGCGCAGGTCTGGCTGCTGTTGTCGCCAAATGCAAGCCGCTCGCAGCGATAAAGGGGAGCAAGTAACCATGGAGACGGAGTGGAAGAAGCAGACTGTAATATATGAGTATGACGAGCAAACGGACGGCACGATCAAAGGGTATGCGGCGTATGCCCGCCTGGTGGACGGAATCAGCGGGGCCCTCTTTGCCCGGTATGGTGTGGAGTATGAGCTTTATGCCAGCGATGATCCCAACAGTGAATACTGGAAGCTGTTGGAGAACGATGTGAAAAGCGGCAATCCCGAGGTGGAGCATGTGGCGCGGATCTTTGACCGGCTGGAGGAACGGACATTTGCTTATGATGACGACAAAGAACAGCCGGATTACAACATCCACCTGTCCATCCGCAACAATGTGCTGGCTTATCCTGCACTGGGCGTCGCCTTGGCACGGGTGCCTGTGTTTCAGGAGCATGGGATCAACTTTCAGGATTATGTCTTTGCCGCTTCCGATAGCCAGCTCCAGGCTTTCCTGGGGAATGTGCGCACACGGCAACGCGAGCAGAATATCAACAAGGTCACCGTATTTACGGATATGCGCAACGGAATGTCCCGCGAGGACGAGCCGATTACCCGTTCGGTCGGCCGGGAGGAGGTTGTGCTGGATGCAGCAATCAAGAAGGAGATCTACCGCTCGCTCGACCAGTTTTTTGATGCGGACCGTTCTTTTTATCTGACGTACGATATTCCTTACAAAAGAGGGGTCCTGCTCTATGGCCATCCGGGCAACGGCAAGACCACGCTGGTCAAATCCATTGCCGGCAGTGTGCCGGGTCCGGTCGTATACTGGCAAATTACCGAGTATACGAGCAGTGAGTCCGTAGGCGAAGTGTTCGAAGCTGCTTCCCGGCTCGCGCCGATGGTGCTGGTGATTGAGGATATTGACTCCATGCCGCAGGAGGTACGCTCCTTCTTCCTGAATACCCTGGACGGCGCCACCTCCAAGGAGGGCATCTTCCTGATCGGAACGACCAATTATCCGGACAAAATCGACCCTGGCCTCATGAACCGAGCCGGCCGGTTCGACCGGGCCTACGAGATCCGCATGCCGGATGAGGCCCTCCGGCTGGAATACCTCCGGCTGCGCCGTTTCCAGGTCTTTGCGGGCGAGGAAGGCACCGCCCTGGCGGCCCGCCTGACGGAGCATTTCTCGCTGACGCAGCTCGGCGAGCTGTATGTCAGTGCCGCACTGGAATGGCATGAGAACGGCACCGCCGGTGTCGAAGCTCTGGTCCGGAGCATGCGCGGCGAGCTGGACAAAGGCCGCAAGCAGGAATGGATGAAGGACGACAAGTCATCCATTGGTTTTTATTGAATGACTGGTTTTTTTGAAGAAGGATCTGCGTGAGCGCTTGATGTGGACGCTCCGCGAACGGACTGTTGTTCCAATCGCTGTTGTATCCGGATTTTTTAATTTCGGTTAGCGGTGAAAATCCGGATCCAAAGGCGACCGCTACCGCTTTTCCACATCATTCCGTTCTCTCCGCTGCTTTTTGTACATTCAATAACCCATGGCCATCTTTTCCTGCCAATAGATTTAGAAGAGGACAATCAGCATCGCTGCGATGCTGATTTTTTACGGTTACTAAAATGAGGAGCGGCTGTCTCTAGTGGTAGAAACAGCTGCTCTAGGAACAGCCCCGTTTTTTGTAACTTTTGGAGGACTCATACGTGGATAGGTTAAGGGGGGAGAGGATGAAGGCAAATTCACTGGATGAGGTCTATCAGCTGTACGTAATCGACATATACCGTTATTTGCGCTCCCTCTGTCAAGACCATCATGCCGCGGAAGATTTGATGCAGGAGACCTTTTACCGTGCGTATTTGTACCTTGAGGACTGCAGGGAGGATAAAATTAAGCCTTGGCTGTTTCGCGTGGCCTACCATGTTTTTGTGGACTATACACGCAAGGAGAGCAGGAGTGTGGTCCAGGGAGAGGCGTTTTTCAGGACAATCGCACACCCGGACAATACGGAAGAGACACTACTGCGGCAGGAAGAATGGGAGCAGATTAACCTGGTGATAGCAGGATTGCCTGAGAATCAGCGTCATGCTCTGCTGCTGCATGATTTTCATGGACTGACCTACCAGGAGGCAGCGGGGATTCTGAATGTGGGCCTCTCCCAATACAAAATACTCATCTTTCGGGCCAGACAGAAGCTGCGGGAGGCTAAGAGGAGGAGGAACGCCAATGAGTGAGGATTTCAAGGAGAAGCTGCGGAGATATAGCGAAGGCTCCCTTCCTGGAGAAGAGCGGGAGGAAATGGAGCGGGAGCTTGCGAAGATGGAAGCCTACCAGACGTATCTGGATGAGCTGATGGGTGCAGAGGAAACGCCGGAAGCGGAGAATGGGGGTTCGAAGCCCCGGGGCAGCGGTAAGAAACCCGGCAGACCGGGCTCGGATAAAAAAATTATCCGCCGGGGCAAATGGAGGGCTCGGATCGCCAATACATTCACGGTACTGTCGGCACTCTTAATCATCACGGTTCTTAGCAGTATTATTACTTCGGTATTTTATGAAACTGGAGCTCGGAGGGAGAATTACCGCGATGTAGTCTCTTCTGCGCTGGCCGTTTCCCGGCCGAATACGAGTGTGCAGTTGAACGGCAGCACCCATGTTTTTTTTACGACGGACTTTGCCGGTAAGCTGGTGAAGCGGATTGGGGACGAGCAAGTAACGGTTGGTGATTATTCGCTGCGGATGCTGCTGGGCAGGGCCTCAATATCTCAATATTCATGGCTGGATGAGCAGAGCGTGAACGGGGGTGTATTTTATTATCCACGGGCGGGAACCCCAACTGGAACCGGTGAACGCTGGGACGATGAGGAATGGGGCAAACTGGAGAAACTGCCGGAGGGGACGGTAGCCGAGGTTTATCTTTCTTTTGACCAATTGTTCACTACGGATCAGTTGCTGCAAAAGTTTGAAGGCAGGAATATGGAACCGGTGTGGTTTGCCGCAGATACAGGTCCCGACGCCGTGGATGCAGAAGGACAAGTGCTCACAACTCCACTCGGATTTCCATATCAGCCGATTTGGCATGCCGATGATATGATCGTTCAGGAGGTCAAGGAGACCAAAGCTGGCTGGTTCGGCATGACAGGCTCAAGATCAGTGTTATCTTCCTCTCCACCTGTAGAATCCTATGGGAGCGGTGAACTGCGTGAGGAGAACTTCATGAAGACACTGTATTTGATGCAGGAATACAAATCTATTGCTGCTAAAGTCGCTCCTTTTATCCGGCTGGATGAATCGGTCAGCTATCTCGAAGAGAACGGAGTCCGTCTCTATGGAGCCGTTGTTACAGGTCCGGTCAAGGAACTGCTGAAGCTGCGGGAAGAACCGCGGATCAGCCATCTGCGGGTGGGAGAAGTCCGGCTCTGGAATTGGCGTGACAGGGATGATAATTAGAGAACTTCGGAGAGCTTGCACGGGCCATACCTCACACAAACTTGCTTCTCCCGGGTGCAAATCGTACAATTATTGGATACGAATTGCACTAGATTAGGAGCTGAAGCGAGATGAGAATCGGAGTCGTAGCAGATACACATATGAGCCGAACGGCCAAAAGCCTGCCGAAAGCGCTGGTAGAGGAATTTCGTCAAGTGGACCAGATCCTGCATCTGGGGGACTGGGTCGCGCTGGAGGTCTATGAAATGCTCGCAGCGCTGGCCCCTGTCGAGGGAATCGCCGGGAACAATGACGGCGCTGAGATTATCAGCCGGTTCGGTGAACGTAAGATCATTACCCTGGAAGGGATGCGCATCGGCATGATTCACGGGCATGCGCCATACTCCCGCAAAGGGACCGACGGGAATGCGCTGCTTGCTTTTGAAGGAGAGTCTGTGGACATCATTCTGTTCGGGCATTCGCATCAGCCGCTGCTGCGGAAGGAGAAGGGCATTCTCCTGTTCAACCCGGGTTCACCTACGGATAAGCGGCGGGAGAAGCAATATTCCTTCGGCCTGCTGGATATTGCGGATGGCGAAGTGAATGCCCGGCATATTTTGTACGATTCAAAGGAATAGAGTGAAATGTCCAAATCATGTGGATTTCTCTCCATGGGCAGGCCGGAAGTTTCAGGATACACTTGCTGTATACTGAACATGGAAAGCGGGAGATCCTTATGAATGGCTATCGTATTGAACGGGCGGGACTCGAAGACTTGGAGCTGCTGATCCCTCTATTTGACGGATACCGGGTCTTTTACGGTCAGGACTCTGACCCCGGCGGTGCACGTTTTTTTCTCACAGAAAGACTGGAACTGGATGAAGCGGTTATCTTCATGGCTGTGGAGGGAGAAGGGGCGGACAGACGTGTGTGGGGCTTTACCCAACTCTACCCGTCCTTCTCATCGGTCAGCATGCAGCGGCTCTGGATACTTAACGATTTGTTCGTGGACGCTGGGAGACGCGGGGCAGGTTTGGGTTCCATGCTTCTGTCGGCTGCGCGTGAATGGGCCCGGAGTACCGGAACCAAAGGCCTCACATTGACGACGATGACAGATAATACCGCCGCCCAGCGGCTCTATGAGGCTATGGGATTTATCAAGGATGAAGAGATGGTTATCTATGATTTGTTTTTTGAAAAGTAAGGAGCGGTGACATGGAGACCAATAGCAAGCTGGCGGTGTTTTTTGATCTGGATGATACGCTGTATGATCACTTGGTCCCTTTCAGGGAAGCGGTACGGGAAGTGTATCCGTTGCCGGAAGGCAGTCTGAATGATGCGGATTTATTCTACAGGGTAAGGCATCACAGCGATCTGCTGTGGCCGAAGTATCTGCGGGGAGAGCTTCCGCTGGAAGAGACGCGGCTGCTGCGGATAGAGCGCGCTTTTGCCGAATACGATTTGCACCTGGACCGGAGTCAGGCCGAAGCGATCCAAGCAGCGTATATTGCCCGGCAATATACCATTGAAATGATAGACGGGGTACGGGCGCAGCTGGAACGTTTCCTCACGGCCGGGCATACGGTAGGCATCATCACGAATGGCCCCCGGGAGCATCAGATGAATAAAATCATCGGACTGGGTGTAGACAAGCTCATTCCGGCGGAGCGGATTTTTATCTCGGATGCCGTGGGCATTGCCAAGCCGGACCCGGAGATTTTTGCTTATGTGAACCGGAAGACCGGAACGTCGGCAGCACACTCGATGTATGTCGGGGATACCTGGGATAATGATGTTGTTGGAGCCCTGGAGGCAGGCTGGAAAGTGTGCTGGTATAATCCGCGCGGCCGGGAGCCGGGACCGAATCATAAACCGAGTTATACCTTTGTCAATTATAAGGAATTCAGCGAGCTGCCGATTCTGTAGCAGCACAAAAAAGGTGCCCAGGAAGCCATTCGTTCGTTGTCGGCTGGTAGGGCACCTTTTTACATATCATCAGGGTTGCAGTTCCTCAAAAGTATACGTAGTGTCAGTCAGATTCAGTCTGTCCTTAATCCCGGAAGTGGCATAAATCTTGTTGTCTTCCGTAATGAAGAAGGCATCCACGTTCCCGGGCAGGGATTCAATATATTTCATGCCTTCTTCCAGGCCCATCAGAAACACTCCTGTAGACAAGGCATCCGCATCCGTAGCATTCGGGCTCATAATCGTGATGCTTTTGAGTCCGTTTTGGGAAGGGAAGCCGTTACGAGGATTAAGAATATGGTGATACCGAACCCCGTCCTGCAAGAAAAAACGCTCATACACGCCGGAAGCATCAATTACTTCATCCGAGATTTTGATGGTTCCCAGCTGTGTGCCCCGGCTTTTGTCAGGGTCCTGCAGACCGATGTTCCACGGTAAATCATCCGGTTTGGTGCCGAGGGCAATAATGCTGCTGCCGCCGAGATTGATCATCGCATTCTGCAATCCCTGCTCCTTCAAATAATCCGCAATCCGGTCCGCCGCATATCCTTTGCCGATACCGCCAAGGTCCAGCACCATACCTTCTTTGGCGAGCTTCACGGTCTTGGCGGCTTCATTAATGATAATATCCTTATAGTTGATAAGGCTCGTGGCTTGGTCTATGGCGGCTTGAGCCGGGACCTGCTCGCCTCCGCTGCCGATATTCCACAGGTCTACCAGCGGACCGATTGTTGGATCGAACAGTCCGTCCATATCTTCCGCATATTTAATGGACAATTGTATAACGTCAAGTGTCTCGTCCGAGACGGCTACGGCTTCTTTGCCGGCCGCTTGATTAATGGCGTACACTTCGCCGCCTTCCTTGGTCCGGCTGAACTCCATATCCATACGTTCCATCAGCTGCTGGATATCGTCCATGTTCTGCTGGGTTACTTTATCGTCAATGACCTTAATATTAACGACCGTATCATAAATGTAAAAGGTCTGCTCCAGCGCCTTGGTTCCCTTCTCATCCGTGACCTTGGCACCGCCTGCTTCCCCATTGACGGCAGCTTCATTGCCGGAGGGCTCGGAAGCGGGTTTGTTATTCTGGTCAACCAGGAACCATACGCCGACAACGGCAACGGCAATAATCACAAGTGTGACCAAAGCGACCGTAACTTTACTGTTCTTGAACATACTCCACCATCCATAATATTAGTTTCTTAGAACCACATCATCACCTATCATAACCCAGAACGGTGGGGGAGGGAACCTCATTTGCTGACAAATTCGGACAAGCGAAAGACTCTGCACCCGAATTTCAGGGCAGAGTCCGGTAGGGGGATGGGGTGAGCGGGGGTTAATCGAGCATATATTCGCTGTATTTATTCTTGCGGGGATTTAATACGAAGAGAATGCCTTGGGCATATCCGCTCAGCGCATTGAAGTTGCGCTTAAGCGTGGACTTACCGGCCAGGTAGGTCAGTGTCCAGAGCAGTGCCGCATAGTTCAGCGTGGAGGCTTTGCGGAGATTAAGCAAATAGTAATGATTGACGGCGGTGGCCCGGGCGACACGTCCCGCCTTGTCACGGGAGCTTGGGGATTCATGATGGGTGATCCTCATCTCGGGATTGATGACAAGCTTGCCGTAACGGCTCGCAAGATGGCACATGTAGATATCATCGGCCACCGCATAGCTCGTCATCCACGGATAAGGCTTCATATCCTGGAGTGCGGAACGGCGGAATGACATATTGCAGCCATGGAAAAAATCGGTCTCAAAGGTCTGCTTCGTCTCACTCCAGAGAAGGAGGGAGCCGGCGAGTGTGCTGGCCGACAACTTGCCGGGCGAAGCGGACATCTGGCAGGTTAGCCTGCCCAGCCATTTGCCAGAACGGCTGCTGGAGAGGCCTTTGGCGATGCCGCCTACCCCGACAATCGAGGGATCAGAAGCATAGGTGTCCAGCATGCGGCGGATATAGAGGGGGTCGTCCAGCTCGGCATCATCGTCAAAGGAGAGCAGAATTTCACCGTCGACCAGCCCCAGTGCTTCATAGCGGGACAGCCAGACGCCGGGCTCTGTTTTGCGGTAATAACGCAGCTCGGCTTGCGGCATTTCTGCCAGCACCTTGCGGAAATGGGCGAGCACCTCCTCCGGAATATCACCATCGTCCACAATCAACAGCTCGATGGAGACTGCTTCGAGACCGGTCTGCCTGCCGATGGATTCAATGCACAGCGTCAGGTCTTCCAGCCTGTTGCGGGTGGGAATTACTATGGATACATCATGCATGCCGTTTCTCCTTCCGGACGTCTGCAGCGTCCTTTTTCATAGATTGGCTCCGAAGATTCTTGTTAGTCTCATTTTACTCCCCCCTGAAGTAGAGCGTATATACCACTTTCGTTTACTTTTATTTAGTCCTCCAGCGTTTATAATGAAATGAAAGCAATGCTGCGTTTTCAATTCATTTTAATAAAAAAGGAGGTTACGTTATGCATGTCGGTATCTTTATGCACACCAATTACTTTGAAGACTTCTTCGTCAAGGGATTGGGGCTTAGTGAAGAGGAGTATGTGAACTCGTATCATAACGATTTTTCCTTCGATTATGCACGTCTCCTGCGCAAGAACGGAATACGTACGACCATTTACAACTTTACGCGTAGTGGCAGCAAGGTGCGTTCCTATAAACATGGAGTAATTGATTGTACCGTGAAATTTATCCCGGTGGGCGGGCTCTATAAAGCTTATTGTTCCATTCCGTTCTCACACCGTACGCCGATCGGCAAGTTCGTCTCCCAATATGTGTCCACGATCCAGAATGATCTGGGCAATATTTTGCGTGGTGACGGGATCAATCTTATCTATGCCCAGGAGTATGCTTCCGGCCGGTTCGAACGGCTGGCATCGACCGCCAAGCAGCTGGACATTCCCATTATTGCTGCGTATCACGGGGGAAGCATTCATAAGTGGATTATGCCGATTAAAAAAAGGACGCTGCATAAGGCCGCTTTTCTCACGACGCTGAATGAGGACGAGCACCGCAGTATGGTTGCGCAGTTCCCGTCGATGGCCGACCGGATCAAGCTGGTGCCGAACTTCGTGAATTCGTCTGTTTTCTATAAGCGGAACAAGGAGGAGGCGCGGGCTGCGCTTGGGCTGGACCAAGACAGCAGGTATATCATTACTGTAGGCCGTCTGTTCGAGCATCAGAAGGGTCATTCGCTGCTGGTGGAGGCGGCGAAGCAGCTGCGTGAGCTGAAGGATCTCAAGATTCTCATCGCCGGCAGCGGGCCGGATGAGCAGAGCCTGAAAGAGCTGATCCGGGAAAATGGGCTGGAAGACACCTTTATTCTGCTGGGCTCGATCCGTGACAAGGAAGTCCTGGCGAATTACTACAATGCTTCCGAATTGTTTGTACTACCTTCCCGCTATGAAGGACTGCCGCTCGTCATACTGGAGGCCAGTGCCTGCGGGCTGCCGACGGTTGCTTTTAATGTCATGGGTGTAAGGGGATTGGTGCGGAATGGGGTGAACGGTTTGCTGGCCGAGAACCTGGATCCCGCTGCACTTGCGGACGCTCTTGGCCAATTGCTCGGCAACCCCGCTTTGTGTGCAGAGATGGGGGGAGCTGCCAGTGAAATCGTCCGCTCCAACTATACGGAGGAGATCATCGGCGGCAAGCTGAACGAGCTGCTGAACAAAAGTATCCATGGTAAGGCAAAACCTCTGGCGGCCGTACGCTAAGGGGGAGCTACTGGGCCGCTGTGACTGCAGGGGATAAGTCAGTGATGCACTTTGCTTTAAATTGCAGATTATTATTATAGGAGTATCTCCCTTTTTAATGTTTTAGAGAATGGGGAGGTACTTCTTTTTGGTGTGCAGTGCTTAGAAACGTTATTTCTTAAGGGTTTGAATTATATAGATTGAACCTGAACATTTAAGAATAAGGGAACAGTGACGGAGGGGGATTTTGGAACTGGAGGAGCGGAAGCGACCGCCTTTGTCTGAAGATTTCAACCGTATAGATCGGTATAAATAAAGAAATCTGCAGACGGGCAGCGGCCGGAAGTCCAAACATTCGCCGTAGTCACGGTGATTCCCAAATAGAAAAATTTCAAGTTCATTTTATATAGGCGGATATTTTCACAAATATAAAGTTTGTGTTTTTGGGTTTATAACTATATAATTGTAAGCGAAATATGATTGGTTAACGTTTAACCATTAGGAGGTAATATGATGAGAATTGATATTTGGTCGGATTATGCCTGTCCGTTCTGTTATATAGGAAAAAGACGGCTGGAACACGCGCTCAGCCAGTTCCCGCATCGCGATCAGGTTGAGGTGGTCTTCCGCAGCTTTGAGCTGGACCCGAATGCTAAAGTACAGCCTGGTAAGGATATCCATGATATGCTTGCCACCAAGTACGGCATGACCCGCGAGAAGGCCAAGGCGATGAATGAGCAGCTGGCGGAGCAGGCCAGAGGGGTCGGGCTGGAGTTTAACTTTGATACGGTGGTGCATGCAAATACGTTCGATAGCCACCGTCTAAACCGCTATGCCGCCGCCCAAGGCAAAGCTGCCGAGATGACGGAACGGCTGCTGCGTGCTTACTTCACCGACACGCTTAATATTAGCGACCACGAAGTGTTGGTGGCGCTCGCTGCCGAGGTGGGACTTGATGCCGCAGCGGTCAGCACCCTGCTGAAGTCGGATACTTATGCGGATGCAGCGAATGGAGATATCGAAGAAGCCCGGCGCCTCAACGTTACCGGCGTGCCCTTCTTTGTCTTCAACAGCAAATATGCTGTTTCCGGTGCTCAACCCGGTCCTGTATTCACGGAGGTGCTTGATACGGTATGGGCCGAGGAGCAGGAGGCTCCGGCATTGCAAGTGCTGGGCAGCTCGGACCCGGCTGCGTCAGCGAATGGTAACGAAGATGGCTGCGCGGACGGCTCCTGCAAGCTATAACAACATCCGCGGTGAGCGGAGTGGGGCGGAGTACCGGAATTTCCGGTGGCTCCGGTTTTTTTTTGTTGTATAGGAAATTATACAATGCCAAAAAGCTTCAGATGAAACCGGCGGTGCAGGAGGGTTGGGCTTCAACAGCGGAGTGAAGCGGACAGAGAGGACCTTATTTTGTGAAAAAGTCTGCTTTCCTGGCGAATCCGGACTCAGAAGCCGTTATATCGTTCGATTGAGCCTGGAATGAGGGGAGAGGGGACAAATAGCGGAATCTCTGTCCGTTTGTCCTGCTGAATCGACGAATCCTCCCCGAGTAAGGGATTTCCTGTCCGCATCAGCTGCGGATAGATCGTGAAAGGCCCGTTTAATCACGGATAATAGAAAGGGAGGATCGGATGAAACGAATAGGAACCTGCCTGCTGCTGGCGGCCGTGCTCGTAACGGGCATCGGGGCGACTCCTGCAGGCAAGCCCGCATCGTCTTTGGGCTACTACCACACGTCAGGCAACCGCATCGTCGATACGCAGGGCAAACCGGCTAGTTTCAACGGGGTGAACTGGTTCGGATTGGAGACGGACAATTTCTCTCCCCACGGCTTGTGGACACGGTCGATGGACAGCATGCTGGACCAGCTTGCCAAAGAAGGGTACAACTTGCTGCGTATTCCGTATACGAACGAAATGCTGCTGCCCGGTAAAAAGCCAAGCGGGATCGACTATACAAAAAATCCCGATCTGAAGGGGCTGACGCCGCTCCAACTGCTGGACAAGCTCATCCAGAAGGCGGGAAAACGCGGTATGAAAATCATTCTTGACCGCCACCGCCCAACCGCCTCGGGGCAAGCGGAGCGATGGTATACGCAGTCGGTTCCCGAAAAGACATGGATTAAAGATTGGACGATGCTGGCAAAGCGCTACCTGGCCAACGACACGGTGATCGGCGCCGATTTGCATAACGAGCCGCACGGTTCCGTATGCTGGGGCTGCGGCGATTCAGCCAGCGATTGGCGGTTGGCTGCAGAACGGGCGGGCAATGCGATTCTCGCTGTCAATCCGGACTGGCTGATCGTTGTGGAAGGGGTGGACGCGAATGTAAAAGGACAGAGCGGCTCCTATTGGTGGGGCGGCAATCTGAAGGGTGTGCGCAAATATCCGGTCCGGCTGAAAGTACCTAACCGGCTCGTTTATTCACCGCACGATTACGGTCCGGGTGTTTCGTCGCAGCCGTGGTTCGCCGATCAGAAATTTCCCGCCAACCTGTCCAGCGTATGGGATGCTAATTGGGGCTACATCCACAAGGAACAAATCGCGCCGATACTGCTCGGGGAGTTCGGAGGCCGCAACGTCGATTCGGCTTCGAAGGAGGGCAAGTGGCAAAACGCGCTTGTCGACTACATCGGCCGGAATGATCTGTATTGGACCTACTGGAGCCTTAATCCGAACAGCGGAGATACCGGCGGGTTGCTGTTAGACGACTGGAATACATGGAACAAGCCGAAGCAAAAAATGCTTGCCAGGGTCATGAAGCCCCTGAACGGCAGTGCCAAGTAAGCCGCTCCGAAACAGGCAGCAGGATTGGCCACACCGAAGCCGACAGCAGGATCGACGGCGCCTGCGGTCGACAAGGGGGATGGGATATGCCAATTTTGTCATGGGTATGGAAAGGCAAAAAGCAATCACCCGCCGGTTACCCGGGGGTGATTGCTGGAGTAATCTCTGGACAGGCAGGGGATCACCGAAACGAAGTTACAAAGCTGTTGAACAATGTCCGTACATCATATTGATACTGATTGATCGGTTCAATCGGCCGGTTGATGCCGAGCAGGGTATAGACGGCGATACGCGCTGCCCGGACTGAATATTCCTCGGTGAACACCACATCGTCCGGAATCTCACAGAATTGGCTGATGAACGCCAGGTTGGTGGAGCCTTCAGGAACAACCTTCGGTCTGTCGCTGTTCAGTCTTGGCATAAACTGGGAGGTGATGTAAGGCATCATGCACGGGATACAATTGGCGGTGGCCATGATGGCCTCCTTGTGCTCTTCGAAATGAAGATGTCCGATCAGTTCTTCCATAATCTCTTCCCCGGTGCAGTCGCTCATTCTCTTCTTCACGAAGTCCCCAACCTTGTCCGGATACAGCCCATACCCCCAGAAGACTTTCACATGCTCCGGCTGGTTACGGAAATGGGGCTGGAAGGCCAACACGACCGACATAAACCAGCTGGAATCCTTGAAGGTGACAAGAGCGCCGGTACCTGCACGGTTGCGTGTGAATTTCTCCATCAGATCGAAGAATGTGGAATCGTGGAACGTGACGGTGAAGGATTCCCACTTCGACTCATCCACATGGTCGTTAAAGGAAGAAGGGTTGCCAAGGCCCGGTTTCTTGGGGGCAATGTTCTCCCATAGTTTCCATGAACTGCCCTTGCCATTAAGGCTTGGGGCGGAATTCATCGATCCGAGGCTTGCCCCCTCAGTCATCGAACCATTTGTCACAATGACAAGATCACCCTCGTTCACCTCGATGACATCCTCTGCACCCTGCCGCCGTACATGCATCCGGGTTACCGTAATGTCGTCGCCTTCTTTGAATGTAAGGTCAGTCACTGTACATTTCAGGGTGAAATCTACACCGAATGGCTCAAGATATTTCTGCATAGGAAGAATAATAGAGTCATATTGATTATATGGTGTACGCGTAACTCCTTCCAGTGTCTGGATTCTCGGGAATTCGTGAAAGAAACGAAGCATGTATCTTTTGAACTCCACAGCACTGTGCCAAGGTTGGAACGCGAAGGTGGTGGCCCACATATACCAGAAGTTAGTCTCAAAAAAGTGCGGGCCGAACCAGTCATTGATCCGCGCCTTGCCCATCTTCTCTTCGGGTGTAACGATAAGCTTGCCCAGCGCCAGGCGATCCGTCATATCAAAGCCCATCGACAGCACATCCTCCACCAGACCGTCGCGGTTCACAAGTCTGGCGTTGGAATGGGTCGGATTGGCGTCGTCAAATGCAGTGATTTCTTCTCTTACGGATTGACCCGGATGATCAATCGAAGGAATGGACGATAAAAGTTCCCATAGATTCTCATAAGCTTCGTCGTTCAGCATGCGTCCGCCGCGGATGACATAACCCTGCTCAGGGTTGCCTGCGCCGTCATTGCTGCCGCCGAGAATGGGCATCTCTTCGATAATGTGAATATTTTGTCCAGGGAAGCCGCAGTCTCTGACGAGATAGGCCGCACCTGCCAACGATGCAATCCCGCCACCTACAAAATAGACCTGTCTGTTACTGTACTCTTTGTTCACGATCATTCGCCTCCAAAAGTTACTGTAATCACCCTTAATGTAAACCAAGGCTGCTGTAGAGGGTATAAGCAAAACCCGTGGAGTGTAACGTTTTTGGTCACTTTAGGCAAACTGTCTAGATTCGGGGCAGGAATAAAGTTAATAGGATTTGATTCCAAAACAAGCCGCCGCACCCAAAGGGTCACGACGGCTTGTTCTCGTATTTATGCAGCGCCTTCAGGAAGTTGCCTTCCATCAGTCCGCTGAGTTTCTCGACAATCTGCTTCGGCGGCTCCTTCATCCCGTTATGCATCCACTGAATGACAAGACCGGTGAACGCCAGCGTATAGAAGTTGGCAATAAAGTGCTTGTCGTCTTCGCCGACCGCCATGTCCTCCGCAAGCTCATGAACGACACCGATAAGCAGATCGTAGGCCACCTCGTACAGATAAGCATCCAGATGGTTTCTTCCCAGCGAATCGAGCGTGTTGCAGCAGAAGGCGCGGTTGTTCTCGATATAGCAGAAAATTCGATAAAATCCATCCGACCATGTGCTGTAGCTGCGGTACGCTGCCACACTTTCCACGGCTTCGGTCTTGTAAATCCAGCCCAGCAGCTCAAAGATGTCCTGAAAATGATAATAAAAAGTCTGGCGGTTAACTCCGCAATCGTCCACAAGCTGTTTGACCGAAATTTTATTCAGCGGGAGGTGCTCCATCAGCCTCTTGAGCGAATGGGCCAACGCATTTTTGGTCAGGAGAGAATTGGACATGGGCAGATTGCCTCCTTAGGGAAGTTACGACTTGCGCGAACGCTGTACCAGCAGGCGAATGCCTTCTGCCAGCAAGCCAATGATGAAGCCGCCGATCATGCAGAAGCCGAAAGTCAGGAATCCGGCCAGATCTTCCCAGCCTGACATGTTCCGGTAGGTGTAGGCGTACATCAGCACAAGGCCGAGGCCGATTCCTGCAGTCGCCAGCAGGTAGAGCAGCTTCGCGCCGAGCCAGCCGAACGTATGGAGGATCAGGGAGACGGCTAAGGCCAGCAGCGCATAGCGCAGCAGGATGACAAGGTCGAAGTCCTGCGCGAGCAGGGCAAAGCGATGTACGGCAAAGAGCAGCCATAGCAGCAGAGCGTATACAATCATCCAGATGAACCAGGTTTTTCGTTTGGCAGCAGGCAGAAACTTCATGGCGATTCCCCCTTGGTTCCTTTAAATAGCTTCCAACTGTTCGGCACTCTTCAGTACAGCTTGCAGCAGCTCAGGGATATCCTCCATTTGGTCCTCGGTAATTTGCCGGTTAAATTGCAGTTCAACAGTGTTGCGATAGGTGTTTTCGGCCTGCCCGTAGACAAAGACAAGGGATTGGACAGGCTGAATCTCGGGCCCCCATATGGAGGTCAGCACTTGTCCGATCGCCGGGCATTGAACGGAGACATCGGCTGTCTCCAGATAAAAGCGGAGCAGGAGCTGGCAGCCGGGATGGGTATCCGGATTCTCCAGAATTTCATCGCCGAGGTCTTTGACCGTGGAGCTTAAGACGATCTGCGAGGTGACTTTCTCGCTGCCGGTGAGCCGGAAGGAGAGCAAGAATTCCCTGGACATCAGTGCCAGATCCAGCAGGTCGGAACGGTCTGTAACGAGCAGCAGCCCATCCAGATTATCATAGTCGTAAATTTGGTTCTCGATGGCAACCTTCAGGTTGTCGAAGACGGTGGGGTGGAACAACAGTTGCACCTTCTAACGTTTTCTTCTTATTGTATCATGACGTAATGGCAGAGAAAATGTTGCTGGCCGGACTCAAAGAAAAGGAGTGCTCCGTGAAAATCCACAAAGCACTCCTAAGTTAAAGGATTCTGTCAGTTCGTTTCCGCAGGCGCGGTATATTTCAGGAAGCTCTTCGGAATCGGACTCTCGAAGGTCATCAGCGCCCCGCTGGCCGGGTGGATGAAGGAGAGCATCCGGGCATGAAGGCCCAGACGGCCGACGGCTTTGGTCTCTGCGCCGTATTTCTTGTCACCCGCGATGGGATGGCCGATATCTGCCATATGCACACGGATCTGATTCTTGCGCCCGGTCTCAAGCGTAACGTCCAGCAGGGAGAAGTGGCGGTTGCCCTGAATGAGCTTATAATGCGTCACCGCATGCTGCCCGTCCCCCTCATGGGGGCTGGAGTACATCTTAAGCGTTGAGGTTTCCTTGAGCCAGGAACTGACGGTGCCTGACGGTTTTTTCACGGCGCCTTCCACCAGCGCAACGTAGACCCGCTCCTTCACCGTATCCTTCCAGGTATTCTGCAAGGCTTGCTGGATACGTTCACTTTTGGCGAACATCATGACGCCGGAAGTATCCCGGTCCAGCCGGTGCACGACAAAAATGCGGTTCTTCGGCCCGCTGACCCGCACATGCTCCATCAGCTGGCGGTAAGCGGTCAGCTCGTTCTCCCCGGCGGTGGCGATGGAGAGCAGACCGGCATCCTTTTGAATAATAATCAGATCCTCATCTTCATGCATAATTTGCAGCCCGATCATTTCCGGAGCGTCCACCGGCTTTTCCTGATCGACCACAACAGTCTGGCCCGGGTGCAGCTGGAAGTTGTGCTTCGTCACGGTCTTCCCGTTGACCGATACTTGTCCGCGTGAGAGGATTGATTTAATGGCATTACGCCCGCGTCCGGTTATCTGGGCCAGCAGGAAGGGCAGCAGTTCGGCCGGCTCGGTGATGGTATAGGTTTTGGCTGGAGCCTTGCCTGCAGAATTGGGACGGCTATTCGGTTTATTATGTTTTTTTGCATTTGTGTCGGGTTTGGATTTGCTGGTGAGGGCGGGCTTTAAGCCCCGTTTGGATGTGTCTTTGGGATTTCGTCTTGTGTTCATGAGTGCATTCTCCGTCCTCTAATATTGTACTCCTCAATATAACACGGGTAGTAGAGAAATACTATCAACCAAGAAGGTCATTAATAGAACAAGATCAGAAAGATCAGGATGAGCAGCAGCAGAAGCAGCTGGGTCCAGCCCAGAATCCGGGCATATTTCTTCTCTCTGGCCATGTGGCTGACAGCATAAATTTTGCTGTCCACGGTAAGCAGCAGCCCGCCGGAAAGCAGCAGGGACAAAGCTAAAAAGCTTAATTCACGAAACATGGAGCCCCCCCTTACCTTTCCTTGAGCCCGACTCTGCGGATGGCTACGTCCACATCCAAATGGATGGTCAAGCTGCTGTATAACTGCTCCCAGTCGCTTTTGCTGTGAATCCTGCTGTTCCAGAACGCCGGGGCATGCGCACGGACATGCTCACCTAACCCAAAGATATCTGATTGCTTTTGCCGGGTCTTATCGATAACACTTTGAAAAATCTTCAGCGCCCCTTTACGAAACTCACCTTCCAGGTCTTCGAGCTTCTGCGTAGAATTCACGGATACATTAGTATTGACATGTTCGTCCAGACCCGTATCCAGCGCGATATGATAAGTGATTTGGGGTTTGCCGTCTACGATGTGGACCTTGATTCTGGAAAAGCGTTTATTGACCATGATCATGACGGGCCCATACGTCTCGGATTTGAACAGAATGGAGTAGCCCCCCGGATCAATGCCCCTCATGGCCATGAATGCGCCAATTTCAATGGGAACCGTCGCTCCGACCATTTTGCCGTCACTGAAGTAAGCCAGCCCTTTAATCAGGATGTTCTCCTTGTTGCGTCTCGAAATATAGGGGAGAAACCCGTTTTCGCCCCACTTGGATTCTGATGACCAGAAGACACCAATATAATCGGCCGGGAATTTACCGGATTCTACGGCTTTCTCCATCATGGAAAGAATGTACAACGTAGGAACGCGCTGCAGTGGAGGGTTAACATCCATGAACTGAGAGGCCTCTCCTTCGGAGACAAGCATCCAGGTCCGGCGTCTGACCTCCGGGTTGCGGCGCAGATAATCATTCAGGTCTCCCAGATTGGTGCGGGCAATCTCTTCGCTGATAATAAGGACCCGCAGGTGAATCAGGTATCTGGGATCGGAGATTTGCTGCTCCAGGTTGTTCATGGCGTCGTCCAGAGTGTAGCCGTATACCTGTACGACCCAGACCGGGTTTTGGCTGCCGCCCGAGCCTCCGCTTTCCCCGTTGCTGGGTCCGAGCGGCACTCTGCCGGGAACGGCAATCTGGGCAGTCACACGAATCATTGGAAGGTTAAGGTTATCCTTAATATGGGTCACTTGATCACTCTTAGGCTGGCTGTCTTCAGGCGCCTGATCAATTGCCAGACCGAGTACCAGTGCCCGGTCTTCAATCTCCAGCTGATCCCAGCAGCCGGTCAGAACGATGGAGAGCATGGACAAGGCCAGCCATAGAGAGAGCTGTCTGCGGAATCGGAAGATCATGAGGATGCGCCTCCCTGATTGCGGAGGATAGCGGTTAGCCACAGCAGCAATGGATACAGTGTCAGAAGAATAAGCCCGACAATCGCGGTGACTGATGCCAAACAATAGGACTGGAACACATTTTTGGGCAGCAGTGAAGCGGTGAAAATGAAAGGCAGCAGAAAACTGGCCAGAAGGCGCTGATCACGGAAACGGGTCGCCTCGCGCAGTGCATAAGCAGCCAAATAATAGTTGGTGAAAATCGTGGTGAAAATGGAAATGACCCAAACAATGATGAAGATGGCATCAAAACGTTCCAGTACTCCCTCTCCGATCGAGATGGACCTGGCCGTCTCCAGGGTAGGATACAGGAGCAACCGGGTTTCATAGGCGCCGAACATCCCTACAGTAATCAATACAATCAGGATATAGACGATTCCGACAATGAGCAGGGCTGCGGTGCCGGCCTTAAGCACCTTCCGGGGATTCTTCATCAGTGGAACCAGCAGAGCAAGCACAATCGTTCCCTGGTACAGGGTAGAGGAAGTCACCATTCCTCTGAAGAAGCTGGCCGCCGTGGTGTGGTTGCCGGTCAGCGGCAGCAAGTTTAATCCGTCGATGTCTTTTAACGCAACCAGCACAATAATGAAGATAGAGGACAAGATGAAGGGGGCATAAAAAATATGAATATAGGTGAATTTGATTACGTTTCTCCGCACGCTTAAAGCCGCAAGCAGCAGCATCATCAGAATGACGGCTTCAACCGGAGTTTTTTTGAAAATAACCGTAACGCAGACTTCACCGAACTGGCGCATGGTCAGCCCGGTAGAGAATGCAAAAAAAAGAAAGATACAAAAGCTCAAGATATCGGCAAAACCTCTTCCCAGCAGACGGCGGCTGAAAACAAACAGGGTCTCTTGCGGAAATCTGCGGCAGACGGCGGCTGTGAACCAAAGACCCGCAAAAGCAACGGGAAGGCCGGCTGCCGTCACCAAAGGAGCGCCGCTGCCTGCGGCATCCGCCATGTATCTTGGAAAGCTTAGTATGCCTACGCCAATAATTGTGCTAGTGATTACCGCTGTGACCTGAAGGGTCGTGATGGGCCGGTTGTTGTTCATAGGGTTCACCTTCCTCTGTAAAAATCTGTGCGGCATACTCCTTGGGCATCGAACGGGAGAGCCGGTCCGGATCCGGAGCATGCAGGAAGCTGGGGCGCCGTTTAATCCACCATAAGGGTGCCCGGACCAGTGAATCCTTCATATCCCGCCATAGAGCGGGAACGTAAGGGGTCATATAGGGAACACCAAAGGATTCCAGAACAAGCAGATGGTTGATAACGGCAATTGTGCCGATCATCACCCCGTAAAGGCCGAACAGACCGGCCATGAGGATCAAGGGGAAACGCAGCATTCTAAGAGCGATTGCAGCGTTGTAGGCCGGTGTGGCGAACGAGCCGATGGTCGTCAAAGCGACGATTACCACCGTGGTGGGGCTGGCGAGGCCTGCGGCTACAGCAGCTTGTCCAACGACCAGAACCCCTACAATGGAGAGGGCGCCTCCGATCATCTGGGGCAGCCGGATAGTGGCCTCGCGCAGCACTTCCATGGAGACCTCCATGACCAGCACCTCCAGCACAGCCGGAAAGGGAACGCCGGCTCTTCCCCCCGAGATGGCTACCGCAAATTCCGTAGGCATCAGCTCCGGATTAAACGAAATAATGGATACATACAGAGCGGGGAAAAACAAGGAGAATATCAAGGCGATCAGGCGGACAAAACGGATGAGCGAGCCGACAATAAACCTTTCGGTATAATCATCCATGGTCTGCAGGAACTGATTGAAGAGTGCCGGTACAATCAGTGAAAAAGGAGAGCCGTCCACTAGAATAATCACCCTGCCTTCCAGCAGGGCCGCAGTGGATCGGTCCGGGCGTTCGGTGGGCTGAACCTGCGGGAAGGGGGACAAGGGCTGATCTTCAATAAATTGTTCTATATATCCGGCATCAATAATACTGTCGGTATGGATCATGGATAACCTTCGCATGACCTCTTCCACTAGTGCGGGATTGGCAATCCCGTCGATATAGCAGACTGCCACCTGTGAATGGGTTCTCGCCCCGAGAGGGCAGGTCTGCACGCGGAAATCCGGCGTCTGCAGCCGGTAACGCAGGAGCGAAAGATTGGATTCCAGATTCTCGATGAACCCTTCCCGTGAGCCCCGCAGAATCTGTTCCGTCTGCGGCTGCTCCATGCTGCGCTGCTCAATTTTACGCAGATTGAAATAAAGGGCCTGCTCCATGCTGTTCACAAGCAGCACCACATTACCTGCGACGAGCGAGTCCGGCAATGAGCTCAGGTCGGATGTCCGGTCGCCCTGGGCCACATGAATCGTCAGGTTCCAGAT
Organism: Paenibacillus albidus; assembly: GCF_014644435.1. Taxonomy (GTDB): domain Bacteria; phylum Bacillota; class Bacilli; order Paenibacillales; family Paenibacillaceae; genus Paenibacillus_AQ; species Paenibacillus_AQ albidus. The sequence goes on along the minus strand of NZ_BMKR01000010.1, from coordinate 165,520 downwards.
AAAGTCGGGCAAGTCCCGGGAATCGGCCGGAACGGAGGAAGGATCGGCGGGCGGATTCATCAGCGGCTTCAGCAGATGTTCATGGATCTGACTCAGGTCCGCCATGGATGAGAAAAAGATAATGGCCGCGTCATATAGCCCATACATCCGGAACCGGCGGATGATCAGATCCCCGTCTTCGCCGAGTACCTGCAGGATGGATTGCAGATTGGGCTCCAGCAGGGAGCCCAGCTTCTGTTCCGGCCGGGCTCCCGGTGTCTTGGAGTGTTGCTTCTCTTTGAAAGACGTATATTTCCGTTTCCAATTCTCCACGGGCCCACCTCCTGATGAGGAATCTATCCTATATGAAGTTTGGCTTAAACCAAGGTCTTTTATGTGGTTTTTTCAAAAGAGAGAATCGTCCGGATGGTTGCTCATTGCTTCATTGCCCGGTAAACTAAAGATAGGAAATGCCTAAGGAGTTATGATAGAGATGAAGATGCAAGCACCTACCATGGAACAGGCGCAGTCTGAACTGCAAAAATATTACGGCTATCCCGATTTCCGGGAAGGCCAGAAAAAGATTGTCGGGAATTTGCTCGAAGGGCGCGATACGCTGGGCATTATGCCTACCGGAGGCGGAAAGTCGATCTGCTATCAGGTTCCGGCACTGTTGCTGCCGGGGTTGACGCTGGTCATCTCCCCGCTGATCTCACTGATGAAGGATCAGGTGGATGCGCTGACCACTGCCGGTATTCCCGCAGCCTATATCAACAGCACGCTGAGCGGCAAAGAAGTCAATGAACGGATCCGGGCGGCGCGCCGGGGCGAGCTGAAGCTGCTCTATGTGGCACCGGAGCGTCTGGAGCTGGACTGGTTCCGCATGGAGATGGCGGAATTATCCATCTCCTGCGTAGCGGTGGATGAAGCCCACTGTGTCTCGCAATGGGGCCATGATTTCCGCACTAGCTATCTGGCGGTCTCGCCGTTTGTGGAGGGGTTGCCGGAACGGCCGATTCTTGCGGCCTTTACAGCGACGGCGACACCGGAGGTCATGGAAGATATGGTCCGGCTGCTGCGGCTGCATCAGCCGGGTGTTTTCATGACCGGACTTGGCCGGGACAATCTGGCGATGTCCGTGCTGCGCGGGGAGAACAAGAAGGAATTCCTGATGGATTATGCCGCTGCGCATTCCCATCAGCCGGGCATTGTATATGCCGCCACACGCAAAGAGGTAGATGATCTTTACCAGCGTTTGCAGGCTTCGGGAATCGCCGCAGGCCGCTACCATGCCGGAATGAATGACCAGGAACGGGCCGAATCCCAAGAGAAGTTTCTTTATGATGATATTCGGGTGATGGTGGCGACCAACGCTTTTGGCATGGGGATCGACAAGTCCAATGTCCGGTACGTCATCCACTACAACATGCCGAAGAATATGGAAGCTTACGTCCAGGAGGCTGGCCGTGCCGGGCGTGACGGGGAGCTGAGTGAATGTATCCTGCTCTTTAGCGCTCAGGATATTATGACGCAGAAGTTCCTCATTGAGCAGAACCCGCAGGACGGGGACCGCAAACATAATGAATACCGCAAGCTGCAGCAGATGATCGATTATTGCTACACCACCCGCTGCCTGCGGAGTGCGCAGCTGGATTATTTCGGCGAAGTCCACGCGGACAAGCCCTGCGGCATCTGCAGCTCCTGCACCGATGAGCGGGAACTGGTGGATATGACGGTGGATGCCCAGAAGATCTTCTCCTGCATTCACCGTATGCGTGAGCGTTATGGTGTAGCGTTGGTAGCCTCCGTGCTCAAAGGTTCGCGCAACCAGAAAGTGCTGCAATACGGCTTCGACAAGCTGCCGACGCATGGTGCGATGGCGGGGAAGACCGAGAAGGAGATTACCGAGATTATCAATGTGCTGATCTCGGAGGGGTATTTGGCTCTTTCGGAGGGCCAATATCCGGTAGTGAGGCTGCAGCTTCAAGCTGCTGAAGTGCTGCGCGGCCAGCGGGAGGTCCTGCAACGGGTCGCCCGGCCAACACGTTCGGGCAGCTCCGGTTCGCGTGACCGCAGCCGGACCCGTGATTTGGGGCCGTCGGCCGTCAACGAGACGGTCTTTGAGCAGCTTCGGTTGATCCGCCGCGAGCTGGCCGGGCGGGAGCATGTGCCATCCTACATTATTTTTAATGATGCGACTTTGCGCGAGATGAGTGTGGTTTGTCCGCAGACGGAAGCGGAGATGCTGAGAGTGAAGGGTGTCGGTGAAGTGAAATACCGGAAGTACGGGAAGGAATTCCTGGAGTTTTTTCAAAATGAAATGTAAAGAAGGTCGTGAAGCATGAGAATCATCCTAGCAACGTTGAACGCCAAATATATCCACACCTCGCTTGCCATCCGTCTGCTGAAAGCTTACAGCGAGCATGAATTCGGGGATATCCAGCTGGCGGAGTACACCATCAAAGACCCCGTGATGAACATCGTGTCCGACCTGTTCCAGAAGCGGCCGGATGTGATCGGCTTCTCCTGTTATATCTGGAATATCGAGGAGACGATCAAAGTGATCGGCATCCTCAAAAAAGTTATGCCCGAAGTATCCATCGTGCTGGGAGGACCGGAAGTGTCCTACGAGCCGCTGTATTGGATGAAGCGCGAGCCCGGCATCGATTTTGTAGTCAACGGGGACGGGGAAGAGACCTTTCACCATTTGCTGCAGGAGCTGCGCGATGACCGCAAGTTTCATTTTGTCTATGGCGCCGCCTACCGCAAAGGCGAGGAACTGATCGTCAATCCGCCGCGTCCCAAAACCGATCTCAACACCCTGCCGACCCCGCACCGTTTCGCCGAGGATTTGCCGGATCTGGGCAAACGGATTGTGTATTTTGAGACCAGCCGGGGTTGTCCGTTCAACTGCCAATTCTGCCTCTCCAGCATAGAGGTGGGGGTGCGCTACTATGACATTGAGCGAGTGAAGTCCGATTTGCTGTACCTGATCGACAATGGTGCGAAGATCATTAAGTTTCTCGACCGGACTTTTAATATCAACCGCAATTATGCGATGGAAATGTTCCAGTTCCTGATCGACAACCACCGCGGGTGTGTGTTCCAGTTCGAGATTACCGCCGATATTATGCGGCCGGAGGTGCTTGATTTCCTCTCGAAAAATGCCCCACCGGGTATCTTCCGGTTCGAGATCGGGGTGCAGTCCACCAATGATGAGACGAATGAGCTGGTCAAACGCCGCCAGAACTTCACCAAGCTGTCGCGCACCGTCATGAAGATCAAGGAGAGCGGCAATATTGACCAGCATCTGGATTTGATTGCCGGATTGCCGCAGGAGGATTACGCTACCTTCCGCAAGACCTTCAATGACGTATTCGCCATGGAACCCGAAGAGCTCCAGCTTGGATTTCTCAAAATGCTGCGCGGTACCGGCCTGCGTGCCCAGGCGGCGAAATATGAATATACGTACATGGAGCATGCGCCTTACGAAATTCTGAGCAGCCATGTCATGCCGTTCTCCGACATCGTCCGCCTGAAGCGGCTGGAGGATGTGCTGGAGAAATATTGGAATAGCCACCGGCTGGATCATTCCGTGAAATATTTGATCCGCCATGTGTTCGATTCGCCGTTTGACTTCTTTCAGGAGTTCGGGGATTACTGGGAAGAGCGGGGCTGGCAGAAGATCGGGCATCAGCTGGAGGATCTGTTCATTCGTCTGGAGTCCTTCCTGAAGGACCGTGGAACACAGTCCATGGATGTTATCACGGGACTGATGAAGCTGGACTATTTCCTCGGCCACAAATACAAGCCGCGCAAAGTCTGGTGGGATTTCACCCTGGATAAAACGGATTGGTCCCGTTACCTGAAGGAGCTGGCGGCTGATCCGGGCAGAATCTCCGCGAAGCTGGCGGAAGCCAAGCTTACGGAGCGGGAGCTGCAAAAGTACACCGTTCTTGAAATCCTGCCCTTCCCGCTGGAAGCCGTGCTGCAGTCGATTAGCGGACTGCGGGCCGACCAGCCGCCGGTACCTGTCCTGGAGACCCTCCCCTCCGCAGACACAGAAGCGCCGGGTGTTGCATTTGACGCTGAATTAACAAGCGGAACCGCAACAGCTACGCTGGAACGTCCGTTCAGCGGAAGTGGAAGCACGCTGCTTGTCGTGATGTACCAGCAGGATGAGAGTCAGCAGGCGTATTATTATGCGCTGCCGATGGTGTAGGAGGTAAGGTGCAGTCTGCGTAATGGAGCAACACCCTGAACAGTGTTTGGACGGGGCAGTGGCTAACTATAGAGAATAACTGGCCTTATCTATTGCCTCTCATGGAGCGCCCAGCGCGGCTTTGGGCGGAAAGAGAGGCATTTTTGCCTCTCATGTGGCGCCCGGCGCGGCTTTGGGCAGAAAGAGAGGCATTTTTGCCTCTCAAGGGTCGCCCAGCGCGGCTTTGGGCGGAAAGAGAGGCATTTTTGCCTCTCATGTGGCGCCCGGCGCGGCTTTGAGCGTAAAGAGAGGCATTTTTGCCTCTCAAGGGTCGCCCAGCGCGGCTTTGGGCGAAAAGAGAGGCATTTTTACCTCTCAAGGGTCGCCCGGCGCGGCTTTGGGCAGAGAGAGAGGCATTTTTGCCTCTCATGTGGCGCCCGGCGCGGCTTTGGGCGTAAAGAGAGGCATTTTTGCCTCTCATGTGGCGTCCAGCGCGGCTTCGGGCGTAAAGAGAGGCATTTTTGCCTCTCATGGGTCGGCCGGAGCGGCTTTGGGCAGAAAGAGAGGCATTTTTGCCTCTCATGTGGCACCCGGAGCGGCGGCCGTTATTTTTTTCACAGCATGTCTATATGTAATAAATTGGTTTATGTTATAATATCCATAAAAAAGGAGCTGTGCCATGAGCACTGCTCCACTTGTACAACCACTGCTGATAGAGCAGTCGGGCGCTTGTCTTTGGTGTCAGGAATAGACCGTTACCTTGCCGGGGCGGTCTATTTCTTTTTGATATAGCTCAGGAGTGCCAATATAAACATGCCGAATACGAACATTAGTGTCAGTGCATCTTTAACCTCCATCTCAGTCACCTCCTTTTCAGGAGAACGACCGCCGGCCCTAAAAGTCAGTGTTGTACAAGTAAATCATATCATATTTAGATTGTTAAAAAATGGATGTTTGCTAGATTTATAGCGGAAAAATAAAAAGACAGGCTCCCCGGATGGGGAAAGCCTGTCTTTTGTGTAGCAGTTGCTAGGTTGCTGTGGATTCCAGCACCATGGAGTCTGCAGGAAGATGACGGGCCAGCCAGTCAAGTACATCGGCCGTCACCTGATCACGGTTGACCTCGTTCAGCATCTCGTGCCGTCCTCCGGGGTACAGGCGGTGCTCCACGTCCCTTATTCCGCGTTCCCGGTAGATTGCGGCAAGGCGGAGCAGCCCCTGGCCATTCATGCCGACAGGGTCCTTGTCCCCGGAGAACAGATATACGGGCTTATCCGTACATAACGTACGCAGCGATTCCCGGGTGTGCAGCTCCCGCAGAAGCTGAAAGAAATCACGGAAGAAGCGTGTAGTGCAGATCGCTCCGCAAAAGGAATCCTTGATAAAAAGATCGACTTCAGCCGGATCGCTGCTGAGCCAGTCGAAGGCAGTTCTCACCGGGGAGAAGCCCCGGTTGTAATTGCCGAATACCAGACTGTTCAGCAGTACGCTGCGGTGGAGTGGGCCCTGCAGCCTGTACTGGATACTGGCTACCGATTCGGCCAGGCCAAGCATGCTCCGCGGGCCATTGGTGCCGCTGAGGATATAACCGGCGTACACGTCGCCGCCTTCTTCACACATGATCTTTTGTGCCAGAAAGGAGCCCATGCTGTGTGCAAACAGAAAGATCGGTTGTCCTTCATGGCGGGACATTGCGATGGCTGCCACCTGCAGCAGGTTGCGGCGCATCCAGTAAAAACCATCCTCGCCCACATCCCCGAGCAGGTTGACTTTGCCTGCCGTCCGGCCATGGCCCCTGTGGTCCTGGGCATACACGGCATAGCCGGCTCCGGTTAACGCCGCTGCAAAGCGGGCATAACGGGCCGCTGTCTCGCACATGCCGTGGGAGATCTGTACGATTCCCCGCACAGCCACATCCGGGTCCGGCAGCCATTCATAGACATGAAGGCCAACACCTACCGGATCGGTCACAATAAAGCTGTTTTCCGTCATTGTGCCTTTCCTCCTACAGGTTATCTCTTAAGGCAGATAAGAACGGAGCACGGTCGAATGCCCATCCATTTCATAAGTCCCCAGGCTGGAAGGCAGCAAATAGCTTTCACCTGCGGCATAAGGCTGGGAGCCGCCATCCCATTTCAGATGTCCACTGCCTTCGCAGATAATCAGAATAGTGAAGCTGTCCGGTGTGGTTGCAAGGCTCCATGCGCCGTTGACGATCCCTTTTTCCACAATAAAATAAGGCGAAGCCGCCAGCTGCAGCCATTCTCCCGGAACGGCGTTGTCCGTCTTCATTGCCGTGGCACCGGCGCCTTCGTAGGCCGTTACATTCAGTGAATCCTCAATATGCAGCTCGCGTGGCTTGCCGTCCAGGCCCGGACGGTCATAGTCGTAAATCCGGTATGTAGTATCAGAGTTCTGCTGAATCTCTGCCACTACGACTCCTGCACATAAGGCGTGTACGGTCCCGGCCGGAATGTAGAACGAATCCCCTGCCGAAACCGAAAGTTCCTGCAGACTGTCCATGACGGTGCCGTTATCGAGGGCTGCCTGCAAGCTCTCGCGGGTTACGCCTTCCTTGAGGCCGTAGATGATTTTGGCACCCGGTTTGGCGTCCAGCACATACCACATTTCTGTTTTGCCCAGTTCCCCCTTCGGCAATCCCTCATAATCGTCGGTTGGATGGACCTGTACGGAGAGATTGTCATTGCAGTCCAGCAGTTTGACCAGCAGCGGAAATCTTCCGCCGGCTTCAGAAATGCCCTTGGTGCCGAACCATTCGCGTCCGAACTGCTCGCGGATCTGATCCAGGCCTTGTCCGGCCAGCTCACCGTTGACTACCGAAGAGGTGCCGTTCGGGTGGTCGGCGATGGTCCAGCCTTCCCCGATATGGCCTTCCGGCAGCTTGAATCCGAATTTCTCCAGGGCGCGGCCGCCCCAGACCCGGTCTTTAAACTCCGGCTCAAATTTCAATGGATAAGGTTTAGTCATGTGTACATCTCCCTTTCAAGGTTCTCTAAAGTAGGAAAAGCTTATTTCTTCTCAAGCGCAACCACATAGGGGGCTGCTGCACGCTGCAGCTGCCGGTAAATGATGCTCTGGGCGGTGTGCAGAGGAACGGACGCCGCCCAGGCTTCGACAGCTGCGGCTTCGAGATCGCCGCCGGCATGTCCGGGGTAGAGCACGGCGGTGATGATGCCGCCGGGGCGAAGCAGCGAGAGCGCCGCTTCGAGAGCGGAGATTGAGCTGTGCGGTTCGGTGATGATGCTCTTGTCGGCATCTGCGGAAGGCAGATAGCCGAGATTGAACATCACCGCGCCTACCGTCCCGCGCCAGGCGGCCGGGACGGCTTCGGCCATCTCCGCATGGCTCCGGCAGAGCAGAGTCACAGGAGCAAGGGCCAGGGGAGACTCTTCCCTGGCCGCATTCAGGCGCTCCGTGGCAAGCTTCAGGGCCGCCTGCTGGATATCAAAGCCGCAGACTTCACCGCGGGGGCCGAGGGTTCTGGCGAGGAAGAGGGTGTCTGCGCCGGTACCTGCCGTAGCGTCGATTGCCCGCTCACCCGGGGCGAGCCGCTCCGCTATCGATTTGTGGGCAAAGCTGAGAACGGACATGAACCCCATTACCCTTTTCTCCAATACTTGCCTTGCCAGCTATCCCGGGCAACCAGCTCGTTGTCAATGGCATTGAGGACTTCCCATTTCTTCAGGCTCCACATCGGGCCGATCAGAAGATCGCGCGGCGCATCTCCGGTCAGCCGGTGCACGATCATCTCCGGCGGCAGAAGCTCCAGGGAATCGGCAATCAGCTTCACGTACTCGTCCATCTCCATGAAACGCAGCAGTCCTGCTTCGTATTGCTTCACCATGGGAGTCTTGCGCATCAGATGCAGCAGGTGGATCTTGATGCCTTGAACATCCATCTTGGCCACTGCCGATACCGTTTCAAGCATCATTTCATGGGTCTCCTGTGGAAGACCGTGAATGATATGAGTGCAGACCCGGATGCCATGGCGGCGCAGCTTGGCTACAGCTTCTATATAACACTGGGTATCGTGCGCCCGGTTAATCAGCTCCGAGGTGGAGTCGTGAATCGTCTGCAGACCCATTTCAACCCACAGATAAGTTCTCTGGTTAAGCTCTGCCAGATATTCCACCACATCATCCGGCAGGCAGTCGGGTCTGGTCGCGATGGAGAGGCCTACAACGCCAGGCTGCTGCAGAATCACTTCATAATATTCTCTCAGCTCTTCTACCGGAGCATAGGTGTTAGTGTAGGCTTGAAAGTATCCGATATATTTGGCGTTCGGCCATTTCAAATGCTGCCGGTCGCGCACATTGTTGAATTGGGTGACAAGGTCGTCGCGGCGGCTGCCGGCAAAATCCCCGGAGCCTCTGGCGCTGCAGAAGGTACAACCTCCCTTGGCGATGGAACCGTCACGGTTCGGGCAAGTGAACCCCGCGTCCAGCATGACTTTGAACACTTTGGTATCCAATTGCTCACGCATTTCATAGTTCCAGGTATGAAAACGTTTATCCCCCCAAAAGGGTGCGGAGGAGGCCTGTAAAAGGTTAGACATGGGTAGCTCCTTTCTAGATCCCATCTATTGTATCAAAAAAGTGCGTGTTGCGTAACATTCCTCCTTGGCAATGTTGTGGAAAATAGGCCGTAAGCCGGGGGTCTCCGGCTTGTAAATACTTACACATTATGTTATATTTAAATTGTAAAAAAGCTGATGCAACAACGTTAAATTCATTTAGGATTCATATTTTCGTGTCGACCGGTCCATACTAATAACCGTGAGGTGATAACGATGAATTCTCAAACAGTCTCTGCCGAGGGAAAAGGTTCAATCGATGTACAATTAACTCCCGACGAAGCTTTGGCGCTGACAGGCGTCGAATTTAACGGCAACCACAAGATTAAGTCAGACGCACAGCGCAAGATCCGCAATGCTTTCGAGAAGACATTCGATTTCAATTCAACACCGAAATAAACGATGCTTAGAACTATGCATGGATCCCAATTCCAAATATAGAGTCATCAAGGAATTCTTCAAGCTGCCCCTTTCGGGCTGGCCCACAGAATTCCTTTTTCTTTTTTAACTAAATGACTTTACTTTTACGTACAAGTTCGGCACAATATTGCAAGTGATAGTTATAGCAAAAGAGATAAGCGGAGGAATACCTATGCGTTTACGCGGAAGAAAAGGAATACGCGAGAGTCTGGAAGGACAGACCGATCTGGTCATCCTCGATCCTCGCAGTTTAAAAGGACAGTGGTCCGACCTGTTTGGCAACGATCATCCGATCCATGTAGAGTTTGGAATGGGTAAAGGGCAGTTCATCAGCCAAATGAGCTTCAAATATCAGGATATTAATTTTATCGGTGTGGATATGTACGATGAACTAATCCGCCGCGCCGGTGACAAGGCCCGGGCAGTATGGGAACCGGCAGGACAGGAGACACCGCCGAACCTCAAGCTGGCGCTCGCCAATATTGATTATGCGGAGGAAGTATTTGCTCCCGGAGAGCTGGAGCGCATTTATTTGAACTTCAGCGATCCCTGGCCCAAAAGCAAACATGCCCGCCGCCGCCTGACACATCCGCGTTTTCTCGACAAATACCGCGGACTTCTGTCCCCATTAGGCGAAATTCATTTAAAGACGGACTCCCGCAGTCTGTTCGAGTTCTCCCTGAATGCTTTTGCCGATTTCGGACTGCAGATGAAGAACATCTCACTGGACCTGCATGTGGACGGCGTTATCAACGAAGAACACATCATGACCGAATACGAGACAAAATTCGTGGGCCGGGGCGTAAACATTCACCGCTGCGAGGCCATTGTCGGTCCTGAGGCGCTGGCGCGTTATCAGGCTTCGCGACTGGACAAGTACAGACTCTAGAAGGAATGCGTAAAGGTCGCCCCCCGGAAGCGGAGGGCGACCTCTTATAAGTCCAGCATCTCCAGGATGCTTTGTGCGCTTTCCAGCGGGTGGTAACGGGCAATGGCCTCCAGATGGTTCTTTCGCTGCTGCCGGACTTCTTCATAATGATGAAGGAGGCGGTGTATCCATTTGCCGACCACTTCGGGGGAATCGATGGTTTCTCCGAAGCCCGCATTCGTCAAATAGCGGCAATTTTCTTCTTCCTGTCCGGGCAGCGGGTTGTGGAAGAGCATCGGGATGCCTTTGGCGAGTCCCTCGCTGCAGGTCATCCCGCCCGGCTTGGTAACCAGCAGATCGGAGATCTCCATCAGCTTGTCAATCTCGCGGGTGAAACCGATGAGGGTGATGTTTGGATGGTTGTACAGGGGATCTTCGGTCATTTCCTGCAGCAGTTTCTCATTGTGGCCCAGACAGAATATAATCTGGACCTGATCCCGCCATCCGGCCAGGACGGCATTGACGACTTCATCGTTCATCAGTCCCCAGCCGCCGCCCATGACCAGAACTGTAGGCATGTCCTGCAGATTAAACTGCAGCAGAATCTCATTCCTGCCCGGATGCTCCCAGAAATTCGGATGCACCGGAATGCCGGTTACCCGAATTTTGCCGGCAGCCACCCCAGCCCGCCGGAGCTTGGATTTCACTTCCGGCGTAGAAACCAGGTATCGGTCGACCTCGGGGCTGATCCAGCTGGCATGCGCATCATAATCGGTAATTACCGTTACGAGCGGCATATTGAATTTGGGATCGATCCTCTTGAGACGGGAGACCACAGCCCCGGGAATAAAGTGCGTGCAGACGACAATATCCGGCCTTAGTTGCCTGACAATATTCTTGGTATGCGTATAAAATATGCGGTGCAGGGCAAGCGTGGTAAGACGATTAAACGATTTCTGGTGACGGTACACGTACCCCATCAGCCGGGGCTGGGCGGTAACCGTCTTCCGGTAAGCAGAGACAATAAGGGGTGCCATCCTGGGGTTTAAGAAATTACCCAGTTCCAGCACCCTTGTCTGCACCCGGGGAGATAATTTTCGCAGACTGCTGGATAATGCATAGGCTGCCTGTGTATGTCCCGCGCCAAAACCCTCTGACAGCAATAATACCCTTTTTTTGCGCAATGTGGATTCACCTGTTTCCGTTACTTGCTTCAGATCCATAGTGCTACCGTACCTGCCGCTACACTGGTTCCAATGGCGGCACCTGCGAGCACATCGGATGGATAATGCAGACCCAGATAGATCCGCGAGAATCCCACGATGCAGGCAAGCGGAAGCAGAACAACGGTCAATGAGGGAAAAGCAACCATATAAGGAACTGTAGAAGCAAAGATTGCTGTGGTGTGTCCCGATGGAAAAGAATGGTCCTTCAGCGGATTGTGGAACGTACGGGTTCCAGGCAACGCCAGGTAAGGACGCATGCGCGGGTACAGCTTTTTGGCGACGGCAACGGGCAAATGGCTGATCGCCAGAGCAGCCAGTGCTTGAATTCCTGTAGTTCTCCAAGGCTGCTGAGCAAAGGCCGCAATCAGCAGATTGATGCCGATCGCGCTTGTAGCTCCTCCCAGATGGGTCAAATAATAGAGCCAAAAGTTAAGGAAGCGATTGTGCATTCTTCCATTAATCCATTGAAAAAGGCGCCGTTCCAAGAGAATCAGTTTCATGAATAAATTTCTCATTTCTAGTCCCTCCGCTAGTCCGGCTGCCGATATTTGAAGCAATTGCTGCAAGCTGTCCTTTAGACATGCAACTATCCTTATCATACTTTTTTAAGGTAGTCCATTTCAAGAAAAAGGTCGTCTTTGCCCGAAAATTGCCAGCTTTGACTTGAGCGCCCTTACGCTTTACAATGATTCAAGTGGGCCGAACACGTTTAAAAGGTAACAGAGAAATAAGAGGATTCCAAAGTATGGAATCTGTACAAATCCTTTGAATGTCATAGAGATAAAAATTCGGCGGCCTGCCTACAATAAAGGAACGCCTGAGGTCTAGGGGTAAGGGATGCAACAAAAGGGTCAGCAAGAACGTTTGATAAGCTAGAGAGAAAGAACACAGAAGTGGAAAAGGGGGCATCAAAAGGCCATGATAGACGCACTGTTTGTAACGCTCCAAGTGATCTTGGCGGCAATCGCGATTTATCAGTTTGCATTTTCGTTGTTCGGACTGCACAAGAAAAAGAGAAAAGAGCAGTTCAAACCGGAGAAATCATTTGCTGTACTGGTTGCAGCGCACAACGAGGAAGAAGTCGTTGGTGCATTGATGGAGAATTTGAAGCAGCTTAATTATCCGGCTGACCTGTACGATGTGTTTGTCATTTGCGACAACTGTACGGATGGAACAGCACGGATTGTCAGAGAGCACGGACTGAATGCATGCGTCCGCACCAACAGCAACCTTCGGGGCAAAGGATACGCCATCGAATGGATGCTTAAGGAATTATGGGCTATGCCGCGGCAATATGACGCCGTTGTTATGTTCGATGCCGATAACCTTGCGCATACTGAATTCCTGATGGAAATGAATAATGACCTTTGCTCAGGCAGCAAGGTGATTCAGGGCTATATTGATACGAAGAATCCTGAGGATTCCTGGATTACGGCTGCTTATGGGGTATCTTACTGGTACATCAACCGGTTATGGCAGCTGTCGCGTCATAATCTGAATATGGCCAACTTCCTTGGAGGCACAGGGATGTGCTTTGAGACCAATCTTCTCAAGGAAATGGGCTGGGGTGCCACAAGTCTGGTGGAGGATTTGGAGTTCACCATGCGTAGCGCATCCAAAGGCGTATATCCGAAATTCAACTATGATGCCAAAGTGTTTGATGAGAAGCCGTTAACATTCAAGGCCTCATCGAGACAACGGCTGCGCTGGATGCAGGGACATTTTACTGTAGCCCGCCGTTATTTCTTCCCTTTGCTGTGGCAAAGTATTAAAGAACGCAGCTTGACCAAGTTTGACCTCGCCCTGTATGGGGCGAATGTATATATTGTATTGCTGACTTTCCTGATGACAGCAGTGATGTGGGTGGACAGTGCCTTGCTTAACGGTCCCAACATAGCGAATATATACGGACACTTGCCGCTCTGGCTCAGCTATGTAGCGATCGGAGCGAACCTTCTGACCTTCTTTATCGCGATGCTGCTGGAGAAAGTCAAGTTCAAGAAAGTGTACGCTTATATGCTGCTCTTTCCGATCTACCTGATCTCCTGGTATCCTATTACGTTCTATGCGTTCTTCACGCAGAACAATAAGCAATGGAGCCACACCAAGCATACGCGTGTTGTAAGGCTGGAGGAAGTGCAGAGCAAGCAAGGTGGCGTTCTATAATTTTAGGTTGAGGTGTTGACACTTCTTACCCGGTGATGGTATAGTATTCAAGTATGTTAAACATAGGGATTGCAAGAAGAAGCACCGGCTTCTCACCTGACTGGCACAAATGCCGGCTGGTTTTGATCTCAATGCTTTATGAATGGTTGTTTATTCATGAACGTTGATCAAACGGGGTGTCGGGAGTTACCGGCACCCCTTTTTTATGGAGTAGGCCAGAAGTAAATGGTTATCAAGATCCGGAGGTGGAGAGTTATCAGTAAGGAACATATGATCAATGATGAAATTCGGGCCAAAGAGGTTCGGTTGGTTGGTGCGGAAGGTGAACAAATCGGAATTAAGCCGATCCGCGAGGCGTTGCAAATGGCGATTGATCTTAATCTGGATTTAGTCAACGTAGCACCGCAGGCGAAACCGCCGGTATGCCGCATCATGGATTACGGCAAGTTCCGTTATGAAACGCAGAAGAAAGAGAAGGAAGCACGCAAGAACCAGAAGATCGTGGACATCAAGGAAGTCTGGTTCCGTGCCAACATCGAAGAACATGATTATCAAACCAAGTTCCGCAATGTGATCAAATTTTTGGGTGAAGGCGATAAAGTGAAATGCTCCGTTCGTTTCCGCGGACGCGAGATTGCACATTCGAACCTTGGCCAGAAGATTTTGGAGCGCGTGAAGAACGAGGTAGCTGAGATATCGGTTGTTGAGCGTCATCCGAAGCTGGAAGGCCGCAGCATGATCATGATTCTGGCTCCAAAAGCACAATAAGAACTGGAGTCACTTGCATAGCAAATTGGCGCCGCATAATATTCAAGGAGGAAACACCATGCCTAAAATGAAAACACACAGCAGCCTGAAAGGCCGCTTCAAAGTTACCGGATCTGGTAAAGTAACTCGCTACAAAGCACATAAGAACCACTTGCTGTCCCACAAATCCAAGCGTGCTAAGCGCGTATTGAACGGCAATCCGGTAATGGCCCCTGGGGATGTAAGACGTTTGAAACAACAACTGGCTAATTTGAAATAGTTTATTACACATTTTTGGGAGGTTTATTAATATGGCAAGAGTTAAGGGCGGATTTGTAGTTCGTCGTAGACATAAAAAAGTTTTGAAATTGGCAAAAGGATATTTCGGTTCCAAACACCGCATTTTCAAAACAGCTAAAGAACAAGTAATGAAATCGATGGTATACGCATACCGTGACCGTCGTCAAACTAAACGTAACTTCCGCAGACTGTGGATCGTTCGTATCAATGCAGCAGCCCGTTTGAATGGTCTGTCCTACAGCAAGCTTGTACACGGCCTGAAATTGGCTGGTGTGGAAGTGAACCGTAAAATGCTGGCTGATCTGGCTGTAAATGATCTGAACGCATTCAACTCTCTGGCTGTAGTAGCTAAAGAAAAAATCAACGCTTAATTGCCGTTGTAATTGAAAAGCACCGCTGCACGGGTAATCCGCAAGCGGTGCTTTTTTGCGCGGTGATTTGGGATGGATGTTATTCCCAATATTTTGTAGTTCCAAGCTGGGAAGCTAGTTTCTTGCTGATTGCCCGTCTTACTTTCCGCAGTTCCGAACGTTCGTTGGCAGATTCGCTGATCAGTTTCTCTTCATCCGTCTCGGGAATAATGGCCGGAACAGGAGAAGGGGTTCCATCCTCGTTAACGGCTACGAAGGTGAGGAATGAGGTGGCAGCGACTACCCGCTCCCCGGTATAGAGATTCTCCGAGATAATCTTTACGAATACTTCGATGCTTGTCCGTCCTGTCCAGGAGACGAAAGACTCGAAACAGACTGAGTCGGTAGGTCGGATTGGCAGCAGGAAGTCGACGGAATCGGTGGAGGCGGTGACGACGTTCAACCGGCAATGTCTCATAGCTGAGATGGAAGCGACCTCATCAATGCCGCTCATCAGTTTGCCGCCGAATAAGGTCATATGGTTATTGACATCATTGGGGAAGACACGTCCAGTCTTGAATACACGGGATTCCCGGCAGTATTTGGAAGCGGGAACCGCTGTTGGTGCAACATGAGATTTTTCGTCCATTTTCTGAAAACGCCCTTTCCTTACATTACATTGGTAAGCACTTATAATAATAGAAAACCATTTCCTGTGCAATACTATTTGTAGTCGACAAATTTCAGTGAAATCGAGGTTTTCTCCCATCATTCGTTCACAATAGTGACGTACTATGTTAAGGTAACCGTTTTCTAGCGAAAAGATGCGAATTTTTATTGACCTGAGGTCATTAATAGACTGGATTTTAGCATTTTTTACAGTTATAATTTGTTCTAATGGAATGTCCAAGCAGAACACAGAAGACATCCAATTTTTTAAGGGGGATCACAATCAATGAAAAAGGTTTTCAAGCTGTCTCTTGCTCCAGTTCTGGCCTTCAGTATGATGTTGACAGGATGCGGCACCAACAATGCTGCTAACGGAGGTGCGAACACCAATGCAGGAACTGCAACGGATGCACCCGCCGAGGCAACTGCGGCACCAACGGATGCACCTAAATCCGATATCAAGGTTGGTATGGTTACTGACATCGGCGGAGTAAACGACAAATCATTTAACCAATCCGCTTGGGAAGCATTGCAGGCTCTTGAAAAGGAAGCGGGTATCGAAGTTAAATACCTGCAAAGTAAATCCAGTGCGGATTACCAGCCTAACTTGAATCAATTTGTTAAGGGCGGTTTTAACTTGACTTGGGGTATCGGGTTTGACCTGGGAGATGCCATTAAACTGGCAGCTACCGAGAATCCTGATGCTAACCTGGCTATCATTGACAGTGTAGTGGATGCACCAAATGTTCAATCCGTGACCTTTGCCGAGAATGAAGGTTCCTTTCTTGTCGGTGTTGTTGCTGGTCTGACTACAAAAACCAACAAAATCGGTTTTATCGGCGGAGCGGAAAGCCCGGTTATCAAACGTTTTGAAGTGGGCTTCAAAGCAGGTATTGCTGCTGTAAATCCTAAAGCTGAACTTAAGATCACTTATGCAGGCGCGTATGACAAGCCGGATGTTGGTAAATCCTTGGCTGCTACGCTGTACAACGATGGAGCCGACATCATTTTCCCGGCTGCCGGCGCAACAGGAAATGGTGTGTTTAACGAAGCGAAATCCCGCAACAAGGCAGGCGGCACGAAAGTATGGGTTATCGGTGTAGACAAAGACCAATCCATAGAGTTTGGTGATGATGTGACACTGACTTCCATGATTAAACGTGTAGACGAAGCTGTTAAAAAGGTATCGCAAGAAGTGATTGATGGAACGTTCAAAGGCGGAATTACAACACTGACGCTCAAAGACAATGGTGTAGGCCTTCCTGAGACTTCCAAAGCCAACGTAACTCCTGAAATCCTGGCTAAAGTTGAAGAGTACAAACAACAAATTATCGCTGGAACGGTTACAGTTCCTTCCGAATAATCACCTCAGCTTGTCTGCATTACAATAGTGTACAGGAACAAGGCCGGTTGTGATGCCGGCCTTGTTCCAGGTTTAGAGCTTTTAAATAGGCAAGATACACAGCGATGCCGCTTCAGAATGGAGCGGTACCGCCGTGTCTACAGCATTATTATATTCTGTGATGAGGGTGATTCCATGAGTGCTGCGGCTCCTGTCGTAGAGTTGAAGCAAATCACAAAGCGCTTTCCCGGTATTGTCGCTAATGACTCCATTAGTCTGACATTGAAGAAGGGGGAGATTCATGCCTTGCTTGGCGAGAATGGAGCAGGCAAATCTACCCTGATGAATATCGTATTCGGACTGTACCAGCCGGATGAAGGCAGCATCGAAGTCGACGGGAAACCGGTGATTATTGATAATCCCAATAAAGCAATCGAACTTGGCATTGGCATGGTTCACCAACATTTCAAGCTTGTGGAGCCTTTTACGGTTACAGAGAATATTGTTCTGGGTATGGAGCCGAAGAAAGGTCTTAAAATTGACTATAAATCCGCTGCGGAGAAAGTGCGCAAGCTATCGGAGCAGTATGGCCTTCAAGTCAATCCAAACGCCAAAATCCATGACATTTCGGTGGGCATGCAACAACGGGTAGAGATTATGAAGACCCTGTACCGTGGTGCGGATATTCTAATATTCGATGAGCCGACAGCAGTATTGACGCCGCAAGAGATTACAGAACTTATGGCTATCATGAAGCGGCTGGTTGCGGAAGGCAAATCTATTATTCTGATTACGCATAAGCTTAAAGAAATCATGCATATATCCGACCGGGTAACCATTATCCGCCGGGGGAAAGTCATTGATACGGTTAACACCTCCGAGACCAACCCGAACGAGCTGGCTGAGAAAATGGTCGGACGCGGCGTGACCTTTAAGGTGGACAAGCAGGCTCCGCATGTAGGAGCGCCTGTATTGAAGCTGAATAATGTCAGCAGCAAGAGCAAAGATGGTGTAGCCGTGCTGAACGGCTTGAGCTTTGAGGTCAAGGCCGGGGAGATTCTCGGAATTGCCGGTGTAGATGGAAATGGGCAAAGTGAACTTATTCAAGCCATCACGGGTCTGCGCAAGATTGATTCCGGCTCCATCACCATGTCAGGACAAGAGATTGCCAACTTGTCACCCCGCAAGATTACGGAGATGAACGTATCGCACATCCCTGAAGACCGCCATAAACACGGGTTGGTTCTTGATTTTACAGTGAGTGAGAATATGGTTCTGGAAACCTATTATAAGAGACCGTACAATCAGAACGGGTTCCTCAAAAAGGATATTATCAATGAGCATGCCCGGCGGCTGGTGGAACAGTTTGATGTGCGGACACCTTCCATTGAGAATAATGCGCGCTCCCTGTCAGGCGGTAATCAGCAGAAAGCGATTATTGCTCGGGAAATAGACAAAAATCCGACATTGCTCATTGCTGCCCAGCCTACACGGGGGCTTGATGTGGGTGCTATCGAATTTGTGCAAAAACAGCTGATCGAACAGCGCAATCTGGGTAAAGCCGTGCTGCTTATTTCTTTCGAGCTGGATGAAATTATGAATGTATCTGACCGCATTGCCGTAATTTATGAAGGGCAAATTGTCGGTGAAGTATTCCCGCAGGATACCAATGATCAGGAACTGGGTCTGATGATGGCGGGCAGCTTGAAGCGGGGAGGCAACGCCGGTGCATAAACTGAAAAAAATATTTGCAACAGACAGCTACATTGTTCCTCTGGTTGCCATTCTGATGGGGTTCCTTGTAGGTGCAATCGTTATGCTGGTCGGCGGTTACGATCCGGTTGCTGCGTACTCAGCGCTTTTTAAACGTGTGTTTGGCAGCCCTTACGACTTTGGTGAGGCTGTACGTGAAATGACGCCGCTGATGCTTACAGGCCTGGCAGTGGCCTTTGCCTTCCGTTCGGGAATGTTTAACATCGGTGCCGATGGACAAGTTATCATCGGGATGACAGCAGCGACTATCGTTGGTATTAAGCTGGCTGCTCTTCCTTCTTTTTTGCTGGTCCCTCTTGCCGTTATTGCTGCAGGACTCTGCGGCGGCTTGTGGGCAGGAATTGCGGGTTACCTAAAAGCCAAACGTGGAATTAATGAAGTTATCACTACCATTATGCTTAATTGGATTGCCTTGTTTTTAGCGAATTTCATTGTCAGAACCTTTTTGCTGCTTCCCGGCCAGAACCGGTCCGAGGATATTCCGGCATCCATGTCGATGACCTTTCTGAATTCGATGTTTGACAATGCCCGTCTGCATTGGGGAACAGCAATTGCCTTGGCTGCAGCCGTATTCTTCTATGTCTATCTTTGGAAAACGAAGCAGGGGTATGAGATGCGGGCGGTTGGCTTAAATCCGCATGCTGCCGAATATGCAGGGATGAACGTGGGCCGTAACGTTGTCAAAGCCATGTTTATCAGCGGTGTATTCGCCGGATTGGCCGGAGCCGGAGAGGTGCTTGGCGTATTTCATTTTCAATCCGTCTTTGCAGCATCGCCAGGTTACGGGTTTGACGGGATAGCTGTTGCTTTGCTCGGGTTAACTCATCCATTTGGTGTGATTCTGGCAGCGATTCTGTATGGAACGCTCACCTACGGTTCAGCGGGTATGAGCTTTGGTGCCGATGTACCTCCTGAGCTGATTCGTATTGTAATTGGCTCTATAATATTCTTTATTGCAGCGCAGGGAATTGTACGCTGGGTGCTGAAGCCGTTTTATTTAAAGCGCAAGAAAGAGAAGGTGTTATAGATGGATGTTCTAGGCCAATTGCTCAATACGACACTTGTGTTTTCCACAGCGCTTATCTTTGCTTCATTAGGCGGCATCTTCTCGGAACGTTCCGGTGTAGTCAACATCGGGCTTGAGGGCTTGATGATGTTTGGCGCTTTTGCAGCTGCTGTAGGGGGATATTATGCTCAGGATGCCGGGATGGGGGATTTGGCCCCGTGGATTGGCGTTCTCTGTGCGATGGCTGTCGGAATTATTGGATCACTGATCCATGCTGTGGCGTCGATTACCTTCAAGTCGGACCAGACCATTAGTGGTACGGTCATTAACTTTTTGGCAGCGGGCAGTACGCTTTATATCGTTAAGCTGTTGTTCGATGGTTCTGCTGAAACCCCTTTGCTGGATGGGTTCACCAAATATGCCATTCCAGTACTTTCGAAAATCCCCATTATCGGAGAAGGTATCTTTAATTCATATCCGACCACCTATCTGGCAATTGTGATGGTCATCGTTATTTATTTCATTCTGTTCAAAACCCCATTCGGGCTGCGGCTGCGTGCGGTCGGTGAGCATCCCAGCGCTGCGGACACGCTGGGTGTGAACGTAAACCGGATGAGATATATCGGTGTTATGATGAGTGGTATGCTGGCCGGAATAGGGGGAGCAACGATCACCTTGACGACGACAGGAACTTTTGGGCATAATACCATTTCAGGTCAAGGTTTTATTGCGATTGCAGCGATGATCTTTGGGAAATGGAATCCGCTTGGTGCTTTTGGAGCAGCTGTGTTCTTTGGATTCTCCCAAGCGATCCGCAATTATGTGCAATTGTTCGAATGGTCCAGAGATATCCCGCAGGAATTTATTTTTATGCTGCCATATGTGCTGACGATTATTGTACTGGTGAGTGCTGTAGGGCGTTCCTCGGCTCCAAGCGCATTAGGGCAGCCTTATGATCCCAGCAAACGTTAGCCCTGTTTATGGACAGACCATAGTAGCAGAAGTATGCAGCCGTATTTCCGGTTTATCCGGGAATACGGCTTTTTTAAAATATAAGGATTTATATGTTCTACGCCATAAATCAGTTTTATATTTCTACGAGAAACGGATACCCTCCTCTTCCTGAGGACGGCGAAGCCGTTTCTTCTTGTATGGGGAGGTTGCCGGAGGGAAGAACTTGTTCATGTCGAAGTTGCAGGAAACGGGGCAGGCGTACAGGCGAACGGCTTATCCGAAGAATAGACTGTGCTGAAACAGATATTTGTAGGAGGGATCGTATGGCACAGCAGGTTACCAAGAAACAAGTCATGAAGCTGGTAGGCAAACGAATTGTTGCCGTGAAAAAAGATGGCTCCCAAGTGACAGGGAAACTGCTCCGCATTTCGGGAAACCGTCTGATTCTGCAGCGCATCAGCGGTAAAAAAGTACAAACAAAGGCCCTGATTCCGCTCGTGCTGTTTGATTTGCTGGCTGTGGGTACAGCTCCTTACGCCTATGGCGGGGGTTACGGATACGGTGCACCTTATGGCGGTGGCTACGGTAATGGCGGATATGGCTACGGTCCGGGCCCTTATGGCGGGGCACCCTATCCTCCGTATGGATTTTTCTAAGTAGAGCCGTCTTTAGGAGAATCTTTTCTCAAGTTCATAGCAGCAGTTCTGTGCTTGATAACGGGCTACCCTGTAGCCCAGCTTCTGATAAAAGGAAAGAGCTGCGTCGTTACCGGCATCCACTGCAACCTTGGCCCTCTGACACCCGCGTGATAGTGCAAACCGCTCCGCTCGATCCATGAGCATATTGCCCCAGCGTTTGCGCCTGGCAGCGGGTGCTATGGCCAGCATATCAATGAATAACAAATCCCCATGCAGCATAAAATGAACAAAGCCGAACGGTTCGCTCTCATAATCGGGACAAGCCACAAGGGTCATCCCGTGTCCAAGCCGCCGGGGTAAATCCGCTCTAAGCTGACTGATGACCTTTTGCGGCAGATGGGAGAGCGGGACAAGCTGGCGCTCAATCAAATCCAGAATGACGGTATCATCCTGTTTAGGCCTCCGATAACGGATCATACCGAGCCTCCTTTTCACGGATAGTCATACATCATATGAAAGCAAGAGGTTGGGCGTTCCGGGGCTGGAGAGCAGGCTGCACGGAATTTAAGAAAAGATGGGTATTGACTATCCGTGTGAGGAATCATATAATGTGTCTAAACATTTTATCGATCATACATGTATCGGCAATGATGAGGACGAAGTTTTAAGGGCTCTTTTGCTCAGAGAGTGAGAGGATATGCTGCAACCTCCACCAGAATCCCTTATATACGAGCTCACCTCGGAGCTGTTTTCCTGAAAGGTCCATCGGCTGGAGTGGTGGAATTATTAGGGGGAATCGTTTGGTCCGCGTTACGGACTTCAGGTTACAAAGATTGGGGCCCTCTGCCTACATCGATGGATTTTTGTATACCTGATAAGGCATTTCATCGTGAGATGTAATGCAAACATGGGTGGTACCACGGAAGATCAACCTTTCGTCCCTCACGCGCTTCATTTGTGCGTGGGAGGCGAAAGGTTTTTTTGTTGTTATAAGAAGCCCCTCTAATCACTTGTTGGCTATAAGACGGAAGGTCATTCGCATAAGGAAGGTTCACAATTGAAGGGAGGAATACTGATGAGCGCGCAAATGCCGGAAGTGCGGTCTACAGAGCAGTTACGTGAGAAATGGAGTACGCCGGAGGTCATTACCGGCTCGGAAGTTCTGCTTCGCAGTTTAGTACTGGAAGGTGTAGATACTGTATTCGGCTATCCTGGTGGTGCTGTATTGTACATCTACGATGCTCTCCATGGTTTTGATGACTTTAATCACATTCTGACCCGTCATGAGCAGGGAGCCATTCATGCAGCTGACGGTTACGCCAGAGCGAGTGGCAAAGCAGGTGTGTGTATCGCTACTTCGGGCCCGGGGGCCACAAATTTGGTTACTGGAATCGCCACTGCTTTTATGGATTCTGTACCGCTGGTGGTGATTACGGGCAATGTATTCTCCAGCCTGATCGGGACGGATGCTTTTCAGGAAGCTGATATTACCGGAATTACAATGCCGATTACCAAGCACAGCTACCTTGTACGGGATGTTGAGGATCTGCCGCGTGTCATTCATGAAGCGTTCCACATCGCCAATACTGGCCGGAAAGGCCCGGTGCTGATTGATATTCCGAAGGATGTATCCGCAGCGAAGACTTTGTTCTCTCCACCACAGCTTCAAGGAGTTAACCTTCGCGGATATAACCCGCGTACCGTCCCGAATAAGCTGCAGCTTGATAAGCTCGTACGTGCCATTTCCGAGGCAGAACGTCCGATTATCATTGCGGGCGGCGGTGTAATTTATTCCGGTGCGCACGAAGAAATGTTCGAATTCGTGAAGCGGACCGAAATTCCAATCACGACCACATTGCTTGGACTCGGTTGTTTCCCTAGCGGGGAAGACCTGTGGATGGGAATGCCGGGAATGCATGGCACCTACACTGCCAACAATGCGATTCAGCAGTGTGATCTGCTCATTAACATTGGTGCCCGTTTTGATGATCGTGTGACCGGCAAGCTGGACGGTTTCGCCCCGAAAGCCAAAATCGTTCATATCGACATTGATCCGGCAGAGATTGGCAAAAACGTAACGCCTGACATTCCGATCGTTGGCGACGTGAAGACTGTGCTGGAAATGCTGAATCCTGAGGTGGGCCGCGCAGCCAAAGCGGATGCCTGGAGAACGCAGATTGCCCAGTGGAAGCTGGATCAGCCGCTGCGTTATAAAGATTCGGAGACGGAGCTTAAACCGCAATGGGTTATTGAGATGATCAATGACACGACCAGAGGTGAAGCGATCGTAACCACGGACGTAGGCCAGCATCAGATGTGGGCTGCCCAATACTATAAATTCAATCACCCGCGTTCTTGGATAACCTCGGGCGGACTTGGAACCATGGGTTTTGGATTTCCGTCGGCGATCGGAGCCCAAATGGCCCATCCGGAGCGGCTGGTTGTCTCCATTAATGGGGACGGCGGCATGCAGATGTGTGCCCAGGAGCTTGCGATCTGCGCCATTAATAACATTCCGGTGAAGATCGTTGTTATTAACAACGAGGTGCTTGGCATGGTGCGGCAGTGGCAGAATCTGATCTATGAGAAGCGCTACAGCTATACCGATCTGGCCGGCAGCCCGGATTTTGTGAAACTGGCTGAAGCTTACGGAGTCAAAGGCCTGCGCGCTACCAATAAAGAAGAAGCAAGTGCGGCATGGCAGGAAGCGCTGGAAACACCGGGTCCGGTATTGGTAGAGTTCCTCGTTCCGAAGGACGAGAACGTCTATCCGATGGTCACCCAAGGCTCGACCATCGATCAAATGCTGATGGGAGATGAATAGCCGTGTTGAAACATACGATTGCTGTATTGGTGAATGACCAGCCGGGTGTGCTGCAGCGGGTGTCGGGCCTGTTCGGCCGCCGCGGATTCAATATTGAGAGTATTACTGTCGGGCAGTCCGAAGAGATTGGACTGTCCCGGATGGTCATCGTGACGCTGGGTGACCAGGCTACTCTGGAACAGATAGAGAAACAGCTCTATAAACTCATTGATGTCATTAAAGTGGTTGATTTGAGCTCCAAACCGATGGTTGCCCGGGAATTGGCACTGATTAAAGTGAAGGCTGAGCCATCGGAACGTCCCGAAATTATGGGTGTAGTCGAGACCTTCCGCGCTTCCGTTGTAGATATCGGCAGTAGTAGTCTTTTGGTACAGGCTGTAGGAGATACCCAAAAGATTGATGCGATGATTGAGCTGCTGAAGCCATACGGCATAAAAGAGCTCTCCCGTACCGGTGTTACGGCGATGATCCGTGGTAATGCTTAAAGAGCATAGTTTACGGCTTTAACGAATTACTGCTTGTTAGCTTTAATCTGCTATGATAGAGGATAATGAAAGGTATTCCCGCGAAAGAGCGGGAGCTTGAGGAGCAGCGTTTCTATGACAGTATGCTCTTGAAGCACCCGCTCTTTACGATGGGTCCCAATTTAAAGGAGGATATTGACAATGGCAGTGACAACGTACTATGAACAGGATGCAGAATTGAGTGTACTAAAAGGAAAGACAATTGCAGTAATCGGTTATGGCAGCCAAGGCCATGCCCAAGCACAAAATCTGCGTGACAGCGGTCTTCAGGTTGTCATCGGCCTTCGTGAAGGGAAATCTTTCGACACTGCCAAAAATGACGGCTTTGAAGTATTGCCTGTAGCCGAAGCAGTATCCCGTGCAGACGTAGTACAAATCCTGATGCCGGACGAAACTCAGGCATCCGTATATAAAAATGAAGTTGAACCGAACCTCAAAAAAGGCGCGGCCTTGATGTTCTCCCACGGCTTTAACGTTCACTTCGGACAAATCGTTGCTCCTAAGGATGCGGACGTATTGTTGGTAGCCCCTAAATCCCCTGGTCACATGGTTCGCCGTACTTACGTGGAAGGCTTTGGTGTTCCCGGCCTGATCGCGATTGAACAGGATGCAACCGGCAAAGCCAAGGATATCGGACTGGCATATGCCAAAGGTATCGGCTGTACCCGTGCAGGCGTTATCGAAACTTCTTTCCGTGAAGAAACCGAAACCGATTTGTTCGGTGAGCAGGCTGTACTTTGCGGCGGGGTATCCGCATTGATCAAAGCTGGTTTCGAAACGCTGACAGAAGCCGGATATGCTCCGGAAATGGCTTATTTCGAGTGCTTGCATGAGCTGAAACTGATCGTTGACATGGTGTATGAAGGTGGTCTGTCCAGCATGCGTGATTCCATCAGCAACACTGCTGAATATGGCGACTATGTAACAGGCCCGCGCATTGTAACTGAAGACACCAAAAAAGCAATGAAGGCAGTACTGACTGACATCCAAGAAGGTAAATTCGCGCGCGACTTTATCCTGGAGAACCAGTCCGGACGTGCTTTCCTGACAGCTACCCGTCGCAATGAAGCTGCTCATCCGGTTGAAGTAGTCGGCGGCCAACTGCGTGAGATGATGCACTGGATCAAGAAATAAGTTCATATACTTGAACTATTAACTAAACCTATACTGCAATTCTCAGATGCGGCCGCACATATGCGAGCCGCATTTGAGGGTTCTATCACATCAAAGCTGCTCTGATCGTAGACGAAAATCTGCGGTTGGGGCGGCTTTTTTGTTGTTGTCTCCAAGTATTGCCGTCTTGTTCAGAAATTGTTCATGTGCCTGGATTACAGTTGAGTATAGCCAAAACAGAGTAAGTAAAATCCAATCAACAGGAATCAAGAATCACAATCAGGCATTAAAGAAACGGAGGCGTACTCAAGGAATGATGAAGAAAAGATTGGCAGCAATCCTGGTTATTATCCTGCTTTTTTCGCAGTGGAACTTTGGTCCCGGCTTCACGAATGAAGTCCAGGCTGCAGGAATTGAAGCGGACACGGATATTATAACTAGTGTAACGATGGCTGTGTACAATAAGGACGGCCAGACGGTGACCGACGCCGTATATGAACAGGGCTCCAAAGTACAGCTGGACTATACATGGGCGCTTCAGGATGGCCACTCGTATAAGGCTGGCGATACCTTTACTTTTAAGCTGCCGGAGCAGTTCAAGCTCTTCAATGACATCGGCCCGCTGCCGCTTGTTATTGGTGGCAATGAGGTAGGTTATTTTGTGGTGAAAGAGGCCACACATGAGACCGTAATGACATTTAATGATTATATCGAAACGCATGCGGGTGTTCATGGAACCATCCAGGTGAAGACCGAATTTGACAAGCAGACGATAACAGGGAGTACGAAACAGGAGATTGTTTTCCCTATTAATGGAGGGCCATATGTAGTTACGGTCAACTTTAAGCCGAATACCACCTCTCTGATTGAGAAAAGCGGAACTCCTGCAGGCTACAATGCCAAAAACATTGATTGGACACTCCAAGTAAACAAAAGCTTGAAGAGCATTACAAATGCGGTAATCAGCGATCCCATGCCGGCGGGGCTCGGAGATCCGGCCAATATTAAGGTCTACGAACTGAAGGTCAACCTTGACGGAACGGCAACTCAGGGCCCTTTGCTGGACAGCAGCCAATACACTGCAAATGTAGTTGACGGCGTGCTGGACATTCAATTTGTAGCTTCCCCGATTACGGGTGCTTATGAGATCACATATACGACTGAAATTACCGATAGGAACGTAACATCTTTTGTCAATACGGGGACTTTAAAAGGGGATAACCAGTCTGCCGTTTCGGCTTCGGCTACAGTGAATGTGCAGTACGGGGAACCTTTGGAGAAAGAAGTGACAAAATATGATCCCGCCTCTCAGACCATTTCCTGGGCAATCAAATATAACTACAACGAAAAGTCGATTGCACAGTCCAAGGCTTGGGTAAAGGACTTGTTTGATGATGCCCATAAATTGGTAGATGGGTCGATCAAAGTCTATCCGGTTACTCTGGATCTTTCAGGCAAGGAGACTAAAGGAGCGGAACTGTCAGCATCGGATTACACCGTTACCACTGCAAGTGATACCGGCAAAAATGGGTTCCAGCTAAACTTTAAAAATGCTGTTTCTTCCGCGTATAAAATTGAGTATCAGACGAAAGCAGCAGATCGTGTCGATGGTGATCAGACCATCCATAATACAGTAACCTCTGATACTCATACTGATAATGCCGAACAAAACACCCATCAGGTCATTATTAATAAAAATAAAGGGGCCGTGGATTACCTCAACAAGACGGTAGAATGGGAAATCATTATTAACGACGACAAGTACGATATGTACGATGTTGTCCTAAAGGACAGCTTCACCCAAGGCGGACTGAAGTTTATTCCAGGCACGCTGGTTATTAAAAACTCATCCGGCAATGTAGTGCCTGCTTCGGAATATGAGGTCATCTATACGACCCCGGTCAAGGAAAATAACGGCTTTGAAGTGAAGTTTGATGGACCGATTACCGAAAAGCATACCATTACCTACAAAACGGAATTCAACAACGACTGGTTGAACTACGACTGGCGGGACCCGGCAAAAGCGGCAAGTTTTATCAACAAAGGGGAGATCTATTGGAAAGAAAGTGCGATTTCCACAGATGTTCTGACCCGGACCGATAGCGCCACCTTTAATCCACGTGATGAAGCGAAGAACAATGGTTTCAAAAACGGATCATACAATGCAATTACCAAAGAGATCACCTGGATTATCGGTGTCAACTATAACGGCAAAACGATTGCGAACGCTGAAGTAGTAGATACGCTACCGGCAGGTGACGGACAGGTTCTGGTTAAGGATTCCGTTAAAGTGTTGAATATGGAAATTGGAACGAACGGTGACCCGAAACAGGGAACCAGTGTAAACGAAAGTGAGTACACAATTACTGAAGGCAACCCGCTACGGGTGAAATTCAACAACTCAATCACCAAACCTTACTATATTGTGTTCAAAACCACTCTGGATGGCCAGCTTATCGATACCACGTTCAACAACACAGCTAAATTGTTGGATGGGGTCAAGGCGGAGTCCAAAGTTTTGAAGGCTTCCGTGAATGTGCCCAAGAGCGGGGAATATGTTCACAAAGAGGGTACGCAAAGCGGCGGCAAAATCAATTGGAAGATTAATATTAACCGCAACCAGTCAGTTGTGAAAAAAGCCAAGCTGACGGATGAGCCAAGCGGCAATCAAATTCTGCTGGCGGATTCCTTCCACCTGTTCTCCACTAAGGTTGCAGTTAATGGGGACATCTCCAAGAGTACCGAGCTTGCCAAAGGTACGGATTATACGCTTGACATTACGACAGATGATGATACAGGCAAGCAGACTTTCGTATTAAGCTTCACCAAGGACATTGATACGGCTTATATTCTTGAATACCAATCCCTGATTGTAGCGAATAATGGGGACAAGGTTACGAATACGGTTAAACTCGAAGGTGAAAATGTAAAGGTTGTGTCCAAAGAAACTTCCGAAGAGGTTATTGTCGGAGTATCCAGCGGATCAGGTACAGGAGACGGTACAAGAAAAATTCTGACGGTGAAAAAGGTTGACGAGACGAATCCTTCCAAGCTGCTCAGCGGAGCAACCTTTGAATTGTACCGCTTGTCCGGAACGGACCGCGCTCTGGTGAAAACCATCGTCACCGGTACAGAAGGAACGGCAGTATTCAAAAACCTGTGGGCAGGGAAATATATCCTGATCGAAACGGCTGCACCTGCAGGGTATATTCTTGATTCCACGGAACATCCGGTGACGCTTGACAGCGACACTACACTGGACTTCAAGAACAAATTAATGGCTACAGCAACACCGGCGCCAACGGCGACTCCAGTACCAACAGTGAAGCCAACACCGACGCCAACAACAGCGCCAACAGCAACACCGACGCCGACAACAGCACCAACAACAATACCAACAACAGCACCAACAACAATACCAACAACAGCACCAACAACAGCACCAACACCGGTACCAACACCAGTAACAACGGAGACGCCGGTAATTCCTTGGACGCCAACAACGCCGAGCTCGACTCCTACATCCGTGCCAGGGGTCATCGTAACTTCAGAGCCATCGCCGACGCCTGGTGTAACTACTGCGCCAACACCGGAGGCAACAGCAACACCAGCAGCAACATCTACGCCAGCTGTGGAACCTACTACGGAACCAACAGCAGTGCCAAGTGAACCTGCAGCCACCAGTACTCCGGTTGTGAAGCAGGAGACTACAACGGAGGAAGTTCCGATTGAAGGCGAGATTCCGCTTGGAGGTATTCCAAGCATTGGCGAACAGCCTGCGCATGGTAAGGTTACCTTCACCGACAATGGGAAATGGATCTATACTCCGGATCCTGGTTTTATCGGAAAAGACAAATTCACGATTATTGTCACCGATGAAGATGGAAATGAGGAAGAAACCGAAATCGAAATTATTGTCGAAGAAATACCTCTGGGTACAGTAACCGATGAACCAGGAAACGGTAAGGGCAAAGGGAACAAGTCTGCTATACTTCCACAGACAGGTGAAGAAAGCCCGCTTCCGCTTTACCTGGCAGGGGCCGCCCTGGTGATTCTTGGACTGGTGCTGACCAGGAAATTCAAACGCGCCAAACCATAAAGTGAATTAGGCAGCCAGCTCTAAATCAAGTTCTAAAACAAGAGTTTTGTTAAGAACGGACTTTGGGAAATACACAAAGACACCCGGAATCATCCGGGTGTCTTTGTCTTTTGTTTAGCTGCTCCGCAGATTCTGCATCTTCCACTGCTCATACCAGCGCTCTATATTGTCCGGCAGCTGGATACTGAGCTCTCCCCTTAGCAAATCCGTGAGAATTCTATATTGTTCTTCTACCGCTATACGTTCCCCTATGCTGTCGTAGACCTTCATTAAACCGAGATATCCCTGCTCAAAATAAGGCTGCAGCTGCACGATCCGCTGATAGACAGTAACCGCCTCGGGGATTTTACGGCTGTTAGTATAATAATCGGCTATACCCATTGCATGATGCAGCCAGATTGTCCGCAGACGCTGGCGTTCACTTTCAGCCCAAAGGTAATCATAGTCACCGAAATAGTCACCGGTGTAAAGATCGAACAAATGCTGATGCTCTGCACAGTTGTGTTCCCCGATGGGTCCCAGATTAAGAATGCCGTTCTCCCATTGGGTCACATCGACAAGCATTGAACCCGTCTCCAGTGTATAACCTTCCCCGCCGCTGAAGTTATTGATCTGCAGTTCGACACCGCTTTGCTTGAGACATTGCCGCACTTGATAGATCGTCGTGTATAAGTGGGTCGAGGCCCTTTTGAAGGTGAACTCAGGCCAGAGCAACTCAATTAACGTATCTTTGCTGACGAATCGGTTACGGTTGTGCAGCAGATAGGCGAACAGTTCCTGGGCTTTGGTCGTCCGCCAACGCAGACCGGTTACGGACTGCCCTCCGCGGTCGAAGCGCAGCGACTGAAAGCAGCGGATCATTAGTTCCTCCTCCGGTTTGGAGGCCGTGGTTGTCAAGGCAAGCCGATCCTCCAGCCTCTGGACCGTCTTGATCAGCCGTTCGTGCTGCACAGGCTTCAGTACATAATCCAGAGCATTTACTTCAAAGGCTTCCATCGCATAATTGTTATATGCTGTTACGAACACAATATCGGCATCAGGGCACAGCCCCTGCATAATTTCCGCGGCCTGCAGCCCGTTCAGCTCAGGCATGTCAATATCCAAAAAGATAACGTCGGGTTTCCATTGAACCACTCCTTGAACAGCTTCGGAGGGATCGGTATATGCAGCGGCAATATTCACGGACTTATGTTCCTTTAGCATCCGCTCCAATTTCATAAGGGCAAGTCGTTCATCATCTACTAATACTGCCTGGATCATTGCTGTTTCACCACTCAGACTCAGTATATTTGAAAGTGTACATTTAATATTTCGGCTAAAAGGGTACCGGAGTGAATCATATGAGCCTTACTTATAGCTTACACAGCCATATTTTAGGTCTTCACTTGGCAGCTTGCAAGCATAATGTGGGCAGGTTGCTTTAATTATTTCGTTTTAGAAATCATAAGAGAGGTCTTCATTTTGTTATAATAGATAAAGTATTTCGACAAAATCCGGCGTTTTCCTTCTAAAAATATACAGGTTTGTTGTCAGAATTTAGAGAAAATCATTTTTTCGTTATTTTTAAATAAATTATTTGTACGGGACTGCAGGGATAGGCGGATTACCGGCGTCTAACTTTATGAAGCTGGAGGAGGGGAGAACACTGGAAGAGGCAGAGTGGATTTCTGCCGTGCTGGACGGTCAGCATCAGGCCTTTGGGCATTTGGTGACACGGTATCAGGGCATGGTGTACAGAGTATGCATTAAGATTACAGGAGAAGCCGAGTCGGCCAAGGATATGGCCCAGGAGGTTTTTATCAAAGCCTATAAAGCACTCCCTTCCTTCCGGGGACAATCCTCTTTCTCCACTTGGCTGTACCGGATTGCTTACCGGACCTGCCTGGACTGGAAACGGGCCAATGACAGGGAATGGCGGCACCGGAGTATGGCCGAATATACGGAGAATGACTGGGTAACGTCGCAAACACCCGAGCAAGAGGCGCTTCGCAAAGAAGCTTCTTTTGAATTGGGCGAGAATCTGAATAGTCTGGCGGAACCGTACCGGTCGGTTGTGCAGATGTATTATTTTCAGCGGCATTCCTATCAGGAGATTGCAGATCAGAAAGGGATTTCTGTCAAAACAGTGGAATCACAGCTATACAGGGCGAGGCAGATGATGCGCAAGACAGGGGAGGAATGGCGATGAAATGTGCAACGGTTAAGGAATGGATGCCGCACTATATTGATGGCTTGATGACACCCGAGATGGAACGGAGTATCCGTCTGCACATAGAGTCGTGTCCCGACTGCGCTGAATGGCTGGAGGAAGCCAGGGAAATGTCGGCCATGTGGTCAGATATGGAGGTTCACAGGGACATCCTTGAGGATATACTTCCGATGGACATTCCCGATCTTGCGGGGGGTGTAATGGCGCATATCGAGCAATTGGAGACAGGGCGCAGAGAGCGGACCGTCAAAGCGACAATGGCCAGACGCCGTTTTGCTCCCAAGACAGCGTGGATGCATTATGGTCTTGCTGCCTGCCTGACCTTTTTATTGATGCAGTTTGGGGTGTTTGAGAATTTGGCATATGGGATTACCGAAATAAACGGTCACGTGTCAACATCCGTCACCACTTGGTTCCATTCGGAAGGATACAAATAGATAACTAATATTATTACAAATATTGGAGGATGTCGTATGATTAAGAAAAGACGCTGGCTCACCTTTTTTCTGGCTATGCTTCCGGGGGTAGGCCATATGTATCTGGGATTCAAAAAACTTGGTGTGCAGTATATGCTTGGCGCCTCTTTGTGCATCATCTTTATTCCGGCCGAGCCGATGATTTTCCCATTCGTTCTGGCTGCGCTATGGTTCTACCAACTGTTTGATGCACTGCAAAAGGTGGCCTGGATGAAGCTGACGGCGGCCGAGCATGAGCGGATGATGTTCCATCCGGACGGCTTTGGTGCACCATGGATGATGGATATGCACGCTGCTCCGGGTTATCCGCATGATGAGGTAAATCCGGCCTGGATAGGTTTTGGCTGTGTGGCTGCAGGAATTCTGATGCTGTTGATCACCGTCTTTCCGGCGGTATGGAGCTTCCTGAACCAGATTGAGATCGGAACCATCCTGCTGTCCCTGGGACTGATCGGGTATGGGCTCAAAATGTTAAAGAGCAATCCTAGAGTATAGAGAAACGGGGAGTCTTTCATGGGGAGATGGAAAATTGGCAGCTTTACCGCTGCCTTGGGATGTATCGCAGTAGGGATCATTGTCGCAATGGCCCAATATGGGCTTATAACGTACGCAGCGCTGGGCTACTTGTGGCCGGCTTTGTTAATCCTGTTTGGGGTAGAAATGCTGCTTAGATTGTTTGTTCGTTCCGATACCAAAAGCCGTATAAGCGGCTGGGCGGTTGTTTTGATTGTATTGCTGGTGGCGGCAAGTGCCGGCCAAACGGTTTTGGCCGGGGGCACGTTAAGCGGTTTTCTTGGCAATAACAGGCTGGCTCCGCTTAGCGGAACACAGGAGATCGGCCCTGAGATCACAAACGTTAAGATCATTATTCCGGATGGCAAGATTAAAGTGATCGGCGAGGCTGCCGGAAGCGCGCTTCAATATGAGGGCAGCCTGCTGGTTTCGGGCAGTTCCGATAGCGGGGCCGCTCAGGAGCTGAAGAAAAGATGGAAGATCTCAACCAGAGAGGATACGCTGGTTCTCGAGATGGAAGAGAATGACAACTGGCTGGCCAATATTCAGATCGGCTTCGTGACCAAAAGTGCCTATCTGAACGTTAATCTTCCTGAGAATCTGGCTGTTAAAGTGGAGAGCGGCAACGGTTCTATCGAAGCCTCCGGGATTCAATCCGGCTTAACGGTGGACAGCTCCAATGGCAAGCTGGATATCCAAGATATCCAAGGGGGCCTGAATGCTCACTCAAGCAACGGGTCACTCACGATTAAGAACATACAGGGCGAGACCGAGCTGGTCAGCTCCAACGGAGCCATGACGCTCGATAATATTGACGGTGCCTTGACAGCCAAGAGCAGCAATGGCAGAATCACGCTCAACTCGGCAGTAAAGGGAGACTGGAAGCTGACCTCCTACAACGGCAAGGTTGTGCTTGGTGTGCCGGCAGATACGGATGCCAAGGTAACCGGAGATTCAAGCAGTGGTTCATTGAAAGGAAATCTCCCCTGGGTACTCGAAGAGGGAGAAGACAATAATCATGGAACCGCTGTGCTGGGCAAAGGAACCTACGAGGTAAACATATCCTCAAGCAATGGAAGTGTAACTGTGGATACCGGTCAATAAAATAGTAAAGAAGCCGTTCCCGGCTATGTACCGGGAACGGCTTTTTTGTTGTGTATAGCGTCAATATATAAATGACCTGCTTCCGGTATGCCGATGTTTACCAGGCATAAGCCTTGGGCGCTTCCCCGCCCGGGCCGGGGAAAATTTCATCCAGGCGTTTAAGCACAGACTCGTCCAGCACAACGTCGAGACTGCGCAGGGCGCTCTCGAATTGTTCCAGCGTACGGGGGCCGATGATCGGTGCGGTCACAGCGGGATTCGCCAGCAGCCAGGCGAGGGCGATGTTGTCCTGCGGTTCCCCAAGCTCCTGGCTCAGTGCCGCAAAAGCCTCCAACTGGTCCTTATGCTGCTCTACACGCTCGGCATTGCCGCCGCTGCGGCTGCCTTCGATCTTCTTGAGGGCATTGCGGCCCAGCAGGCCTCCATCCAGGGGGCTCCAGGGGATAATCCCCAAGCCCAGATTCCGGGAGGCGGGCAGAACCTCAAGCTCGGGCAGTCTGCAGGTCAGGCTGTATTTATGCTGCTCCGAGACAAGCCCCAGGAAACCGCGTGCTTTTGCTTCCTGCTGGGCTACGGCAATATCCCAGCCTGCAAAGTTGCTGGACCCGACATAACCGATCTTGCCTTGGCTCACAGCAAGCTCAAAGGCGCTCCACAGCTCGTCCCAAGAGACACTGCGGTCTATATGATGCATCTGGTACAGTTCAATGTGATCGGTCTGGAGGCGCTGCAGGGAGGCCTCCAGATGGCGCCGGATAATGTACGACGATAAACCGCCTTCATCGTTGGGGCCATCGTGCTTGTCGCTCATCGCACCATAGACTTTGGTGGCCAGTACAACCTTTTCCCGCCGTCCGCCGCCCAGCTTGAACCAGCGGCCGATGATGGTCTCTGTCAGGCCGGAGTTCTCCCCCCAGCCGTAAACGTTGGCAGTATCAAAAAAATTAATTCCCGCATCCACTGCGGCATCCATAATTCGAAAGGCTTCCTTCTCATCCGTTTGCGGACCGAAATTCATCGTACCCAGACACAGGCGGCTGACTTTCATCCCGGACTTGCCAAGTTTAGCGTATTGCACTCGTTATCACTCCTTCAATGGGTTTGAGTAAGAGAGCTATAATATTGGACTACTTATTAATTGTAACCCTCTGGCAGAGGAAGGGCAAATGAACACGGAAGCGGTAAAACTTGTTCAAGTGGGTGTTTTGTTTCCAGCGAGCCGGGTAAAATAAGGATGTAACAAAAATACTCAATACCCAACAAGGAGTGAATTCGAAATGGCACAGAACAACCAGAATGGGAAGATGAGCCGCGAAGAAGCTGGACGTAAGGGTGGCGAAGCAACGGCCAGAAACCATGACCGTGAGTTCTATCAAGAGATTGGACATGAAGGCGGCGAAGCGAGAAGCGACCGCAGCAGTCAAGGCGATGGAAACGACAACGGCAAAATGAGCCGTGAAGAGGCAGGGCGCAAAGGCGGAGAAGCCCGGGCCCGTCAACGTGATAATTAAGCAAGCCAATATAAGCTGTAATCAACACTAACCAAACAAGATCAGGCCCTCTTACGTGGCCTGATCTTGTTTGTGTATTTATATTCTCTTAAGCAATACTAAGCTCAAAGCTGCGGCGATAGCTGAAAAGAGATTCCTCTATAATGATCTGGAGAAAGGAGGTGTCCATATCCGCTAACAAAACAGCTGCATAATGCCAGGCATTTTCTTCAATCCGCAGCCTGATCTCTGCCTGTTGCCGGGCCGTCAAGGGTTCCTCCAAAGCCAGGGCCAGCTGCTCCAGCTCCACATCCTCGGAATGTCCCAGCTCATGGGCGAGGATAACAGCTATATATTCTTTCAGCCTGTTCGTTGAACCGAACAGTTTGCAGCATTGCTCTTTAATTTGATCCTTATACAAATATATAGTATGGCTGCCCATATGATATTTCCCGCCGACCAGCCGGTTTCCGGCGAACCGGGGTTCCAGGGTGACGGTTACCTGGCTCCTTGATCGGCCTAACAGGTCCGACACTGTCTGGTTAAATAATTCGTCTTCCAGCTTGCTTCACCCTGCTTTCCCTGATATATAAAGACATCATAAGCGAAATGCCCGACTTATTATACGGATTATATCGAAAAAAGTTGCATGACATAGCCGTTCTGTTATGACTTCTTATAGGTTAAACCTATAAGCTCCATAGAATGTGTATCTTTGTCCTTTGGCTTCCATTATGATAAAACAATATACAGAAGAACTATGTCTGTGAGCTGCAGACCACTTGAGGAGTGACTGGGATGAGTGAGGTTAAGAAAATTGCCGTAATTGCAGGGGATGGTATTGGTCCTGAAGTTGTGGCTGAAGCGGAAAAAGTATTAAAAGTTACGGAAGAGGTATTCGGCTACAAGTTCGAAACCGAACATGCGCTGTTTGGCGGGATCGCCATTGATGAACGGGGAACACCGCTGCCGGAGGATACGCTGGAGATTTGCCGCAGCGCCGATGCTGTGCTGCTGGGAGCCGTCGGCGGCCCGAAATGGGACAACAATTCCAAGGAGCTTCGCCCGGAAACAGGGCTGCTGGGCATTCGCAAGGCGCTGGGCTTGTTCTCCAACTTGCGTCCGGCCGTTGTATTTGATTGCCTGAAGGATGCCTCAACATTGAAGCCGGAAGTGCTGGAAGGCACGGATCTGATGGTAGTTCGCGAATTGACCGGAGGCATTTACTTCGGGGAGAAGCTGCGCCGCCAAGGCGAGCATGGCGAAGAAGCGGTAGACACCTGTGTATACAACGTAACGGAAGTAGAACGTATTGTGCGCCAAGCTTTTGAAATCGCCGGCAAACGCCGCAAAAAGCTGGCCAGCGTAGACAAAGCCAACGTCCTGGAAACTTCGCGTCTATGGCGTGAGGTTGTGAACAGATTGGCCCCTGAATATCCGGATGTGGAGCTGGAGCATGTACTGGTTGATAACTGTGCCATGCAGTTGCTGCGCCGTCCTTCCAGCTTCGATGTAATTGTTACGGAGAACATGTTCGGTGATATTCTGAGCGATGAAGCTGCGATGCTGACCGGTTCGATCGGCATGCTGGCCTCGGCCTCAATGGGCGAGGGCAGTTATGGCCTTTATGAGCCGGTACATGGCTCGGCACCTGATATTGCCGGACAAGGACTTGCCAATCCAATCGCAACGATCCTTTCGCTGGCTCTGATGTTCCGCCTGACTTTTGGATATGAAGATGCAGCGGCTGCAATTGAAGCGGCTGTGGCAGAGGTGCTGGATGCCGGACACCGGACAAGTGATATTGCTGTAGACAAGAGCAAAGCCATCAGTACTACTCAAATGGGTGACCTTATCGCGGCTGCAATCCGTAAAGCGTAAGCGGGCTTAATCCGGTCCAAGCGTTCTAAATGGGGACTGAAACGTCACAAAAAATTGCTTATTTATAATAATTATAAAAAAGTAATCACTGTAATATTGACTTTGATTTTGTACGATGATACCATTTGTTATGTAGCAGCAACACTAGTTACTAAGCTTATATATCAAGAAAAGCATAATGTGCGACAGTTCAGTACAGGACTGCGTGCGGATAGTGTTTTTCTTACATAATCAAAGGAGGATTTCAGCAATGGCAGAACGTTTGGTAGGTAAACCGGCTCCTGATTTTACAATGGAAACCGTATCGGGTGATGGGAAGGATTTTGGTAAAGCAAGCTTGTCCGACTATCGCGGCAAATGGCTGGTACTGTTCTTTTATCCGCTTGACTTCACATTTGTATGCCCAACCGAGATCACAGCTCTGAGTGATGCGGCAGCCCAATTTGCTGCACTGGATACTGAAATTCTTGGTGCAAGCACAGATTCGATCCACAGCCACAAAGCCTGGATCAACACACCTAAGGATTCCAATGGCCTGGGCCAATTGAACTTCCCGCTGGCAGCAGACCTTACCAAGAAGGTTGCCAAAGACTATGGCATTCTGATTGAAGAAGAAGGTATTGCTTTGCGCGGATTGTTCATTATCGATCCGGAAGGCGAATTGAAATATCAAGTTGTCAACCACAATGATGTAGGCCGCAGCGTGGAAGAAACACTGCGTGTTCTGCAAGCACTGCAGTCCGGTGGACTGTGTGCCATGAACTGGAAGCCAGGCGACAAAAACCTGTAAATTCCGGTTGTCTCCGAGACCATAAGTAATGATCTTTGATAGACAAATGTGAACCTCCTTACGGATGATTTTTCCGGCAAGGGGGTTTTTTGCAACAAAACCCCTTTTCGCTCGCCAGAACGTGTTTGAAAATAGTGGTAAAGGTTAATATATGCTTCAAGGAGAGGAATCTCCAAAGGAATAAGGCAATACAATAATATGAAACCATTGGAATTAACCAAGGAGGGTGAACAAGTATGAGCTTTTGCTGTGGAGCGAGTATGGTAGGAACAAAGGGAACCCTAAAACATTATCGCACGCAAGTCCATAATGTTCCCCTGCTTTTTTGTCCGGTATGCCACCGGGTAGAGGTTCATTATAAAGTTGAGAGCGAATATGAGATTCTGGCGGAGTACGCGCATGGTGACGGGGTTACCGATGTGGATTTCCAGGATTATGTCCTGGAGGACGAGTCGGCGATTTTTGAGAACGTGATCAATGTGGAAAGTGAAGATCCACTGGCCATCGTTCAGAGCCAGATTGATATGGCGCTGGACCTGCTGGCTGTAGCCAAGCAGATTGAGGATGCCAAGTGGGAACGGGAACTGAAGAAACGTCTGGCCGTGATGAGCCAGCGCCGCCATCGTCTGCAGCAGAAAGCCTGATTCCCACCGGTTACGTGTGTAATGAACGAAAAAGCTTCTTGAGAAGAGCCTCCATGGCAACGGAGGCTTTTTCTTGTTGTATAGGAAATTATACAATGTAAAAAATTGTGGATATCTTGGAACCTTCAGATGATATAGCGGTGCAGTGGGATTGGGCTCCATCCGCGGAGTGAAGCGGACAGAGAAGACCCTATTTTGCGAAAAAGTGTGATTTCCTGGGGGATTTGGACTCAGGAGCCGTTATATCGTTCGATTGAGCCTAGAATGAGGGGAAATAGGCAATTAGCGGAATCTCAGTCCGATTATCCTGCTGAATAGCCGAATCCTCCCCAATAGCGGAATCTCTGTCCGTTTGTCCTGCTAAATAGCTGAATCCTCCCCAATAGATTTCCTGTCCGCATCAGCCGCGGATAGATCGTGAAGGAACCTCATCATGTCCGCTGAGGGACCCACGCAAAATCGCACGGTCAACAATGCATGTCCTAACCACGCTATATGGGCGAGAGTTGTGCGCGTGTACAACAATGTGAGCTCTAAGCAAGCCAAATGACGATAATCTTGCCTATTGTATAAAATTCGTGCCTCGTAAGCTCCGAGTTGTTATTCACCCGTAGGGTGATTTTGTTCAGTTTTCAGGAAATCAAAGCAGATGTAACATGTGATGTGAAGGAATTAAGGGTATGGAGTATGTCTTTGGAATCATTTTATAAATTTTTTTGGCATTCGACAGATTCTCTGATTGCGTTGTCTTCTTCTCTTGGATATGATTGGAATATAGTTGAAACGGTTGGATAATAGGGAGCGGTTACCGAATGTTCTGGCGTCTTCGTCATATACTTAAATACATAGCAATTTGCTGTCGCCTGACGCCTTCGTCAAATGCAGTAGAAGGGGGAACTTAATATCGTGATAAGCCAATATCAGGAAAGTTTACTCTTGTCGGCAAGAACGTTTCAATCCGGACTTCTGGACGCTACCTATGAGGATGTTTTGGAGAACATTGACAGTGGAATCATTCTGTTTGATGAATTGGGGGTCATCAGTTTTGTCAACAAGCAGATGTACGGCATGCTTGAATTGCAGCGTCACTCTCTTGTGGGATGTACAATGGCCCATCTCCTGTCCCATATCCAGTTAAACCGCTTCAAGAAAAGACAATTGCTGAGCAGCTATCGGGAAATGATCTACAAGGGGAAACCCAATTACGAATTTGTGGACGAGTTCGGACGTTATTGGCGGGTGTCGCTCTCGTCGGGTGAGACAATGAAGGGTTATTATTTATTTACGGTCAAGGAGATCTCCGATTACAAGCTGATTGAGCAAACGGCCTATCAGAACGACAACCTGGCTATGCTGGGCAAACTGTCCGCATCCATCGCCCATGAGATCCGCAATCCCTTGACGGCTATCCGCGGCTTTATACAACTGCTGCGGCCGCATCTTCACCAGCTGGGCAAGGATGAATATGCCAGAATTATTCTTGCAGAGATCGACCGGGCTAATGATATCATTCATGAATTCCTGATGTCATCCAAGCCTTCCGTTCCCCAAGTAGGAATGATTTCAGTATCGGCACTGCTTAAGGAAGCGGTTTTGTTAACCGAAAGTGAAGCTTTAATGAAAGGCTGTCAGATTCATCTTCACCCGCTTCAAGGCGACATGGCCATCTCCGTTGATGTCAAGCAAATGAAGCAGGTTATCCTTAATATGATAAGAAATGCTATGGAAGCGATTACAGAACGATCTGATGACTATACGGGAACGATTGAGATCGGAGCGCGGAGAGAAGGCGCTGAGGTCCGTATTTTTATTTCTGACAATGGCAAGGGGATGGATATTTGTACTCTGGACAGGTTGTTCAGTCCTTTCTTTACGACGAAGGAGAATGGGACGGGGCTGGGTTTGTCAGTCAGTGACCGGATAGTCAAGAATCACGGGGGCTGTATCTCAGTCAGCAGCCGGGTGAACGAAGGAACCCGGTTTGTAATCTCCCTGCCGTTAATCCAATAGCTCAGTGGTGACAGTAATACGGCAATGAAGTGAAGGCCGTATTTAGAGAACAACAGGCTGATCTTTTGCGGTGCGTTGCCGCAGGGAATCAGCCTTTGTGTGTTAGAATGGACCATACGACTTCTGTAACAATAGCTGGAGGGAACACATGTTGAATATTGAATGGAGCAGTGGTAAGCCGTCAGCCTCGTGGAAAGGGGATGCCCTGGTATTTATTCTGTCAGAGACTCAGGTGAAGTCCGGCGGAGGGGCTGCGGAATGGGAGGACCGGGTGGCTGCCCTGGGGACAGCCGGATTCTTCAGCGGGAGACACGCTGAGACGTATGTCCTCCCCTTGGAAGGGCCATATCCTGCGGCTATCCTGGCAGGAAGAGGGGACGGCGCTCTGACAACCGAGGGACTGCGGGAGCTGGCGGCCCAGACTGCACGGGCTGCCCTGCGAATAAAAGCACGGAGACTGGTCCTCCTGCTCCCTGAAGAGCTCAGGACAATGTTTGGGGAGGCTCAGGGGAATGCTGTTTCTGCCCTGACGGAAGGCTTGCTGCTGGGAGCTTATCGGCGCAGAAGGTACAAGCAGGAGCAGCTGGAGTATGCGGGTCTGGAAGCGGTGCTGTTTAAGCTGGAGCAACCGGTAGAAGCGACTGAAGCGGGACGCTGGGACCGCAGCATCCTGAAGGGGATGGCTTTTGGAGAGGCGACAAATTTGGCCCGTGATTTAATCAATACCCCCGGTAACCTGATGACTCCTTCGGATCTCGCGGTGGCAGCGATTGAGGTGGCTGAACGGCACGGGTTCCCGGCCGAAGTACTGGATGAGCGTGAGATTGAACAAAGAGGCATGGGCGGCTTGACCGCAGTCGGCAAAGGCAGCGCCAATCCATCCCGAATGATCGTTATCCGATATCAGGGTACAGAGCAATGGGACAATGTCACCGGGCTGGTGGGCAAGGGGATCACGTTTGATACGGGCGGGATTTCTCTAAAAAGAGCGGCCGGTATGGAGAATATGATCAGCGATATGAGCGGTGCGGCAGCCGTATTGGGCGTGATGGAGGCTCTGGGCCGCTTGCGGCCACAACTGAACGTGCTTATGGTCATTCCCTCGGCAGAGAATATGCCTTCTGCCAATGCCTTTAAACCCGGCGATGTTATTACTTCACTTAGCGGACGCACCATAGAAGTGCTGAATACCGATGCGGAAGGCCGGATTGTGATGGGAGATGCGCTTACGTATGCCCGGCATTGGGGAGCAGAGCGGCTCATTGATGTAGCCACATTAACCGGTGCTGTGTTGTCAGTATTGGGGGATACCGCTACAGGAGCCCTTACGAACGATGAAGCATTCCTGCAGCAATTTCTGGAGGCATCCCGCCGGGCGGGGGAAAAGATTTGGCCGCTTCCTTCATACCCGGAATTTCGCGATGCGCTGAAGAGCGAAGTTGCTGATATCCGCAACTCCGGGGGAAGGTACGGCGGAGCGACTACAGCCGGCCTGTTCATCGGCGAGTTCGCCGAAGGTTTGCCTTGGATTCATCTGGATATTGCCGGGACGGCTTATCTGGGCAAGGAACAAAGCGTGAATCCCAAAGGAGCTTCCGGCGTGATGGTACGCACATTGCTGGAATGGCTGCTAAGCCAAAGCGGGCATCAGGAGTAGTGCAAGGCAGCGGCAGGGGAAGAGACAGCAGGCAACCCATAAAGGGGTAACCCGGCAACCGTAAAGGTCTGCCGGGTTACCCCTTTAGCATGGTCAGTCTGATCATTCAAAGAGACTTAAAGTTAATAAGTACTGCCGGATTTCTTGGATTTCATCTGTGAAGTGAAGTTCTGAATTCCGTGCATAATCTTGTCACGGGTATTCTTGTTTTTCAATAAGTAGGCTGCTCCGAGTGCCACTGTGGTGAATAACGTTTTTTTGGTGTTCATTGTAGTTCCCTCCTTGGTGGTTTCAGGGTGCAGTTGCTTATAACA
This sequence comes from Paenibacillus albidus, assembly GCF_014644435.1. GTDB lineage: Bacteria > Bacillota > Bacilli > Paenibacillales > Paenibacillaceae > Paenibacillus_AQ > Paenibacillus_AQ albidus. Next base: position 122,639 of record NZ_BMKR01000010.1, on the reverse strand, counting down.
AACATACCCGTAACGTGGGGAAATTAAACGAGTTTATGGATTTTGCTGAATTTACCACTTGATTATAATTTGTTGCGGACCGGGTCTCCCGAGCAGGAAAAGGGCGAATCCAGTGAGGCTGCCGCACAGGTTTTTCCTTTGTCGCAGCCAGCACAGGCTCCTTTTTTGCCTTTTTGAAAATGACGGTAAATCATCCAGCCTGAGTATCCGAAGACTCCGCCTATAATTAGAATGTTAATCATGAACTGCACCCCGCTTTCACATTTAGGACCATCCAAGCAAACGCCCGCCTTGGAACACAACAAAAGAAACGATATAGGCCAGCACCAGGCTGTAGCCCATTGAGAAAAACGTCCACTTCCAGGAAGCTGTTTCTTTTCTGATCACGCCTACTGTTGCCAGACAAGGAATATAGAGCAGGATAAATACCATGAAGCTAATGGAGCTCAGCGGTGTAAACACTTGGGCAATCTGGGTTTCCAGCCCGGCCGTATCCGGTGCGTGATAAATAATATTCATGGTCGATACAATAACTTCTTTAGCCAGAAAACCGGGAACCAGTGTTGAGCCGGCCTGCCAGTTTCCGAAGCCGAGCGGCTGCAGCAGTGGGGCAATCAGGCCGCCAAATTTGGCCAGAAAGCTGTCATCCATGGCTACATCCAGCCCTCCGGGTCCGGCATAGGACATGAGCCAGATGATTACGGAGCCGGCGAGAATGATCGTTCCGGCCTTGCGCAGGAATCCTTTGCCTTTCTCCCAGGTGCTGCGCAGCAAGGTCTTAATCTGCGGCAGACGGTAGGGGGGAAGCTCGATAATAAAGATGGAGGACTCATTCTTAAAGAGAAATTTAGAGAATACTTTACAAAGAATCAGCGCAAATACGATACCCAGCACATACATGGACAAGACGGCTGCCGCTTGCCGGCTCGGGAAGAAAACTGCGGCAAACAGAGCATATACCGGCAGTCTGGCTGAACAGGACATCAGTGGCATAAGCAATGTAGTGAGCATCCGGTCCTTTGGCTGTTCAATGCTGCGGGCAGCCATAATGGCAGGGACATTGCAGCCAAAGCCGATAATGAACGGAATGAAGGCTTTTCCGTTAAGCCCCATACGCTCCATTGTGCTGTCCATCAGGAGGCAGACACGGGCCATATAACCGGAGTCCTCGAGAAAGGAAATAATCAGGAACAGGATGAAGATTTGCGGGACAAACACGAGAACCCCGCCGACCCCGCCGATAATTCCGTCAACAACCAGCGCGTGGGCGAAGCTAGAGGCCCCAAGGTATTGAAGCAGGGTGCCTGCGCCATCGCTGATCGGACCGGAGATCCAGCCGTCCAGGATGTCGGACAACGGCCCGCCAACCCAATCAAAGGTCGTTTTGAACAAAACATACATAAAGAAAATAAAGAGAGGCAATCCCATAAAACGGTGGGTCAGCAGCGCATCCAGTCTTTCCGTTAAATTGTGAGGTTTGCGTGCTGTGGTATCCATCGCCGCCTGGCACAAGGAGCGGATATAATCCATCCGTACTGAGCGGATCCACTGGGGAAGCGTCAAGGCCAGCTTCTTGCTCTGCAGCTCACTCTGGCAAACGTCGCAGATGGCGAGCAGCGGGGTTACGTCCAGCTGTGATTTCAGGATCTGCAGAATAACCGGATTCTGCTCCATCAGCTGGAGGGCAACCCAGCGGGAATCAGGCAAAGAGGCGCCGGCAGGCAGCATCTTCTCGATTGCGGCGATCGCTTGCTCAGCCGGCTCGCCGTAATCAAGCCTGAAATGAACTGCAGGGATAGCAGCAGAATTCTTCAGCAGACTAAGAACTTGTCCGCTGCCTTTTCCTGTTCTGGCTACCAGCGGGAGCACAGGAACACCGAGCCAGGTCTGCAGCACTTCAGGATTGACCTGAATACCGCGTGCGCTGGCAACATCGACCATATTCAGTCCAAGCAAAGTAGGTTTGCCATACTCAAGGAGCTGGAGTGTCAGCAGCAGGTTCCGTTCCAGCTGTGAGGCATCCACAATATTAATCAAGGCCCCCGGCGATTCTTCCACCAGATACCTGGCAGCAACGCTTTCGTCGCGGGACAGCGGGTGCAGGGAGTAGATGCCCGGCAAATCAATCAACATGCCGGCACCGTTTTTCAAGCTGCCGATCTTTTTCTCTACCGTTACCCCCGCCCAGTTCCCTACATATTCATAAGAGGAAGTCAGGGTGTTGAAGAGCGAGGTTTTCCCGGTATTCGGGTTGCCGACAAGGGCTATAGAGCTCATGATACATTGACCTCAATTCTGGAGGCTTCTTTCCGGCGAATAGCGAACAGCTGGCCGTTGCATTCTAAGGTAACCGGTCCCAGGAAAGGACCTTTGCCTTTGAGCCGGATAACTACACCTTCAAATACCCCGAGATCAGCAAGCCGGCGCCGCAGGATGGGATTCATGCCTTCAATGCTATGGATGGAGCCGGTTGAGCCCGGATGTAAACGCAGCAGCGAGCAGGGGGAAACAGCCATTTAAATTCCTCCAAAAGAGATTGAGAATCAATCTCAGTGATTTTCTTGTAATTTATCACTTTTGTCCCTTTTTTTCTGTGACCTTTATCATTGCTGCGACGTAGCTTGAGTATATGCGGGTATAGGCGAATATCCTTTACATTTTATTCTTCATTAAAGTATGATTAAACGATAATGATTGCATGTTGATTGCAACAGTTGAAGGGAGAACATATGGTGAAGACTAATCAGAGCAAAATTGTCGACTGCACGATCCGTGACGGAGGACTTGTGAACAACTGGGATTTCAGTGTGGAGTTTGTGCAGAATCTATACGCCGGCTTAAATGAAGCGGGTGTTGATTATATGGAAATCGGATATAAGAATTCACCGAAGCTGCTTAAGGGAGCTGAAGGTGCCGGTCCTTGGCGTTTCCTGAACGATGATTTTCTGCGTAAGGTTATCCCGCAAAAAGGACACACCAAGCTCTCCGCACTTGTTGATATCGGCCGTGTGGATGAAGCGGACATTCTGCCGCGCAGCGAAAGCATGCTCGACCTGATCCGCGTAGCCTGCTACAGCAAGGATGTGGATAAGGCCCTGCAATTGGTACAGACCTTCCATGATCTGGGTTACGAGACTACCATCAACATCATGGCTTTGTCGAATGTAATGGAGAATGAACTGCTTGAAGCTTTTGAGCAGATTAACGAAAGTGTTGTCGATGTTGTATATATCGTCGATTCCTACGGCAGTCTGGATCATAATGACATGAAATATCTGGTGGATAAGTTTAAGAAACATTTGCCTAACAAACGCCTGGGTGTGCATACACATAACAATCTCCAGCTGGCTTTTTCCAACACCCTTATTGCTGCGGAGAACGGCGTAGAGCTTCTGGATGCTTCTTGCTACGGCATGGGCCGTGCGGCTGGCAATTGTCCTACCGAGCTGCTGGTAACCCATCTCAAGAATACGCAATACAAACTCCGGCCTGTGCTGGATATCGTGGAGCGCCTGATGATCCCTCTGCGGGAAAAAGAGGAGTGGGGCTACATTATTCCTTATATGATTACTGGCACGCTTGATGAGCATCCGCGTTCTGCTATGGCTTTGCGTTCCTCTGTAGACAAAGATAAAGCTGTCGATTTCTATGACAAGCTGACTACCCCGGAAGTAACCTTCGGAGATAAATAACCGATTGAGCGGAAAGCACTGAACTCTTATGCAGAGGGAAGTGCTTTTTTCTTGCTGCTGGAGCCAAAAACATACGTGAATATGCAAAATTCCGGTCTGTTTACACGATGTAATGCTGCGATTTCTTTGATGTTGTCGAAAATACGCTGTAACTTTACTGGCTTAACTAGCCGATATTTATACATAGGACATGAATATTTCCCGTCATTAGATATAGATATCACTTTCGGACGCGAGGGACTTATGAGACAAGAAGAGAAAAAAACAATTCGTGCGGCTGTTTTAGGAGCCATCCTATTCCTTCTGATTCAGATTTTTCATACATCGCTGAAGGGCGTGGATGACTGGGATCTGCTTTCTGCACTTTATCTCATTGCGGGCTTCTGCAATGTGGCTTTTGGATTTGCGATTTTTGCACAGGGCTGGCTATTCTTCTCCAATCAGCTATCGCGGGGAAGACTGTATGCGTCTGCTCTTTTTTTAGGGGTCTGCGTATTTGATTTCATACATACAGTCAGTTACGTCGGGATTCCATGGATATCTTCCTTTATAAGCGCTGATGATTCGCTTTGGCTGTTGATATCCTCGCGCCTTGCGAGCGCGGTGGGCATCTTGTTTATTTTCAGCAGAGAAGACGGGCCGGTATCTGCCGCCGCAAAGGGAAAAGCGTTCAAAATCTCCTTTCTGTTGATCATCCTTTCATTGGGTGTCTTCATTTTTGGGCGCTCCTTAATTCCGCAGCTGATCGGGGAGGCCTGGTTGAATGCACTGAAGCAGACGCTGGATCTGGTAGTGCTCTTTATTTATTTGATCGGCGTAGCCCTTATTGTCTATCCCGGAAAAGTGGAGAAATCCGCCTCGCTGCTGATTATTATCCGTTCACTCATTTTTTTCTCCCTGGGCCAGGCTTTTTGTATGAATCCCCTCAGCATTGGGGAGCTGGATCATCTTTTTGGCATGGTCTGCAGCGGGATCGCTTATTATTTGCTGCTTACCGGTGTATACCGTTTGACGATTGAGGAACCTTTCCATGAAAAGCAGCAGATCGAAGCCCGTATTAATTATTTGGCCTATCATGATGAGCTGACCGGGCTGCCTAACCGCCGTTGCTTGATGCAGCGGGTGGAAGGAATGATCCAGATTTCCCAGAAGGACACCAGCAAGGGGTTCTCTGCATTGATTATTATGAATATCAATCATTTCAAGAATATCAATGACTCCTTGGGACATTACGCCGGAGATCTTCTGCTGCAGCTGGTATCCCGGCGGATTGCGGGGCAGGTAGATCGGAACGAAGAGCTGTTCAGCATGGGGGCGGATGAGTTTGCTTTTCTAATGACGGACAGATCGAGTCTGGAGGGCTGCCTGATCCGGGCCCGCGAGCTGCTCCGGCTGTTTGAGAGTCCGGTCAGTCTGGAATCGGGAGAATATCACATCTCGCTCAGTATGGGGATCAGCATCTATCCCGGGGACGGGACCACTGCCGAGCAGATGATCCAGAATGCGGATACCGCTGTTCATAATGCCAAGGATCAGAATGTGGAAATCCGCCGCTATACGCCAGCCATGCAGATGAAGGCCAAAGAACGCCTGAAGCTGGAGAACGATCTGCGCAGGGCGCTTGAACGCGGCGAATTCTATCTGGTCTATCAGCCGCAGGTTCAGCTGGATTCGGGAGAGACCGTCGGGATGGAGGCCCTGCTCCGCTGGAATCATCCCAAACGCGGCCTGGTCTCCCCGGCAGACTTCATTCCGATTGCAGAGGAGAGCGGGCTTATTGTCCCTATTGGCGAATGGGTGCTGAGAACAGCCTGTCTTCAGAATAAAGAGTGGCAGATGAAGGGCTATCGTCCGATATGCGTCTCTATCAACCTATCGATCCGCCAGTTCCTGCAGCCGAATCTGGCCGGCAAGATTGGTGCTATTCTGGACGAAATCGGGCTCGACCCTTGTTACGTCGATCTGGAAATTACGGAGAGCATGACCTTGGACAAGGAGACGACGTTTGAGCAATTGAACCGGCTGAAGGAACTGGGCGTGTTTATCAGTATCGATGATTTCGGAACCGGCTACAGCTCCTTGCATTATCTCAAGGATATGCCGATCGACCGTTTGAAAATTGACCGCTCCTTTGTCTCGGATGTGCTGGAAGACAGCAATAATGCAGCTATTGTCTCGACCATCACTTCCATGGCGCATCACCTGAAGCTGAAGGTAACTGCCGAAGGCGTGGAGAATGTGGAGCAGCTGGAATTCCTGCGCCAGCAGCACTGTCATGAGGCGCAAGGTTTCTTGTTCAGCAAGCCCATTCAGGCGGCTGAATTTGAGCTTTCTTTTCTAAAACCTCTGCTGCGTCTGCATTCTTGAACTTTTTATCGTAAAAGGTTGTATTTTATATAATGAGATGTTATACTATTTCTTGTCTTAACTTTGAGTTGCGGGTGTAGTTCAATGGTAGAACTTTAGCCTTCCAAGCTAATAGCGTGGGTTCGATTCCCATCACCCGCTCCATAATCTAAACTTCCAAACCCTTGGGTATCCAAGGGTTTTTTCTTTGCGTATAATGCGAGATTCAAAAAAGGGCAACCCAAGTTATTATGCGTAGGCAAGCATATCTATCCAATTATTGTCCCTGTACGTATATTATCCCGTACTAAAAAATGGGAGGTAATGGAAGATGACTAGGAGAAAAGGGAAAGATTGTTGGGGTACGACAAGTTCCTATAGAAAATGCTTTGTGAAAACCGAAGTGGTGAAAAAGTACATTACCGTCAGATATGATCCGGTAATCGAAAAGTGCTGTGAAAAAAAGATAAAGCTTGGCTGTAAAAAGGTTCACTGCAAGCATGCGCCGCGCAAGCATTGCAAGCATTGCCATCCGCACAGAGGACACAGAGCGTGTCGACGCTCAGGGTACTGAAAGCTGTCGTAATTAGCTGACACAACGAGGAGGCAAGAGGTTTGCCTCCTCTATACATAATAAAGTGAATTAACACCCCTTCCTCGCATATTTCCTTGCTCAGCATTAGATTTCGTTGCCGTCAGGGATGCCCATATTCAACTCCTGACGGTAAGCTTAAGGAGATGGATGGAGGGAGGAAGAAAATGCATAACCGAATGAAGACTAAGCACAGCTGGTCTCCGGCACTACTTGGCGGGGGCGGTTATATCACCGGGCTGATCCAGCACCCTGGACAACCCGGGATTTTGTATGCCCGCTGTGATGTGGCAGGTGTGTTCCGCAGCTCCGACGGCGGGGAGAGCTGGGAGACGCTGAACGGGGGGCTGACCCAGGCCTATCATCATCAGGTACAGAGCTTTGCAGTCAGCCCGCATGATCCGGAGATAATGTTCCGCTGCTCCGGTGAGGTGAGGGGCCGGACCTTCTATGGTTCGGTGCACAAATCAGCGGATGGCGGGCAGAGCTGGCGTGAGGTCTGCGGCAGTATGGGGTTCTATGGCAACGGGCCGACCCGGATGTACGGCGAGGTGATTGCCGTGGACCCGTATGACCCGGGGACAGTGGCCGCCGGGGGATATACCGGCGGATTATGGATCAGCCGGGACAGCGGGGAGACCTGGAATCAGGCGGCGCTCCCGGCGGAGCGGTTCGGGTGCGTTGCCTTTCATCCCGCTCAGCCTGGCGTTCTGTACGCTGGGACGATCAGCGACGAGGGGTTGAACATGGATTACGCCGACGTGGCCGAAGGCGGCGTTCTCGGTTTGCTGCAGGACCAGCCGCGGGGCAAACGGGGCCGGCTGTATGCCAGCCTCGACCACGGGGAGTCGTGGCAGCTGCTCCACGAAGGCCCAAGCTTCGCCGAGTTGTCCTTTGACAGCGTCAGCCCGCAGCGGCTGCTGGCGGCCTGTATCTGGGACGGCATCCGCGTAAGCTGTGATGGAGGACAGACCTGGGAAGCGGCCGGGGAAGGCCTGCTGCAGGGCGGGCAGCGGTACGGCACAATTGTGCAGGACCCGCATGACCACAAGTCTCTGTATACGGCACCGGATCTGCGGCCGCATATGAAAGGCATGCCGCCGATTCCGCTGTATGTTTCCAAGGATAGCGGAGTGCATTGGCGGCTGGTTCACTGCCACAAGGATGAGGATCTGAGTGGATTTCCGGCTTATATGGACGGCTTTGGCGAAGGGTCACGGGCAGCGGCAGCGGGGTGGGCCATCTCCCAAATAACCGTTGACCGCTTTGTTAAAGGACGTCTTTATTTATGCAACTGGTATGGAGTATCCATTAGCGAGGACGGCGGCAGAAGCTGGCGGGCCGGGCAATTCCGCGGGCTGGAGACAACCTGCATGGAAGCCGTAACCGCCGGCAAGCAGCAGCCGGGGAAGTTCTGTGTCACCATGGCAGACCATTCTCCGAAGGTGACGGAGGATGGCGGCCGGACCTTCCGCAGCCTGCCGGGCCTGCCGGGATATTCGGGAAGCACTGCAGCAGTCATGTCCAAGGCGGATAGCCGGCACTATCTGTATGGGCTGACGGGTCATGGAGGAAAGGCCTGCATTGCCTGCAGCAAGGATGGCGGGGCAACCGCGGCCGAAGTCCTTGCGCTTGAGCCGGGACTTTTTGTGCAGGCTTTGCGTGAAGACGGCGGTCAGCCAGGGACCTTTTATGCGTTTGTAGATGGCCCGGTGTCCGCCGGGGCAGGAGTCTATCGTTCCAGGAACGGGGGAAGCACATGGGAACAAACGGCCTTCCGTCCTCCGGCCGGGATACGGACCCTGCCGCATCAGAAGAACTGGATCGAAGCGGAGCTGCTGTCCGTGGTGGTCTATCAGGTCAAGAACGCTTGCGGTACGAACCAGCTGCTGGATACCGACCCGCAGAGGCCGGGACATCTGCTGCTTGGGGAATGGACCGAGGGACTCTGGCGCTCGCAAGACGGAGGGGACTCCTGGGACCCGCTTGGAGACGGTCTGCCGTTTCAGCAGCACGGCCTGGCTTCTGTATTAAATGTTGTCGCCTACTCGCCGAATCATTCAGGCACACTGTATGCCGGCTTTATTACGGAAGGTTTGTGGCGCAGTGAAAACGACGGGTTAAGCTGGCACAAGCTGTATCCCTCCGGACCTACGGAAGTATTTAATGTATCGGCACTGTCAGTAGGAACTTGGGAGCAAGGGAGGGACCTGCTGGTTCTGGCCAGCGAGCCGCTGATCTGTACCGGAACGGAGTCAAGGGTGGTCTGCAGCCGGGATGGAGGAGCGAGCTGGGAGGAGTGGGATCAGGCCGCACTTGGCGCGGTTCGCTGGAAAGGAATCGCCGTCGATTGTGAAGGGAAACAGGCTCTTGCCGTGACCTGCGGCAACGGGGCATTCCATACGATCATCGGTCAAGAACTTTAGAGCTGTCCAATTAGGATAATCGTTGCCAGAGCAAGTTTTTCGTTGCTGATGCACCTTGCTCAGTTTTATAGTAAACGCTTACATTGGAGAAGCCGGACGATGCGAACATCGAAACCAAAACCGGCTGTATCCAATGGAGGCTTGATCCAAGTGGTAGCACAAACGGGCAAAACATGGTTCCATAGTTGGCTGGCCGTCGCTCTGTTTGTTGCATCAATTATCGTTGCACCTGTTATGGCACCTGTGACGTCACAGGCTGCAGGGGAGAATCTGCTTAGCAATCCCGGTTTTGAAGCGGGGGACGCGAACTGGGAGAAATGGGGCAGTCCGGTGGTGACCACCACCGAGAAACATGGAGGCGAACACAGCCTTCAGGTGAAGCGGAACACAGGGGGAGCGTCAGTATCCGTGGCAGTGCAGGAAGGCAAAACCTACCGTGTCGGTTTATGGGTGAAATTCGCCGGAGCCGGAGTGGGCAGTCATGTCATCGATATGGATTTTTTCGGGACTGAGCAGGGGAAAGAACCCCTCGCCTTCACCGGTTCGACAGACTGGGAATACCAGCAGCTGCTGTACACGCCGGAGCCCGGCGTGGAGTATGTCCGTTTCTCGTTCTGGAACAATACCAGCATGGACTATTACATCGACGACGCAGTGATCCGTGAAAATGTGGACATTGAAGATCCGACAACACCGGGTGCCTGGCAGACCCGGCATGAGCCGGAGGCACTGGCGCTGACCTGGACGGGGTCTACGGATGATATCGGAGTCGAATCCTATCAGCTGTCCTACAAAAGAACAGATGCGCCCGACTGGAATACAGTGTCCATTCCGCATCAGGAAACGGTAACACAGTATACCTATACCCTGGAGAGTCTTGACCCGTTCTCCGTCTATGCGGTGATGCTGCGCTCACAGGATGGCGCGGGCAATACCTCCGAAGCCGTTATGGGGCTTGAGGCAACGCCGGGGTCCAATCTGCTCGTAAATGGGGATTGGGAGACTGGCACAACGGCTCCGTGGAAAACCACAGGGACCGTGCAGACCGTGACCTATGATACGTATTCAGGGCAATATGCCGCTTTGCTGCAAAATTATTCACAAATCAGGACTACAGGGCTGCCGGTTGAGAAGGATACCACCTATCTGATCTCCTATTGGAGCAGGTCTGCAGCCGAGACGCCGGACACCTTTACGTTGAAGGCAGGTTTTTATAAAGGCTGTATTTGTCAGTGGCAGCCGATTCTGGCCAACACCGCTTCAGAGTGGACCCGTTCGGAGCAGCAGCTGCGATCCGGGGCCAAGGATAAATTTATGCAGCTTCTTGCCAAAAATTCTACAGGTGCGGATTTGTTCCTGGACCAGATGTTTGTGGGCGCACTGCCGGAGCTTCCGGCTGAGCTGGCACCTCATGCGCCGTCCGGATTCCAGGTGAAGGGGACGGACGGTGTGTCTGCGGAGCTGGAATGGGAAGCTTCGACAGGTTCTTTTGGCGTAAGAGAGTACAGAATATCGTATAAAAAAGCCGCGAATACCGAGTGGGACAGTCTAACGGTTCCTTATGTTCCCGGCCAATCGCTGTATGAATACAAGCTTGAGGGCTTATCGCCTGAAAGTCTATATGACATTGAGGTGCGGGCTGTAAGTGAGGGGACGGCTGTTTCGGCCGCCAGCACGGTGCAGGCAACAACCGGCACGATGTCCCCGGTGAATCCGGATGCTTCGGAGGAAGCCGCTGCGCTGCTGGACCGTTTGTATGCCACGGTAGGCAATGCCGTCTATACGGGACAACATAATTATTACGAAGAACCCACGCTTTGGTATGATCAGGCGGCGGAACTGACCGGGTATTATCCGGCGCTCTGGGGGTCGGATTTTGCCTATTACACAGGCGGCGATTTCGCTGCGCTGCGGCAGGCCATGGTTGACGAAGCGATAGCCAAAAGCCAGGCGGGAGCCATGGTGACGTTGACCTACCACCAGCCGCGCCCGATGGATTCTGCAACGGCAGGCTGGGAAAGTGTAACGGCGGATGTGACGGAAGCCGAGATGACGGATATTGTAACTCCCGGTACGGCTTTATATGACCAATGGGCAGCCCAGATGGATGAGGTGGCCGGTTATCTGGCGCAGTTGAAGGACGCAGGGGTTCCGGTGTTATGGCGGCCATATCATGAGATGAATGCGGAATTCTTCTGGTGGGGAGCGCGGCCTGAGCTGTTCAACCAGCTGTGGAGCAATATGTATGACCGGTTCACCCATATGCATGGGCTGGACAATTTGATCTGGGTCTGGAGTCCGAATGCAGAGAGCTCCTGGGCTTATGATTCAGCCCCTTATTATCCTGGGCATGGGCTGGTCGATGTGCTGGCTATGGATATCTATAACAACGATTACCGCGATACGTATTACAACAAGCTTGTGCAGCTCAGCGGAGGCCGGCCTATAGCCATTGGGGAAAACGGGGAGCTGCCGGATATGGAGATGCTGCGCGAGAAGCAGCCGCGGTACGTCTATTTCATGACTTGGTCCCAGTATCTGACCGACAAGAACTCCCTCAGCGGCATTCAGTCCGTCTACAGTGATCCCCGGGCGCGCAATAACGGCGAGACCGGCAGCGGACCGTATGTTCCACCGCCGATGGACAGCTATATTATCGATGATTTTGAGCAATATGGCGGCTCGGACAGCAGCTTGCGCTCCAAATGGCAGCGCAATGTCTCCGGCAATGCCGCGACGGTCACGCTGGATACCTATCAGCTGAACAGCGGCACCTACGGGCTCAAGCTTGATTATACTGTCGGGAATCCGGGGTATGCCGGAGTATACCGCAGCATGGGCAAGGAATGGCCCGGCATGGAGGGGATTTCGTTCTGGCTGCAGCCGGATGATTCCAGCCGGCAGCTGGCAGTCCAGTTCCATGAGACGGGCGGTGAGGTGTGGGAAGCCAGCTACCGGATTGAGGGGACGGCGGCGGGACTTGTAACGATTCCCTTTACAGAGTTTGTGAACCCGGGATGGTCCTCCGGCGGCAATGGGGTCATGGATTTGGGTTCCATTAAGGAGTTTGGTTTTTATGTGGCTCAGGGAAATGGCAGTACGGGAAGCGGGACGCTTTACATTGATGATGTGAAGGCGATCAAGCTTTCCGTTGAGGAGGAATGACGTAATTAAGTAATCGTTGTTGAACCACATTTTTCGTTGGCCCCGGTACTGGTGTGTCCTTCCCACTTTGCATAAGATTAAGGTGTAAAGCAAAGAACCAGGAAGGATGACCGACGTGGAGATTGAACGGAGAGCTCTAAATCAGGCGAAAGGAAGTTCTGTTACTTGGTGGTTCCGGTGGTTCAGACAGTGGGATATCCAGCTGATGGTGCTGCCGGCACTGCTGTTCATCTTTATCTTCAGCTATTTGCCCATGTATGGCGTGCTGATGGCTTTTCAGGATTATCAGCTGTTTGGCGGTTTTTTTAACAGTCCGTGGGTGGGATTCAAGCATTTTGAGGCCTTCTTTAATTCTCCCGACTTCTGGACAGTTATGCGCAATACGATTGTAATCAGCCTGCTGAAGCTGTGCATCGGCTTCCCGGCTCCGATCCTGCTGGCGCTGCTGCTCAATGAGGTCAGAAACATGATGTTCAAGCGGGTGATTCAGACGGTCAGCTATCTGCCGCATTTTCTCTCCTGGGTGATCGTAGGCGGGTTCGTCGGCTCTATGCTTTCGACTGATAATGGAAGCGTTAACATGCTGCTGATGAACCTGCATCTGACTTCCGAGCCCATCAGCTTTCTGTCGGTGCCGGAATACTTCTGGGGGATTCTCGTAGGTACAGGAATCTGGAAGGAAATGGGCTTTGCGGCCATTGTCTATCTGGCGGCGATTGCCGGCATTGACCCGCATCTGTATGAAGCCGCTTCCATTGACGGTGCCGGCCGTTTCAAGCAGATTCAGCTGATTACGCTGCCCTGCATCCGGCCGGTCATTATCATCTTTATGATCCTCGCTGTGGGCAATATCCTGAACGCGGGTTTTGAGGATATTCTGATCCTGGCGACCAACCCGATCCTGCGGGATGTCTCGGATGTTATTGATACGTATGTCTACCGGATGGGGATTCTCAACAACCGCTATTCCTATGCGGCGGCGGCAGGATTGTTCAAGGCGGTGGTCAGTGTGGGGCTGCTCGCAATCGCCAACAGGGCTGCCAGAAAAATGGGTTCCAGCCTATGGTAAGCCACCTGTCCTCCAAGGCGCTATGGACGCCGCCTGATTCTATGCTGCATAAGATCACAATCTACCGGAAAGCGGGGAACGGGTTATGATGAAGCTGTCGCCGGGAGATAAAGTGCTGCAGGTGTTCATTTATTTACTCCTGCTCCTGCTGGGCTTCATCACGTTGTACCCCTTCTGGAATTCGCTGGTGATCTCTTTCAATACGGGCTCTGATACGGCGCTTGGCGGTATCACCTTCTGGCCCCGCAGTCCGACGTTCGACAACTACATGGTGGTCTTCCGCGATGACAGGATCAGCCAGGCTTTTCTGATCTCGATCCTGCGGACGGTGGTCGGTACTGTGTTGTCCGTTCTATTCACGGCTGTGTTGGCCTATGGATTGTCAAGGCAGGAGCTGATGGGCCGGAAATTCTATATGGTCTTTTGCGTGATTACAATGTATTTCAGCGGCGGGCTGATTCCCACCTTTCTGCTGATGCGTGAGTTTGGCATGATGGATACCTTCTGGGTGCTGGTCATCCCCGGACTGATCAGTGTGTATAACATGATTATTTTCCGGACTTTTTTTCTGGGGCTGCCTGCAGGTCTGGCTGAATCGGCCAGAATTGACGGCTGCAATCATATCGGGGTGCTGGTCCGCATTATTTTGCCGATCTCCGGGCCTGTTGTGGCGACCCTGTCCCTGTTTACCGCGGTGGGACACTGGAATGACTGGTTCTCAGCGAGTATCTATATCAACAACCCGGATCTGATTCCGATCCAGACGCTGCTTAAGCAGATTCTGAATTCCAATATTGTGACGGATCAGCTCTTGCAGGCGATTGGCAGCAGTGCTGCAGCTCAGGACCGACTGGCTCTGATGCAGTCGGTGACCAGCAAATCCCTGATTATGGCAACAACCATGGTAGCTACACTGCCGATTATTATGGTCTATCCCTTTTTACAGAAGTATTTTGTCAAAGGTGTACTCATCGGCTCTCTGAAAGAATAGCCAGGCCCGGGAAGCCGATTCTTTGTCTGTTTCAGATTCATCCTGCGTATAGTAAGTATTAGAGAGGGGCTGCTCAATTGAAGCGTATGAAGAAAATGCCGCTGTTGTCGGTCGTATTGTGCACCGTGCTGTTGATGTCGGGTTGCGGAGGAGGGAATAATGCCGCTGTTCAAAGTACCGCCGAGCCCGGCAAAGAACCGGCACCCGCCGGGACAGCCGCAGTAGCAACGCCAGCAGAGGGAACGACGGTGAAGCCGGTCTCCTTCAGTTATTACAGCAACTACGACTGGGACACCACGGAGCCTTGGGGAGACGATTCCACGACACGCTGGATTATCGACACGCTTAAGGTGAACATTACACCAGTTCAGTCCAGCGGCGCGGCAGAGACCAAATTCAGCACAATGATTGCCTCGGGCAGTCTGCCGGATGTGATTATGATGGACCGTGGAGCGAACGTGGAGCGTCTGCGGCAGGCCGGTCTGCTGGTTTCCTTTGATGAATACCTCGATAAATACCCTAATCTGAAAAAAAATGCCGGTGAAGCTACGCTGAATATGCTCCGCTCGGACGACGGAAAGCTCTACCAGTTCCCGAACTGGTACACATCCAGTCCCAACGGCAACGGCGGCTGGCTCGTCAACCGGAAAATATATAAAGAACTGAACTCGCCGAAGCTCGAAACGTTCGATGACCTGTATGCCTATCTGAAGCTGGTGAAGGAAAAGTATCCGGACGTGGTTCCGCTGGAGGTCGGGGCTAAGGGCCGGGGGATCGATACGATGTATGGCGGCTTTGCCGAGAATAAACCCTATCTGTCCAAAGCCAATCCGGTAGGGAATGCATTGGAATCGATTTTTAAGGATCCGGTGTTCATCGAGAACATGTTGTTCGCCAGCAAGCTGTTCCGTGAAAAGCTGATTTCCCAGGATGTCTTCACCCAGACCAGCGACCAGATTACGGAGAAGCTGAACACGGGCCGGGTGGCGGTCTTCGTGGACGGGGACGTTGCCAATCCGGGCCGGGGTGCCAATTCCGCGCTGCGGGCCGCCGATCCTGAAGCCGGCTACGATATCATCTGGCCGATTCATAAGGCCGGGCTGAATGCCGAGAAGATCACCCCGAACAATTACAACTCTCTGGGCTGGAATGTGCTGGTGATTACGAAGCAAGCAGAGGACCCGGAGGCGATCTTCTCCTATCTGGACTGGGCGACGGGTGATGATGGCCAGCGTATCCTGAATTTCGGGCGCCAGGGTCTGTACTGGGATGAGACGGATGCGGATGGCGTACCGATTCAGAATGAACGGGGGCTCACTACGCCGCAGTCGGAGAAGGACAAAGAAAAGATCGGCCGGTTCAATTGGGTGGGCAACACCACCTTTATCGATAAGACCAAGGCCAAGATGGATGCGCAGCTGCCAGAAGACAAACAAAATTGGACGACGCTGGCCCAAACCAAAGTCGCCTGGAAGACTTCCCGCAACTTTACGGAATTTGTGAACCTGGACCCGCTGCCTGATTCAGAGGAAGGTACCATTGCAACGACTGTGAACGATATCTATCTGGAAGTCTATGCCAAAGCGCTGTATGCCAAAAGCGATGAGGAGGTCCAGCAGCTTCTGAAAAAAGCCGATGAGGACGCGGAGCGCGCCGGTTATGCTAAGCTGCTTAAATTCCAGACTGAAAGATGGCAAAATAATCTCAGCAAGATGGAATAACGTTTAGGGCCTGCCGGAATCGTGGGGTATACTGGAATCAGGTATACCCCTTTCACTAAAAAATGTCAGGTTGGCAGGCAGAAGTTTCATCTATACAGATTTTAAAGGATGGGATGGTATGTACAAGGTGCTGCTGGTGGACGATGAGCTATTGGATCTGGAAGGTCTGCAGCGCTTCATGAACTGGGAGGCTTTGGGCATGGAGGTGCACGCTGCCGCGAGCAGCGGCTTTGAGGCACTGGAGATGCTGCGCTCAGGGACTGTGGACATTATCGTCACCGATATCAGAATGCCGATTATGTCGGGAATGGAGCTGGCCCGCAGAGCCCTGGAGCTGAATCCGAAGCTGAAGATTGTTTTTGTCAGCGGCTATGAAGATTTCCAGTATGCCAAGCAGGCTATTTCCATGAGCGCTTCGGGGTATGTCCTGAAGCCGGTGGATGACGAGGATATGCGCAGAACCCTGGAAGAAGTGCGGGAGTCGCTGGACCGGGAGCGGGCCCACTCCCATCTGGAGCTCTATTTCTCGGAATCGGAGCCTCTTTTGAGAAGAGAGCTGTTCATGCAGCTTCTGGACGGGCTGCCGGATGAAGAGAAGGTGCTGTCACTGCTGCGGCGGATCGGGATGCCCTGGCACACCACACACTTGTATACGGCACTGCTGGAACCGGATGACTTGTCCTGGAAGCTGAACGGCTTTGGGGATGAGGCTAAGGCGGAAATAGAGAAAAAGCTGGAAACAGCCGTAGAGCACTTTTGTGCGGAGGAGCGGATTCAGGCCTGCAGACTGGATCGGTTCCATTTTGCGCTGATCCTTGAAGAGAGCTACGACAGCGGACGGCTGTACGGCTTGATTCGCCGGGCGGTCTGCGGTACTCCGCTTACGGTCACTATAGGCGTGGGCCCGCCCGTAACCCGTCTGAAGGAGCTGCACCTCTCCTTCCGGCGGGCCAGGGAAGCTCTGGAACTGAAGCTGTTCCTGGGCAAAGGCAAGCTGATCCTCCATACGGATGCCAAAGGCCCGATCTCGGCTGAAGCGCGGGATCTGGACGGTATTCTGCAATCATTGTTCGCGGCCATGTCCTCCTACCGGCTCGTTGATGTCGACGACTGCAATGAGGAGCTGTTTGTCCTTGTGGGGAATATGGAGAACAAGCTGGAGATTTATCAGCTGTTCCTCCACATTGTCTCCAAGCTGGATGCCTATTTGCATACGATCAATGAAGACTTTTATGCCTTGCTCAGGCTGGACCGGAAGCATCTCAGCATCCTGTACCATTTTGAAACGATAGAGGATATGAAATCCTGGCTCCGCCGCCGGATGTTCGAGCTTTCGGAGCATCTGCAGCGCAAACGGCAAGGCAAAAAGCGCAAGCTCGTAGAAGAGATCGAAGCTTATATCGAAGAGCATCTGGAGCATAATGTGATGCTGCGGGATGCGGCCAATCATTTTTCCTTTTCACCCAATCATCTGGGGCAAATCTTCTATGAGGAGACGGGGGTCTATTTCTCCGATTTTGTCAGTCTCAGGCGGCTGGAACGGGTCAAGGAGCTGCTCGGTGATCCGAAGCTGAAGGTTTATGAAGCCGCCCACCGGGTGGGCTACAAGAACCTGTCCCATTTCAGCAAGCAATTCAAGGAGTATTACGGTGTCAGTCCGGGCGATTACAGGAGACATCTGTAATATGCGCCGCATGCTTAATGTGCCTTTTGGCTACAAGCTGATTCTGCCTTATCTGCTGTGTCTGCTGCTGGCTGTGCTGACCGTAGGAATGTTCGCCTATGCCCACTCGGTGAGCTCTCTCAAGGAGAAGACTCGGGACAATATCCAGGGTACGCTGCGGCAGATACGGGACAACATCCGTTACCGCACGGATGATATCCAGCGCATTTCCGATATGCTGTATTACAATTACAATTTACAAAATGCCCTCCGCCGTTACGATCAAGGCTGGTACAGTTACGAGACGATGACCAAAACACTGATGCCCACGCTTGCCAATCTGCTGAACTATACAGCCAGCAATATCGGTTTGTCCCTCTATCTGAAGAACGATACCCTCCCGGAATTATTCTATAAGGACGGACAACAGAATCCGCTGCTCTCGACCAAGCGGTATGAGATCTTCCATCTGAACAGGATTCAGAATGAAGACTGGTACGGCGGGTTGGAATTTTCCAGGCAAAAGGCTGGTCACAGCTTATGGCAGCAGATTCAGCGCGACGAAAGGGACGGCAATATTTCACTGCTTCAGCGGCTGGATGATGTCCAGCGGGGGCAGGAGATGGGGCTGATCCGGGTAAGGGTACAGATCCGTGATCTGCTGGACTCGGTAGATTACCGCAAGGTTGGCGAATATAGCACCCTTATGGTGCTTGATAACCAAGGCAACACGGTGCTTAAGTCTTCCCCTGAAGGAGTGGCCGGGGACGTGAAGGCATCAGCGGCGAACCGGCTGCTGCTGAGTGAACCGCTGGATGGGCTTGGCTGGGTGCTGGAAGCGCACATTCCGAACAGCCTGTTCGATGAAAGTGCCAACAAGGTGCGCAGGATGACGCTGGTCGTCTGTCTGGTCAGTGCCTTTGTGCTGGCTTGTCTGGGCATCGGGGTATCCAGTTATTTTTCACGGCGGATTCAGAAGATTGTGGGTTCGCTGAACGCTTTTCGTGACGGGGACTTTCAGAAGCGGATCAGCTACAAGGGCAATGACGAGCTGGCACAGATTGCAGCGGCTTTCAACCGGATGGGCACCAATATCGAAGAGCTGATTCACAAGAATTATGTCGCCAATCTTCAGAAGAAAGAAGCGGAGCTGGAATCGCTGCAAGCACAGATCAATCCCCATTTCCTCTACAACACCCTCTCCTCCATCAACCGTCTGGCGCAATTCGGCGACATTCAGAAACTTCATGTTCTTGTGCAGGAGCTGGCCAAGTTCTATAGGCTCTCCCTGAACCGGGGCGAAATCCTGACCACAGTAGGCAAGGAAATTGAGCATGCCAAAGCCTACATTGCCATTCAGTGCATCAAATATGGCGACCGGATGGCTGTGTACTACGACATCGATCCCGCAGCGCTGGAGTACACGACCGTCAAGCTGATTCTGCAGCCAATGATTGAGAATGCCCTGGAGCATGCCTGGTTCGGCAGCACGATCGGCATCCGGCTGGTGGTGGAGAAGCGGGAGACGGATATTGTGTTCAAAGTCATTGATAACGGCGTGGGGATGAGTGCTGATACCATCCAGCAGATTCTGGACCCTGAAGGCCCACGTATGGGCTATGGCATCCGCAATGTCGATTCTCGGATCAAGCTGCACGGCGGCAGCGGGTACGGGGTCAACATTGCCAGCCGCAGCGGGATCGGTACCTGTGTTCAAATTCGGATTCCCTGCAAAATGTAGCTGCCGTAAAGCAAATCTGGTATAAAGGAGCATCATACGCTATGACCACACAGGAACCAAGCGGCAAGATCCGCCCGGGAGAGGTTTGGAGAGACAGCAGCGGAGCAGTGATTCAGGCCCATGGCGGCGGAATGCTGTATCATGAAGGCCTGTACTACTGGTACGGTGAGAATAAAAATGGCATTACGCAAGGGGACCGCTGTGATGTGATCGGTGTGTCCTGTTATTCTTCCGCCGATTTGCAACACTGGCAGAATGAAGGGATCGTTCTGCCGGCTGTGCCGGACGATCCGCGGCATGAGCTGCATCCCACCAAAGTGCTGGAGCGCCCGAAGGTGATCTATAACAAAGCCAGCGGCGCGTTTGTGATGTGGATGCATATCGATACAGCAGATTACGCCTTGGCCAGAGCGGGGGTGGCTGTTAGCAGCAGTCCGGCAGGTCCGTTCCATTATCTGGGCAGCTTCCGCCCCGGCGGGGTTATGAGCAGGGACATGACGGTTTACCAGGACAGCGATGCTGCTGCGTATCTGCTTTGTTCCTCGGACAACAACAGCACACTGTACATTTTTCGGCTGACGGATGATTATCTGCGGACCACCGGGAGCGGCGCCCGGCAGTTCATTGACTGCTATCGGGAGGCTCCGGCGATTGTAAAAGAGGGTGACCAATATTATCTGATCACCTCCGGCTGCACTGGCTGGGACCCGAACGAGGCGGAATATGCGGTGGCTGACGACATCATGGGTCCCTGGACGGTGAAAGGCAATCCTTGCAGCGGGGCGGAGGCGGGAACGACATTCCATTCTCAGGGGACGTTCATTCTGCCCTTGGAGGGCCGGCCGGGAGCATTTGTCTTTATGGCTGACCGCTGGAACCGGGAAGATCTGGCAGATTCGCGGTATATATGGCTGCCTTTGCGGATTCAAGACGGCAAAATTACTGTGCACTGGCAGGAGGAATGGGACCTGTCAACACTGGGAGGCTCGAAATTATGATTACGCGGACTCAGACTCTATTGAAGACAATAAGCGCTGATCTATATGAGATCACCTTGCAAGGAAATTCCGGGGGGTTCCGCACCTCGCTTTATGTGGAAGATGGGGAGGCAGGGGTGAAGTTTGTGCATCTTGCGCTGGACGCCGATGTTCCGGCAGCTCCCCCGGAGCTTTCGCTGCAATGGAGCTGCCCGGCGGTGGATGTGCAAGGCTTGTGGCATCCGGCTGCGGAGCGCAGCCGGGCGCTGATCCCCGACTGGTGGCCAGGGTTCTCTTCCAGAGCCACTTCTTCCGCACCGGTCGTCTGCCTGCATGGCTACAGGAGCAACAATGTATTAAGCTTCGCCTGCTCCGATGTCTTGCATCCGCTCCGGCTGCATGCGGGCCTGAATGAGGAGACAGCCAGCTTCCATTGTTCGGTGACGATCTTCCAAGGGCCCGCTTCGCCCCTGGCCCATTATGAGCTGGTGCTGCGCCTGGACTCCCGCAGGGTTCCGTATTTCGAAGCACTGTCCGGGGTGTCCGGATGGTGGGCCGGTCTAGCGGGCTGCGAGCCGTCTCCGGTTCCGGATACGGCCCGGGAACCGATGTATTCCACCTGGTACAGCTTCCACCAGCAGCTTGAGCCGGAAGCGGTGGAGGCGGAGTGCAAAGCTGCAGCGGAGCTGGGCTGCAAGGCGGTTATTATAGATGACGGCTGGCAGACCTCGGATGAAGCCAGGGGATATGCCTACTGCGGCGACTGGAAGGTGAGCCCTGCCAAAATCCCCGATATGAAGGCCCATGTAGCCCGAATTCATGAGCAGGGCTTGAAGGTGATTCTCTGGTATGCGGTTCCGTTCATCGGGAAACACAGCGAGGTTTGGCACAGCTATAAGGATAAATTATTGTACTTTAATGAAGAGATGGGAGCGGGAGTTGTGGACCCGCGTTATCCCGAGGTACGGAGTTATTTAACAGGCATTTATGAGCAGGCATTGCTGGACTATGACCTGGACGGCTTTAAGCTTGATTTTGTAGACAGTTTCTACGAAACCAGAGACAGCTCCCGGCAGAGCGGCGGTGGCAGGGACACGGATTCTGTGCCGGCAGCGGTTGACCAGCTGCTGAGCGGAGTGATTTTCCGTCTGCGGCAGCTGAAGCCGGACATTATGATCGAGTTCCGCCAGAACTATATCGGTCCGCTGATGCGTAAATACGGCAACATGTTCCGGGCCGGGGATTGCCCGAACGATGCGGTGCAGAACCGGATCAAGACTCTGGACATCCGTCTGATCTGCGACCGTACAGCGGCTCATGCCGATATGCTGATGTGGCACCCGGAGGAACCTGTAGCCAATGCAGCGCTGCAATTGATCAATGTGCTGTTCTCCGTGCCGCAGATTTCGATGCGGCTGGACCGTCTGCCGCAGCCGCATTTTGCGATGCTGGCCTACCAGCTGGCCTTCTGGCGCGAGCACCGTGAGGTGCTGCTGGACGGCGTCCTGGAGCCATGGCATCCCGAGCTGCTGTATCCGCTTGTGTTCGCCCGCATGCCTAAGAAATGGATCGTGGCAGCCTATCATGACACGGTAATCCCGCTGACCGGCGAGCTGCCCGATGAGGTGCTGGTCGTGAACGGGACGTTGCTCACCCGTCTTGTGCTGGAGCTGGACCAGGACTCGGGGCAGAAAGAAATAACCGTCCGCGACTGCCAAGGTACAATAGTTGCGAGGCACACGGTGGCTTGGGCCGCAGGTGTCCATGCTCTGGAGGTGCCGGCGGCAGGTATCATTTCGATCCGTACCGGTGCGCCCATGCTCCATTGACGATCCCGATCAACTCCCGGCGGCCTTTGCCCGTATGTTTAAAAACCTGAAAGGCATCACTCTTTCTAATTACCGTGCTTAATTAAGCAGGGCGGGTGAAAGTGAGGGGAGGGGGAACTAGCCAGGAAAAGGGCAGCTATTGAGTTGAACATTTGACTGCATTTCGTGCAGCAGAATGGACTTAGCCACTTGGGATTTGCTGATTGAATGCATTTTGTACATTCAAAATGCCGGAAAGTAGCCTTTATAGGCGGCTGCCTAAAATTCTGCTGCACTAAATACAGCAGAATCACTTTTTACGCTCGAAAGAGGCAATTCTGCTGCACTAAATGCAGTCTGCCACTCGCCGCAAGAGAAATTACGGTGAAGTTACTTGTACAGATGACTGCAGGGCGTAACTTTCTGGCGGACTCCATCGGTTATTGTGCTATCCTGCCCGGGAGCACTGCCTAAGCTGAGGTGGGTGTCAATCAACAACTCCACAACCTGCTGCAAGGCGGAGATCTGGCTGAGGAGGGTTCACTCCACGCAAAAAGCCCCGCCAACCGGAAGGATTCCTTCCGGTGGCCGGGCTTTTCTATTGGATAAAAGGTTACACCGACTTCAGGAACTCCACCACCGTCAGCAGGCCTTTATCGAAATTCTCCAGATTAAAATGCTCATCCGGGGCATGCAGGTTCTCATCGTCCAGTCCAAAGCCCATCAGCACGACCGGGGCCTCCAGCACACGGGCAAAGCTCTCCATGATCGGGATCGAGCCGCCGTCTTTGGTGAAAAGGGCGCGGGTGCCGTAGACTTTGCCGTAAGCGTCCGCTGCCGTTTGCAGAATCGGATTCGTAGGGTCGCTGTTAAAGGCACGCGCTTTCTCCATTTGCACGACTTTGACTTTTGCGCCGGTCTGGATATTGGCTTTCAGATGGGCTTCAACGGCATCCAGAATATGCTGCGGGTCCTGATCGCCGACGAGACGGCAGGTGATCTTGGCATGGGCTTCCTTTGGAATGACGGTCTTGCTGCCTTCGCCCTGGAAGCCGCCGTAGACACCGTTCAGCTCCAGCGTTGGACGTGCGCCAACCCGTTCTACAAAAGAATATCCCTCTTCGCCATATAGCGATTCGAGTCCCAGGTTCGCTTTGAGGGTATCTTCGTTCACACCTTGCTTCGCAAATTCCCCGCGCAGCAGCGGCGACAGCTCGGGCACGCCTTCATAGAATCCTTCTACAGCTACGCGCCCTTTGTCGTCGTGCAGGGAGGCCATTAGGGAGACCATCGCGTGCAGCGCATTGGGAACACCGCCCCCGAAAGAGCCGGAGTGCAGGTCTGTTGCAGCGGTATTTACACTGACTTCAAGCGAAGCCAGCCCGCGCAGCCCGGTGCAGATGGCCGGACGTCCGCGCTCCAGCAGGGCTGTGTCGGAGACAAGCACCGCGTCGGCGGCCAGCTTCTCCTTGTTGGCTTCCAGGAACGGAGGCAGATGTTTGCTGCCGATTTCCTCTTCTCCCTCAATGCACACCTTAATGTTGACCGGAAGCGAGCCTTCCTGCTTAAGGATTGCTTCGATGGCCTTGATGTGGATAAAGACTTGCCCTTTATCATCCGTTGCGCCGCGGGCATACAGCTTGCCGTCCCGGATCTCGGGTTCAAAAGGAGGGGTCGTCCAGAGGTTGAGCGGATCTACCGGCTGCACATCATAGTGTCCATAGACAAGGATGGTAGGTCTGCCCGGTGCGTGCAGATAATCCGCATAAATGACCGGGTGGCCGGCAGTCGGGTGCAGCTCAATGTTCTCCAGTCCGGCCCGCTTAAGGGTGTCCAGGAGAAAGTGTGCCGCCTTCAGCACATCTTCCTTGTGGTCGGACAACGCCGAAATGCTGGGAATGGCCAGCCATTGCTTGAGCTCCTCCAGCTGGGCTTCCCGCTGATTCTGAAAATAGGTTTCGTATGACATAGTGAGTATGTACCTCCTTAGGTATTGCTTCGCAAAGCCGGCTTGGTAAGCCTATGCATAATGGCGCTCTGCCACCGTCTTGTTTAGCATTTATAGAGATATTATACTGGAGAACTCACTATGGATCAAAATGAAGCAGGATCATTTCAGGAATCACCAAACATTTCAGCTCACAGGCTCCGCCGATAGCTTGTCATCCCCTTGCTGTTAAGTTTAAGTTAAGATTCGTGAAATATTATTGTATGGTTGACATGGTACCTTTAATTTAATTCAAAGTTCTACGGTGCTTTAATTCAGTTAAAGGAAGAGGTAGAGGTATAATGCAACTCCCACAAGGTATGAAAAAAATTCTGATCTTGCCAATCTGTCTGATCATGTTCTCAGCAAGCTTGTTAAACGTGATGCAACCGGATGAGGCTCATGCAGCAAAAATGGCTTCGACTTCCACTAATGCTCTTGAAATAGACGAGTATGTTGAATCTATGATGGACAAGCTTTCAATTCCTGGAGTTGCTGTGGGTGTTGTAAAGGGAAATGAAACTGTGTATCTAAAGGGTTACGGGATTTCCGGGAATGATCAGCAGCCGATCACACCGCAGACACCTTTTGTTCTGGGTTCCAGCAGCAAATCCTTTACAGCACTGGCGATCATGCAGTTGGTTGAACAGGGGAAAATCGATTTGGAAACGCCTGTGAAGCGCTACTTACCAAAATTTGAATTAGCCGACAAGGAAGCCAGCGAGACAATTCTGGTTAAGCATCTGCTGAATCATAACAGTGGTTTGTCCACTTCTGCGGGGAGAATTGCTTTTAGCAATAAATTCTCAACGATTGCAGAGCTTATAACAAACTCGAAGGACGTCTCGCTAACGGAGCCTGTGGGAAGTACATATCAGTACTCGAATTTAAATTATGACCTATTGGGCGGCATTATAGAGGCGGTATCCGGTTTGTCTTATGCAGATTACATACAGAACCAAGTTTTTAACCCACTCGATATGAAAAATAGTTATACGTCTAAAACAGAAGCGCAAAAAAACGGGCTGGCTGTTGGACATCAATCCTTTTTCGGCGTTATGCGCCCTGTGATTCAAACTGTGAACCAGTCGATGCTCCCTTCTGCTTATTTGATTTCAAGTGCTGAAGATATGGCCAATTATTTGAACGCTCAGATCAATAAAGGTAAGTTTCAAGACCGCTCGGTAGCTACTGCTGAAAGTATAAATATCATGCATCGGCCTGCGGTTGAAGATCCTTCGATCGGTGGTTTTTATGGAATGGGCTGGGAGATCGTAGACAACGTCGTTCAACATGCGGGTGATGTTGAAAGCTTCCATTCCGATATGATACTCGATGGGGATACAGGCATTATTGTATTGATTAATGCCCATGACTATCTGGTTAGGGGCGCTCAATTCGGCAAGATTGCATCCGGAATTCTAGAGATAATGAACGGGCGGGAACCCTCCAACAATAATGTTGGCAGTATCACCGGAACCTATATTGTCATAGATCTCCTTTGTGCAGCAGCAGTCATTTTACTGGGAGTATCGATCTTTAGGTTGTTTAGGTGGAACAATAGGAAGAAGTTTACCCCGTTGCGTGTCACCACTTTTGCACTTTTCTTGGTTGTATTCAACGTCTTGGTTCCTGTAGTCATATTGTATGGCTTGAGTCATTACGTAGCTCCATGGAGTGTGGTGTTCTCTTTTCTGCCAGGGCTTGGACAGCTTGCCTTTATCCTAAGTATCTTGTCCATTGGCATTGGGGCAGCCAAAGCGGTGAGGTTGGGCCGTAGTTTGAAGACAGGTATTCATGAGAAAATATCTTCATCATAGGCAGTTCCCTCCCGGTTGTTGATTACTATCAGTAACCATGATAGACTGGGGAAGCTCAAGCGGCAAGAAGGCACTATTACATGCTCAAGTTACATGGAGGTAACCACATTTGGACAACACAGGAACGGAGCGGACGACTGAGCTGCCCCTGCTGGAGGATTGCATGATCACCCGTCAGATTCTGGACAGGGTCGGGGATAAATGGAGTATGCTGATTGTTGTGAATCTGGGGGCGGGCCAGCTGCGGTTCAAGGAACTGCAAAGACGCTCCAGCGGGATTTCACAGCGCATGCTCACGCAGACGCTGCGACATCTGGAACGGGACGGCATGGTTTGGCGCAAAGCGACGCCTACGGTTCCTTTGACAGTAGAATACGGCTTGACGACTCTGGGATTATCTCTGCTGGGGCCCCTGCAGACTCTGGTGGATTGGGTGGACAGCAACCGTGGGGAGATTGTCGAGGCACGGAGCAGTTATGACGGCCAGCAGGAGAATATACAAGGATAGAGGATGGGACGAATTGACTAATGCAAGTGGAAAGGCATCATATATATACACCTACGCCTATTCGGCGGATGAAGAATCGCTGTGCCGGATGGAGCTGCGCTGCCTGTTCGGAATGGAGGTGCCTCCGGCTATTTTTGCCAGCGGAATTGCTGTAGATGTCAGCCGCAGCCCTTTTCTCAAGGAGCGGATTGACGTGATGTATGCGGGGGACAGCCTGCCCGAGATCTATACACAGGTGGAGCAGGTGGAAGTGGAGGGCAAGTCGTTTAAGGCTATTTTTGTGAAAACAAATGATCTCTCCGCCGCTGATAAAATAGAGTATGCTGAACGCAGAGTGATCGAGCGGGAAATCGGCATGCACATCGAAGGGGAAGCGGATGTCAACCATCCGCAGCTGGTATACGGGATTGTGACCCTCGGCGGCCGCTGGTACTTCGGGCACTATCACAAGAACAAAGCGGACTGGTTCCGTCATATGAAAAAACCGCGCAGCTACTCGATCGCCCTCAGTACACGAGTGGCCCGGGCCGCCGTTAATATGGGCATTCCCCGTCCTGAAGGCATCAGAGCGATTGATCCCTGCTGCGGAATAGGCACGGTTATGGTGGAAGCTTTGTCGATGGGCATCGACATTGTGGGCCGGGATATTAATCCGATGATTGCAACCGGAGCACGGACCAATATTGCCCATTTTGGTTTTGCGGCTGAAGTGACTCTCGGCGATATCGCCGATATCCGCGGGCATTATGATGTAGCTTTTGTGGACATGC
Organism: Paenibacillus albidus; assembly: GCF_014644435.1. Taxonomy (GTDB): domain Bacteria; phylum Bacillota; class Bacilli; order Paenibacillales; family Paenibacillaceae; genus Paenibacillus_AQ; species Paenibacillus_AQ albidus. The sequence goes on along the minus strand of NZ_BMKR01000010.1, from coordinate 95,363 downwards.
CCTATAATCTGTATTCCAGTATTACGCCGGAGGAGCAGTTCTCTATTCTGGTACATGCCCGCCGGATTGCCGACCGGGCCGTTATTGTCGCGATTGAGGCGATGGATGCCATGATCAGTGAAGCGGGATTTACCATTACAGACCGTTGTATTGCCAAAAAAGCGGGTTTCTCCCGTCATATTATGCTTTGCCAATAATAGCCCGCCTTCCCCGGCGGGGTGGAAGAGGTGTAACTGTATGGAACAGAAATGGTTATCTTGGGCCAAAGAAATCCAGTCCATCGCGCAAACAGGCCTTGCTTACGCCAAGGATGTCTACGATATTGAACGGTATCAGGCGCTGCGTGAGCTGAGTGTGGATATACTGGCGAATTATTCGTTCGAGAGCAAGGAGAAGATCCGGCTTGCTTTTGCCGGAGATGAAGGGTACTGCACACCCAAAGTGGATATCCGCGGTGTGGTCTTCCGGGAAGGGCATATTCTGCTGGTCCGCGAGAAGCTGGACGGCAAATGGGCTCTGCCGGGCGGCTGGGCCGATATTGGCCTCTCTCCAAGTGAAGTGGCGGTGAAGGAAATCAGGGAAGAATCGGGATTTGAGACCCAGGCAGTGCGCCTGCTGGCCGTACTGGACAAGAAATTCCATAATCATCCGCCTGAGCCGTACCATATCTACAAGCTGTTTATTCTGTGCCGGATTGTGGGCGGGGAAGCGGTAGAAGGAGTGGAAACAAGCGGGGTATCCTTTTTTGCCCTCGATAAACTGCCCGAGCTGTCAGAGGAACGGAACACCAAGGAACAGCTGAACACCATGTTTCAATTTTTACGGGACCCGAACGCTCCGGTAATATTGGACTAGATGCCTCGCATATAATATATGACTTCTCTGCCTGAAACGTTTTGAAATCATGGAGCATGGGGTAATAACTATTATGAAAGCACTTACAATCCCGAGCCGCTGAGCCTTTATATCTACCCTAAGCCAAAAAAACTTGTTTTTTTGGGTCAGGCGGTCTACATTTTTTCCTCTACTGTGTCGATAAGAATTTTAGGAGGGGATCGCATGGAACAAGAAGAGTTGAGACTTCCATTGCAACAGGAAAGTGTGGTGCGTCCTGCAGAGGGCAATATTGCCACTGGGCTGGTATGGGGCATCCTCATCAGCATCCCGTTGTGGATTTCAGTATTTGGCTGGGTTATGGGTTTTTGGCGGTAAGCAGGACTACAACTCTAATTTTATGCAACCTTAGATAAGGATAGTACATATAAAGGCTGCTCTTCCGGTGGAAGAACAGCCTTTTTGGGCATTTATGAAAGGCTGCGGCGATCCGGCACGAGCGGGCTATTTGCGTGTGGACGGCAGATATACAACTTTGAAATTCTCGCAGACAACCTTCATCTGCGGGTCAAACGGCTGGTTCAGCAGCTCCCGGGCTTCTCTGGTGAAGAAACGCTCATGCTCCTGGCGCCAATACTCCAAGGAACGGTCACCCTCGCCTTCGGAATAAGCGAATTCAGCACTTATTTCATCAAAAGGAACAACTTCAACCCGGGTTGTTGCCACAATCACCTGCGGCTCCCCTTTGCTGTCCAGAATAATGCTGTGTCCCCCGGCCTGCGGCAGGGCAGCACCTTCGGCTTCGTACAACTGGTAATTGGAGGCTGTTCCGGTCTTGATGCCCTGAAGCACAAGCTCCAGCAATTCATCCGCCATCGGCGCGTTGTCGCCGAAAGACCACACCTCATAAGTGTCTGCGGCCAGCGGATGTTCCTGCAAATATTCGTTCCAAAAAAGCTCCACGCCTGGGGAGTTAGTCATGGGAATCGCCCCTTCTTATTATGATCCTCTTAATGTTCTCTTTAATGTTCATCAGCCACGCTCATCCAGCCGGCATACAGCTCATCCAGCCGGGCCTGCGCCGCATCCCGCTCAAGCTGCAGCCGGGCCAGGCCTTCCGCGTCGCTGCCCAGAGCCGGCTCAAGCATGTCGGCATCGATCCCTGCGAGCAAAGCCTCGGCCTCCGCGATGTCCTTCTCCCAATCGGACGGGGAGCGGGAGGGCAGGGTACTGCCTGAGGCGGATTTCCCGGAATCAACTCTCCCGGAACGTACTGATGCTTTATGATTTGCGGGAGTGGAGCCAGTGTTTGGAGTGGCAGTCTGGGTCTCCAGGCTGCCTGTGAGCGCAGCCGCTTTCTGGGCCTGTTTTTCTTTGTAATATTCGTAATTGCCCGTGAAGGCACTGAAACGGCCATTCTCGATGGACCACAGCTTGCCGAAGCAGCGGTTAATGAAATAGCGGTCATGCGATACCGCCAGCACCGTTCCGGGATAGTCCTCCAATGCTTCTTCCAGCGCCTCGCGGGAGTCGATATCCAGATGGTTGGTCGGCTCATCGAGGATCAGCAGATTCGGGCGGCGGTGCATCAGGATTGCGAACCGCAGCCGGGTCCATTCTCCGCCCGAGAGGTTCGCAACACGTTTGAAGACGTCGGGACCGTAGAAAAGAAAGCGGGCAAGCTGGCCCCGGGCCTCGCCTTCCTCCAGGCCTGCCTCCTCACGGAAAAAGCGGAGTACAGATTGTCCCGCATCCTCCGGCACCGCCTCCTGGGCCAGGTAGCCGATGACGGCCCGCGAGCCCAGGGTGCAGCTTCCGCTGTCCGGAGATTCCTCCCCGAGAATGATGCGCAGCAGTGTGCTTTTCCCGGCACCGTTGCCGCCGATCAGGGCGGTGGTCTCCCCGTACCGCAGCACATCGCTGGCCCCGCTGAAGAGCTTCCGCCCGCCATAGGCTTTGCCAACCCGGTCCAGAATGACGGCCTGGTTGCCGGAGCGGTCATTCTGTTCCAACTGCAAATCAATCGCTTTGCGCTCCAGGATCGGTTTCTTCACCTTGACCATGCGGTCGAGCGCCTTCTGCATGGATGCGGCCCGGCGGTGAAAGGAAGGGTTCGGCGGATTGGAGCGGTTGCCCCATTCGATCAGCCGTTTGATGCTCTCCTGCATCTGCTTGATTTTCTTCTGCTGCTCCTGATAATCCGCGAACTGCTGGAGCAGCCGCTTTTCTTTTTCGATCTGGTAGCCGCTGTAGTTCGTATGGAACGTAATGGCTTCGCCGTCCTCGATCTCAATCACCTTTTTCACGACAGCATCGAGGAAATAGCGGTCATGGGAAATGGCAAGGACCGTTCCGTCGTAGTCCTTCAGGAACTGCTCCAGCCACTCGATGGCGTCCATATCGAGGTGGTTGGTCGGCTCATCCAGCAGCAGCACATCCGGCTGGCGCAGCAGTAGTTCGGCCAGGCCAACCTTGGTCTTTTCGCCGCCGGAGAGGGAGGCGAACTGGCGGTCATATTGCCCGGGTCCGATGCCTAGTCCTGTGGCGATGCGCTGGATAGAGGCATCGACCTCGTAACCTCCAGCCCGCTCAAATTGCTCCTGGAGGCTGCCGTACTCCTTGAGCAGCCGATTCCAGCGGGCATCTTCCGTCCCTGCATCAGTGGCTGCCATTTCCAGCTCCAGTTCCCGCATACGGTTCTGCCAGGCCAGCACTTCGGCGAAGCTGCGCTGCAGCACGTGGTAAACGGTCTCATTCCCGTCGGCTTCCTGAATTTGGGCCAGCAGTCCGATAACGCTGCCCTTGCGGATTGAGATTTGCCCCTGATCCGGGCGTTCCCCGCCGCTAAGCAGATGGAAGAGGGTCGTTTTGCCGCAGCCGTTGCGGCCGATCAGGCCGATTTTCTCGCCTTGGCGGATATCGAAGGTAATATTATTCAGCACGAGCTGGGCACCGTGGTATTTTTGAACATTTTGACATTGAATAATCATAGGGATTCTCCTTTTATAGGAATGCCCTTACGCCGCCACAGCCCTGTATAAGGGCACAAAAAAGACCGCAGGGAAAGTTCCCCGCGGCCTTATCATTCTTAGGAAGCAAGATCCGCTAAGATGATGGCAGGAAAGACATTTCACAATTGTGTAGTGTTATTAAGTTCATGGAAATGGACAGACTTCTCCCGTTATCACCATAGGCATGAACAATGCCAGCTGTAGCTATAGGCAGCCGACTAATAACACTGTTGGTCCAATTATGATCCATTCCTACCACACCTCCTTTTTCAACAAATTTAAACTCATTGTAATTAATTTCCGTGTAATTTGCAAGCCCGGATTGCAGCTGCATATTTGTCGTTGCATATTCTATCATAATAAGAATAATATGGTTTCAGGGCGGAGAAGGTCCGCCAAATTAAGATGCAGAAAGAGGATGACATCCTATGGCATTATTTGACGGTCTTCTGGGCAATGCATCACAGGTCGATCTGACCGCAGTACAGCGCGAATATGCGCAGATTCTGGCTCCGCAGGAGAAAATCGAACGGGCCTACAAGCTGATCCGCGATATGTTTATTTTTACGGACAAACGGCTCATTCTCGTGGACAAACAAGGGCTGACCGGCAAAAAGACGGAATACCACTCCATCCCTTACAAAAGCATCACGCATTATTCGGTGGAAACAGCGGGACACTTTGATCTGGACGCGGAGCTGTGCATCTATATTTCCAGCAGCACCTTGCCGGTCAAAAAGACCTTTAACAAAAGCGTGAACATTTATGAAGTGCAGGCTGTGCTTTCACAATATATTCTGAAATAGCTTATTCAAAGACATAGTGTGATGGTGCCTTCCTATCGTCGGGAATTGCTCGCTGATAGTTCGCTGCCAGTGCCGGGTGTTCAGGATAAAGTTTGTTTATTCACTGCATTTTGTACATCAGAAAGCGAGTAGAGGCCGTCTATTTTCGATTTGACTGCATTTTGTGCATTAGGAACAGCCGGAAAAGCTGAATAACCCTTATTATTCAAATTTCCGCTGCAGTAAATACATCAGAAAGGGCTTTGGAGCCCATCAGAGAGCGATTTCGCTGCACGAAATACACTGGAATGGCGTGTAGTGCTGGTTAGGTGCCGTAGTGCTGATGAGGTACCGCGGTGCTGATGGGTACCGCGATGCTGATGATTTACTGCAGTGCTGGTTAGGTACTGTAGTACTGATAAGATGCAGCAGTGCTGGTGCTTAACTATCTAGATGGTATACGGGAGCACCAGCCCACCATAGACAAAAGCGGCAAGGATAACGAGCGCCGGATGCAGCTTCAGCTTCTGGATGGCCCATAACGCGATTGCTGCAATAATCAGCGTCTGCCAGAGGCCGATGGATTCCGCCGGAGTTTTGGCCATTTTCCAGGTGAGCGTCACCATCATTATCGCAATCACCGGCTGAACAAGCAGCGTCATGCCCTTCACAACCGGTGATTGCTTATGCTTTTGCAGCACACGAAGCAGAACAATAAGCGCTGCTGCGGAAGGCAGAATGGTAGCCAGCAGAGCCGCAGCCAGCCCCGCCCAGCCATACACATCATAGCCTACAAAAGCGGCGATTTTGGTGGCAATCGGACCGGGGAGCGCGTTGGCGAGGGCCAGCATATTCGAGAACTCTTCATCTGTTAGCCAGCCGTAATGCGGTACTATCTCCTCATACATCAACGGAATCGAAGAGGGACCGCCGCCGTAACCCAGCAGATTAGCCATAAAAAATCCGTAAATCAGCTGCAGCCACTCCATCAGGGGGTCCCTCCTTTATTTTTTTTGGCAAGCAGCCTGTAGTGTACCGTTCCGTAACCGAGAAACAGCAGGATCACCACCGCCGGATGTAGCTGCAGCACCTCCAGCAGGAGCAGCGCCAGCAGCAAAGAAACCACGCCAATGATTGCCCCCAAGCCTTTAAAAGCCTTCTGTGCAAACTCGTAAGCCATCAGCCCCAGCATCACTGCAATCACCGGCGATACCGCCGCAATCATGCCGGCCACCGCTTTGGAGCCGCTCAAATAATTCACCGCAGACAACAGAACAATCATTGCTATGCAGCTGGGCAAGATATGGGCGAGCACGGATATGACGGCGCCTCTGATCCCCTTCAGCTTATAGCCGAGATAAGCTGCCATTTTGGTGGCGATCGGTCCGGGCAAGGCATTGGCAATGGCTAGAGTCTCGCCGAATTCATCATCGCTCAGCCAGGCGTACCGGGTAACCGCATCATGCCGGATGAGCGGAATTACGGACGGCCCTCCCCCGTAACCAAGAATGCCGGTTCTGAACATTGCTATGGTTAATTGCATGTATTCTCCAGAAATTGCTTTCACGTGAAACCTCCTCTATACAGTCATTTTATACAATTCGTATGACTCTATCCACCGGACGGGCGGCCAGGCGGATTTTTTTGTGCGTTAATCACAAAAAGAAGGTGCCGGAACCGTGTTTTGCCCGAAGCGATTGACAAGGGTTTTTCGTGTAATGTTAAATGACACTTATCAAAGCGACGAGGGGAAGGAAGTGGACCGTGGACAGCAGGACTGAAAAACCGGTAATGGCTACAAAAACCATGGTCGTCAGCCCCCATTATTTGGCTTCGGCTGCCGGGGCGCGTATGCTGGAGCGCGGCGGCAATGCCTTTGACGCTGCGGTAGCAGTCAGCGCTGCGCTGGCTGTAGTGTATCCGCATATGACAGGGCTTGGGGGCGATGCCTTTTGGTTGACCTACAGCCCAGGCGAAGGGCGCGTCCGGGCCTACAACGGCAGCGGCCGTTCGGGCAACGCTGTCAGCCGGGCCAGCTATGCCGGTGAAGCGGCGATTCCGCGGCGGGGGATCAGGAGCGCCATTACGGTGCCGGGTATGGCAGACAGCTGGGATGCGATACTGCGGGAGTATGGCCGCTTCACCTTGGCCGAGGTGCTGGAGCCGGCGATCGGCTACGCGGCGGAAGGGTTCCCGCTGTCCTCCGACCAGCGGAGCAACACTTTGGCCGCCGGAGCTGCCTTGTCGGCGGAAGCGGCAGCGATTTATATCCCCGGCGGAACCCTTCCCGCAGCCGGGGGGAGGTTTGTGCAGAAGCAGCTTTCGGCAACGCTGCGCTGCCTGGCCGGCGGTGGCCGGGATGCTTTTTATAAAGGGGCCATTGCCAGGGAGATCTGTAAGTATATGCAGGAGGCGGGAGGGTATCTTCAGCCGGAGGATTTGGCTGCCCATCAGGGGAACTGGAGCGAGCCGCTCGCTGCCGAATATCACGGGCATACCGTATACCAGGCGCCGCCGAATTCCCAGGGATTTGCCGCGCTGATGGGTCTGAACATTCTGGAGCATTTTGATTTTGGAACCATTGCCGATGGCTCCTATGAGTATTATCATCTGCTCGTCGAGGCGCTAAAGCTGAGCTTCCGTGACCGCGATAAGGTCTTGACCGATCCCGAGTTCAGCCCGATTCCGCTGGAACGGCTGCTGTGCAAGAAGTATGCAGCAGAGCTGGCGGGCTCCATATCCATGCAACGGGCGGCTGAGCTCGGCAGCGAGCCGATGGGCCGGGATACGGCCTATGCGGCGGTGGTAGATGCGGAGGGCAACTCCGTTTCTTTTATCCAGAGCCTCTATTTCGAATTCGGGGCGGGTATCGTGGCGGGGAATACGGGGATTCTGCTGCAAAACAGAGGTTCGTTTTTTTCGCTTGATCCCGGCCACATTAATACACTGGAGCCGCATAAGCGGACCTTTCATACACTCATGCCGGCCATGGCCTTCCGCAATGGCAAGCCGGCCTATCTGTACGGTACCCAAGGCGGCGAAGGCCAGCCGCAGACACAAACACTGCTGCTGACACGGATGCTGCATTACGGGATGAATCCGCAAGCGGCGGTGGCGGCGCCGCGTGTTGTATGGGGCCGTACCTGGGGGGAACTTACGCAGGAGCTGAAGGTGGAGAGCCGGGTGGAAGGCCGCGTGCTGGCAGCGCTGGCAGAAGGTGGACATAGGGTGTGCGTTGTAGATGACTATGACGGCATTATGGGTCATGCCCATGCCATATCCATCGATGACAACGGCTACCGCAGCGGGGGGACCGATCCGCGCTGTGACGGGGCAGCTATTGGATGGTGACAGGAGGTTCTTGAACAGGGCGGAGAACAGAAAGGGGAGGATGGTCTTGGATAATCGGTACGGGGCATTTGCTGCACCGGAGCTTCATGTTCCGGCGCAGGGGCATGGAACACTTGACGGACTGAGCTTTGCGGTCAAGGATGTATTCGCAGTCGCCGGCCACCGCTCTTCGGCCGGCAATCCGTACTGGCAGCGCAGCCACCCTCCGGCAGAGAAGCATGCAGCTGCGGTGAGCAAGCTGCTGCGGGCAGGAGCTTCCCTTCGGGGAGCAACCCATACGGATGAGCTGATGTACAGTCTTGGCGGCGAGAACTTTCACTATGGGACGCCGGAGAATCCGCGTGCGGAAGGCCGCGTCCCCGGCGGCTCCTCCAGCGGTTCGGCCGTGGCCGTAGCTTCAGGCTGCGTAGACTTTGCGCTTGGCACCGATACGGGAGGTTCGATCCGGGTGCCTTCCGCGTACTGCGGGGTCTACGGCTTCCGCCCGACACATGGAACGGTGCCGATGGAAGGGGTCATTCCGCTCGCGCCGGGTTTCGATACTGTAGGGTGGATCGCAGATCGCCCGGAGGTGCTGCGGCAGGCCGGAGAGGTGCTGCTGGGTTCAGGAAGCAGCGGGCGGAGGAGTCGTCAGCAGGCGATGGCGCAGGTGTATATCCCGGTGGAGTGCTGGGCGCTTGTTGGTTCTGGGTATGCGGCAAGCCTGGCGCAAGGACTGCGGCGGATCCAGGGCAGCGTGGAGCGTTCCGCCGAAACAGAGCTTGCGCCGGAGGGGCTGGCGGCCTGGATGGATGTGTTCCGCGAGCTGCAGGGTGCTGAGATCTGGGCCACGCATGGGCCATGGATCGAGCGGGAACAGCCGGTCTTTGGCCCGGATATTGCGGCCCGCTTCGCGTGGGCAGCGATGTTGTCCGGGCAGGACCACAGCCACGCGAAGGCTCTGCGCGGGGATATTGCCGCCCGGCTGCGCCTGCTGCTCGGAGAGGACGGCTGTCTCGTCCTCCCGACCGTGCCGGGCCCTGCGCCGCAACGCGGCGGGGATCTGCGGCAGCTGGAGCAGAACCGCAGCGGGGCGATGAAACTCAGCTGCATCGCCGGATTGGCCGGGCTGCCGCAGATTACGCTGCCCGTATCCGGCCCAGGCGGACTGCCGCTTGGCCTGTCCGTGATCGGCGGGTACGGACAGGACCAGCGGCTGCTGTCCTGGATCAGCAAAGTGTGGCTACAATAACACGCCGATATTGCAGGGGATTACAGGGGAATTACAGCATACGTATGGCGTAACTATAACGTCCAGCTGCACTATACCGGGTTCAACTTTAACTAATCAGCAACTTAGGCGAATAACACAGCCTTACTACTCATATGATCTCTGGACGAAGAAACTCCCGGGCTGCGTTAATGAGCGCGTTGGGAGTTTCTTTTGTATGCAGAATGAAATGCCTGAACTGAAAGTGAGAGATATTCTTTTGAACTGGCAGACTCTAAACAACTTTAACGTCTCTTTGAGCAATCCCGGCAAGTTGAAGCTGATGAAAGGCAAAAATGCCTTAGCATTTGCCAATCCAGCCCGAAGGAGGCACATGAGAGGCAAAAATGCCTTAGAATCTGGCAATCCGGCCCGAAGGAGGCGCGTGAGAGGCAAAAATGCCTTAGCATTTGCCAATCCAGCCCGAAGGAGGCACGTGGGAGGCAAAAATGCCTTAGGATTTGCCGATCCGGCCCGAAGGGGGCACGTGGGAGGCAAAAATGCCTTAGGATTTGCCGATCCGGCCCGAAGGAGGCACATGAGAGGCAAAAATGCCTTAGAATCTGGCAATCCGGCCCGAAGGAGGCACGTGGGAGGCAAAAATGCCTTAGAATTTGCCGATCCGATCCGATCCGATCCGATCCGATCCAATCCGGCCCGGCCTACTCGACGTAAGCCTCCACCTCGATCTCAACCAGCAGCTCCGGGTCAATCAGCGCTTTAACCTCGACCATGGTGGCGACCGGATGGATGTCTTTAAAGAATTCACCATGCGCTCTGCCGATTTCTTCCCACTGGGAAATGTCGGTTACAAACATCCGGGTTCGGATTACGTGGGACAATCCGGCATCCAGCTCATGCAGTGCCTGTTCGATGGTCTGCAGAATGAACCTGGTTTGTTCGTAAGGATTTCCTGTGCCGACCACGTTACCGTCTTTCATCGCTGTGGTCCCTGCCACTTCGATCCGGCTGCCGATTCGCAGGGCGCGGCAATAACCAACACGTGACTCCCAGGGAGAGCCGGTAAACACTTTTTTTCTTAGCAAAATAATCTCCTCCTCAGCTGTATGAAACAACTTTTCAAGTATACCTGATCCTTAGATAGAGAGGGAGAGTGGTAATTCATGTTATTTATATGTTATTTAAATTAACATTAATTATTGTGAATCACATTTTCTCTTTTCAATCCTGTTCATTTTATCTATAATGTTACATAAAGTAACATTATAGAACGTTGGGAAGTTTACAAGTCCCATATAATGGAGGGGTGGCTTACATGCATCTGACGGTTGAAGAGGCGTTGTCCATTTATCCTTTATCGGAAGCCCGGCTGATTGCCGGTTCCAAAGGCAAACACCGGATCGTCAAATCCATTAATGTCATGGATGCCCCGGATATCTCGGATTGGATCAAGGAAGGGGAGATGCTGCTGACTACGGCATATCTGATCAAAGACAATCCCGAAGAGGCCTCCGCTTTGCTGCAAACCCTGAACCGCAGAGGATCGGCCGGTCTTGGCATTAAGCTGGGGCGATTCTGGGATGCGGTGCCCGAGAAGCTGGTCGCCGAAGCGGAAATGCTGAATTTTCCGCTGATAGAGCTGCCGTTTCAGTTTACCTTTTCTGATCAGATGAATGGGTTGTTCCGCGCTGAGCTTACGCGCAGCACCAGTGTCCTGCAGAGCATGCTGGAGAAACAGAGGGAGCTAATGCGACTAGCGCTCCATTCGCAGCACGGTCTTCCGCTGTTCGATTCTGTATCCAATGTGATTGGGCATCCTCTTGCCGTAATCAGCACCCATGGCTCTGTTATATACAATAATTCAGAGTATGCAGATCCGCAGCTGCTGGAGGGCTGGCCCTGGCCATCCCGCAACCAGCGCCTGCGGATCGGCGACAAATCGGGCTACCGGATTCCGCTTCAGCAAGGGGGAGAGTGCTCCGGATATCTTTTATATTGTTCCATTGATCCGCTGCTCCTGCCTGTGGAAGAAAGTTTATTCGTTCAAGGGGCCGAGCTGATTTCGTATCATATCCGCACGGGTGCGCATGATTATTTGGAGCAAGCTGAGCACCGGGAATTCAGCGCGCTGCTGCGGCATTATCTGGGCGGAAGCCTCACTTGCAGTGAACTGGCACAGGCTGCCGACAAGCTGGGGATAGAACTGCTGAAGTCACCGTTTCAGCTGATGCTGACAGACGTGGCGGCCGCCGGGGAAGGGCGGCAAAGCGAGCTGCTCCGCTGCAAAGAAGAGTACGCCTCCCATACGTTACTGCGGGAATTGTCAGGCATCCACCTTATCGTTGCTGAGGGGCTGCTGTCCCTGTATCCTGGTGACCGGCATACTCAGGAACAATTCCGGGACAGTGTCGGCGAATGTGTTCACCGCCTGAAGCTGAACAGAGGATTCACCCCGTTTGCTGCGGTCAGCAGCTGCCAAGCGAAGCCTGAAGGGCTGAGGGAGGCTTTTGCCGAGATCAAGGAATGTATGGGGATGGCGCAGCAATGGGGAAGGTTCGGGAATGTGGTGCATTACCGCCAGCTTGAGCTGAATCTCCTGTTCGGACAGATCCCGGCGGCTGTGATGGAGAAGTATGTGAATAACAGTCTGCGCGGGCTGCTCAGCCGGGAGCCGGAATATGTGAAAGAAATGCTGCATACGCTGGAGGTTTATCTGGAGAATGACGGCCATGTCAACGAAACCGCCAAAAAACTGTTTATCCACCGCAATACCGCGACCTACCGGATCGATAAGCTAAGCGAGCTGTTGGAGGTGGACTTCAAAAAAATCAATGATCTGATGAGGATGAAGCTGGTCTTCATGTTCCGCAGAATGCTGGGCCGGGATTAACGTGCCCGGATTACACGGGCATATATTAAATAGGCAGCTTTTAGGAGCTGCCCCAAGGAGTGGAGAACATTGAAAGTGGCCGGTATATACTTGGCAGCAGGACATAACAGGCGGACGGGGATATCAAAAGCTGCCCGGCAGCAGCTTCAGGAGTTTCCCGGCAGCAGGGCTTCGCTTCGTGAGCTGGAGTGTTGCATCTTGGAGCCGCTGGTAGTTGTCGTGCGCGCGAATGATACACTGGAATGGCTGCCTCCAGCCGTGAACAAGCAAAGCGCAAGACGCACAGAGACCTGTCTGACCGCCCATCTGGGCCTCTCGTTCTCTCTGCGCTGCGGGCTGAATGCCGTGTTGCCGCTGCAGCCGGATGCCGTCATTGTTGCCCAGGCGGATCAGCCGGGGGTTACGAGCTTGCATGTGAACCGGCTGATCAACACCTTCAGACAGTCGCCGGAGCTGGACTACGTGGCGGATGCAGGCTGCGGTTTGCTGATGCCGCCGGCTTTATTTTCCAAAGCAATGTTTAATGCCCTGCAAGGGTTGAATGAGGATGAAGGGATGGCCGGGCTCTTGCGGTCACCAGACTATAAAGGGGTTGTGCTGGAAGCTAAGGCTGAGGTTTGAGGCGGGCATAACGGGACGGATGTGCAAATTCCAAGTTGAGTGTAATGAAATATAACTCCATGAAGTGACCTCCTCCTCCGCTTCATGCATGAGGCACAAAGGAAACGGCTATTTTTAGAAGTGGGACCAAACGTATGTCAACTAAATTTACGCGATGGTGGTGTCTCAGTATAGTAGAGATACATTAATGGCTGTCGCCATTAGGGGAGATAAGTTTGGAGGAGGAGAAGTATGAAAAAAAGGGGCCGGTCTTTAACCTTCAGCTTGACATTCATGTTCCTGTTTGCGGTAATCCTGGCGGGCTGTGGCGGCAACAACGCAGCGACCACGAATACGGCGGCAACAAAGGCGCCAGCGGCAAATACGGGTAACGACGGGGAAGCGCCAGTAGCAACAGAGCCGGCGGCGGAGAAGCCCACGGTCGCTTTTGTCTACATCGGGCCTCCCGGTGATGGCGGGTACACTTACCAGCACGATCAAGGCCGCTTGTACATGGAGAAGGAGCTTGGCATCCAAGCGGACTTCGTCGAGAATGTCCCCGAAAGTGCCGACGCGGAACGGATTATTACCGAATTGGCGCAAACCCATGACATTGTGTTCACCACGAGCTTCGGATATATGGATTTCACCTTGAATGTAGCCGGTAAGTTCCCTAACGTGAAGTTCCTCCACGCTTCCGGCTACAAGACTGCGGAGAACATGGGAACCTACTTCGGCAAAAACTATGAGGCCAGCTACCTTTCGGGAATTGCCGCCGGCAAGATGACCAAAAATAATCAGCTCGGCTATGTTGGCGCTTTTCCGATCAGCGAGGTCATTTATAACCTGAATGCCTTTGCCCTGGGTGCACAAAGCGTGAACCCGGAAGCCAAGGTCAGCGTCGTCTGGACGAATACCTGGTATGACCCGGCGACCGAACGCCAGGCGGCGATCAGCTTGCTCGACAAAGGTGCAGATGTGCTGCTGGCGTATCAGGATTCCCCTGCGACACTGCAAGCTGCTGCGGAACGGGGTGCTTTTGCAGGCGGGAATGACTCTGATATGAGCAAATACGCACCTGATCATTATTTGACGAACCCGGTATGGAATTGGGGCCCTTATTACGTAAAAGCCGTACAGTCCGTTATGGATGGAACCTGGAAAAGCGAGCAGTACTCCGGAGACATGAAGGACGGCATGGTGGAGCTGGCTCCGTTCGGCAACAAGGTGCCGGATGAGGTGAAGCAGCTGGTGGAGGAAGCCAAGGCCAAGATCATCAGCGGAGAGCTTAATGTTTTCACCGGGCCAGTCTCGGATAACCAGGGCAATGTGAAGATTCAGGACGGCCAAAAGCTGACGCTTGAGGAAGTGCTGGGCATGAACTGGCTCGTCAACGGCGTGGAAGGTACAATTCCGCAATAGTCCTCCTGACGAAACTGCATACTGAAGCAGAACACTATGGGTGGGGCGGGTTCCGGGAGGGACCTTCCCCACCCGTACTATAAGTATAAGGGGGAGGAGGCGTTCCATCATGTTGACAACGTCGGTGGAGATGCGCGGAATTGTGAAGAAATTCGGCACGGTGACGGCAAGCGATCAAGTCGATTTTTCGGCAAATGCGGGTGAGATTCATGCGCTGCTGGGCGAAAACGGGGCGGGCAAAAGCACGGTCATGAGCATGCTGTCAGGGGTGTACCGGGCCGATGAGGGAGAAATCTTCATTCACGGAAAAACGGCCAAAATCCGTTCCCCAAAAGATGCGGCTGTACTCGGCGTCGGAATGGTGTTTCAGAATTTCCGGCTGGTGCAGAGTCTCACGGCTGCGGAGAATATCGTGCTTGGCGAAAAATCGTCTTTCTGGCGCGGTGGCGGGTACATCAAGCGCAAGTATCAGGAGATAGAAGAACTGGCGAAGCGTTACGGGCTGGCCTTTCCCGCAGACCGTCCCATCTGGCAGCTGTCGGTCGGTGAGCAGCAGCGGGTCGAGATTGTCAAAACGCTGTACCGCGGCGCGGATATTATCATCCTGGATGAGCCAACCTCCGTGCTGACGCCAGGGGAAGCGGAGCAGCTCTTTCATACGCTGCGTGTAATGAGACAGGCAGGCAAAACGGTCATTATGACCACTCATAAACTGAAGGAGGTTATGGCAGCCACGGATCGCATTTCCATCATGCGTAAGGGCAAAATGATTGCCACGCTGGCGACGGCAGATACCGATGAGCTGGAGCTGGCCCGTCTGATGGTAGGCCGGGAGGTCACGATTAAGAGGCGGGAGCGGGAAACAGCCGGGGGTGAAGCGCTGCTTACAGTGAAGAATCTGGAGGTCTTTGCCGATCATGGGCGCAAGGCGCTGGATAACCTGTCCTTAAGTGTCTGCAAAGGGGAAATCGTCGGGGTGGCCGGAGTGGCCGGCAATGGACAGAAGGAGCTGGCAGAGGTGCTGACGGGACTTCGGGCTTGGAAAAAGGGCGGAATTATATTTGACGGGAATACGGTGAAATTGGCTTCGGTGCGCGGGGCGATCGACGCGGGCATTTCCCATGTGCCCGAGAACCGCATGAAGAGCGGACTCGCCGGCCGTCTCGGTTCCGTGGATAACCTGCTGTTCAAATCGTACCGCAGTACCGACCATTCCACTTACGGATTTCTGAAGACGGGCAAAAACCGTTCCTGGTCGCAGGAGCTGGTGCAGCGGTTCGACGTCAAGACACCGGGGCTCGACACTCCGGTCCAGCAGCTCTCCGGGGGCAATCAGCAAAAGCTGCTCTTCGCCCGCGAAGTCAGCCATCGTCCGAAGCTGATGGTTGCCGTTCACCCGACGCAGGGGCTGGATGTCGGGGCCACGGCGGGTGTGCATGAGCTGCTGATGGAGCTGCGCGGTTCAGGCAGCGGGGTGCTGCTAATCTCGGAGGATCTGGATGAGCTGCTCCAGCTGTCTGACCGGATTCTGGTGATGTACGGCGGCGCGATTATCGGTGAAAAAACACATGAAGAAGCGGACCGGGAGACCCTCGGCATGCTGATGGCCGGAGTTCGGAGCAGAGAGGGGGATGCGGTATGAGTCTGGAGAACCGCAGCAATGCTGCAGTATCCCGTCCTGCTCCTCCCGGCAAGTCAGTCTGGCGGATGTCTTACCGGCTCGAATATGATTCAAGCCGGGCGCGATCCCCTTGGTGGACACCGATCCTGTCGGTCGTTCTGGCTCTGGTGCTGTGCGCGATCTTTATTGCCGCTAATGGCATGAGCCCGATAACCGTCTATGAGCGAATGTTCCGCGGCGCTTTCGGCACCGCCTACGGCTTTACTGAGACGATGGTAAAGGCGATTCCGCTGCTCCTCTGCGGCCTCGGCATCGCCGTGGCCTACCGGATTTCCGTCTGGAATATCGGGGCGGAAGGACAGCTTACCGTAGGTGCGATGGCGGCTACGGCGGTGACGATTTATTGTCCGGGACTCTCTTCCTTCTGGTCCATTCTGCTGATGCTGCTGCTGGGCATTGCTGCCGGAGCGCTCTGGGGGCTGATGACGGCTGTGCCGCGGACTCATTTCGGCGTGAATGAGCTGATTACCTCATTGATGCTGAATTATGTGGCGCTGCTTGCGCTGGATTATGTCGTCTTCGGGCCTTGGAAAGATCCGAAAGGTTTTAACTTTCCCGGCTCACCCATGTTTACCGCAGCGCAGTCGCTGCCGGTTCTCGGAAGCACACGGCTGCATATCGGGCTGGTATTCGGGCTTGTAGCGGTATTGATCTATTTCCTGATGATCCGCTTCACCCGCTGGGGGTATGAGCTGAAGCTGATGGGCGCCAATCCGGCGGCTGCCCGTTATGCGGGGATTCATATCAAGCGCCACATTATAATCGTGATGCTGATCAGCGGCGGGTTGGCCGGAGTGGCCGGAATGGCGGAGGTGTCGGGTGTGACGCATAAGCTGATGCAGGGTATCTCGCCGGGATACGGCTATACGGCAATCATCGTGGCCTGGCTCGCCAAGCTTAATCCGCTGGGTCTGATCTTGACCTCGGTACTGTTCGGCGGCCTGATCGTCGGGGGCTACAGCGTTCAGACTATTGGCCTCCCTTCGTCGATTTCGGAAATGCTGCAGGGCTCCATTCTGTTTTTTCTGATCGCCGGGGAAATGATTCACCGGTTCCGCATACGCCGGAGTGTTTAGCCCGGAAAGGAGTTAGGCCATGGATTTCACTACACAATTGTTAATCGCCGCAATCTCGGCTGGAACGCCGCTGCTGCTGGCCACCTTAGGCGGCATTCTCAATGAACGTGCCGGAATTATCCAGCTTGGAGCCGATGGGCTAATGCTGATGGGGGCGGTTACCACCTGTATTGTCTACCTCCGCACCGGCAATTTATGGCTTGCCCTGCTGGCCACCGTAGCGGTGACCGCTGTGTTCGGTCTGCTGCATTCGTTCCTCTGTGTGACGCTGCGTGCAAACCAGACTATGTCGGGCCTGGCGATGACCTTGTTCGGCAGCGGCCTCAGCGCCTATCTGGGCAAACCGGTCAGCGGCATTCCGCTGCCGGGAACCTCGCCCAAGCTGCATCTCCCCTGGCTGGAGCCGATCCCGGTACTGGGCCCGATTTTTGGCCGCATGGATTATCTGACCTGGCTCAGCCTGCTGCTGGTACTCGTATTGCATTTGCTGATTCACCGGACATCCTGGGGGCTGCATCTGCGGGCAGTCGGCGACAATCCCGCGACGGCGGATGTCATGGGCATCCGTGTTCAGCTGATCCGCTACAGTTATGTAATTGCCGGGGCGGCCCTTATTGGCCTCGCCGGAGCGGATATGGTGCTGGCGTATGCACCGACCTGGAACGAAGGTCTTACGGCGGGCCGCGGCTGGATTGCGGTCGGGCTGGTCATCTTTGCCAGGTGGAATCCGCTGCGTGCGCTATTTTGCGCCTGCTTTTTCGGAGCACTGGATTCCCTCGGCTTCCGTATTCAACTGCTGGGCAGCACAGTGCCGCCCTATTTTCTCAAAATGATCCCCTACATCGTAACCATACTCGTTCTGATGTACCTGGGGTACCGCAACCGCAACAAACCTTCCGGTACACCGGAGGCACTGGGTGTGCCTTATATCCGGGAGCAACGGTTTTAGCCTGGGGGCCAAAGAACCTAGCGCTGGCGTTAGGGGCTACAGGGATAATTGCTGTGTTGAATTCATAATCGAAGAGAGGGGCTGGTAAAAAAGATGACACCGTCATTTACTGTAACACTGGATGAGATTAACGCCATGGACAAGGCGGCGTTCATCGCGGCCCTGGGCGGGATTTTTGAGCATTCGCCCTGGGTCGCCGAGGGAGCTTACCGGCATATTCCTTTCCGCTCTGTCGAGGAACTGCACAAGACGATGCTGGACACGGCGTGCCAGGCGGAACGCGGACAGGTGGCGGCGTTGCTGAGCGCTCATCCGGATCTCGCCACCCGGCTTCAGGTCACACCGCTGTCGGCAGCCGAGCAGCGGGGAGCCGGACTGGACCGGCTGACGCCTGAGGAATTTACGCTGCTGAATGAGCTGAAACGGAAGTATACCGACAAATTTAAGTTTCCCTTTATTCTGGCAGTGCGCGGCAAAACCAAAGATGAGATTATAGAAGCCATCGGGAAGCGGGTTCACCGTTCCCGGGACGAAGAATGGGCGCAGGCGCAGGCGGAAATCGGCCACATCACCGGATTCCGCCTGCGTGATTTGGTGAGGGAGGGCTGATGTTATGAGCGGACGGCTGACAACGCATGTGCTGGACCTGTCACAGGGCACTCCGGCTGCCGGGGTGGCGGTACAGCTCCGGCGGCTGAAGGAAGGAGCTGCCGAGCTGCTGTGCGAAGCCGTCACCAACCGTGACGGCAGGCTGGATACTCCGCTGCTGGAAGGGGCGGAGATGGAAGCGGGCAGCTACGAGCTGCTGTTTATGGCCGGAGATTATTTCCGCAAGAGAGCAACCGGAGAGGCGGAGGGAGAGCCGGTTTCTTGTTTCTTCGAACACATTCCCATTCGCTTTAACATAGGAAGCCCAGCTGAGCATTATCATTGTCCGCTGCTCATGGCTCCGGGGGGATACAGTACGTACCGGGGAAGCTAAGACCAATTGAATGACCGGAGGTGGCGTTTCATGAAGGATTTGTATGAGCTGGTGATCAAAAATGGAACGGTAGTGCTGCCCGGCAAAGTGGTGAAATTGGACATCGGCATCAGCGGCGGCTGTATTGCCGCCTTGGGTGAATCGCTGCCCCTTGCACCGGACACCCTGATCATGGATGCCGAAGGACAATATGTGCTGCCGGGCATGATCGATATGCATGTTCATTTCAATGAACCGGCGTTTGGCCATTGGGAGGGCTTCCGCAGCGGTTCGGCGGCACTTGCTGCCGGTGGCTGCACCACGTATGCCGATATGCCGTTGAACGGCAATCCGCCAACGGTGAACAAAGCCGCGCTGGAATTGAAGGCTGGACTCGCCGCCGGGAATTCCGCTGTGGATTATATGCTGTGGGGAGGGCTGGTGCCAGGGAATCTGGACGATCTGGAAGAACTGGCGGCGTGCGGTGTAATCGGGTTCAAAGCGTTTATCAGCAATCCCGGAGGGGAAGGCGAAGGACGTTTCCGTGAAGTTGATGATGAAACCCTGTATCAGGGGATGGTCAGAATCGCCTCATTCGGCGGCATTCTGGCGCTGCATGCCGAAAGTGAAGAGATGACCGCTGTATTGTCAGCGGCGGCCTCTTCGGAGGGCCGGAACAGCGCCCGCGACTTTGCGGCTGCCCGCCCTGCCGAAGCAGAGCTTGAAGCGGTGTCGAGAGCGCTTCTGTACAGCGAGCGGACCGGCTGCAGGCTGCATTTTGTGCATATCAGCACGGCGGCGGCCATTGAGAAGATCCACGCCGCGAAGATGCGCGGAATGGATGTATCTGCGGAGACATGCCCCCACTACCTGCTGCTTAACGAGCGGCATATGGATTACCTTGGCCCGCTGGCGAAGTGTGCACCGCCGCTGCGTAGCCGGGAAGAACAGGAGAAGCTTTGGCATGTGCTGGCACAAGGCAAAATTGATCTTATTGCCTCGGACCACTCCCCATGTCCGCCGGAGCTCAAGCTGGAGCCGGGGTTGTCTTTTTTTGAAGCCTGGGGCGGGATTTCCGGGGCACAGAGCAGCCTGGAGCTGATGTTCCATGAAGGCGTGCATGTCAGGGGCCTCCCGGTGACGCTGATTTCACAGCTGCTCTCAGAGCTTCCGGCCAGGCGCTTCGGGCTTGAGGACCGCAAAGGCTCCATTGCTGTTGGTCTTGATGCCGACCTGGTCCTCCTGGACCCTCACGGTGCCTACACCCTTGCCGCTGATGATTTGTTGTATCGCCATAAGCATAGTCCTTATACCGGCATGACTTTATCCTGCAAAGTCACTGCTACACTTAGCCGTGGAACGGTCGTGTATACTGCGGAAGACGGAGTGCCTTCAGGCGGGGGTGGCCAGTGGCTGCGACTCACCGGAGGCCGGATCGGCCGATGAAGGCCGGAATGCCGTTGGAGTATGCGCTAGAGATGCAGGAGCTGCTGGAAGAGCTGGCGTTGTTCAGCGCCCCCGGCCCGGGGGTGACCCGGCTGCTGTATACGCCGCAGTGGCGGGAAGCCCAGCTTTTGGTGCTGGCAACCATGTCGGAACTCGGACTTGAAGTCAGGTCAGATCCCGTTGGTAATGTCTATGGACGGCTGGAAGGCGCTGATCCGGCGGCGAAAGTGATTGTAACCGGATCCCATATCGATACTGTGGTGAGCGGCGGGAAATATGACGGAGCTTATGGCATCGCTGCTGCGGTTATGGCGCTGGGGTACTTGCGGCGTACGTTCGGGCAGCCGCTGCGTACACTGGAGGCAGTGTCTTTTTGCGAGGAAGAGGGCAGCCGGTTTCCGCTTACTTTTTGGGGCTCCGGCCAGGTGACGGGGTTGTATGACGGAAGTGAAGCGGAGGGGGTCGCCGATGCTGAGGGAGTGACACTTGCGGCGGCGCTGAGCGGTTGTGGACTTGGCGGAGAAGAAGAGGCGGCAGGCAACGGTGCGGTTCGTATTGCAGGAACCGGCAAAACCGCGCTGAGGAGTGATATTGGCGCTTTTGTCGAGCTGCATATTGAACAGGGGGTTATCCTGGAGAAGACGGCGACCCAGATTGGGATCGTTCAGGCGATTGCCGGTCAGAGACGGTTCACGGTTACGCTGGACGGAACAGCCAATCATGCCGGGACGACCCCGATGCACATGCGCCAGGATGCGCTGGCCGGTGCTGCCGAGATGCTGATGGTGCTGGAACGCGCGGCACTTGAGGCGGGGGAACCGCTGGTGGCTACCGCCGGCAGGTTGGAGGTTAAGCCGAATACGCCGAATGTAATTCCCGGAGAAGTGCTGTTCACACTCGATATTCGTCATAGTGAGGAAGACGCACTGGAGCGGTTTTGTAACCGGGTGATCTCGGCTTATGAGGAAATTGCGGAACGGCGCGGGCTGAAGCTGACGATGACCCGGGCGCTCTGTGCCGTTCCGGCCTTGATGGACAGCGGATTATACGAAAGACTGGAGCGGATCTGCCGGGAGCAGGGCCGGACGCACCGGAGGATGGTGAGTGGTGCCGGGCATGACGCCCAACTGTTCGCCCCGAGGTGTAGAACCGCGATGATTTTTGTGCCGAGCCGGGCTGGAATCAGCCACTCGCCGGAGGAATACACTTCACCCGGGGAGCTGGCGGCCGGCCTCGAGGTGCTGACGGCCTTGTTATATGATCTTGCATATAAGGAGACAGGAATATAGATGTGTACCGCAGCTATGCGTTACTGAACATTAGAGGGGGAAAGGCTCATGAAGCGGTATGAAGACTTGTCGCCATCGCTGCGCTGCATAATGACCCCGGGACCCGTGGAGGTTGATCCGCGTGTGCTGCGGGCGATGTCTTTTCCGGTACTGGGCCAATTTGACCCGGAATTTACCGGTATCATGAATGAAACGATGGAGATGCTGCGCGAGCTGTTCGCTACCGGCAACCAGTGGGCGTATCCGGTGGACGGCACCTCCCGCTCCGGTATTGAAGCGGTGATGGTCAGCCTGATCGCGCCGGGGGACCGGGTGCTGGTGCCGGTCTACGGCCGGTTCGGGCATCTTCTCCATGAGATAGCCGAGCGCTGCGGTGCGGAGGTGCATACGATAGAAACCGGCTGGGGCAGCGTCTTCGAGCCGGGGGAGATCATCGCCGCCATGAAGAGGATAAGGCCCGATGTTGTCGCTCTGGTGCATGGCGAGACTTCTACGGGGCGTGTGCAGCCGCTGGCGGAGATCGGGCAGGCCTGCCGGGAGCAAGATGCGCTGCTGATCGTGGATGCTGTGGCGACCATCGGCGGCATTCCCGTCAGGACGGATGCCTGGAAGCTGGATGCCGTTGTCGGCGGCACCCAGAAATGCCTGTCGGTGCCAGCCGGAATGGCCCCGGTCACGTACAATGCGCGCGCCGAAGCAAAGCTGCTGAAGCGCAAGCGGGTGGAGCGCGGGCTGAGAGGTGGGGAGGTGCAGCCGGGGGAGCACTCTTTTGTCCGCAGCAATTATTTCGATTTAAGCATGCTTCAGGACTACTGGAGCCCCGCCCGGCTGAATCATCATACGGAAATGACCTCCATGCTCTATGCGCTGCGCGAAGGCTTGCGGCTGGTGCTGGAGGAAGGGCTGGAAGCGAGGTACGCGAGGCATAAGCTGCATGAGCAGGCTCTCGTGGCCGGGCTGACGGCGATGGGGCTTGCGCTCTATGGCGATCCGGATTGCAAGCTGACGGTCGTGACCTGTGTGCTTATCCCGGAAGGGATCGACGGCGAAGCCGTGCGCTCGCTGCTGCTGGAGCACTTTGGCATCGAAATCGCCAGCTCCTTCGGCCCCCTGAAAGGGCTGATCTGGCGCATCGGCACAATGGGCTTCAGCTGCCGTGAGAACAACGTGCTGCGGCTGCTTGGGGCTCTGGAAGCCGCTCTGCAACGCCACGGGTATCCGGTAGCCTGCGGCCGCGCAGTACAGGCGGCGCTTGACGTATATGAAGCGGAAAGTGGATAATCAGTGGAATACTTGAGAAGCCGAGCACTGCCATACAGCGGCCTTTCGTCCATGGACGTCATGCCGTTTTTGCTACGGGGAAAGAGGGAGATATTTCGCCTTATGGATGCATGGAACGGCACACCACACCAAGGTTTAAAGGGGTGTTTCGCTGCATTTTGTACATCAGGCTGCGGGTTTACCGGCCTTGATGTTCGATTTGACTGCATTTAATGCATCAGAAATAGCGGGGATTACTGAAAAACGCCTGTTTTCTAATTTTACACTGTACGAAATACATCAGAATGGACTTTTGAGTATCCGAAAGGCGATTACGCTGCACTAAATACATCAGAACCTCTCTCTCAATCGAAGCACGGGTAAACGGGAGGACGGCGGTTTGCAGACTGCTATTTAATACACGCTGGGGAAGTAGACGAGGGGAGAGAAAAAATAATGACTTTTACTAGAAAACCTTTAGCCGACTGTGTGCCTGAACTGGTCGCTACGGCCCGGGGCGATCGGCCGGCTTCACTGGTCATTACCGGAGGAAAGCTGGTCAATGTATGCTCCGGCGAGATTCTGGAAGGAATGTCTGTCGGCATTCAAGGGGGCCGTATCGCCTATGTCGGCAAAGATGTCTCCCATATGATCGGCGATGACACCCGGGTCATTGAGGCAAGCGGCAAATATATCGCACCGGGGCTGCTTGACGGACATTGCCATATTGAGAGCACCCAGCTGACTGTGACCGAATTCGCCCGGGCGGTGCTGCCGCTGGGGACCACCGGGGGCTTTTTTGATGCGCACGAGATTGCCAATGTGTTCGGGCTGAAGGGCATCAAGCTGATGCTCGACGAGATGCGCGGCACTCCGCTGGCCGCCTACATGCAGGTAGCTTCCTGCGTGCCTGCGGCCGGGGCGGACATCGAAACCACCGGCGCATCCATCGGACCTGCGGAAGTGGCCGAAGCCTATACCTGGGGCGCGGATGTGATCGGCCTCGGCGAAGTGATGAACTTTCCCGGCGTCGTGTACGGTGATGATAAAATGATCGGCGAGATTCAGGAGACTTTGCGTGCAGGCCGGGTAGCGGACGGTCATTTCACCTGGCCGTCCAGTGACTGGAGACTGCCGGTGTATGCGGCAGCAGGTGTGAGCGGCGATCACGAATGTGTTACGGCGCAGGATGTTATTGAACGGGTACGGCTGGGCATGTATGCCAAAATGCGCCGCGGCTCTGCCTGGCATGACGTTGCCCAAACGATTACCGCACATACGGAACATGGGCTGGACCCGCGGCGGATGCTGCTCGTTACCGATGACCGCAGCTCGGAATCGCTGCGGGATGAAGGGCATATGGACTTTGTGGTCCGCCATGCCATCTCCCAAGGCGTGAAGCCAGTCACCGCCTTTCAAATGGCGACGATCAATACGGCCGAGCGTTTCGGGGTTGCCCGGGATATCGGCTCGATTACGCCCGGCTCTTGTGCCGATATCATATTGCTGGATGGCAATCTGGCTGATGTCAATGTAGTGCTCACCATTGCTTCCGGTGTGGTGGTTGCCGAGAACGGAGTTATGACAACGGATCTGCCTGCATTCACCTATCCGGACGAGGTGCTGGCTTCGGTTCATTTACCGCAGCGTCCGGTGGCCGGGGACTTTATTATCCCTGCGCCGATTGCCTCTGGCAGCATCGCCACCCGGGTCATTCAGGTTCTGGAGAATCATGTGGAGACAATTGAGCGTATCCATACGATTCCGGTAGTGAACGGGAAACTTCAGGTTCACGGAGTAGCTGGCCTGTGCAAAATCGCCGTGCTCGAACGCCACCACGGTACCGGCAATCAATCCGTGGCCGTGGTGGAGGGCATCGGTTTCCATGAGCCGGCCGCCATTGCCATGACCGTTGCCCATGACAGCCACAACATACTGGTCATCGGCAACGATGACGAATTAATGGCCCAAGCGGTCAACGCGGTGGTCGATGTCCAGGGCGGGGTAGCCGTCCTAACGGCAGCCGGAACAACCCTGTTCCCGCTTGCCATCGCCGGGCTTATGTCCGCCGAGCCGTTCGAGACTGCAGCCGCCCAGTCGGCGGCGGTCAGCAAAGCGTTGTACGACGCGGGCTGTACCCTGAACTATGCTTTCATGACTCTATCTCTGCTGGCCCTGGCGGTCATCCCGACCTTGCGCCTGTCTGACAAAGGCCTGGTGCGGATCTCCCCGGAGGAGGGAATTCAGCTGGTGCCGCTGTTTGTAAAATAGACCCGGCTGTCCCGGTTTTTTAGATTTAGATTTATGAAGTGTGCAACTGAAAAGCTCCTGCCAAAATCCGCCAGCATAATGCTGACGGGTTTTTAGTTGTGTAAATGAGGGTGTCAGCACGCAAAAGACTCATATATTAAACAAATCTCAAAAAAATGAAACATTTATTTGACGAATTCAGTAAAAAGCATTAACAAAGTATACGAATTAGACGATAATAATTTTAAATAAATAATTAATGAATGGTATGAAGTTGCCGCGAGTATGCAGAGAAATTACGGAAAGTCCAAATAAGAGAGATGGGGTGCGTGAGAGATGATCAGATTAGAAACGCAGGATATTGTGAGTATCGCCAAAAAGCAAATTGCCGCAATTTTCAAAATGGAGCCGCTTGAGCTGAGATTTGTTAATGATTTTCAAGGAGAAAAGTATCTCTTGACCAACGATAAGCTGCACCTCAACAATCAGCAGTATTGGGCAAAAGTTATGGATTGCGTCTTCGCCGATAATCATGTCAGACCTGTGCTTATGTGTGAGGTGCTGTACTTCCTGCGCAACGAATTTATGGAGAGTGAGATCAAGCTCGACTTTTCGTTTGATTTTGCCGAAGGGGCCAACGGGGCTGCAGCGGCTACGGCCGAGATCTCCTTTAATGATTCGCCGGAGCTTCAGCCGAGCGAGATTGCCGAATTGATTGACTTCGCGCTGGCGCTGCAGGACAAACAATGGTTCGAAGAGCTGACCCGGAAATACAAACAACTTACCGCCTAAGACGGATTGAATAGATGTTTTTATCGTAAGCCGCTTTCTTCGCATATTTCTGCGGGGAGGCGGCTTTTCTGCGGCTGCCAGCTCCCGGCGTTGTCGATCACATTGCGGGCCAGGAAATCCAGCCATTGCCCGTCTGCATTCAAGCATGGAGCGGCACAGAAGTTCGCAGCGTCCCCGCCGCCGGCGGCAAATAACTCGCGGCCTTCTACAGCGAGCTCGTGCAGAGTCTCCAGGCAATCCGTAACCAGTCCCGGTGAGAAAATCATTGGCCGGCGGATGCCCCGTCCTGCCAGCTCCCCCAGCACCTCCGCTGTGGCAGGACCTACCCAGGGCTCACGTCCGAACCGCGATTGAAACGTTACCTGCCAGCGTCCCTCCTCCCAGTTCATGGCGGCAGCCAGCAGCCGGGCTGTTTCCTTGCATTGCTGCGGATAGGGATCACCGGTATCCGCATACCGCTCGGGAATGCCGTGAAAAGTGAGCACATAATAATCCGGTTCTTCCGGCAGATCGGCCAATTGACGCTGCAAATGGGCCTGCATGGCCGAGATATAGCCCGGAGCATCATAATACGCTTCCATGAAACGGAGCGTTGGCACAAAACGTTTGGTCACCGGTCCGCCGGCGCTGTGGCGTCCAAGGGCGGCAAAGCAAGCCGCATCATAGACGGAGGCAGTGGTCGTGGAAGAATATTGCGGGAACAGCGGAACTATGATGATCCGTGTCACACCGGCCTTCTCCAGCAGGGACATGGCTTGTTCCATACCGGGTTCACTGTAGGCCAGGCCAAGCTCAACCCGGTAGTCAGGCCCAAGCAGCTTCTGGAGGCCGGCTTGTTGTGCCCGTGAGTGGAGCAGCAGCGGAGAACCGGATTCGCTCCAGATTTCTTTGTACAGCCGGGCGGACCGGCGCGGGCGAACCCGCAGGATAATCCCCCGCAGCAGAGGCTGCCAGAGGAGCGGCGGATAATCAATGATCCGGCGGTCGGAGAGAAAACGCCGCAGATAAGGACGCACGGCTTGTGCGGTGGGTGCGGCGGGCGTTCCGATTTGGGCAAGTATGACTCCGATAGGAGGCTGTGGGTTCATCGCAGAAACCCCTTTCCGTAATCTTGGGATCGTTTAAAAATAGCATGATTGTATTCAAGGCACAATGAAAACGGGCATAGTGTTCCGTGGGCTTTTTGTGAATTTAAAGGAATTTCGCAGGTGTATGTCAAAAGTGTAGTAGACAGAGCAGGTATCCAAGCCTGTGATTAATGGGAGGCTTCTACATGACAATGATCAAACAGCTAGCTCCGCAAGATGAATTTGTCGGCTTTTATCTACTGAGGGAGCTGACGGTTAAACAAACGAATGGTAATCCTCCAAAGGATTACTTTGATATGGTGTTGGGTGATTCAAGCGGACAGCTGTCCGCTAAATTCTGGGATGTCAGTACGGCGGATAAAGAGACTTTTTTTCCGATGGGGCTGGTCAAGGTGCGCGGACTTGCGCATACCTACAGAGAAAAGCTGCAAATTAAAGTGTCCAAAATGAGACTG
This sequence comes from Paenibacillus albidus, assembly GCF_014644435.1. Lineage (GTDB taxonomy): Bacteria > Bacillota > Bacilli > Paenibacillales > Paenibacillaceae > Paenibacillus_AQ > Paenibacillus_AQ albidus. Next base: position 68,013 of record NZ_BMKR01000010.1, on the reverse strand, counting down.
GTTAACGAAACCGACGGCGTAGCCCTGACTGATTTTATCCGTTCAGCGCCGATCCGCCCCGTCGATCTGGTTCATACCATTAAAAATGTGATGGCCAGCATCAAGGATCCGGAGATTGCCACCATCGTCGCTTTTTGTGTCGACAAGGTAGAAGAGAAATTGATGCATTATCCGGCGGCGAAGACACATCATCATGCTTATTTTGCCGGACTTGCGTATCATATCGTGCGCATGCTGGAAATAGGCGATTTCCTGTGCAAACAGCGCCCGTTCCTGAATCCCGATCTGCTGAAAGCCGGTATCCTTCTGCATGATATCGCCAAACCCGAGGAAATGATCTCGCAGCTCGGAATTGTCTCCGACTACAGCGTTCAGGGTAAGCTGATCGGACACATCTCTATGGCCTCGAACTGGATTACAGAGGCGGCGATTCGTTCCAACATTGCTCTGGATTCGGAAAAAGTGCTTGGATTGCAGCATCTGGTGTTGTCTCATCATAATCTGGGGGAATGGGGCAGTCCGGTGCAGCCGCAGACCGCCGAGGCGGTCGCCCTGCATCACATTGATGCCATGGACGCCAAGCTGCAAATGGTGGAGGATGCACTTGACACTACACCGGAGACGGATGAATGGACTCCGTTCATCCGGGGGCTTGAGAATAAGGCGGTGTACCGCCTGAAGATTTAGAATACAGACGGATACAACAAAACACCCAATCCGGCGGAAAACCCGCCTGTTGGGTGTTTTGTTATGGTCCTTGTGGTCCTTGTCCCTTTGGTCAGCCACAAGCGCTCTGCCGGGTTATCCCGTCACCGAACGGGAAGCTGCGGAGGGCAGTTCCTTAACGGCCCGTTTCTTCTTGGGTTTCTTCGGTACGGAGAAAGGCGTGTAGCCGCCCGCGTACATCTTCCCGCTCTGATAACCCCGGCTGGCGGCCAGCAGCAGCGGGTCCCATTGTCCCTCCTGCTCCATCAGCTTGAGCATGATGGCTGCGCAGGCCCGGGCGTCATCCAGGGCATCGTGATGCCTGAGGGCAATCCCGAAATGCTGGGAGACAACATTCAGTTTATGCGATGGCAGGTCCAGCAGCATTTTTTTACCCAGAATATAAGTGCAGAGGTACTGAAACTCCGGATAGGCGAGGGTCTCGCCGTCCAGACAATAGCGCAGGACACTCATGTCAAAAGCGGCATTATGCGCCACGACGACCCTTCCTTTGAGCAGGGGTTCAATCGTGGGCCACAGTTCAGCAAAAGTTGGTTTGCCGTGAACCATGGAAGGGGTAATCCCGTGGATCGATATATTCATGCCGTCAAACCGCTGCTGCGGATCGATCAGCCAGACATGCTCTGCACTGATCCGTCCTGCCGTAACTTCCACAAGCCCCAAGGCGCATGCGCTGGAGCGGCTTGAATTAGCCGTTTCAAAGTCAATTGCGGTAAAGTCCATGTTAAAAAGCTCCTCACCCTCTCATGTGTATACTCCCATACTAAAGGAGGGGGAGACTAAACACAATCCGCTGAATTTACAAAAAGATGCAACTATGATATTCATTAAATAAACAGAGCAGGGTGCGAACCTTGACGGTCAGGAGATGAAGCATGCAAATTGTAAAAGGACAAAAGGTAGACATTACCAAAGGGCACAGCATCCGGAACCTTGCCTTGCGTTTCGGCTGGACGGCCGGGAAGGAAGAAATGGGGGTCGATGCGGCTGCTTTTCTACTGTCCGAACAGGACATTTGTGAACGGGATGAGCATTTTATATTTTATGGAAATCCCTTGTTTATGGGCGGGACGGTTGAGCATTCCGTGGTACAGCAAGGGGATAAGGAGGCCATCCGGGTCTCATTGAACCAGCTTCCTGCGGACGTTGCCAGAATAGCAGTAACCCTGACCATTTATGAGGGCGAGAAGCTGGGACATTCCATGTTGGCCGTCTCGGGTGCCTATTTATCTTTGGTCGATCAGGACAGCGGCGAAGAATATTTCCGTTTTGAGTATGGTGCTGATTTGTCCGCAGAAACAGCAGTGGTCGTTGGAGAGCTGTACAGGCATGGCGCGGAATGGAAGTTTAGTGCGATCGGCAGCGGTTTTAATGGAGGTTTGGCGGCCCTTTGCACCCATTACGGACTGGAGCTGGAAGAGGGAGGGGAGCCGGAGGCAGCGGCAACGGCAGAACTGTTGCGGCCTGCAGCACCGCCGGTACCCGTGGCTACGAACGTATTATCCTCCATTGATTTACGTAAAAAAATTCTGCAGTCCACGCTGGAAAAAAAGCAGCTGACGGGCGTAACCGCGAGGGTTGGAATTGTGCTTGATATTACCGGTTCCATGCGGAACCTGTACAGCAATGGAACTGTACAGGAAGTGGTGGAGCGGATTCTGGCGGTAGCCAGCAAATTTGACGATAATGGCTCGCTAGATGTGTGGGTATACGACACGGAATTCAGCCGGCTGCCGCCTGTGACCGAGCGGGATTTCCAGAATTATGTGTCTTCAAGCATCTTGAGCAACCCGAACATCCATAAGTTTGGCCGCAACAATGAGCCGCCGGTGATGGAGGATGTCATCCGCAAGTATACAGTGGAAGAGGATGAGTCTACCCCTGTATTTATCATTTTCATCAACGACGGCGGGATGGTCAAGACGGTCCGGAAAATCATTACAGCTGCCTCTGTCCAGCCGATATTTTGGCAGTTTGTAGGCATTGGGGATTCCGATTTTGAGGTGCTGAAGAAGCTGGACACCATGCAGGGGCGTGTGGTCGATAATGCCAATTTTATTCATATGGACCGCATCGAGGCGGTCTCGGATGAAGAGCTGTATGACCGGCTGCTGAATGAATTTCCGCAGTGGCTGCAGGCGGCGAAGGCCAAGCGGATCATCCGCAGCTAGCGGTTGTAGCAGAAAAAGCCCGATTGTGAGGCAAAAATGCCTCAGGATGAGCGGCTGTAGCGGAAAAAGCCCAATTGGGAGGCAAAAATGCCTCAGGATGAGCGGTTGTAGCGGAAAAAGCCCAATTGAGAGGCAAAAATGCCTCAGGAGACGGTATCTTGTGCAAGTGGGAGACTGAACAGGTCCAGGCGGTAGCCTTTGACGAGCCTGTCACCGTTCACCATATCCGTCTCATAAGCTCTCCGGAAGCCAAGTTTGTCGTACAGCCTGATGGCGGAAGCCATCATATCAGAGGTGTGCAGGTTCAGCGTGTGGGCTCCCAGCGCAAGGCTTCTCCGTGCGGCTTCGCGGATCAGCAGGGTGGCAATCCCTTGCCCGCGGGCCCGTGGAGATACCGCCAGCAGGCGGATAATCGGTGATTCAATGCCCAGTTCAGGTTTCCCGTAAGCCGCCGCCGACGAGAGGTACAACTGGACGCTGCCGACGATATCCTGATCGATAGCGGCAATAATGCAGGCCGCAGGTCCGGCGCTGTAGACGGAGCTCCGGATGGAATCACGATACGACGTCCAGAACTCCCCGGGGAGAAGGGCGGCATATTCACTGTAAGCTTCCAGCATAACTTCAGCAATGGCTTCGCGGTCCCGCACCGTGGCTTCCCGCACCGTGACCTCTTTGATGTTGTTCATTTTTGCCCTCCTCATGTACACAAATTCATGTTTTGTATTGATTATAGTACATAAAACCGATGTATTTAAACGGAATTAAAATTTTCTGATAATTAAATAGAAAAGTTCTATACGTTTTGTCTGTTGACAAAAAAAGGGCCCGTGACTAAGATAAATACAATCTTAACGGTCACGTACTGCTATAATTCGGTGTTAATCTATAGGAATAATACACTTAAATGAATTCGTTGTGGAGGGAACCTGAATGAACATTGAGAATATTGAGGCCTTTGTCTACATCAATCATTATGGAAGCTTCAATAAGGCTGCGGATGTGCTCTATATTTCACAGCCGACGGTTACGGCGCGGATTCAGTCGCTGGAACGGGAGCTCGACAGCAAGCTGTTCGACCGGCTTGGCAGGCAGATTCAAATGACGGATAAAGGCAAGCAGTTCCTGCCTTATGCCGAGCAAATTCTGCAGGTCTATCAAAAGGGCAAACTTCAGCTTCAATCCAAAGGAACGATTCCGAATGAGCTGAGAATCGGCAGTACCGTCTCCGTCTCCAACTACGTGTTGCCCCATCTGCTGATTCATCTGAAACACAAATACCCCCATGTTCAATTTAAGCTGACCACAGCCCCCACCGATGATCTGATTGAGAAGCTGAAATCAAAGGATATCGATCTGGCCTTTATCCGCAAGGTAGTAAATCCGGTGTTCCAATCGTATCCCTTCTGGGACGATCCCATTTCTCTGTATGTCTATGAAGGGCATCCGCTTGCGAAGACGGGGCAGGCTTCGATCCGGGATATCCGGAAGGAGCCGCTGGTGTTTTTTGAATGCGGATCACTCGACTGGATGCGCCTGCACCGGGTGTTCGAGAATCTGGAACAGCCGCCGGACATCGTGTATCACGTGGATAATTTGGAAACCGCCAAGAAGCTGGTGATCCGCAAAGCGGGCATCTGCTTCCTGCCGGCTTTGAGTACGCAAGAGGAAGTGGAATCCGGCAAGCTGATTCCCGTTGAAGTTGCCGAGACAGCCGGCATTTCGCTGCGGACGAATCTGATTACGCTGAACGGCGAGAATGCCGGATTTATCGATACGCTTCTGGAGACGGGAGCGGCCATTCAGGGCAATCGACAAATTGTATAAACAGATAGAATAACTCTATTAGCATAGCCGGCAGTGCAGTGATAAAGTTAACTTCATACCCATAATCACGACTATGTTGATAGGAATTATGAAGTTAAATTCAAAAGGGGGGTTGGAGGATGAGTGAGAGGGTACGGCTCGCAGAGCTGCGGGATGCGGAGGTGTTGCTGGATGTTATCTATCGTGCCTACGCGCTCATCCGTGAGCTGGGATTGCACTGGCCGGCAGCCAATGCCGACCTGGCCCTGATTCAGGACAATATAGCGACCAATGACTGTTATGTACTGGAGAAAGACGGTGCGATTCTAGCGACCATAACCTTGTCCAAAGGTGATGAGGTCAAGGCCTTTACGGAGCTGCCTTTTATCAAATGGTTCGCGGTCAACCCGGATAGCAGCGGACAAGGTTACGGCGGCAAATTGCTTGATTGGGTGGAGGAGCATGTCATTCATGGCCAGCTGGGTGCACCGGCCGTTACGCTGGCAACTGCCCATAAACACCCCTGGCTGGTCCCGATGTACGAACGGCGCGGGTATGCACGGATTCACGAGATCGAGACGCAGAACGGGGACGGCATCATGTATTTGATGCGTAAGACGCTTGAATACAAACAAACCAACACTCAAAGGGGATAAACAGATGAAAAAGGTCAAAAAGAGCATCGGAATCGTATTGGGGACGGTGTTGGCCCTGGCTCTCGCGGGATGCGGGAACAACAGCAGCGCCGGCAGTAACGGAAATGCAGCTGAAGCTGCACCTGGGAATAAAGATACGGCAGCTGCGGCTGAGCCGGCCAAGGTGACCCCAATTATTGTCGGCACAGGAACCGGTTTTCCCCAGGTGTGCTTTATTGATGAGAACGGCAAGCTTACCGGCTTCGATGTAGAACTGCTCAAGGAGATCGACAACCGCCTGGCGCAATATGAGTTTGAACTGCAGACGATGGATTTCAGCAATCTGCTGCTGAGTCTGGACACCAGGAAGATTGATCTGGTGGCGCACGTGATGGAGAAAAATCCGGAGAGAGAACAAAAGTATCTTTTTAATAAAGAGCCTTATGCACACTGGAGAAACCGGATTATTGTGGCTAAGGACAATAACACAGTTCAGTCTCTGGACGATCTGAAAGGCAAAAAGGCCTTAACCGGCGCAACCAGCGCACAGGCTCAAATCCTGGAGAACTATAACAAGGAACATGACAATGCCATCAGCATTGTGTATCAAAATGGGGCGGCCAACGATACCGTAAGCCAGATCACCACGGGACGGGTGGACGCCACGCTCGCAGCAGATTTCGTTCTGCCTGTCATCGACCCGCAAAGCAAGCTGAAAGCGGTAGGCGACGAGTTGTCATCCGCCGACATTCTTTATGTGCTGCGCAAGGATGATGCGGACTCCCAGACCTTGGCCGATGCCATTGATGGAGCGCTAAAGGAACTGAAGGCGGACGGCACACTGGGCAAACTGAGCACGGAATGGCTTGGAGCGGATGTTACCGCGGATGAAGTGAAATGATTAGCTTTGTTGAACATGGGGAGGGGAGTGAATGAATGGGTGAGCCCTTTGATTTCAGTTATGTCTGGTCTTTCTTGCCCAAGCTGCTGAGCACGTTAAGCACAACGCTGCTGATTGTCGTCAGCTCGCTGCTGGCCGGGATCATTGTCGGATTTATCGTGGCCCTTCCCCGACTGTATAAGGTGCCGGTGCTCAGGACGCTTTCGGAGATTTATATTTCATTCTTCCGTGGCACGCCCATTCTGATCCAGCTGTTCCTGTTCTATTACGGCTTGCCCGAGATCCTGAAGCTGGTTCAAGTGGACGTAACCCGGGCACCGGTATTGGTGTTTGTGATTCTAACCTACGGCCTGCATACGGGAGCGTATATGTCGGAGATGATCCGTGCTTCTGTAACAGCCGTGGATAAAGGACAGGTGGAGGCAGCCTATGCGGCGGGAATGACAGGGTACCAGGCGTTTACACGGATTGTCCTGCCCCAGGCGCTGGCAATTGCCGTACCGGTCTTCTCCAATCTGGTGATTGCGCTGCTCAAGGACACATCACTCGCGTTCACGCTGGGTGTAATGGAGATGACGGGTAAGGCGCAGACGCTGGGTGCGGTTACGCAGCATTTCATTGAAACTTACATTGCGCTCGCCCTGATCTATCTGGTCATCAGCTTTTCGATTGAGAAGCTGCTGGGGATGGCGGAGCATCGTCTGCTGCGGCATGAGGACCGGAACAGCCCGGTCAAGAAAACATTTGGCATCCACAGAAACAGATCCTACCGGCGGATCATCGCCGAGATGGAGTCGGGTAAAGGAGGTGTCGGCCTATGAAGCTGGACCCGTCATTTATATGGACAGCGTTCCTGCAGCTGCTGAGCGTAATCCCAACTACCTTATACATTACAATTGTCTCTGTCCTGGTTGGTTTTCTCATCGGGACTTGCGTGGCCTTGATCCGGATATATAAGGTGCCGGTCTTATATCCGGTTGCCGCAGGGTATGTGACCTTTATCCGCGGCACCCCGATGCTGACACATCTGCTGCTGATCTATTTCGGGCTGCCGATGATCATTGACGGCCTGGCGGTCCATTATGGCTGGAGCTTCCGGGCGGCCTCGATTCCGATGATCGGCTTTGCTTACATTTCCTTCTCGATCACGGCAGGTGCCTATATGTCCGAGGTGGTCCGCTCCGGCCTGCTTGCCGTGGACAAAGGACAGCTGGAAGCCGCGCATGCCGTAGGCATGACGACGCCGCAAGCGCTGCGGCGGATCGTTTGTCCGCAGGCGCTGGCGGCAAGCTTGCCCAACCTGTCCAACTCAGTAATCGGGATGCTGCACGGGTCAACGCTCGCTTTTACCGTATCGGTAGTGGACATAAATGCCAAAGCACAGATTGTGGCGTCCACGAACTGGAAGTTCTTCGAGGCTTATCTGGCGGCGGCGTTGATATTCTGGGGGCTCACCGTTCTCATTGAGCGGGCGGCGGCCCTGATCGAAAAGCGGATCAATCTGTACAACCGGGGGGGAGTGGCATGATTAAGCTGCGGGGGATATCGAAGTCTTTCGGGCGCCAGCAGGTGCTGAATCATATTGATCTAACGGTGACCAAAGGTGAAGTGGTGGTTATTCTGGGCCCCAGCGGTTCCGGCAAAACCACGCTGCTCCGCTGTGTGAATTATCTGGAGAAGCCCAGCAGCGGAGAAATTGCCATCGGCGATTTCAGCGTTAACTGCAAACATGCCCGCAAGAAGGAAATCCATCAGCTGCGCCAAAAGACGGCGATGGTCTTTCAGCAATACAACCTGTTCCGGCACAAGACGGCGCTTGAGAATGTGATGGAAGGTCTGCTGGTGGTGAAAAAACTGCCTAAGGAGGATGCCCGGAAGCGGAGTATCGCTTTGCTCGAAAAGGTGGGCCTTGGGAGCAAGCTGGACGCCTATCCCAGCCAGTTGTCCGGCGGCCAGCAGCAGCGGGTCGGGATTGCCCGGGCCTTGGCGATGGAACCGGAGGTTATTCTTTTCGATGAGCCAACCTCGGCGCTGGACCCGGAGCTGGTAGGGGAAGTGCTGGCGGTCATCCGCAAAATTGCCAAGGAAGGCATCACCATGATTGTGGTGACGCATGAGATGAGTTTTGCCCGGGATGTCGCGAACCATGTGGTTTTTATGGATGGCGGCCTCATTGTGGAGGAAGGAACACCGGTGGAGGTCTTCAATCATCCCCGGGAAGAACGGACTAAACAGTTCCTGAAGCGGATCACGCCGGAACTGAATTATTCGATATAGGAGGCGTGGAACGCTATGGCGATCAAGATCAGTGTACTGGATCAAAGCCCGATTTATCCCGGGGAAACAGCGGAGGAGGCCTTCAGGCATACCATACGGCTGGCACAGCTGTCCGAACAGCTCGGGTTCCGGCGGTTTTGGGTGTCGGAGCATCATGACTCCGAGCAGGTGGCCGGCAGTTCCCCGGAGGTGCTGATCTCTCATCTGCTGGCCAGGACGGAACACATCCGCATCGGTTCCGGCGGTATTATGCTCCAGCATTACAGTCCCTACAAGGTAGCGGAGAATTTCAATGTCCTGGCTTCGCTCGCTCCGGGACGTGTGGATCTTGGCGTAGGGCGTGCTCCCGGCGGTCTGCCCCGCAGCACACAGGCTTTGCGGCAAGGGAATGCCGAGCCGGCTGCATTAACGGACAAAATTATAGAGCTGGAGAAATATATCCATAACCGGCTGGAGCAGGACCATCCTCTGGCCGGGCTAAAAGCCGGGCCCATCCCGGCAGTGGCCCCTGAGCTGTATGTGCTTGGCGCCAGCGTAGCCAGTGCGGAAATCGCGGCCAGTCTGGGTCTTCCTTATGTCTTCTCCCTGTTCATCAACGGGGATCAGGCAGAAGCGCTGGAAGCGATCCGGGTATACCGCAGCAGCTTCACTTCCTCAGGCGGTAGTAGGCCGCAAGCCATTATCGCGCTTGCTGTGCTGGCAGCGGAAACAGGCGAAGAGGCCGGGGAATTGGCCGGAGCCCAGAAGCTGTACCGGATTCATCTCGCCGGGGGGAAGACACTGACAGTAGCTTCCCGGGAGCAGGCCGAGGAATTCGCCCGGCAGAGCAAAGGGGAATATACGATCGAAGAGAAAGAACCGGTCATTACGAAAGGGACAAAGGAAAAAGTCCGGGAGGAACTGCTGGCGCTTCAGCAAGCCTCCGGTGTGGATGAGTTCATAGTCACAACAAATGTCCAGCCTTTTGACAAGCGGCTGCGTTCCTTTGAACTGTTGAGCGAAGCGCTGGCTGAGGTGCCTGCGAAGGTGTGAGCACCCGGATGTCTGTCTTTAGAAGATGATTGATATATGAAAGGGGAGGGTGTCATGTCTAGTGAGGCCGTGATTTCTGGAGCACAGGCGTTCAGTGAGCAGCTAACCGGGATACGCCGCCATCTGCACCGGCATCCGGAGCTCTCCAATGAAGAGTATGAAACAACAGCTTATCTGACTTCGCTGCTGGAGCAGGCCGGAATCAAGGTGATTGATTATGGTCTGGAGACGGGCGTAGTGGCCGAAATCGGCGGGCATCATGGCGGACCTGTTGTCGCTCTGCGTGCAGATATTGATGCTTTGCCGATTCAGGAGGAGACCGGCTTGCCGTATGCCTCCATCTATCCCGGCAACATGCATGCCTGTGGTCATGATTTCCATACTGCGGCATTGGTTGGCACTGCGCTGCTGCTGAAGCGGGAGGAGAACCGCTTGAAGGGAACGGTCCGTTTGCTGTTCCAGCCTGCGGAAGAGAAAGCCAGCGGTGCGCGGCAGCTCATCGCCAGCGGAGTACTGAAGGATGTCCGCGCCATCTTCGGCATGCATAACAAGCCGGATCTGCCGGTCGGCACCATCGGCATTACGGCTGGACCGCTAATGGCGGCTGCGGACGGTTTTGTGGTCGAGGTGACCGGCTCCGGTTCGCATGCGGCTGTGCCGGAAGCGGGCATTGATCCGATTGTGGCCGCCGCGCATATCGTAACTGCGCTGCAGACCATTGTCAGCCGCAACGTCAGTGCCCTGCACAGTGCGGTAATCAGCGTGACCAAGCTCCATAGCGGCACCTCATGGAACATCATCCCGGAGACGGCCGTGCTGGACGGTACGGTCCGCACCTTTGATGAAGCGGTCCGTGCGGAGGTGCTGAAGCGGTTCGAGCAGGTAGCCTCGGGAGTAGCCGCCGCACTGGGGGCCAAGGCGTCAGTCCGCTGGATCGAAGGCCCGCCGCCGGTCATCAACGATGCTGCGTTGGCCGGGCTTGCGGAAGAGACGGCCGCCGCGCTGGGATTCATTGCGGTGAAGCCGGTACCTTCACCGGCCGGCGAGGATTTCGCCGCCTATCAACGGGTGGTCCCCGGCTTGTTTGTCTTCATGGGCGTGGACGGCAGCCGGGAGTGGCATCATCCGGCCTTCGATCTGGATGAACGGGCACTGCCGGTGAGTGCGGATTTCTTCACGGATCTGGTGATCCGTTATCTGGAACGCTGGTCTGCCGGGGAGGAGCCGGGCGAATGACGATCCGGCCAGGATATGATGTTATCATCGTCGGAGCCGGATCGATGGGCATGAGCGCGGGGTATCATCTGGCCCGGCGCGGGGTGAAGACGCTGCTGATCGATGCTTTTGATCCTCCTCACACAGAAGGGAGCCACCATGGAGACACCCGCTTGATCCGCCATGCTTACAGCGGCGGTCCCGCCTACATCGATATGGCGAAGCGTGCCGATGTGCTGTGGCAGGAAGCGGAGCAGGAGACCGGAACGAAGCTGCTCGTGCGTTCCGGCGTGCTGAACGCTGCGGACAGCGCCGTGTACTCCTTCGCCGGCCGGCTGGCCGAAGCCGAGCGGCGGGGCGTGCGGGTGGAGCGGCTGGATGCCGCGGAAATCCGCAGACGCTGGCCTGCGCTGAACCTGACGGACCGCTTCGAGGCGATGTTTGAGCCGGATGCGGGTTATCTGTTCAGCGAGCGCTGTGTAGCGGCGTACCGCCAGCTTGCGCTGGCTCACGGCGCGGAGCTGCGGGTTCATACCCCCGTGCGGAAAGTGACGGCCCGCCCGGGCGGGGTGACCGTTCATACCAAACACGGGGAGGTTCATGGCGCTATGGCGATTCTTAGCGCCGGGGCCTGGTTTGAGACGCTCGAGCCTTATATCCACCTGCCGGTCCGGGCGGTCCGCAAGGTGGTGGGCTGGTTCGAGAGCGATTCCCGGGCCTTTGATGCGGGAAGTTTCCCCGGCTTCACGCTAGGTACGGAGGAAGGCGGCTATTACGGCTTCCCGAGTATCGGCGGCGCCGGACTCAAGATCGGACGGCATGACACCGGCCAGCCGTGGAAACCGGGCGACAAGCTGGAGCCCTTCGGCAGTGAAGCCAGTGACGAAGGCGACCTGCGCCGTGTGCTGGAGAGATATATGCCCGGCGCTGCCGGGAAGCTTCTGAGGGGAGCCGTCTGCAAGTACGAGCACTCGCCGGACGAAGATTTTATTATCGACCGGCATCCGCAACATGACCATGTGCTGGTGGCCGGGGGATTCTCGGGCCATGGCTTTAAATTTTCCAGCGTGGTGGGTGAGATTCTGGCCGATCTGGTTACAGACGGGAGATCCGGCCTGAATATCAAGCCGTTTTCTCTGTCTCGCTTTGACCGGCCGGCCCAGCCGGATGCCGGTTTAACTTTGGAGGGGATCGAATGAGCAAACTTCACCTGATTGAGGATTATTTGAACACACACCGGCAGCTGGTTGAGGCACTGGATGGATTGTCTGCCGAAGCATTGAAATGGAAAGCCAAGCCGGGCAGCTGGAGTATTACAGAGGTGGTAGCACATCTGGCCGATCACAGTATCGTTGTCTCGTTCCGTATCCGCGATATTCTTGCGGGTACCACGGTGCAGCTCCCGGCTTTTAATCAGGATGCCTGGGTTAGCGGACAACATGCGAACGAAGGGGAGGTGGCCGAAAGCCTGGCGCTTTTTTACAGCTTGCTGCAATATAACGCACGGCTGTTCGAGAGGCTGGGTGAAGAAGAGTGGGCAAAAAGCGGTGTGAATGCCAAAGGTGAGACCATCCATATTACGGACATCATCCGCAGCTTCGCCGCCCATGTGCAGACCCATCTGGCTCAGATTGAACGGATTCAGACGGGAGCAAAAGCAGTGCTGCCGGCATAGACGGCGGTATAGTGAACCGAGAGGGAGCAAGTCAAATCCACGATAATCCAGGAGGTATGAACATGGCAAAGCCAAGACAATTGAAGCTGGGAGCCTTGCTGCACGGGGTAGGGGGCAGTACGTCCATGTGGCGCCACCCGGATGCCCAGCCGGATGCCAGCGTAAATTTTGAGCTCTACAAGCAGTGGATCCGCAAAGCGGAAGAGGGCAAGCTGGATCTGATCTTTATTGCCGATGGACTCTACATTAATGAGAAGTCGATCCCCCATTTCCTGAACCGCTTTGAACCACTGACCATTCTTAGTGCGCTGGCTGGGGTGAGCCGTAATATCGGCCTTGTAGGCACCTTGTCCACCTCCTATAGTGAACCTTTTACCGTGGCACGCCAGTTCGGATCGCTTGATGTGATCAGCGGCGGACGGGCGGGCTGGAATGTCGTTACTTCTCCGCTGGAAGGCTCGGCCCTCAACTATGGCAAAAAAGAACATCCCGATCATGGCAAGCGGTATCGCATCGCCACGGAGTATCTGGAGGTAGCGCGGGGGTTATGGGATTCCTGGGAGGATGATGCATTTGTCCGCGATAAAGAGACAGGCGTCTTTTTTGACCCGGACAAAGTGCATGCCTTGAATCATGAGGGCGAATTTTTCTCGGTCAAAGGGCCGCTTAATATCGCCCGTTCCAGGCAGGGGCAGCCGGTGGTGTTCCAGGCGGGGTCCTCGGAGGTGGGCAAGAATTACGCTTCTAAGGAAGCGGATGCTATTTTCACCGGACATGACACGCTGGAAGAGGCGCAGGCGTTCTACCGGGATGTGAAGAGCCGCATCTCCTCGTTCGGACGCAATCCGGATGAGGTGCTGATCTTCCCGGGTATCGGGCCGATTATCGGAGATACGGAAGAGGAAGCGGAGCGCAAATATCAGGAGGTGGCGGCTCTGGTCACCATAGAGAATGCGCTGAATTATCTTGGCCGATTCTTTGAGCATCATGACTTCTCGCAATATCCGCTGGATGAGCCGTTCCCGGAACTCGGTGATCTCGGCAGAAACAGCTTTCAGAGCGGGACAGACAAAATCAAGAAAAATGCCAAGGAAAAAGGCTTAACCCTCAGGGAAGTCGCGCTGCAGTCGGCCACACCGCGCAGCGGCTTCATTGGCACAGCGGCACAGGTGGCAGATCAGATCCAGGCATGGTTCGAAGCTGAAGCAGCCGACGGATTCATGATTTCGGCAGCTGTGCCGAACGGTCTGGAAGATTTCGTGGACCGTGTTGTGCCGATTCTCCAGGAGCGCGGACTTTTCCGTACCGAATATGAAAGTGAGACGCTGCGGGGCAACTTGGGGCTGCCTATCCCGGAGAACCGGTATACCAGAACGTCCGAAACCGCAGGCAGCGCGTAAGGCCGGACATTAGGCAGCAAGGACCAAAAAACCACGAGGCTCAAGTTGAGCTTCGTGGTTTTTTGGCTTCTTTGCTACTTTGCTTATTTGTTCCCGTCAACCTTGCGGGTCCGCAGGCGTTCCAGCTCGGAATCTACCGCTTTGCTTAAAGTAGGGTCGATGGAGGAATAACTTCCCGGCCCGGCTGTGCGGCCCGATTGTTCCGCCAGCACTTCCCACTCGGTAATCTTGTCCTCCATCCGCTCAAAACCGCGCGAAGCGCTGCCGGTATTCAGGCCGGAGTCCCGGTGGCAGCTGCGCGGAGCGGAATGGATGGCTTCCGTAGCTTGGCGGGCACGGGCAGCCAGCTCCGCTCTTTTGGCTTTGAGCCGTGTGCGTTCTTCCTTGGCAGCGAGGATGTTCGCTTCCAGTGCCGCGAGGGAAATTCGGGTCTCTTCCAGGCCGGTTACACATTCCTGGGCACTTTCGGTATACCGCAGCTTGGCCAAAACGGCCAGGCGGGCAGCTTCCTCATTTCCTTGTGCTATGGCTGTTACGGCTTCCTCTTCGCTGCGTGCGGCCAGCAGGGTGTACTCTTGCTTGCGGCGCTCCAGCACTTTGCCGGCCACCTTTAAATCATGTTCGTTGCGTTCGGCTGTAGCAATCTCATCCTCCAGGTCGCGCAGATATTGTCCGGTGAGCAGCACCGGGTTCTCCAGTTTGTTTAAGCCTTCGTTTAGGGCCGCTTTGGTCAGCGTAGCAATTCTTTGCAGTATACTCATGATATTCTCTCCTCTTTATGGGTTTGGTTTTGGGTTGGTATTTATGACTTAGTAAAAATGAGGGTCCTCGGAAAAACTGCTGTAGTTATCCAGTGGGACAATAATGCTTCCGATGACATAAATAAGAATGATGGTACCGAAGCTGAACAATGTCGCAATCAGGGCAGCCAGACGCAAGATCGTAGCGTCAATACCCAGGTACTGGGCCAAACCTCCGCATAATCCGCTGATTCTTTTGTCACTGCGTGAACGAAATAATTTTTTCATAAGTTGATCTCTTCCTCTCTGGTAATGTCCGTTTGGTTATGAATTCATTCTACGTTCTTTTCACGGCCGCCAAAACGGGCTGGGGACGGTTTTATAAACCAGACCTTAGGCGGGGAGAGGGTCGGCAATAAGGCGGGGACGCCTTGGGATAAGCTGCAGGCCGGCTGGGCTGATGGACTGATCCGATGCCTTCACAGCAGGCTGTGATGTCAGGATATTTAATTTTATATAAATATAAAACAATACATATTAATTCAAATTTAATATTGACGTTTCCAGAGGAGCTCGTTACAATATAGACGATAATTAGATCCGAACTTCACTTAATTGTTTTATGTTTTTATGAAATAAAGTTTGCGGTCTACTATTTTTTAATTTCCTTGTGTAAGCGCTGTTATTTCATTGGAGGAATGGGAGGCAAAGATAACAAATGAAGAAATGGAACAAGTATCTGGCTGCTGTGCTAAGTGTGGGGCTGTTGGTACCGGCGCAGATGGTATCAGCTGCAGCGGGAGCGGGCAGTTCCGGGCCGGCTGATTACAGGGGCCACTGGGCGGAGCAGGATTTTCAGGCCTGGGCAGACAAGGGATTGATTCAGGGCTATGGCGGAGGAATCTATAGACCGGATCAATCCATCAGCCGCGGGGAATGGATGGCTTTGATCAACCGTGTCTTCAACTTTGAAACCTTAAGCGGAACGCAATTTACGGATGTTCCGGCGAACGGCAAGTATTATCCAGATGTGCAAAAAGCGGTGGCGGCAGGTTACATCCAAGGCTATAGCGACGGAACCCTCCGTCCGGAACAGCCGATTACCCGTCAGGAAGCGGCGGTAATGGTGAACCGGTTGTTTCAGCTGGACCCTTCTGCGGAGAGCAGCAACAAGCTGAAGGATGTGGCGGGATTGCCGGACTGGAGCCGGGAGGCAGTGAGTGCATTAACAACCAACAATTTTGTAAGCGGTTACGATGACGGCACCTTTAAACCCGCCAAGCAAATTACAAGAGCAGAGGCGCTGCGGCTGCTGAGCCGTCTATCCGGGGAGATTCTGCAGCAGGCGGGAACCTATTCGAAGGCTGCAACCGGAAATGTCATTATTAACCGGGAGAATGTGGTGCTTGAGAATACACGGATTGCAGGCAATCTGTATTTGACGGAAGGGATTGGCTGAGCAATGTCATTGTGCAAGGGAAGATCATAACTTGGGGTGGGGGCGAGAATAGTATTGTACTGGATGATTCGGAAGCCGCCAGTCTTGTTGTGAATAAAAAAAACGGCAAGGTGCGTGTGCTGGCAACCGGAAGCAGCCGAATTCCACGGACGGAATTGTACTCCGGCGCTGAGCTTGCGGAAGATGCTGCGCTCACCGGAGGCGGCTTTGGCCAGGTTGTTCTGGAAGAGTCGATACCCGCAGGTGCAAAGGTTACGCTGAGCGGGACTTTTGATGATGTCGAGGTCCGGGCGGCAAATGAACCCGGCATCCATCTGGTAGCAGGCAGCGTTGCCCGTATGACGCTGCACCACAAGGCTGCCCTTCATGTGGATCAACAGGCCGTGATCCAGGCGCTGATTGTGCAGGGCAACGGGCGGATATTGATTACCGGTGCGGGCCAGGTGTCTTACGATCCGAAGTATGCTTCGCGGATTGACCGGGAAACAGCAGCGCCAACGGCCACGGCAACCGCAACTGCGGCCTCCTTTACAGCACCCGGGGGAGGTGGCGAATCGGCTACGGCACCGCCCGCCGGCGGGGCAACGGCAACTCCGGCGCCAACGCCAATGCCGACAGCAGCGCCTACACCATCACCAACAGCAGTACCGACAACAGTGCCGACTGCTGTTCCGGCAGAAACAACACCGGTATTCACGAATGTGTCGGTTCATGACCCCTCCATCCTCAAAGACGAGGACACCTATTATGTATTCGGCTCTCATCTGGGGGCGGCCAAAACCCGGGATCTCATGAACTGGACACTGATCGACTCCGGGGTGACGCCTAATAACAAGCTGTTCAAAAGCGGGAACAGCGATGTGACCCTCGAATTGTCCGAGGCCTTGGCCTGGGCGAAGACCGATACGCTGTGGGCTGCGGATGTCATTCAGTTGGCGGACGGGAAATTCTACATGTACTACAACGCCTGCGAAGGCAGCCAGCCTTTGTCGGCGATGGGGCTCGCTGTTGCGGATAACGTGGAAGGCTCCTATAAAGACTTAGGGATTTTTCTGAAGTCGGGGGATGCGGGTTACGATGCGACGGTGAAGCCGAATGTGGTGGACCCGGATGCTTTTTTTGATAAAGACGGCAAGCTGTGGATGGTGTACGGTTCGTACTCCGGGGGGATCTTTATTCTGGAAATGGACCCGGTAACCGGCTTCCCGCTTGAGGGTCAAGGCAACGGCAAACATTTGCTGGGCCAGAATCACAGCCGGATTGAAGCACCGGCGGTGAACTATAATCCGGTCACTGGCTACTATTATCTGTATGTGACCTTCGGTGGTCTGGATGCCGTGGGCGGCTACAATATGCGGGTAGCCCGCTCATTGAACCCGGATGGTCCATATGTGGATGCGCAGGGACAGGATATGATTAACGCCCATGGCCCGGCCGGATCCTTTTTCGATGATGCTGCGATTGAGCCTTACGGGGTGAAGCTGTTCGGAAACTTCCGGTTCAGCAATCTGAATGCCGAGAAAAACTTTCCGGTCTATGGATATGTATCGGCAGGCCATAATTCCGTGTATTATGAGCCGGAGAACGGCAAGCTGTTCAATATCTTCCACAGCCGGTTCCCGCTTCGCGGCGAAGCGCATGAAGTCAGAGTCCACCAAATGTTCATGAACGAGGACGGCTGGCCGGTAGTGGCTCCGCACCGTTATGCGGGAGAGACGATTGCCGCGGTAACAGCGGGCGACATCGCAGGTTCTTACCAATTCATTAATCATGGGAAGGACATCACTTCCGAGATCAAACCTACGGTAGAGGTTACGCTGCTGGAGGATGGTACACTTACCGGTGGGGCAAGCGGCACCTGGGAGCTGAAGGGTGATTATAATGCGGAGCTGCATATCCAGGAGATCGTAGATGGCTTAAGCGTGCAAAATACGTATAAAGGCGTATTCCTCCGCCAGTGGGATGCCACGGCACAAGCCCGGGTAATGACCTTCAGTGCATTGTCTGAAGGGGGTACGGCCATCTGGGGCAGCCGAATCGAGTCACTCAGCGACCAGCAGCTGGTGACGAATGCTGCCGAACTGCTGAGTCTGGGCGATACCAGCCGGGTATATGATAATCTGGTCCTGCCGGGAACCGCCGCACAGGGAGCTGTCATCTCCTGGGCCTCATCCAACGAGGCGGTAGTTACTTCCGCCGGGAAGGTGAACCGCCCTGAAGCGGGCAGCGGGGACGGCACAGCCGAACTGACGGCAACGGTTACGCTTGCAGGCGCGTCCGCATCCAAAGTCTTCGGGGTTACTGTAATCGAGCAAGCTGCCAATGTGCTGGAGGATGGGCTTGTGGCCGCTTATGATTTTGAAGGGGATTTGCAGGAATCAGCAGGCCGTACAGCCCCCGGCACTCTGACCGGGAAGCTGCTCGGCACTCCCGGCGGCACGATGACTTACGGCGAAGGAACGGAGGGGCAAGCCGCCAGCTTCAATGGAGAGACGGGCGTGCGCCTGCCGGACAGACTTATTACGGGAAATACGTATACGGTGTCGATGTGGCTGAATCCGGAGCAATTATCGGCCCATACAAGTGCTTTCTTCGGGGCACAATCCCAGAACAACTGGATCAGCCTCCTGCCTGCCGGAACCTCATCACTGGCGGAATCAATGCTGTGGTTCGGCAGCAATGCCTGGTATAGCGCAAATACAGGCCAGCAGATCCAGCCAGGCAAGTGGAGCCATGTTGCATTCACCTATGATCAGGGCACGGTGAAGGTCTATGTGAATGGCATACAGAAATACGAGGGCTCCGGCTTTACCGATGTCTTTCAGGGGCCGGAAAGTGTCTTTAGTCTGGGTGTTAATTATTGGGATACGCCGTATGCAGGCAAGCTGGACGGATTGCGCATTTATGAGCGGGCGCTTTCGCCTGAGCGGATCGGCTGGCTGGTGAATGGAGAGCCGGACCCGGATGTCCCTGTCAGCAGCATTGCGGTCGAGAGGGCAGTACAACAGATAGCAGCCGGAACAATGTATACCCCGGTACTTGATATCCTGCCCCGCAATGCAGGCAACAAGGCTCTGGTCTGGCATTCCAGTGATCCGTCGATTGCGGCTGTGGACGCGGCCACCGGGGAAGTGACCGGTGCAGCTCCGGGCACCGCAGTGATTACAGCAACCGCGGCGGATGGCGGCGGGGCGACGGCAAGCTACACGGTTCGGGTGAGCGATGGACTCGTGGCGCATTATGCTTTTGACGGAAGTCTGGCAGATCAGCTCGGCAGACAACCCGAAGGAACGGTCACCGGCAGCAGACTGGATAGCGCTACCGTGGGAAGGGTCACCTATAGCGAAGGCATTGCCGGACAGGCGGCGGTTTTGGATGGAGCAACCGGTATCCGTCTGCCGGACGGTTTGCTGGACAGCGGGGTCTATTCAGTCTCGATGTGGCTGAATCCGGAGGCGCTGACCCAATATACGCCGGCCTTTTTTGGAGCGGCGGCCACGGACCGCTGGATCAGCTTCCTGCCGCTGGGCGGCACGGAGCATACGATGCTCTGGTCCGGCACGAACTGGTTCGATGCTTCGACAGAATTAACGCTGGAAGCGGGGAAGTGGTCGCATATTGCTTTTACAGTCGATCATGGTACGGCAAAAGTGTATGTGAACGGGAAGCTGGAATACTCCGGCAGCGGATTTCCGGATATTTTTAAAGATAAGCATAGCGTTTTCGGACTGGGGGTGAATTACTGGGATACTCCCTATAAAGGAATGATAGATGAGCTATGGATCCATAACAAAACATTAAGCGCAGAGGAGATTGGCCTGTTGGCCGAACAATAGAAGCAATATAAATGGAGGTTTCCCGGCTGTTGAGGCGGGGAGCCTTTTTTTACTAGAATCGTGTTAGACTTAAAAAGAAAAATTATTTCTTTTTTTATTTTATTTTAGGAAAAATACTTCATTACTATTCCATAATCTGCTATACTCCTCTTGAAAGAGGGAGCCTGGGGTAGCAAATATAACATCAGGCAAGCTCCTATCTTACTCTACTACTGAGGGGGAATTATGTGTGAGAACCAACAGAAAGGGATTCATGCTGTCATTGCTGTTCACGCTGATGATGTCGATTCTGCTTGCCGCCTGCGGAGGAAACGGGAACACGGTTGAACCTGCCGTTACGGAAGGCGCCGGGGCAGCGGGGACGGAAGCGACAGCTGCAGCCCAAGCCGAGCCGGTCACTCTGGAATTTTGGACGATTGCTCTTCAGCCTACCTTTAATGATTATTTCAATGATTTAATCGCGAAGTATGAGAGCAGCCATCCGGGTGTAACGGTTGAATGGAAGGATTATCCCTACGATGCCATCTCTCAGCGGCTGCTGACGAGTACAGCCAGCGGCAAAAGCCCCGATGTGGTCAATCTCAACACCGAATTCGCCAGTCAGCTCGGCAGCAAAGGCGCTTTGCTTAATCTGGCAGATTATCTGACAGATGAACAGGCCAAAAGCTATTTTGACGGTATCTATAATTCCACGGTATTTGAAGATAAAGCATACGCCCTCCCCTGGTATACAGGAACAGAAGTCCTGTTCATGAATAAAAAGCTGGTAGAAAAGGCAGGACTGGACCCGGCGAATCCCCCGCAAACCCGTGAGGAGCTGGTCGAATGGGCCCGCCAGGTACATGACAAGGCCGGAGTTGCCGGATATGCGCAGCAGCTCGTCTCCAAGCTGTTTCCTATCGACGGCATCCCAATCCTGAACGGGGACAAAACAGCAGCGGCCTTCAATACGCCTGAAGCCGAAGCCATGATCTCCCAAATGCGCGATTTGATGAAAGAGGGCGTGGTGCTCAAGGAGGATGCGGATTTCAGCAAGCAGATTCAGTATTTCTCCGGGGAGCAGGTCGCGTTCCAGCTGTCCGGTCCAACCTTTATCAATTTCATCAAAACCTCCGCGCCCGATGTCTATGCAAATACAATTGCCGTGCCGCTGCCGACAGGCAAAGCGAATCTGCGTTTGTCCAACTCGATGAACCTGGTCGTGCCGGAAAAGTCCAAGAACCCTGAACAGGCTGTGGAATTCGCCGCCTTTATCACCAATGCGGAGAATCAGACTGCCTTCTCCAAGGTAGCGAACACGCTTCCTTCCAGCAAAGCGTCCATTGCTGATCCGTTCTTCACGGAATCTGACGGCTCGCTGGAAGCCGAAGCCAAGGTAGCTTCTTCCCAAAGTCTCGACAAAGCAACGGACTATATGGTCGGGGTGCCGAGTGCAGCAGACATCAACTCTGCGCTGGCGCGGGGCCTGCAGGAAATTTTGATGAACGGAGCAGATATTAAGGAGACGCTGAACGCTGTGGAGAAGGAAGTGAACAACATTCTGAGCCAAGGTTCTTAATAGCGAAGGGCAGCTTGAGGAGGGGGAGCTTCCCCCTCGATCTTGGATGAAAGGGAGGCGTGAGAGAGTGAACAAGGCGATGCGTTCGGAGTCTTTTACCGCTTGGGCGTTTATGGCGCCGGGCTTGCTGTTTCTTGCTCTTTTTACCTTTTGGCCGATGATTTACGGAATACCGCTTTCCTTAACCGATTATTCTGTAATTGCGGAAACGAAATACGTGGGTCTCGACAACTTCACCCGGGCCTTTCAGGATCATAATTTCCTCATTTCACTGTGGAACTCGCTGGTGTATGTGCTTATCGTGCCGGTGATTCAAATCCTCTCGATATTAATGGCGATTCTGGTCAACAGCCGGATTCCGGGTGTCAAAATGTTCCGGGCCGCTTACTATATTCCGGTTGTGACCTCGATGGTTGCTGTTGCGCTCATCTGGAGCTGGCTCCTCGGGAATAACGGGGTGGTGAATTATCTTCTGATGCAGGCGGGAATTCTCAGTGAACAGGTATCCTGGCTGTCAACGAGCAGCACCGCGCTGTATGTTCTGATGTTTATTACCATGTGGAAGGGCCTCGGCTACTACATGATGCTTTATCTTGCAGGACTGCAGGGCATTCCTGCGGATCTGTATGAAGCAGCCCGGGTTGACGGGGCGGGGCCGCTGAGGCTGATTGTCAATGTGACGATACCGCTGCTGCGGCCGCATATTCTTTTTTGTACGCTGATCTCGGTCATGGGGGCCATCCGGGTGTTCGACGAAGTCTACATTCTGACCAAAGGCGGACCGGGAACGTCCACCCTGACGTCCAGCGTCTATATTTTTCAAAAAGGCCTGGAGCAGTTCAACTTCGGGTATGCCTCCGCGCTGGGACTGATCGTAAGTGTGCTGGTGGGGGCTCTCAGCGTGCTGGTGTTCCGGCTCAACAGGAAAGGCGGGGTGAATTCGTATTGATGGCAAAAGGACAACGTTATTTCATCATCTACCTGCTGCTGATCCTACTCGCCCTGTTCATGATGGGGCCGTTCCTCTGGCTACTCAGCGTATCACTGATGCCCGGTAGGAATGTGTTCGCGAGCCCGCCGGCCATTCTGCCGACCTTCATCGGCTTCGACAACTATGTGCAGGTGTGGGAGTTCATGGAGTTCCCGCGTTATATTTGGAACACCGTAGTGATTACGCTGCTGGGGGTTGTATTCAACATTTTGTTGTCTTCGCTGACCGCCTATCCGCTGGCGACCTTCCGGTTCAAAGGCCGTAATCTGGTCTTCACCCTGTTGATTTCCACGATGATTATCCCGTCGGCTACGGCTATGATTGTCCATTATCTGACGATACAATCGCTGCATCTGGGCAATACATTTCTCGGGGTTGTGCTGCCGGCTGCGGTATCGGTATTCAATATTTTTCTGATGCGGCAGACTTTTCTGGGGGTTCCGGCAGATATCCGGGATTCGGGCAAAATGGACGGGGCCTCTGAACTCCGGATTTTTCTGCAGCTCGTCATGCCCCTGGTCAAACCGGGGATCGCAGTCATTGGGCTTCTTGAAGTGATGGCGTTCTGGAATAACTTCCTGTGGCCGATTGTGGTGCTGGAAGATCCGCAGAAATATCCGCTTGCAGCAGCCCTGACCTATCTGAACGGCCAGTTCTCGTATAACTTCGGCTGGATTGCCGCCGGGACGATGATCTCGGTGCTGCCGATTATCATCGTGTTCCTGTTCACGCAGAAATATTATATGGAAGGGATTGCTGGAGCCATCAAAGGTTAGGAGAGCCTCGGCATTGATTATACTCGGCATTGATTATAGAGGAGAAAGGATGATGTCCCTATGTCAAAGCACCACAGCATTGCATTTGTTCCGCTGGATGAACGGCCCTGCAATTACGAGTTCCCGTATTTGCTGGCGCGTGGAACAGAGTTCGAAGTCAATCGTCCCCCGATGGAGATTATGGGGCTCAAGAAACGTCCAGCCGATGTGGAGAAGTTATGGGCCTGGTTCGAAGAAAGCTGTGCGGAGGCGGATGGGGCGGTAGTTGCGCTGGATACCTTGCTGTATGGCGGGATTATCCCCTCGCGGCTGCATGAACTGCAGCCGGAGGAACTGACGGCAAGGCTGAACCGGCTGCGCGGAATCAAACAGCGGTATCCGGCGCTTACCCTTTATGCATTTCAGTTGATCATGCGCTGCCCGCAGTACTCCCTGTCGGATGAAGAGCCGGATTATTATGCCGACTGGGGGCGGGAGATCTTCCGCACAGGCTTCATCGGTCACCGTCTGGAGCTGGGCATAGCAACAGAAGAAGAAATCCGCGAGTTGGCCGAGATTGATATCCGGCTCCCCGGGAATGTGCTGGAGGATTATCTGGGCCGGCGGGCGGTAAATATTGAAGCGAGCAGGCAGGTGCTGGCGCTGGTGGAGGAAGGGATCATCGAGTTCATGATTGTTCCGCAGGATGACTCGGCCCCATACGGGCATACCGCCAAAGACCAGGAGAAGATCCGTTCAAGGATTTCAGAGCTTGACCTGGAGCTTAACGTCTATATGTATCCCGGAGCGGATGAGGTGGGCTGCGTGCTGCTCACACGGATGATGAACAAGGCCGCAGGCCGGGTGCCGCTTATCTATCCGCGTCTGTCTTCGGTGCAAGGCGCTTTCGTTATACCGCTGTTCGAAGACCGCTTCTTCTATGAGACACTGAAATATCAGATTATGGCCGCAGGCGGACTGCTTGCTTCAAGTACGGAGGAAGCGGATCTCGTGCTGCTGGTCAACACGCCGGGAGAGACGATGATGGAGGCGGTGTCGCAGCAACATTCCTGTCATAGCTATGATGTGTACCGCAATGTGATGGAGCTGGTAGAATACGGAGACTACCTCTTGCGGAGTAAGGGGAAGCCGGTCGCTGTCGCGGATGTCGGATACGCCAATGGAGGCGACCGGAAGCTGGTCAAAATGCTGCGCCGCAAAGGCCTGTTGTTCGAACTTGCCGGATATGCGGGCTGGAATACCAGCTCCAATTCGCTGGGAACTGTAATTGCGCAGGCGATGATCTACCTCCATTACGGCCGTTCGCAGGAGCATCTGGATTTCCTCGCTTTGCGTTATGCCGAGGATGTCTGCTATTGCTCGGTGGTGCGGGGGGAACTCAGCGAGGGGCCTGTGCAGGAGATGGGCTACGGCAAATACCTGCTGGATGGGCCTCGCGGTACGGTTGCAGCCCGCGTGGAGGAACGGCTGCGCGAGGAACTGGCCCAGCGGATTGATACAGCGGCTGGAGCAGTCATCATCACCGATTGTTATATGCCGTGGAACCGGATGTTTGAGGTGGGACTGTCGGTACGGTTTGAGGCCTCCGGCAGTGGAAGAGTAGAGTAGAATATAGGAGAGAGAGGGTGGGGACCCTGACTGCAACTATTTTGGAGAGAATCCATGGGGGACTGATTGTCTCCTGCCAGGCGCTTCCGGGTGAGCCGCTGCACGGGGCCGACATCATGGCGCGGATGGCGGCGGCTGCGGAGGAAGGCGGGGCTGTTGGCATCCGCGCGAACGGAGCGGCTGATGCCCGGGCGATCAAACAAGCGGTTGCGCTGCCGGTCATCGGGATTGTGAAACGAGATTATCCGGGATCGGAGGTCTATATTACACCGACGCTCCGGGAAATTGATGAGCTGCTGGAGGCCGGGGCGGATATGATTGCTTTTGATGCTACCCGGCAGATCCGGCCGGAGCATTGCACGCTGGAGCAAATCACCGCCTATCTGAAGCAGGCAGGTGTCAGCTCGATGGCAGACATCTCGATTCTGGAGGAAGCTGTATATGCGGAGTCACTCGGTGTCAGCTGTGTCTCAACTACCCTGTCGGGTTATACGGCGTATTCTGTTAAGCAGGAAGGACCGGATTTGGAACTGCTGCAAGCCGCAGCGGAGCGTTTATCCATTCCGGTGATCGCCGAAGGCAGAATCAGTCAGCCTGCGGAGGTTGAAGCCGCGCTGGATTTGGGAGCTTATGCGGTTGTAGTGGGCTCCGCTATAACAAGGCCGCAGCTCATTACGGAACGGTTCGCGGCAGTGACGAGAAAAGTGAGGATGAGAAACAATGGAAATGAACGACCGAATTAATACCTACTATCCTTCCATGACCAAATCGGAGCAGAAGGTGGCCAAGTGTGTGCTTGCCCACCCTGATAATCTGATCTATTTGTCGGTAACTGAACTGGCTGACTTTGCCGGTACCGGGGAGACGACGGTGATGCGCTTCTGCCGCAAAATCGGCTTCAAAGGATACCAGGATTTCAAGCTGATGCTGGCCCAGGGGCTGCCGAAACGGCAGCAGGCCCAGCAAGAAGGCGGTGAGGGGGAAGGCGACTATGCCACCCACTTGTACGCTTCCATGACAGGTGTGCTCCAGTCCAGCCTGGGGATGCTGGACCGCGAACAGCTGGAGCAGGCAGTGGACTGCATCGACGGGGCCAGGCATGTGCAATTCTTTGGTGTGGGATCCTCGGGCATCACCGCCCTGGATGCGAAGAACCGTTTCCTGCGGATTGGCCGGCGTGTGGAGGCGATTGCCGACAGCCATATCCAGTCGATGCTGGCGGTAACCATGGGCGAAGGCGATGTCGCTTTTGGCATCAGTGTATCCGGCAGTACGCTGGACACAAACGATATGCTGATGAAAGCGAAGCAGAACGGCGCGAAGGTCATTGCCATGACGAACTACGCCAAATCTCCGATTGCCTCCCTCGCGGATATTGTGCTGCTGACTGCGGGGAAGGAATCGCCGCTGGAAGGCGGTTCTCTGGGCGCCAAGATCTCTCAGCTGTTCATTATCGATCTGCTGTGTGAAGGGCTGGCGCGCAGGCATGCCGAAGAGACGAAAAAGATGAAGGAGTTGACGGCGCGGGCCGTCATTGACCGTATTTATTGAGAAGTGTGACTGATCAGCTGTATCGGAGCAGTCCGGACGAATAAAGGGGAAGCGGGGGTGCGGATGCGGTGCGGCAAGTCATCGGTGTGGATATCGGAGGCACGGGGATCAAGGGGCTGGGCGTCCGGGAAGATGGAAGGGTTCTGGCGGAGGCGGCACGTGCTACAGATGCCAGGCTGGGCCGGGAGGCAATCCTTGCCAAACTGCGGGAGCTTATTGATGAACTGATGGTTCAGGTCCCGGAAGCCCAAGCGATCGGCATCGCTTCTGCAGGCAGGGTGAATGCGGAGACGGGGGAAGTGGTATACGCCACCGGCAACCTGCCCGGCTGGCAGGGGATGCCGCTCACGGCGTGGGCAGCCAGCGAGTTCGGGCTGCCCGCTGCTGCCGAGAATGATGCCAATGCGGCGCTGTTGGGCGAGGTTTGGCTTGGAGCAGGGCGCGGTAAAGACGATCTGGTCATGCTGACGCTGGGCACCGGGGTTGGCGGTGCCTATATGACTGCGGGCAGACTGGTACGCGGAGCCCGCTGGAGCGGCGGCGAGTGGGGACACAGCGTGCTGGTTCCGGGAGGACGGCTATGCAATTGCGGCAAACGGGGTTGTGTGGAGCAATATATTTCAGGCACCGCGCTGGTGCGACTGGGTCACGAGCTGACGGGCAGAGCTTATGGGCATGGCAGAGAACTTATGGCTGAAGCAGACAAGGGAGAGGCGGCAGCTGTAGAGGTGCTGGAGCGGTACACTTCGGCTGTGGCGCTTGTGGCAGACAATATCGCCGTGGCAGTCGATCCGGAGTTGATCATTATCGGCGGGGGAGTCATCCACGATCAGGCCACCTGGTGGCCGCTTTTGTTAAACAAACTGGGCGCAGCAGCGGTGGTGGCGGCGGAGCTTGGGAACCGGGCCGGCTGCTTTGGGGTTGCCAAGCTTGTGCTGGATCGTCTTTCGGAGAACCGGATACGTTAATCATTCTGGCAGTCACAAGGAGGATTTGCAGTATGGTGTGGGTACAGGACAAAGAGAGTGATGTTATTATCATCGGCGGCGGACTCGGCGGGACAGCGGCAGCGCTGGCAGCAGCCAAATCGGGGCAACGCGTAATACTCACGGAGGAGACGGACTGGCTTGGGGGGCAGCTTACTTCGCAGGCGGTTCCCCCCGATGAGCACCGCTGGATTGAGGAGTCCGGCAGTACGGCCTCCTACCGTGAATTTCGCAGCAGAGTGAGGGACTATTATAAACGGAATTATCCGCTTACGGAGGCTGCAGCCCAGGATCCCCTGCTGAACCCGGGGAATGGCTGGGTCAGCAGGCTGGCCCATGAACCGAAGGTGGCGCTTGCTGTTCTTCATGAAATGCTGGCACCGTATATAAACACGGGACGCATCGAGGTGCTCTATCATACAGTGCCGGTCCGTGCGGAAACAGACGGCGATGTGATCGTCTCTGTAACCGTACTGCAGCAAGAAAGCGGAGCGGAAATCCGGCTGCGGGGTGCTTATTATCTGGATGCGACCGAATGTGGCGATTTGCTGCCGCTTGCCGGGGCAGAGCATGTCAGCGGCGCCGAATCCCGGCGGGAGACTGGCGAGCCGCATGCCCTGGAGGAAGCGGACCCGCTCGATATGCAGTCCATCACACATGTGGCGGCCGTGGATTATGTGCCGGGCGGGGATTTTACCATTGAGCGTCCCCGGGATTATGAGCATTGGCTCCGCTATGTTCCGTCGTTCTCGACATATCCCATTCTCAGCTGGTATGCTTCTGACGCCGCAGATACGACCAAGCTGAAGCAGTTCACCATGTTTCAAAATGACCAGGGGATTGTGTCGCTGTGGGATTACCGCCGGATCGTTGATCCCTCGATATGGTCAGAGCCGCTTAACGAAGGGGAAGTGACCTTGCTGAATTGGGCTCTGAACGATTATTATGCAGGTCCATTGATCGGTGTCTCGCCGGAAGAGCGGAAAATGCATCTGGAAGGGGCCAGACAGCTGACTTTGTCGCTGGTGTATTGGCTGCAGACCGAGGCCCCGCGCCTGGAGGGCGGGCAGGGTTATCCGGGCGTGAGACTACGCGGGGATGTGCTCGGTACCGCAGATGGACTGGCAAAAGCTCCCTATATCCGGGAATCGCGGCGCATCTGCGGACTGTATACAATCACCGAATTTGATGTGAGCCAGGAACTGCGTGGCGGCAAGGGATTAAAGCGTTATGAAGACAGCGTAGGCGTGGGAAGTTATCATCTGGATCTTCATCCGACAACCGTAACCCAGCGGACCTTCTACATCCCTAATCATCCTTATGAAATTCCGCTGGGAGCTCTGATTCCTGTACGAATCCGGAACCTGCTCCCGGCCTGTAAAAACATATCCATGACCCAGATTGCGAACGGATGCTACCGTCTGCATCCGACCGAATGGAATATTGGAGAAGCCGCCGGGGTTTTGGCTTCCTATGCAGTGAAACATGCGCTTAGCCCCCGTGAGGTTCAGGAATCGGCAGCTCATCGCAAAGCTTATCAGCAGCAGCTGTTGGATCGGGGAGTTCAGCTGCACTGGACGGAGGAAGAACTACAGAAGTAGATGGCCGCAGCAGATCTGCGGGGGACGGACATATAATGAAGCGGGACGTTGGTTCGGTCAGACACCGGAATAACGTCCTGTTTTATGGTTTAACGGTGCTGCTGCCGGTTCCGGCTCTATGGTTCCGCTGATTCTGCAGGTACTCTATGAAATCGGCTTGAATTTGAAGGGATTTCTCAGGGGTTGGCGAAGATAAGGAGAAGGCATGCTGTCACAAGAATGGAGGAGCCCACACATGAGCTTTCTGGACAAGTTTAAAGCCGGCGTGGCGGAGGCGGGGAACAAAGCCAAGACCATGGTCGAGATTAACCGGCTGAAATTGCAGAATCACAACAAGCAACAAGAAATCGACCAGGAATATCAGACGATGGGCAAGCTGTTGTTCGAAGCTGCTGTCTCGGGAGCAGAGCCGCTGCCTCCGGCCCAGTTCGAGAACCATGTAAACCACATTCTCGGGCTAAAGGCGGAGATCCATGCGAACCAGTGGAAAATATCGGAGCTTGGCGATGCGAATGAGGCAGCTCCTGAATCCGCCAAAGATATTACTCCATCCGCTGAAGCTTTAGCCGAAGCGCCCAGATCGGAGATTGTGATCAAGAAGGATCAGGACTGAAGCAGCGGTTTCCCGTTGTTTTTGGAAGGAGGGCCGCAGCACCGGACAGGTGAAACTGCGGCCTTTTTTGTTGTACCACTCAGCGGATTTCAATCGTCAGGGAGCTGGTGAAATCGGCACCTTGCGTAAGACGGATAATCCCTTCTTTATCCTGAAGTTCACCTTCAAAGTGTTCGCTATCCGCTACTCCATGCCAAGGTTCAATACATACAAACGGAGCATCCTTGGGCTGCCAGATGCCAAGATCAGGGAATCCCTGATAGGACACCACTACACTTGTGGCGGAAAGTTTGCTCTTCAGTGTGATCTGCCGGGAATTTACCTCTCTGAAGATTAATGCGCCATCATAGAACATTTCATGGTTCAGCGGCAGGATAGCTTGCTGCTCCTCATGGAGAACAGACTCTGATTTGCCGCTGATCAGCAGACCTGAGGCATTCAGAAACAGCCGTTCCAAATGCTCCGGCTCGTCAAACTCCAGGAAATAATCAGCCAGGCTCCCTTCTCCGGCAAACGGGCAGTTAAAAGCCGGGTGAGTGCCTAGCTGGAAGAAGATGTCCTGCTCATCGATATTGTCCACCCGATATCCGAGCTCCAACTGATTGCCGTTTAAGGTATAAGTAATATAGAGGTTGAACTTAAAGGGATAACTGTCCAAGGTGCTCTCACTATGGGACAGCAGGAAGACTGCGGTGGTGTCGCTTTCTTCGACCAGTGTAAATTCGCAACGTCTGGCGAAACCGTGATTGCCGATCGTATAGGCTTGGCCGTCCACCTTGATCTCCCCGTTCTTCGCTGCGCCAATGATGGGGAACAGCACCGGAGAACGGCCTGTCCAATAAGCGGCATCCCCGCTCCATATGTATTCGGCACCGGTATCCTTTCTTCGGAAACTGACGAGCTCCGCTCCAAGCGTACTGATCACGGCTTCGGCCTCTCCGTTTTGTAATCGTTTATTCATTCCTTTTGTCCCCCTTCACATGAATGTTCGGCTTGCTGCCGGCTTAGATCATATTCTATCAAACTTCTTAAGGGGATGACAGCGCGTTAATCCTCGCTTAACACTGACCGCCTATACTGTGAGGAAGTCCATTTTGACCTGGGCAACCTCTAAATATATAACAAAGGATGGCTGATTGATGGGAATCCACACGTATTTTCGGTCTCTGAATGAGCTTGAAAGAATTTTTCGTTGCCCGGGAAAGTTCAAATTCGAAGTGCACACGGTAGCAGCCCACTCCTGGAAAGTAGTGCAATACGCCAAGACCCTGGCCGATATTGAAGAGAAGCATGGGGGCGTGGTCATCGATTGGAAAAAGCTTTACGAGATCACGAGCAGTCATGATTACGGCGAAATTTTTATTGGAGACATCAAGACACCGGTCAAACACTCCTCGCCGGAGCTGCGGGTATTAATCCAACAGGTCGAGGAAGGCATGGTAAATCACTTCATAGAAGAGCATATTCCCGAGGAGTTCAAGGGGATCTTCCACAACCAGCTGCGCGAAGGCAAGGATGATTCTATCGAAGGCCTGATTCTGGAGGTTGCCGATAAAATGGACCAGGTCTATGAAGCATTCTCCGAGCTGCAAAAAGGAAACTCCGAAAGGGAGTTTGTGGTGATGTACCGCAATGCCCTGGTAAAAATCAAAAACATTAATTTAAAATGCGTAGAGTACTTTTTGGAACAGATTTTGCCCGATATGGTGAATGAAGAGACGATTTCTTCCGTGGATATCAAACGGATTACAGAAGAAGCGTTGGCGCTTTAGCTTGCCTGCTTGAACCTGGTTCTGAACCAGCCGATGCTACAGTTTGTGTCCCTTTTAGAATAGAAAGAAACAGCAGTGAGATCTTGATGAAAAATGTGAGTATCCAAATAGTGATCAATATGCCTTCCACGCGTTGCAGAAAATTGCCGACATTAATGGATTTGGCCAATGCGAAGGCAGGAAAGGTGCTGTTTTCGGTTTGCTCTATTCCTAGGACAAGCACGCTAAGCAGCACAATGATGCTAGTCATCAGCCCCCCCGGTCAATACGCCTCCAAAATATGCACGCTCCGCGAACGGATCGTTGTTCCAATCGCTCTTGTATTCAGATTTTTTTATCCTCCTTAGCGGTGAAAATCCGGACACAAAGGCGACCGCTGCCGCTTTTCCGCGGGTCAGTCCGTCCTCTCCATTATTCGAGCAGAAGCAATTCTTACAAGAGAATGTACACGCACTATTTGCGCTGTCAGAAGTCAGATCGCTTTTGCTTGCCCTTAGTTACTTAAGCAAGCTGATTGAACCAAAACAACAAGCAGCAAGTCTCCTATAACCGGGGACTCGCTGCTTGTTTACGGTTTGAGACTATATAGATTGAACCTGAAAATATAAGAATATAGGAACAGTGACGGAGGGGGATTTTGGAACTGAAGGAGCGGAAGCGACCGCCTTTGTCTGCAGATTTCAACCGTGTAGAGCGGTATAAATAAAGAAATCTGTAGACAACAGCGGCCGGAAGTCCAAACATTCGCCGTAGTCACAATCCAATCCTAAATTTAAAAATTAAAAGTTCAATCTATATAGCTGTTTTCATTTATTGTTGATTTGGGAATTGACTCAATAAAGTCTTTAATTCCGGGTCCAAACAAAGGGCGTTCATCAGGATCGTTAAGGCTTCGGCCCGGGTCGCTGCCTGTTCGGGAGCAAATTTGCCATTGCCCTGACCTTGTATCAGGCCCATTTGGGCGGCCTTGGCAATCAGCTCCTTGTTCCGGGAGTTTACGGTATCACTGAAGACAACCTTACTTTCCAGAGCAGGGGCGTTATCGAAATTGACGATTCTGGAAAGAATCAGAACGATTTCGGCGCGGCTGATTTCCCGGTCAGGCTTAAAGGTTCCATCCGGATATCCGGAGATGATCCCGTTAGAAGACAGTATAGCAATGGCCTCTTTAGCCCAATGGGCTTCGGTATCTTTTAAGAGATCAACCGGGGAATCTGTTGCCGTCAGGCCAAATACCTTAGTAACGACCTGGGCAAATTCACCACGGGTGATCTTGTGGTTCGGTCTAAATGTACCGTCCCCGTAACCGTTGATGACTTGTAGTTGAAGGAAGATCGATATCGTCCGGCTGCTCCACAGATCAGCAATGTCAGTAAAAGCTGCTGAAGCCGGGGGTTGATTATCCTCCGCAAGCCTAATCTTAAATGCATCCTTCAAGGCTTCCGTCTTCACTCCGCCAATAAATAGGGCAGGTTGTGGCTTGTCCACAGGCGCAGGAGGATTGGTTGGAGCTGCTGAAGGTGTTGCCGTTGGCCCTGAGCTTGCTGAAGGGCTTGGATTATAGCCTGTTCCAACGCCGGGATTCGAGCTAGGCATTGGGCTAGGCGATGGACTGGCTACCGGACTTGGACTTACGCTAGGAGCCGGACTTGGACTTGTGCCAGGAGTTGGGCTAGGACTTGTCCCGGGAGTCGGTTCAGGATCCGGTTCCAAAGCTTTAGGTTTGGTAATGGTTAAGGCTTGCAGCATTTGGCCATCCGATTTAATGGCTTCAATCAGAATCCGGTCCTTGTTGATGTTTATAGCGGAATACACCGGGAAATTGTCATCGTACAGATAGTTCAAGTAATCGTGTTTGACCGCATCATAGAACTTCCAGCCGGAAGATCCCCCTGCCAGATAGACCGTTCCTGGACTGCCATCCTTCAGCGGCTGACCCTTCTTCATAGGATACGTCCATGCGAGTGCATGATCATGTCCAACCAGTACCAGATCTACGCCAAGCTCTTCCAGAACAGGGGCCAAGTAATGGCTAACCAGCTCGGGGCCACGCCCATCTTCGGTATGATAAGCAGGCCGGTGGAACATGGCTACTTTCCATTTTTTGGTGCTGGCTTCTAAGTTGTCCCGCAGCCACACCGCTTGTTTTTGCATATCCACTTCATCTGCTTCAGAGTTCAAGACAACAAAATGAGTATCTTCATAATCGTAGGAATAAGTTAAGTACTCCTGATCTTTCATTCCATTGCCCGGCAGGCCCAGGGCTGTTGTAAATACTTGCTTCCCGCCATTCTTAACATCATGATTGCCTATAGTGTAGGCGGATGGTACGTTGCCGCTGTATAACTGTGCAGCCTTCATATCCTGTTCCCATTCCATCATTTTGCCGCCGTCATCGACGATGTCGCCACCGTGCATAACAAAACGGGCGTCCGGATACTTGGCAAAAGCATTGCTCATCAAATTCTGATGAATATGGAACGCTTCTTCATTATTGGTGTGGGAATCGGTCACGAACAAAAAGGAGAAGGCATCCGGAGCTGTTGCTTCTGTCCGGAAGGTAAACGTTTCGCTCCAATGGTCCGGGCTGCCGACACGGTAACGGTATTCCGTTCCCGGCAATAAGTTCAACAATTTGCCTTTGTGGAACAACGTTTCCCCCACACGGTCAGGAGCCATTAGAAGCTCCGGTTCAGCAGCCTGCTCCTGAATATTAGGCTGATCGAAACCGGCGAAATCACTGGCTTGTACATATTGTATAACCCCTTGCTCCACACGGGGAGCGGTTCTCCAAACGATGCTTAGGGTGCTTTTCATATCTTCGGTTACAAAAGTTCGCACATACTCCGGCTTATCGGCGCCAAGCTGTGGTACTACATTAAGTGTGAACACTTTGCTGACCTTATCCCCGTTCACTGCCTGAAGATCCAGACTTGTTAAGGCCAGCGTCGTCAAAGGTGTTCGGATCTCACCGTTGGCATCGGTTAGTCCCCAGCCTTCGGTCAAAAGTCCGGTCTCAAGCTCAGCGCTAGCGATCCAGCCCACGGTTTTGCCGTCGGGTAAATAGACTGCTGTATATTCGCCGCTGATGACTCCGTTAGATAAAAACTGCTCGCCTTGTACAGCGGAAGAGAGCAATACCGAAGACGAGTCGGCATTGGTGTATACCGGAGTCTGAGCGGTTTTTACCTTGGCATAATACTGTGGTTGAAGCGGATTAGGGAGAGTAACGGAAACGCCCTCCACTGGTGTTCCGGCAGCATCCGTAACCCGCAAGGTGCTTGGTGTATGAAGAGAGCTTCCTTTTATAGAAAGAACGTAAGGAAAACCAATCTTGTATGGATGTGGAGGCGCCAGCGCATACACTGCTTCTCCTGCCGACATCCGGAAGCTGCCGTCGCTCATGGTAATGGATTTGAACAGCTCGCCGCGTTCCATCTTGGCGCTGGGTTTTACCGTCATATTCAGCTGTACAAGGGTGCCATCGTCCGGCAATGAATCATTGCCCAATCCGGCAAGCTTGATTTGATATTGCCCTTGTACAGGGTCAATTTCATTTTGGGCAACCAGAGATGGATCGACGGCAGGGTCTGCCGAGGTTATTTCCAGGGTTTGCGGATCATAGTTAAGCTGGGCGTAGGCATCTTTTAAGTCAGCAGCAGCTTTAACCTGAAGCTTTAATTGGAAAGTTGTATTACTGATGACCTCCGAAGGGCCTTCCAGCTGATACCGGATGCCTTCACGGATGAAAAAGGTGCTGCTTCTTCCGGCAGGATTCCCGGACATGTCATACACAGCGGCCTGAACGGTGTGATATCCTCCTGCCAGGGCAGCAGAGGGTTGATAGGAAATGAGGCCGGTCGCTGCTTCATACTTAGGTTCTACAGGGTGGCCATTCAGACTTAATTGTACGGAACCGGGATCAATACCTGATTGCGTATCTGCAGCGAGCAGCTGAATATGTGGCGATTGGGTATCAATCTGGGCTTCATTGCCCGGAGACATCATTTCCAGTGAAGGGACGCCCATATCCTCACTAGGGTCCTGTTCATAGACCAGGCGGATGTCATCCACCCAGACGGTGCCTTTATTTTTTTTGTCCATCACGGATTGTTCAATCCGCATATAGATTTCCAGCTTGATAGGACCAACTTTATCCTGAGGGATTTCACCCTCGATGTATTTCCAGCCTGTCCAGTTCACACCCACGTCAGGGTCCAGATATTCCACTTCAAAGGATTTTCCGTTGCCGTCTCTGAATTTGCTGAAAATGAGATGCCCGTCGTTGTTTCCATAGACCCACATTCCGATCTTTTGAGGGATACCGGTGAGCGTAAGCGGAGCTGCCGGACCTACATAGATATAGGAAGGGTTCTCTTTAATTCCAATGTAATCATAATCCATCCGGACGGAATTCAGGCCGGAACGGACATGCCGTGGGTCCGACTCCAGGCTCATCGCGCCGGAAAAGTTCCTTTTTTGCACCAGCACATTATCACTTAGGTTATGCTCGAAATCTTCGATGACCAAAGTGTCCGGATGGGGAGTGTCAGCTAAAATAAGCCCTGCCGGTTGAAGGGTGCTTGCGAGAATGCTAATGAATAGAAGGAACAGTGTTGCTCTGTTCAATAAAGCCTTAAACCTGTGGGGAAGCTTCCGGTTTAACATATTTTTTCTCTCCTCTGTCTCTAATGGATTCTTAACGAATCTAATGGAGACACAATATATGCAGGTTTGTCCTTACATGAGATTTATTATATCGGGGTTCTGTACCTGCCCTGTTAAATGAAAGAATTACTTATGTAAACTAAAAACCATATCCCGGAAGGATATGGTTGAATGTTGGAGCAAATCCTATCTTTTGGTAAGAGAGACACATAGGTAAGCTTAAATTTCTGATCATCCCTTATAGCACTCTCGTGAAATCTGGATTAATCGCGAGGTTCATTCATCCAAGCTTACATCCTACCACTTTCATATGATGAACTATCACTGGAAAAAGGAGGAGATTATATGGTAGCAAAAAAAACATTGCTCAGAAAGAAAGCGGCTGTATTAAAAGGTAAAAAAGTTCTGCTTCGCTCCAAACAGGTACGTGTGACACAAAACCTCGGAGGTGGCTTCCGCCGTACCCAGTTTGCACCTGTAACTATCGGCGCAAACAGCTTCCTCACTCTTACTTTTAACGCGGGATCCGGCAGAGCGGTGATTAACGCAGGCTGGACTATCAGCGGCTTCAACTCCGCCTGGCCGACGGACAGCTTCCCGTCCAGCGATACGCAGTGGATCTTGATTATCGAGAACCCAACGGGGGTTGCCCGGACGGTCATTCCATTCCTTATTACCAAAACGCGTTAAGGTACAAGAGTATTAAGGTTTACAGTAGGAGTGTCCCAACAATCATGTTGTTGGGGCATCTTTTGTTTGTTAGTTGTTTCATATGGAACACAATCTTTCATTTAATGGATGAGAAAATATGGGTATAATAGAAATATAGAATTTAAATACATAATATTCTCTTGAATCTAGTGAGGATGTACCCGGAGGTTAATCATGCAGCAAAAAGTGGAGCTAAACCGCTTGCTGGAGCTGGAGCAGGGGATGAAACGCCTGAACCGCACGCTGGAGGAGCAGGTCACCGGGATGTACAATGCCGTATCGGAACAAGTGCGTTCTGCCCAATCGGCCTATCCCGAATCCTCCGATGTCCGCTCTCCGGCTCAGGACCTGGAGCGATTGCTGCGGGAGACAAGGGATCTGGCAGCTTCGATCAGCAGCCGGCTGTACCAGAAAGAATCGACACTCCGCTGGGCTGTGGGTCAGTACCAAACTACAGAGAAGCAGGCCCGAAACCTGATGAAGGCGCCGCCAAGTTTTACCTGGAAGCAAACGAGTACGCTGTTCAGCAGGTGGCTGCAGACAGCAAGGGACCGGGCAGCGGGCGGGCTACAGGATCTTTTGCGCAGCACGCCTACGCTCTTCGAGATGATCAAGGATCTGCTGCAGAACGTCAGGGATGCTTCGGTGGACAAACGGCTGCAGCCGTTTGTAGACGAGGCGAAGATCGCTTCTCTTCTGGAGCAGAGGGATCACGGCAGCCCCGAAGAGCAGCAGCAGGCGCGGGAGCAACTGGCGAGAATCGCCGAGGCTTTGAACGAGATCGGGCGGAGCCAGGTGGCTTATCGGATCTATGAGAAATATGGTAATGTGGAATATATGGAGTCGGCAAGCTTGCATGCCGAGGAGCAGCGGCAACTGCTTCAGGAGCTGGGTGTGGACCCCGGGCTGTATCTGAATGTGGATCTTCGGAGCCAGTACAAAGGGTCGCCGCTCTCTGCGTGCACGTACAACCCGCTGCAAAAGGACCGGTCCGCGGTGCCTACAAACGAGGAGCTGCGTTTGGCCATCGCGCTGGGGCTGGTGAGTGACAAATACCGGGAATGGGCGAAAACCCATTACGAGGATATTGAGCAGGCGGTAAAGCGGGCGGAGCTTCAGCGGGAACTGGAAAGGCAGCTGGCGGAATATAAGCGGCTGAATAGCCCGCCCACGACCTTGCCGGACGGCACACCGATTACGGCAGAGAACAAAAGGAACGATACGACCCGGGCGTATTATAAAGAAAAGGTGATGGACGGGGAGTATAGAAAGCTGCTGGGATATAACGACTGGCTGGAAGAAACCTATGGGATGACCGAGTGGCGTAAAACAATGGACCAGACGGATAAGGTCATTAACGCTTTTGTAGGCGGGTTTGTTGAATCCACGGTGATGGCTGTGGTGGGCACCGTCCAGTTCGGCTTCAATTATGTCATCGACCCGGAGAAAATGACCCGGGAAATGGTGGACAAGGCTACCTATATCTTTAACAACCCGGAAGTGATCGTCGAGGCTGCGAAGACGATGTATAAGAACTTCGACGAAGGCACACCCGAAAAACAGGCCAAAATGCTGGGTGAGGCAGCCTCCGTTCTGGTCCCCGGGTTACAAATCACCAAAGCAACCGGCATCGTTAAAGTCGCTGACAAAGTAGCGGACAAAGTGCTGGACCCGATATCGGATGCAGTGAAGAAGGTCCCGGATGCGATAAAGAATTTCGAATTCCCGAACCTGAATCCATTTGGGAATCAACTGATCCCGGAAACTCAAGGATTCACCGGGCCGCTTAAACCGTGGAGTCAGGTGTGGAAAGTGGAGAGGAATGGGGAGAGGAATGGGGAGGGTCGTGAGGGGATTGAGGGGAA
Organism: Paenibacillus albidus; assembly: GCF_014644435.1. Taxonomy (GTDB): domain Bacteria; phylum Bacillota; class Bacilli; order Paenibacillales; family Paenibacillaceae; genus Paenibacillus_AQ; species Paenibacillus_AQ albidus. Next base: position 29,440 of record NZ_BMKR01000010.1, on the reverse strand, counting down.
GGTAAAAGCTCCGAAAAATATAAATATCTCTAAAAATGATTTGGGAGAACATTTGGGGAGTGGTGGAAACAAGGATGTTTATGCTTACGGGAATGATAAAGCTGTAGGTGTTTTAAAACCTGGCAAGCCAAAAGTGTTACTGGATGATGAGGTTAAATTGCTCGACAAGTTGAACGAACTGGGACTTCCTACGGTAAATGCTCATTCGGTAGACGTTGATGGTAACCCAGCTCTTATGTTTGATAAATTTGCCCAAGGTTCTAAGGATGTAGTAAAGTTACAAAATGGTAAAATAAGAATAGTAGGAGAGTCACATTTATTAAATCAACAAAGTATCAATGATCTAAATACTATTAAAAAAATGATGGTTGAGAAAAAAGTTAAGATTAATGATCTTCAATTTTTAATAGGGAAAGATGGAAATGTTGTAGTTGCAGATCCATTAGACGTAGTGATTGGTGAAAAGCCATCTGCCAATAACTTAAGAATGATAGATTTACTTATTGAAGCTGCCAGAAAGAATTTAGATTGAAATGAGGATTCTTTTTATGGATGAAGACATTAGAAAAAGTTCTATCCCGTCAAATAAATTAAAATTGTTTCAAATTATACGAAATCAGACGCTTTGCAAGCTGATAAGATTTAGTTGGTGGGAAAGTAGTGATGCTATGGAGCAGTGTGAGATTGCAGAGGAAGACGTTTTCTCATTAACCGCGGGACCAGTGTTAATGTACTTTCAATCAGGGTTAGTAATAGGAGCAGCTAGTGATCCTGCACAAAATTCGGTTATTATATGGATTGAAAAAGATGATACAGGCTATATAACTGATGAGCCTATCGAAAATGATACTGAGCTGTATTCTATTAGTGCCCTAGATAAACAATACAGCAATTCTGATTGGAACCAAATAGTAGGGCAGAGAATAAGTATGGTAAATATTATTAAGCGTGAGCCGCATAATGCCTTGCTTGCTGAATTACCAAATGAGGTTGGTATTGAGATGGTTATGGAGAATGAAAAGAAATTCATAATGTCTCATGGTCTCCACAACAATTCAGACGATTTTTCAGTAATAACAGAGTCCTATATTGACAGAAAACTTTTACAGAATTTAAGATGGACAACAACAAGATCGTAGAATACAACCAATAAACCAAACTCAATTCGCTTGTATAAACAGTAAAGATTGGAAAGTATAACCTAAATAACGGTTTCATGAAGCAGGTCAATTATGTTCATATCCCACCATGATCATAAATAACAAACGGCGGCTGGTCATCCGGTATCTGGAATCTAAATCCAGGTGCCGGGACCAAGCCGCCGTTAATGTTTTGTATAGGATTAAGGGTAGAACTGGAACCACTGAAGGTCAAACTGGCTGCCGGGCAGGAACAGGAAGGTTACCGTCTGTTTGCCGCTTACAGGCTCTAGCGTGAATTCGCGCGCTGTGTAGCTGCCTGTACCTGCAAACTCAATAAGCTGCTTCGACTCGCCTTGCGGTCCGCTGAACAGGAGATGAAGCGTGTTGTTCTCCAGTGGAGAGCGTCCGTTGATGACAAGCCGTGAGCATTCCTGATCCCCGAAGTCCATTCCGGCAAAAACGAGAGAGACATTGTTGCCGATGCCTTCAATCGCATTTTCTGCAACAGAAAATGAATCCCCGTAGATCCGGCTGTTGTCCAGGGCGCCGAGGCGTTCGTAAGCTTTGTGCTTTTGCAGAAATTGAAAACCTTTCAAGTGGATCTTCCGCCGCAAGACAAAGGACAGGGAAGTCATTCCCGTCAAGCGTTTGGGCAGTTTGTAGATTTCTTCCTGATACACATTCCATTTGGATGGTTTTTGGTATGTTACTGTGGACAGCAGCAACGCGCCCGCTTCTCCCGGAATGCCCTCCCAAATTTCAATAGGGAATGATTCGCTGTCCAGAGAGAAGATGGGGAGCAGAATCTCATCGGCTCCATAGTCTCCGAAATCGATCCGCTCAAAAGCGATCAGGCTTTCCCCCTCCCGCTCCGTAGCCACTCCGCGCTCATTGCCGTTGGTCAGGTTCCGGCTGGCACGGCTGTGATTGCCGGCGGAGATGAATTCATAAGGATTCAGAGCGGACTTTCCGAGACCGGAGAGTTTGAATTCCATTTGGGAGTAGAGACGAATGCCTTCCGCTCCGCTCCTTGTGCCGCAGCGGACATAGACCTCCCCATCGCCCAAACCCGTAATAACGGCTTCATGGCCGCCGGCCACAAGGGTTGCTTCATTGGCATCAATCCCGGCGGCATTGGTAACCCGCCACTGCACCTCCTGACAGGTGGCATTGCTCGGGTGGAGCTTGACGCGCACTGGCAAAGAACGCTGGTCCGCTGTCAGTGTATTACCTTGCGGGCAGATAATCTCCAGTTTCCGTACCGGGATTTCCATATCCGGCGCGGAAGACGTAACTTCCGCTGCTCCGCCTGCTTCCAATGGGCAATCGGCATAAAGGACAAGTTCATCTCCGGTATAACGTTCAGATGGAAGGGCCACGGCCTCCAGGGATAGTTCTCCGGCAGCAAGTCCTGGAGAAGTGCAGCGCAGGACGATAGGCCCGGCTTCAAGAGTGCTGGCAATGACCGCCAGCAGCTTGCCGCTGAACAGCCGGCGGCTTACCCCTTTGTAGGCCTCATAATCGGTACTGTCGCCATTATCCAATCCGACGAGGCGGCCTGCCCCCTCCACCGTTACCTGAACCCGGTTGTTGGCATTTTCGACCGTCCGTCCTTCCTCATCCACAGTAGTGATGGTAACAAAAATCAGGTCCGATCCGTCAGCCGAAAGCTCCCGTTTATCGGGAGTGAGGACCAAGGAAGCAGCATCTCCAAAAGAGGATATCCGGTCTGTCGCGATCACGTTGCCTTCTTCATCATAAGCGACGGCATGCAGGACGCCTGGAGCGTACGGCAGCTGCCATTCTCCAAGCAGCTTTTGTCCATTCAGATGATCGATGTCGAAGCTGCCTTGGGAGATTTCGTTCCAGAACAGCTCAATCCGCGGAGCATTGGAACAGACACGCACATCAATCAGCTGGCCCTCCGAGAAATCCCAGTAGGGGAAGATATGAACCATAGGACGTGTTCTGTAATCCGTCCATGCCGACTGATAAATGTAATAAGAGTCCTTGGGGAACCCCGCCGTATCCAATTGTCCGAAGTGGGAATTTTTGGTGAAATAGGGCGTAGGCTCTCCGATATAATCGAAGCCGGTCCAGAGGAATTGTCCCAGGGAATAAGCGGCGTCCCGATCAGCGATAATGCAGTGCTCCGTACTCTTGGCCCCCCAGCTGGTGGAGCTGTTGCCCAGAGAGGAGCACTGCTCATCGTCGTCCGCCAGGACCGATTGGGCCAGCGGGAAATGATAGATGCCTCTGCTCTGCACAGTGGAGCAGGTTTCACTGCCGTAGATGATCCAGTCGGGATGCTCCAGATGGTGAAGATCATAGTATTTCTCCGCATAGTTGTAGCCGGCAACCTTGACCAGATCCGCACATTTCTGCGCATTCTCCCAAGGCATATAGTTGGAGCCGATAGTTACGAAGGCATTGCCCCGGGGATCGTGGGCCAGCACTTCTTCCTGCAGCTCCCTGGTGATCTCCTGGCCACGGGCATCTGCGTGCGTATCGTAAATTTCATTGCCGATGCTCCACATCAGGAGACTGGGGTGGTTGCGGTCCCGCCGCACCCAGCTGGCAATATCCCGTTTCCACCATTCCGGAAAAAAGCGGGCATAATCATAAGTAGTTTTGCTGCGTTCCCACATGTCAAAAGCTTCCGAGACGATCAGCACGCCCAGCTCATCCGCCAGCTCCATGAGCTCCACTGCGGGCATATTGTGAGCTGTCCGTATGGCGTTCACTCCCATCTCCTGAAGCAGCAGGAACTGCCTGCGCAGCGCAGCCTTGTTGACGGCAGCGCCCAGGCAGCCCAGATCATGATGCTGGCAGACCCCGTAAATTTTGAGATGGCGGCCGTTCAGCGAGAATCCGGTCTGACTGTCCAGCTCAAAGGTACGGAACCCGAAGACCTGCAATTCCTCATCGATGACCTGATCTTCATACAGCAGTTCAGTTCTCAGCTTGTAGAGATGGGGGCTTCCGATATCCCAGAGCAGCGGCCGTTCTGCCTGCAGGCTGGCATGGACTTGTGCGGTCTGCCCGTTGTTCTCTGCGGAAACACTACACTTCTCTTGTGCGATCACTGTACCTTCGGCATCAAGAATACTGTGCCGGAGGGAGAGTCCGGATGCCGGATAGAGGAGACCGATCCGCAGCTCCGTTTCCACATTTACCGTCCAGAAGTCATCTGCCGTGTTGCGGGCAACAATGTAAATCCCATCGGGAACAAGGTGAGTCTCGGGGTAGGTGTTCAGCCACACCGAGCGGTAGATTCCGGCCCCTGAATACCAGCGGGAATTGGGGGCCTCATGAATCACGCGCATATATATCGCATTCTCGCCAACCTTCAGATAAGGAGTGATGTCAAATTCAAAAGTGGAGTAACCGTATTTCCACTCCCCGGCCATCTGTCCATTCACGTACAACGTAGAGTTCATATAGACGCCCTCAAAGCGGAGGGAGAGGCGGCTGTGAGGCGGGACTTCATCCAAGGTGAGGGTATGCCGGTACCAGCCTTCTCCGTTTTCATAGAGATTGCGGGTGTCATAGATCAGCCAATCATGAGGCAGGGTAACCGGTATCCAATCCGGACTGGATGCCACCAGCTCCAGCCGGGAATGAAGCGGCTGCTTGCTGAATTGCCAGTCTCCGTTATACTTCCTTTTTTTCATGGAGGATAAGCTTCCTTTCTATTATGGCTCAACCTAAAAATAAGCTGTTGACAGAATGAACGGACCGTAGAAACGTTATTTGGCGTAAAAAGCTCATTTTTCTGGTCAGACGGACTCAGGAGCCGCTAAATGATCCATTGACCCTCGAGATCCCCTGAGTCCACTTCCTTGCACAGCCGGTCCCGGTGACGAGTTGTTGCCGGGACCAAGTCAACCGCTGATTGTGGTAGGTGCCTCCTGTACGACATACTTCTCAAGGGTGGCACGAACGGCATGGGGGCCGGCCAGCATTTCGGTGAACATCGTCTCAATTTTGCCGCCCAGACCCGTTGCATACAGATCCATGCCAAAAATAGCCTCATCATGCAAAATGGACTGTACAGCCGCTGCCGCTTTCTGGCCCTTGTCCCCGAGAGTGACCTCCTGCAGACGGGCTTGCAGTGATTCCAGTAAAGGGTCGGGACTCAAGGTGAATGTCTGGCCTTCATCATCCAAACCAAGCAGATAGCGGCACCAGACGGCGATCGCGAGCGGAATCGCGCTCAGCTGCACCGGATCAAGATCATCCCGCCGGATATATGCTTTGATTGTTTCGCCGAAACGGATGCCTACTTTTTGCGAGGTGTCTGTAGCAATCCGCTGCGGTGTGTCGGGGATGAACGGATTGGCGAATCTTTCCTGCAGCACCTCGTCCAGGAACTGCTTGGGACTCAGGATGCCGGGGTCTACAACAACCGGCAGGCCTTCCGTATATCCTATCATCTCCACGAACCTCCGCAGTACAGGATCCTTCATCTCGTCCGCAATCAGTGTATACCCGAGCAGGCAGCCTGAAACGGCCAGTGCAGTATGCAGCGGATTAAGGCAGGTGGTGACCTTCATCGTCTCGACTTGGTTGACCGTGTCACGGTCGGTGAAGATAATGCCCGCTTGCTCCAGCGCCGGCCGGCCGTTCGTGAACTTGTCTTCAATGACCAAATATTCACTTACCTCCGCATTTACGAAAGGAGCCGTATATGTATTTTTGGAGGTAACAATGACGTCCATGCCGCCGATTCCTTGTTCCAGCAGTGCAGCCTGCACGCTTTGGGACGGGCGCGGTGTGATTTTGTCGATCATGGTAAGCGGGAAGGTGATTTTGCGCTCATCTTCCAGATAGGCAACAAATCCGTCTTCGACCAACCCCTTTTTGGCCCATTCTTTGGCGACGGTAAGGATGCCGTGCTTCAGCTTGTCGCCATTGTGGGAGCAGTTATCCATGCTGACAAAGGTCATGGGGTAACCGCCTTTCAGATACCGCCGGTAGGCAAGCGAAGCGGCGATGCTCATGGCGTGGACCGGATGCTCCGGACCGTTCGCAAGATCCTGTTCCACGACGGAGAGGTACTGGCCGCCGGGGCCAAACAGTGAATATCCTTTTTCGGTGATCGTGAAGCTGGCCAGCTGAAGACTCGGATTCTCGAACACTTCGATCAGCCGGGTGTAATCCGCCTCGCGGTTCGGGTCTGCGGTAATGGCTTCCGTAATGCTGCCAATCACTTTCTTGATCAAATCGCCGCGCGCATTCATCAGTACGAGCAAGGTCAAATTATCATAAGGCCGGTAAGCCTTGTCGATCATCTCATAATCAAAGGTTTCAGCCGCGATGATGCCGGTGTTTGCTTTGCCGCTGTCCAGCAGCTTTTGATGGGCGTTAGCAACAAATCCTCTGAAGATATTGCCTGCGCCAAAATGAATCCATTCCGGGGCGGACAAGGTATTCTGGGCTACGGTATCATAATCGAAGCCCGGCAGCTGAATTCCGGCAGCTTCCCAGGCTTGTGTATCCGCAAGACCGGCTCTGTTCAGGCGCAACATTTATTTCACTCCTTCAAGGTTATCCAGACTGTCCCAAACCCCGAGAAGATACATAATACCCATGGCTCTGTCATACAACCCGTATCCAGGGCGGCAATTCTTCTCTTCTCCCCATAAATGTCTTCCGTGGTCCGGACGCACATATCCGGTGAATCCACTCTCATGGTAGGCCTTGACTACTTCAGGCACATCTACACTTCCGTCCCGGCCGCGGTGTGACACCTCGATAAAGTCGCCGTTCTCGAACACTTTTACATTGCGGATATGAGCAAAATAAATGCGGTCGTGGAACTCGCGGATCATCGCCGGCAGGTCATTGCCGGGATTGGTGCCGAGGGAACCTGTACAGAAGGTCAGGCCATTATACGGACTGTCCACCATGTCCAGCAAACGGCGGATGGTATCCCGGCTGCGGATGATGCGCGGCAGACCAAAGATCGGCCAGGCCGGATCGTCAGGGTGAATAGCCATTTTGATATCTACTTCCTCACAGACGGGGATAATGCGCTCCAGGAAGTATTTCAGGTTCTCAAACAGTTTATCTTCCGTAACATCGGCGTAAGAGGCGAACAGCTCATCCAGCTTGGCCAGACGTTCCGGCTCCCAGCCCGGCATCGTAAATTCACCGGCTCCCTTGAGAATCCGGTCCACCATTTCACGCGGGTTGTCGGTAATGGCAGCCTTTTCATAAAATAGGGCATTGGACCCGTCCGGCAGCTCCTTGTACAGCTCGGTGCGTGTCCAGTCGAAGACAGGCATGAAATTGTAGCAGATAACCTTAACACCTACACTTGCCAGCTTGCGGATCGTATCAATGTAAATATCAATGTATTTGTCCCGGGTGGGTAGCCCGATTTTGATATCATCGTGAACGTTGACGCTCTCCACCACGGCGGTGCTGAAGCCCTTGGCCGTAATTTGGTCCGCTACCTTTTGGATCTCTTCCATTTCCCACACTTCACCGGCCACTTTATGATGCAGCGACCATACAATCCCCATGACACCGGGAATTTGCCGGATATGGTCAAGGGTAATATTGTCGTTTCCCTCGCCATACCATCTCCAAGTCATCTTCATTGTCTGTTCCTCCTCCGAATGGATCATGTATACAAACTATACATGTCTGATCATACAATAAGAGCTTTACAACTGGTTTACTGAGCTAAGCAGGAATAAATAAACTAAAATCTTGTATACAAGATTACTTTCAGCTTGATCATAAAATACAGGTTTTGCTTTGTCAATGCATTTCCGGCCAAATTTCTTTATAATAAACAAACGAACCACTGGTTCCTGCCTCGTGGAAAAATGCCCAGAAAGTTGGAAGAGTCAATGGTTTTCAAAAAAGAAATCATGAATCAGCTGAAGGAAGAGATATTGTCGCTGCGGCTTACGCCGGGCACAATCATCAGCGAAACGGCGCTTTCAGAGCGTTATCAGCTGTCCCGTACGCCTATCCGGGATATTCTCAAGCAGCTGTCCCTGGAGGATTATATTCATATCTATCCCAAAAAAGGGAACATCGTGTCCTATATTGACCTGGAGTCGGTCGAGCAAATCATCTATTTGCGTTATGCGCTGGAAAAAGAAATCATGAAGGAACTCATGCGCGGCATTCCGCTGAAGGACCTCCATGTGCTTAAAGATAATCTGCTGCGGCAGCTGCAATGCATTGATGAGCCGGAGAATACGGATGCTTTCCTGGAGCTGGACGACGAATTCCACAAAACGATGTTTATACTGGCTGGCCGCGAGTTTCTCTGGGAGCTGATCCAGCAGTTCAATGTGCATTATGTCCGCTACCGGAAGCTGCATATGCTGAAGAAAGACAAACTGAAGGAGATCCAGCAAGAGCACCAATTCATACTGGATTGTATTGTCGGGGGAGAAGAGGGGCGGATTGACGAGCTTCTGCATCATCACCTGCGTTCAGATATCCGTTTTATTGATTTTCAGGAACCTTACACGCAGTACATCAAACAGTAGCGCTGCGGTATTCACGCGGAGATTGTCCGCACCAGCGTTTGAACTGACGGCTGAAATGGGCAATATCGCGGTAGCCTAGAATAGCGGAGATCTGGCTGATGGACAGGCGCGGGTCGTCAAGCAGCACTTTGGCTTCATGTTGCATCTGCTCTGACAGAAAGATCCGGGGGGAAATGCCATACACCTGCCGGAACACTCTGTTGCAGTGAGATACGCTGATCCCCAAATCGGCAGCAATGTCATCAATGCCATGACGTCTTTCGCCAGGCGTTTCCGCTTTGAAGTGCTGGTACACCAGCCCCTGAAGCCGGTTGTGGATTTGATGTGCCAGCTCTACTTTCTCATAGGTGGTCGACGATAAATTACCCTCTACGGAGAAAGCCTCCCATAGATGACCAAGCAGTTCAAAGACGGCCGATTGCAGCCGCATGCGCTGGAGCATGCTCATATCTCCGGACACCTTGCTCGAGATCTCCACCAGCTTGCCCAGAACAGGCCCGATTCTCTTGGTGATACTGCTGCTGGCTTCAAACAGCACGTGATCCAGACGGCTTAATAAGGAATTCAATATTCGATCATCGATATCAAAATGAATGCAGAAATAAATAAAGGGCTGCTGATTGCCGCTTTGGCTGGAATGAAATTCACCGGGTCTCAGCAGCACCAAATCTCCGGCTTTCTGCAGATAGCGGCGGTTATTCACCGTAATCAGTTGTTCACCTTCAAGCAGATAGTTGAATTCGTATTGCGGATGGGCATGAATGGGGTAATCCCATTCTCCGCTCACTTTCCGGATATGCATACCGAACAGATTAAGCGTGGTTTTTACATCGGGAATGATTGTTTCACTGATGGTTTGACCCAGCGCAGGCGTGATGAAAGCAGAAACCATAACCAGTCCTCCCTAAATTGTAAAGGCTTACTTTTTATCCAGTATATCAGCCTCCAGCCCGATTTGGGTAAATTTCTGCTGGATTTGGAAATGGGCTTCATGGTTCAGTGCATGCTAGGATGGAGAAGAATCAGGGATGAAATGTGGTCCCGGCCGATGATTATGTAAGCGTTTGATCGAGATCAATTAACGAGGATAATGGAGGAGAATTCAGCATGAGAGATGCAGGCGGACAAACGAAGATACGAGGCAGCGGCTATGAGGCTTGGCTGGGCTATCCCCGGCAGCAGTTTGGGGGCAGCACTGCCTCGGACTTGGAATATTACGGAGCGTTGTACATTGTGGAAGAGAATGAGACTCTTCAGGCTGCCGCCCAGGAATACAGACGCGGGATGGCTTCGATGCTGGGCATCGCAGTGGCCAATGCAGCGGAGCCGGGCGGAGCCTGTGTTGCTATAGGTACCTTTCAGGGCGGAAATGAACGGATTCAGAACGTGTTTGATGAACAGACCATTCGTGCTGTAGGGCCGGAAGGATATGCCATCCGCAAGAGCCGCGAGAATCATTGCATTGCGGTTGGAGCCTCTTCCCCCATCGGAGTGCTGTATGGTGTATTTCATCTGCTCCGGCTGGCCAAGACCTCAACCGGGAATGAGGCCTTTGATGAGGTGGTCAATCCGGCGAACAAGCTCAGGATGATCAATCATTGGGATAACTTTGACGGGAGTATTGAACGGGGATACGCGGGCCATTCTTTTTTTTACAAGCACAACCGCTTTCTGGACAACCCGCAGCGGCTCCGTGATTATGCCAGAATGATGTCCTCTGTCGGGATCAACGCGATTGCTGTTAATAATGTGAATGTGCATGAACAGGAGACCTTATTTATTTCACCGGCTTATCTGCCCGATATTTCGAACATTGCCGACATTTTCAGAGTGTATGGCATCCGTCTGTATCTCAGTGTTAATTTTGCCAGTCCTTTGCAGGGCGGGGAACTGGGAACAGCCGATCCGCTGGATCCGGAAGTACGATCATGGTGGCGCGGCAAAGCTGCCGGGATCTATGCAGCGATTCCCGATTTCGGCGGCTTTGTGGTCAAGGCCGACTCGGAGAACCGGCCGGGGCCGTTTACGTATGGCCGGGATCATGCGGACGGCGCCAACATGCTGGCTGAAGCGCTTGAGCCGTTCGGCGGACTGGTGATCTGGCGTTGCTTCGTATATAACTGCAAGCAGGATTGGCGTGACCGCAAGACCGACCGGGCCCGGGCGGCCTACGATCATTTTAAGCCGCTGGACGGCAGGTTTCATACCAATGTGATTCTGCAGATCAAGAATGGACCTATGGATTTTCAGGTCAGGGAGCCGGTATCTCCGCTGTTCGGAGCCCTTCAGCAGACGAATCAGGTGATTGAATTTCAGATTGCCCAGGAATATACCGGACAGCAGCGTCATGTCTGCTACCTGGTCCCCCAGTGGAAAGAGGTCCTGGAATTCAACACGTATGCCAAAGGAGAAGAAGATGCTCCTGTCAAACATGTTGTGGACGGCTCAATCTGGAACAACCGATACAGCGGAGTGGCCGCAGTCTCGAATGTCGGGGATGACCTGAATTGGACCGGACATTTGCTGGCACAGGCCAACCTGTACGGCTACGGAAGACTGGCCTGGAATCCGGAGCTGTCTGCGGAGTGTATCGCAGAGGAATGGGCCCGCCTTACCTTCGGTTCTGATCCGGCGGTGCTGGACACGGTTACCCGGATACTGCTTGATTCCTGGAGCATTTATGAATCTTATACAGCACCGCTCGGCGTAGGCTGGATGATTAATCCGGACCATCACTATGGACCGAATGTGGATGGCTACGAATATTCGCCTTGGGGAACTTATCACTTTGCCGATAACCGGGGCATGGGTGTAGACCGGACCGTACGGTCAGGAACAGGCTACAGCGCCCAGTATATGGGGCCGAACGCTGAGCGATATGAATCACTTGAAGATTGTCCCGATGAGCTGCTGCTGTTCTTTCACCATGTTCCTTATACCCATGTGCTTCATTCCGGCAAAACGGTCATTCAGCATATTTATGATACTCATTTTGAGGGTGCAGAGCGGGCAGCTGAACTGCTGGCTTCCTGGCAGACGCTCCAAGGACGGATGGAGGAAGGGCTTTATCTTCAGGTCGAGGAACGTTTGCTGGAGCAGGCCGAACATGCCAAGGAGTGGCGGGACAAAATCAATACCTATTTCTATCGCAAGAGCGGCATAGAGGATCAACAACAGCGGACGATTTATTAGGAGGGGGACTGAACATGGGAGAAGAGCCGCAGGTGACGGCAAGCGAGACAACATTCCTCTGACTATGAAGGCAGCCGTAATGAGCAAACCCGGGGACATCCAAGTGCTTGTGAAGGTGATGGCCGTCGGTGTATACGGCTCGGATCTCGTCTATCCGAATGAGTAAGACTTCGGCCACAAGCGGGGGAGAGGTTAGGATGAGTATATCTTTTGGACAGATTATGGAATCGCTGACAGTGGGGTTAGAACCTCTGGAGCACACGGTAGATCAGCTCGAACCAGGCCATGTGGACTGTGAGGTCCGAGGGATTGTGACCGCCTTTTCCGCGTCACAGGCTGTGATCGAACAGGCCCTCGCCAAGGGAGCCAATCTGATTATTACGCATGAAGGGGTGTACTTCAGCCACCAGGACCATAGGGATTGGCTGGAAGATGACCCGGTATTTGAGCAAAAAAATAGTCTTATCGCTTCTTCGGGTGTGGGGATTTATCGGTTCCATGATTACTTGCACCGCCATAGGCCGGACGGGGTGATAAAAGGACTGCTGCGGGAGCTGGAGTGGGAGGGTTATGTAGCTGAGCATCACAGTGCTGCCTCCATTCTGACCCTTCCGGCCATGGAGGTCGGCGAAATTGCGGCGTATTTGAAGCAAAAGCTGCAAATTCCGTATGTCCGTGTCGCCGGAAAACTCTCGATGCCTTGTCAGCGGGTAGGAATCCTTGTTGGTTACAGGGGAGGCGGAGGTCTGGCGATCCCTTTGTTCCGCAAGGCCCAGCTGGATCTTGTGATTGCCGGCGAAGGTCCGGAATGGGAGACGCCCGAGTATGTAAAGGATGCTGTACACCAGGGCCGGAATAAGGCCTTAATTATGCTGGGCCATGCCGAAAGCGAGGCTCCGGGCATGAAGCTTCTGGCAGAGGAGCTGGCCGGGCAATATCCGGATCTGCCGGTACATTTTATCGCGGATCATCCGGTGTTCCAAATTGTGTGAGCTGACCAAGTCATCCTGCGGAGGCCAAACATGAACCAGCAGAAGTTTGCGTTCAGCAAAAGTATAGCGGTTAAATGGATGGTATCCTACGCCGTTATTATGCTTATCCCTTTAATTGTTAGCGCTATCATCTACATGCAGACCAAGCAGATTGTTGAGTATGAGATCCGGCGGGCCAGCGAAGCGATGCTTAAACAGGTGAAATATATGGTTGACAGTGAGGTGAACCAGGCGGAGAAGCTGGCTATGCAGCTGTCGATTAACAGCGATGTCAACAAGTTTCTGAAGATGTCGCCTCTTAGCGAGCGGAGTGAATCTTTTCAAATTTATAAAATCCGCCAGGAGCTGGGCAAATATAAATCCACCAATGATTTTATTAAGGGAATCTATTTATATTCCGGCAAGCTTGACAAGATCCTTACAGATGAAACCTATACGGATACCCGGACCTTCTATGATATCAATCACCAGCTCTTTGCCGCCAGCTACCCGGAGTGGCTCGAGACAATTAAGAATCCTTCAGTTCATGCTAACCGCCAGATGTCAGCCATGACCTTTGAACGTTCAGGCGATACGGTATTTCTGCTCAAGTCCCTTACGGCAATCAGCGAAAGCAATACAGCAAGCAGCTCCCTGCTGTTTCCGCTGAACAGTGCTACGGTGCAAACCATGCTGGAGAACGTCGATTGGGTGAATAAGGGAGAAGTGTATATCCTGGATCAACAGAATCATATTTTGTTCCGTAACAATAAAGGTAGCAATGCTCCTGTGTTTACTTATGCGGCCAGTGAAGACGGGAAGATGGGAACTTCCTTTCTGGAGATTGACGGAGCGGAGAATATGGTTTCTTTCGTCACCTCAGATACGACGGATTGGAGGTATATCAGTGTGTTCCCTTCCAAAGTGTTCTGGGAAAAAGCACGCGATATCCGCACGATGAATCTGCTGGGCCTGCTGGCTTGTTTCCTGATCGGTGGAGCCGTTATCTATTTTTTTGCACGCAGGAACTATAATCCGGTCCGTGAGCTGGTTCATGTCTTTTCTTTATCCGGTAAAAAGGAAGCGAAGCCGGCGCTGGATGAATTCTCATTCATCCGGGAGCATGCACTGGCTGCGCTGAAGGAACGGGATGATATGAGCAGCAGGCAGCACAAGCAGCTGCGCGTGGTTCAGGCCTACTACTTAGCGCGGATGCTAAAAGGACAAGTAGAGGAAGCCGGTTCTGTCCAGGAGGCGGCCGCACTTTATCATCTGAACTGGAGGTCGGACCACTTTGCCGTCCTGCTGTTTTTTATCCAGCCGCTGGAGGAGGATGCCCCTTCCGCCGAACTGTCCAATTTCATCGTCTCGAATATTATTATGGATAATGTCGGTGAACTCCATAGTCTAAGCTTCACCGAAATGGACGGCATGCTTACGGCCATCATCAATATCCATCCGGAGCGGCTAGAATACTGGAAGGAAGACATGGAGCAAGCACTGGCTAAAACGCTGGAGTTCATCGGGCGGAGGTATCGGCTGCAAATCGTCATGGCCGGAAGCGGGCGGCAGCTTGGACTTGCCGGCATGCACCAGGCTTATTTACAAGCACTGGGGGCCCAGGAATACCGGCTGCTGCTGGAGGAGAATGTATCGATCTGGTATGAGGACATCGAGCCGGTTGGGGTGGACTATCATTTCTCCATTAATAATGAGCTGGCGTTTATTAATGTGGTGAAGACGGGAGACCTGGATAAAGCTACGGAGCTGATGGATGAAATCCTGCACTCGCTGTTTAACAATCAGTCTTCTATTGAAATGCTGAAATATACAATGATTGATCTGGCAAGCTCCATTATGAAGTCGGCTCCCGCAGGAACCGGGCCGGAGCAGCAAGGGGATAAATGGCGTCCCTTGAAGCATCTTCTTGCCTGTACAACCCGCGCTGATTTCCGCAAGGAGCTGCTGTTGATTCTGGAGATGACCTGCGGCCGAATCAATGAGCGAAAGTCCTTGCTGAGCAACCCCGGAATTGGTGAACAGGTCGCGGTCTATGTGAAGCGCAATTATATGGATGTAAATCTTAGCGTATCGATGATTGGAGCGGAATTTGGTATTAATGCGCAATATGTGTCCCGGTTGTTCAAGGAACAGATGGGCCAGGGATTATACGATTTTATTAACCAGACCCGCATTTCTGAGGCCAAGCTGTTTCTTCAGCAGGGGATCAGTATCGAGGAAGTTTCGGTCCAGACGGGTTTCTCGAGCAGTAACGCCTTCATTAGGGTATTCAAGAAGTATGAAGGTCTTACCCCGGGCAAATACAAGAATATACAATAACCGAAATGAATCTTCAAAATAGGAAAAAGAAGACCGGGGCTGCCTTGTACCGGCCTTCTTTTCTTTTATTGAGGATCATTTCTCTTTATTGATTATTGTTATAGCCCTCAGGGATGGATTACATTGTAGGGGCAACCGAAGAATCCAAAAAAACATATTGGAGGTCGTTATGGTGAGAAGAGGGTTCATGAGCAAAAAACTCCACAAGCCGGTCATGTTTCTATTAGGATTGTCCCTGCTTGCAGCAGGCTGCAGCAACTCAAGCAACGGAAATAATGAAAGCGCTTCTTCTGGTACAAGTCGAGATACGCAAACTGCGGCAGAATTTTCTTATCCAATGCCGGGAAGTATGGAGCTCACGCTTATGAACGAGCAATTGGGCGGCACTCCGGAAACCTTGCCGATTGATGAAGAATATGCCAAGCGGACAGGCATCTCGATCAAACACCTGGGCGGAACGCCTATGACGGATCAGAAGTTCAGTCTGCTGCTTGCTTCCGGCGAGCTGCCGGATATCTTTTTGAATACCTGGCTCCAGTATCCGGGAGGACCTGACAGAGCGGTGGAACAGGGTTATATTCTGAAGCTCAACGATTTGATTGATCAGTACGCGCCGAACTTGAAGAAAACACTGGCAGACCATCCGGAAATCGACAAAATGATAAAAACAGATGATGGCACGTATTACGCCTTTCCCTTTATACGCTCAGAGACAGGCCGAGTGTATGGCGGACCTATTATTCGTCAGGATTGGCTCGATGAATTGAATCTGGAGATGCCCGAGACCATTGACGAATGGCACACTGTCCTGACGGCTTTTAAAGAAAAGAAAAAGGCCAGCGCACCTGTCACCTTCCGGACTATGTTTCTGGGAGAACGGACCGGAGGTTTTGCCGGAGCTTTTGGAGTCATGGGTAATTTCTATGTCAACGATGGCAAGGTAGTCTATGGCTATTTGGAGCCGGAGTACAAAAACTACCTGAAAACGATGAGCCAGTGGTACAAGGAAGGTCTGATTGACAAGGATTTTGCTTCCATTGATGCAGCTACAGTCGATAAAAAAATGTCTTCCGGCGACAGTGGAGCCACCCTCGGATGGCAGTTCTACATTGAAAAATACAATGCCGCCGCCCAGGAAAGCGATCCGGAGGCCAGTTTTGTTGCAGCTCCGTATCCATCTGCGGCTAAAGGAACGCTGCCGGAGTTCGGACAGTTGGACAACGCCTATGCCGGAACAAGCTCTGCGGCGATCTCCGCCACAACCCAAAATCCCGAAGCTGCCATGCGCTGGCTGGATTATGGCTACTCTGAAGAAGGAAGCATGCTGAATACGTTCGGGGTGGAAGGGATCACGTACAAACTGGAGAATGGCAAACCGGTCTATACCGACCTGGTTGTCAACAATCCGGAAAAGCTGGGCAGCGATCAGGTCATGATGAAATATTCCCATGGCACGAACTTCCCCATGATTCAGCAGGACAACCATCTGCCTTCCAAATATCCGCAGACTGCAGAAGCGCTGGGAGTGTGGAAAAAAACCAATCATGAAGCGCATCTTCTTCCGCCAATCACGCCAACTGCCGAAGAGGCTGACGAGATGAGCAGTATTATGAACGATATCAATGCGCTGGTTAAAGAGGCGGAGCTGAAAATCATTCTGGGCACCGAATCGGCAGACAATTACGATACATTCATCCAGCAGATGAAAGATCTTGGCATTGAGAGAGTGCTGGAGATTCAGCAAGCGGCTTATGAACGTTACTTGAAGCGGTAAATGATGCAGCAAAGGAGAGACACTCATGCTCAAAACCAAACTCGGGAATGATCTGCTCCGCAACAAATGGCTTTACATCATGATCCTTCCAGTCATTATCTACTACATCATGTTCCATTATGTGCCGATGTACGGGGCAATCATTGCTTTTAAGCAGTACATTCCGGCCAAAGGCATTCTAGGAAGTGACTGGGTCGGCTTTAAGCATTTTGAGGATTTTTTCTCCAGCATCTATTTCTTCCGGGTGATTAAAAACACTATTTCACTCAGTTTTTTTAATCTGTTGTTCGGCTTCCCAGCTCCGATATTATTGGCTCTCTTGCTCAATGAACTGAAAAGTCCGCTTTTTCGGCGGATCACACAAACGATTACCTATATGCCCCATTTCATCACCCTTGTTGTGGTGGCCGGCATTATCCGTTATTTTACGCTGTCAGACGGTTTGATCAATGATGTAATTGCCTTGTTTGGCGGCACACGCACCTCATTTCTGCAGCAGCCCGAATCCTTCCGGCCTATCTATATTATCAGTGAGATCTGGCAGCAGATTGGCTGGGGAACGATTATTTATCTGGCTGCGATTTCGGGCATCGATCAACAGCAGTATGAAGCGGCCAAGATCGACGGCGCGAACAAACTACAACAAATCCGTCATATCACACTGCCGGGAATCTTGCCGACGGTGATGATCATGCTGATCCTTTCGCTTGGGAATATTATGAATGTCGGTTTTGAAAAGATCATCTTGCTCTACAGTGCCAGTATTTATGAGACGGCCGATGTGATTTCAACCTTTGTATACCGTAAAGGGATTCTGGAGTTCAACTACGGATACAGCGCAGCAGTCGGTTTGTTCAATTCAGTCATTAACTTCGGGATTTTGCTGCTGGCCAATTATTTCAGTAAACGGACCAGCAAAAACAGCCTTTGGTAAGGGGTGGACTTATGATCAAAACATCAATCGGCGAACGGTTCTTTGACATCTTCAACAATCTGATAATGGTTATGCTGATTATTCTAACGCTCTATCCGATGCTCTATATCCTGTTCTCCTCCCTGAGTGAAGGAAACAAATTAATTGCACATAACGGAATTCTCTTATGGCCGCAAGGTTTTTCCCTTGAAGGGTACAAAGCGGTACTGAATAATCCGATTATCTTAAACGGGTTCAAGAATACATTCTTTATTCTGATCGTCGGCTTAACCCTCAATATGACGTTGACTTCGCTTGGGGCCTATGTTCTATCCCGTGACAATGTACTGCTGAAAAAGCCCATCATGTTTTTTATCGTATTTACGATGTTCTTTCAGGGAGGGCTGGTTCCCTTCTTCCTGATCGTCAAATCCTACGGATTGCTGGACTCGCTCTGGTCTCTGATTTTGCCGACAGCGGTGAGTACGTTCAACCTGATCATCATGCGGACCTATTTCCTCGCGATCCCGAAAGAGCTGGAGGAGTCGGCTTTTCTGGATGGTGCAGGCCACTTTACGATTCTGTTCCGGATATTTATCCCCTTGTCTATGCCGGTGGTAGCCGTTCTGATTCTGTATTATGGGGTAGGGCACTGGAACAGCTGGTTCAATGCGATGATCTTTCTGCGGGATCAGGAGCTGTTCCCGATTCAATTGGTCGTCAGAAACATTATCCTGGAAAACGATAATGCGAATATGATCGGCACCACGACCTTGCTGCAAAGCCGGGATGTGGCCGAAACCCTGAAATATGCGGCCATTATTGTAACAACGGCGCCGATATTATGCTTGTATCCTTTTTTGCAGAAGTATTTTGTGAAGGGTGTTATGGTCGGGGCGCTCAAAGGATAATTCTCTCTGGCGGTCACGCAATGGCCGGATGCCTATAACGTAAAAAACAGTCCGATGAGCTTCTCAGCATCCGGACTGTTTCCGTGTATAACTTAAATCGGCAAATCTTTTTTATTAAAAATAAAGATCCCCCCGGCATATAACGCGGCTGCGAGTCCGGCAAACACAGCCATCCCCAGATAAGCAAAGCTGTCACCGGCAAACAATCTTGCGGGATCAAACAAGGCGAATAAAGAAAAATTCCCAATCCAGTTCAGCTTGTCACCCGAATCCCCAAGCATTTGCAGCAGCACAAATGCCAGCGGTATTCCAGCACCCAGGCCAAGGCTGTATTTACTCTCGTTAGCCAGGCAAGAAGCGAAGAAACAGATGCCATTGATCGTATAATACATCAGAAGTGCGTATCCATTTAACAGAATAAAAGGCTTGATGTCCATCAGCCCGGGGAACATGACTGACGAGGCGATAAGGGTTAGCGCAGTGATCCAGCAAAATATCGCCGTAATCGAAACCAAACTGAACACAGCCTGAGTAGTGGCAACACGAAGTCTGGAATTGGATGTGGACAGCAGATAAGACATACTTCCCTTATCTACATGAACCGCAATCAGCCTGTGGTTAATGATGATCGAAATAATCATGGGAAACAGATACAGAAGCAGACTGTAAAGTGTTCCTGAGATGAAGGTGAGCAACGTTGATCCAAAGTTCATTCCTATGGCATTTACAAGTTCAGGGGGAAGCATATCCATCATTTTTTTCAACGCATCCACACTTTCAGGATCAAACATACTGACCAGGGTAATGGAATAAAAAGAATAAATGGCTATAATCAGAAGCCAAATCATCCGGTTGACCCGCAAATTTGCTTTAAATAAGGCCCATGACATTATTTATTACCCTCCTTTCCATAAAAGCCCATGAAGATTTGCTCAAGAGTCTGGGGAGGGGAATCCATGTGAATCACATGGCATTGGGACAGTGTTCTTAACATGTTGTCGTAATCCTCATTAATGTTGATCTCCACCCGCATAGGGCCGGTTTCTTTATAGACAAGCCCGCTGTTCTGCATAACCTTCATATCCCCTATCTGTCCAAAGGTAACAATAAAGCTTTTGGGAAGTTTGCCTTTTAGCGCGTTAATATTCTCTACGGCAACGATCTCCCCCTCACGGATGATGCCTACCCGTTCACATGTGTGATCGACTTCATCGAATAGATGGGAAGACATCAGAATCGTCTTTCCCCGGTCCCGCTCTTCAAGTATGAGTTCAATAAACCGCTTCTGCATGAGCGGATCTAATCCGCTTGTAGGTTCATCCAGAAGAATTACAGCGGGATCGTGCATGAAGGCGGCAATTAACCCCACCTTTTGTTTCATGCCTTTGGACATTTTGCGGATGATCCGGCCGGGTTCCAGCTCAAATCTGGTAATTAATTGATTACGGCGCTCGTTGTCGTGACGTCCTCTTAACTCATCAATGAATTTGAGAAACTGATTTCCGGTCATATTATCGTAAAAAGCAATCTCTCCAGGCACATAGCCGAGTTTCTGTTGGATCTGCGCAGCGTCGCGCCTGCAATCCAGACCATTAATTGTAGCCTTCCCGCTTGAGGGATTGACAAAGCCCATCAGATGGCGGAGTGTTGTGGTTTTTCCTGCTCCATTAGGCCCAAGGAAGCCAAATACTTCACCTTCTTTAACATTGAAATTGACCTCCCGAATCCCTTTGCCATTGGAATATATTTTGGTTAAGGAGTGGACTTTAATCAAATGCATCATCCTCCAAAGAATAAATATGTAACAATTGACTTGTTGGTTACATAATATTCCTAACTTGATCTGAAGTCAATAAAAATATAACATATCATTATATTGTTACATAAATTCAACGGAATCAGGCGGGGATTGTGTATGAACGGGTTTGAAAAGCGGAGAGAGCAGAAAAAAAAGCAAATTTTGCAGTCGTTGACCCATATGATTATGACACGGAATTTTAAAGAGATCGGCGTGCGGGAGATTGCAGAACATGCAGGCGTGTCCCCCGCCTCTATCTATAACTTTTTTGGGAGCAAAGAAGAATTGGCGAAGCAGATTTTTTATCATCAGATGGATACAGCGGGGAAGGAATTCAGCGAAATGATGAACTCCGATAGTCCATTTGAAGAAAAGATGCAGAAAATGTACGAAGTTTCTGTAAACAATCAAGAGACATTAAACAACGAGGGCATGAAGAATTTTATGTTCGAAGACCCGGTATTTAAAGAGCATATTGAGGATTACGCCAGAATAGTCGCTATTCCCGAAATCATGAAGCTGATAGAACAAGGGAAAGCTGAGCGTAAAATTGCAGGAGGCATATCTGCCGAAGCTATAATGATTTTTATGAATGGAATTATGGCGATGTTGAGTAATCCCTCCTTTGCAGACAAACTGGATGTTGATTTGCGCAAAGAGTTGGGGGATCTATTCTTTTACGGGATCTTTGGCCAGAGAGAGCAAAAATAATTCTCAATTATATTACACTATATGGTAAAAACACTTGACACCAATATGTTACAATTAAAAGGCAAGGGGCCGCCAAGTTTATAGACATTATTAGGAGGCACATGATGTATCAGTACAAGGACCGGGAATTTGTGGACGTCCATTTTGACGGCCGCGACTTACGTTATGGAGAACTGTTAAGCTGTATTTTCAAGAATTGCACCTTTATGAACACCTCAATGGAAGAGATCGACACAAGCTATTGCCGTTTTATTGAATGTGATTTTAAAGGTGCGGCACTAAATGCGTCTATTCATACGGAATCCGCTTTTGAAAACTGTAAATTCAACGGAGCCAATCTCTTTGTTGCCAAATTCATTTCCTGCAAAATGACAGGCTCCGACTTTTCAGGGGCTCAAATGGATGGGATTACGCTGAGTGAGGGAGACTGGTCTTATACTAATCTGAGACATACCAAGCTGGGGAAGCAGGATTTGCGGAGGATTCGTTTTTTTGAAGCGGATCTTTCTGACAGTGATCTGGCCAAGGCGGATCTGAGAGACTGCGACCTGACGAGAGTGACATTCAGCAGAACCAAATTACAGGGGGCAGATCTGCGGGGGGCCACGCTTGACGGCATCGATTTGAAATCGCTGGATGTCAAAGGTGTGCGGATGGACATGGAGCAGGCGGTTCTTTTTTTACGTTCCCATGGTGCGAAGGTGGACTAAGATTCGCTGCAGCCACGCTGGAAACAACAAAAAACCTTGGCAGCCGATTCAATCGGTCTATCAAGGCTTTTGGTGTGTGAGCAGGTATTATTTTAGACGGGTCATCCTTGGCGGTGTAAAAAGAGAGATGATAAGATAAATGATTCCGAGCCACGGAATCAATAATGCCAATAGGCAACCAACAGCAATCTGCCATTTGCGATAATCCCTTTTCAACATCGTTCTGGCAACAAAAATCGGAATAGCTATGCGTAGTGCATATAATCCAAGACCGATAAGCATAAAGACATATTCCATTGAAATTCTCCTTATGTAAATTCACTCTCCTTTTCTATCGGTTAGTAATTTCAAGTTAATTAACATTAATTCAAATTTTATGTATATTTCGCGACGAATGTCATTGTATTTGCTGTTTGATTTTCGCTTGAATAAGAGTTATTATGGATTAATAAAGTCTTTAATTGAGGAGGATAGTGGTTCCTGTTCCGAATAAGACAGCAAAAGTACGCCGTTCGTGAATAGCGTCTGCAGTTATTGCAGATATAGTTAGTCTGTTAAATCTCTGATATTACTGGACATACGTCTATAGAGATTGAACCTGAAAATATTAGAAGATGGGGACAATGACGGAGGGGGATTTTGGAACTGGAGGAGCGGTAGCGACCGCCTTTGTCTGCAGATTTCAACCGTGAAGGATGGTATAAATGAAGAAATCTGCAGACAACAGCGGCCGGAAGTCCAAACATTCACCGTAGTCACAATCCAATCCCAATTAAAAAAAACATAAGTTCAATTTATATAGGAAAGGGATGAGTTGAAATGACAAACGAATTGTTTAATGCAGATGTGTGGGAGAAGGCCTGGAAGGCGGACCCTGCCGCGATGGGCAATAAAATGAAGCATGCCAAGATGGGGCCGACGCTATTTGACTTTAAGGCCAAAACTTTTAACGAAGAGGTGTTCAGTGAAGAGGGAAGACGCCGAAGTGAGCGGATTATCGGCTGGCTTGAAGGGCAGGGGGTAGACTTCAAGGGTCTGTCCGTACTCGATGTGGGGGCTGCCTCGGGCGGATTCACCGTTCCTTTTGCCGAGCGTGGGGCACGGGTTACGGCGGTGGAGCCTAACGTTCCACTGGGAGATTTGTTCTTGGAGAATACTGCGGGGTTTGCTCCGGGGCAGGTAGAACTGGTGCAGGATATGTTTGAGCACATAGATCTTGATGCAAGAGGCTGGAACAAAGCTTTTGATCTCGTATTTGTGTCTATGTGCCCGGTTGTTACGGATTGGGACAGTGTGGAGAGGGTAATCAGCAGTGCGCGCCAGTATTGTTATATCAGTCTTTTGGCCGGCAAAAGAGAACACAGTCTGATTCAAGAGGTTCTTCCTTTG
The DNA here is from genome assembly GCF_014644435.1 of Paenibacillus albidus. Classification (GTDB taxonomy): domain Bacteria; phylum Bacillota; class Bacilli; order Paenibacillales; family Paenibacillaceae; genus Paenibacillus_AQ; species Paenibacillus_AQ albidus. The sequence continues at coordinate 6,072 of NZ_BMKR01000010.1, read as the reverse complement.
CTGACCGGACAAGGGCTGCCTGCGGAAAGCTCGGATATGGCCTATTTAACCCATCTGCTCTATCTGAAAGGTTATTCGTACCAGTCGCTGATAACCAAAGAAATGAAAACCACGGAGCTGCCCCAGGAAGAGGCTATCGAGGAATTGATGCATTTGCTGATGCTTCATGGCCAGGAAGCCAATACGTCTTCCCGCCAGATGGTAACGGAATATGTACACCGTACTTATCCTGATGGCAAAGTGACTGTCCGGCAAGGGGGGCGTTTCGGCAAAGTACTGATCCGGCTGCAGGATTTGAGCATGTATGCACGGGAGCAGCGGCCGGCGAACAAGTAACATATTAAATGTTGCAGTATCATGAAGATAAAAGGAGATTTCCAGCTCTTAGCCGGAATCTCCTTTTTCTGTTGGCGGGCATATTTTCAACGGTATGCCTGGCCCAGTTCATAAGCATGATCCAGCAGACCCGTTATGTACTCGTTCGATTTCGAAAGGGTGTCATAGAAGAATTCAACCTTGGATTCCAGCAGTCTGGCATAACCGGCAATTGCTACATTAAGATAATGAGTAATCATAGGTTCATATCCATATTTCAGCAGATGCTCCTGATCTCCGCCGGCCAGAACAAGCCATTGAACTGTTTTGGACGGGAATTCCTGAAGCAAGCCAATGTTCCATACTTTATCGAGATAACCTTTTAACATGGAGGGGACGCTATACCACCACAGGGGGAAGACAAAAACAAGGGCATCCGCAGCGGCAACTCTGTCCATTTCTGCCCGTATTTCGGGAGCATATTGTTTGTTAGGGCTATTCCAGTCCCGCTCATCTTCAACACTGTATACCGGATTAAAGCCGTCTTTATGCAGATCGAGAATGTCTACCTCATGGTGATTCTGCTGTAAGCCTGCCACAAAACGTTTCATAACGGCATGGGTAAGGGATTCTTGTCTGGGATGCGCAACCACCAATAGAACTTTCATATGCAATAAACCTTCTTTCTGATGTGTGATATAGTATTCGGTGCGATACAAGTGTTATTGTATGGGATAGGTGCTGGAGTGTGAAGTACGCACTTTTAAGTGCTGTGGTTCCTTAAATAAACTATTCGAGGGGGAGTTTATATGAACGAAACACCCAAAAAATATAAGTTAGGCCTGGAAGCGGCTTTGGAAGTCATCCGCGGCAAATGGAAGGGAAGTATTCTGTATCATCTATCTACCGGAAGAAAACGCACCTTTGAGCTGCGCAAGCTTATTCCCGATATCACCCAAAAAGTGCTGACCCAGCAGCTGCGTGAACTTGAGGATGACGGAATTATTATTCGGATCCTGCACATTCAGAATCCGCCAATGGTGGAATATGAGCTTAGTGAATACGCCTGGAAGCTTGAAGATGTACTCGAAGCCTTGTGCTTATGGGGTGAAGATCATCTGGATAAGAAATACGGGGACAAAACCAAGGTGCTGGAAGATTACGCTCAGTTAGGTAAATGACGATTAATGCTGGACAACATATAATGATCGAGAATATGGGCCCGCTTCCTGCTCATCAGCTTAAAAATTAGGAGAATTTTCATATGACTCTCATCATTACTTAAGCTATAATGAGTTCTTACAAAGAGAAAATGGGGCGTGAGTAAATGAATCAATTTAAAGGTGAAAAAAGCCTGCTTTCGGAGAAGAAGGAGCGTTTTTCCTCCAGCGGCTTTATTTTTGCTGCCATCGGCAGTTCTGTTGGTCTGGGGAATATGTGGAAGTTCCCTTATATTACAGGGGAAAATGGCGGTGCAGCTTTCTTCCTTCTTTTCATCGTCTGTCTGGTGCTGATCGGCTTGCCGGTGCTGCTGGCTGAACTGGCCATCGGACGTAGCGGACGCGGAAGCGCGGCGACTTCGTTCATACGTGCCGGAGGGGGGAAAGGCTGGAAGGCAGCCGGAATTCTGCAAGTGGTGGCGCCTTTTCTAATCCTCTCCTTTTATATTATTGTTGCAGGCTGGACGCTGAACTACGCGATGATTGCCTTCAATGGGCAATTGTTCAGCACAAGTGATTACGCAGGCCAATTTGGCTCCTTTATCTCAGGGTATAAGCCGATCGTCTGGCAGGGAGTAGCCATGCTGATTACGGCGGGCGTAGTCATCCTGGGGGTATCGGGCGGGATTGAGAAATTCAATAAAGTGTTGATTCCCGGGCTGGTCGTTCTCCTCATTGTGCTCATGATCCGCGCGGTAACCTTGCCTGACGCAGGCGAAGGTGTATCCTTTTTCCTCAAACCGGACTTCTCGGTGCTGACGGCAGAATCCGCGCTGGTCGCCTTGGGACATGCCTTTTTCTCGTTGTCGCTCGGGATGGGGATTCTGCTGACTTACGGTTCTTATGTGGATAAAAAACAGTCGCTGGGTACCGCTGCAATTGCGATTGGCGCCGGAGATTTGCTGTATGCATTTATCGCCGGACTGATTATTTTCCCGACGACGTTCTCATTTGGCATTGCCCCTGACCAAGGGCCTTCGCTGATCTTTATCGCTCTGCCGGCAGCTTTTTCGGCTATGCCTTTTGGTGCATTCTTCGGCGGTCTGTTCTTCATCCTGCTGGCGATTGCCGCTTTGACCTCGGCCGTCTCCTTGCTTGAAGTGCCTGTATCCTTCGCGATGGAGCGCTGGAACTGGAGCCGTCAACGTTCGGTCTGGATTTTGTCACTGGTCTGTTTCCTGCTCGGTATTCCCTCAGCGATGTCGCTGGGCATGTTCCCTGAGCTGAAGTTTGGCGGCAAAGCCCTGTTCGACTGGATGGATTTCATCACCTCCAACATTATGCTGCCGCTTGGCGGTCTGCTGATCACCATTTTCGCCGGATACTTCTGGAAAGGGGCAGCGGAAGCGGCTGGGCTACAGGCACGCTGGTTCCGCATCTGGTTGTTCATGCTCCGCTATGTTGCACCGGTTCTGGTGTTCCTGGTGTTGCTCCATACCTCGGGAATTCTGACCTTCTAATTCAACAACCCTTCATCTGGAGAATGGATAACTAAGCCCTGTAACCCTTGTGGTTGTAGGGCTAGTACTAGTATCCAGGCCAAATTGACAGTTGGAGTAATGAATGTTATTATTCAATCAATTCTTTATTAGGAGGCTCGTTATCTATGTTTCACTCCATGCGTTTAAGATAAGCTGGCAATAAAAAAGCGGATTTTTATCCACATCTGTGGGCTTTTTTTGAGCTGCTTATTTTGCGTATGAAGACATAGACTGCGATTTTGGATAGCTTTTTTGGCTATGCCATGTATCGCCGTGTTCTCTCTCGTGATAAATGCAGATCTAAGCCCGCATTATGGACTTGGATCTGTATTTTTTTATTGCTCATAACCATCCGCTGTTTTTATAGCTTGAGCCCAAAAGGGAGCTGAATTTATGCGATATATGCATTGGTACTTCTTTATATAATCCTCACTTCTTAAATCGCAGGTTATCCTGCGAACAGAACACTGCGATTTCTGAAGGAGGATTATATGATGTTATTGATAAAAGCAAAAGGTATTCATGTGGAATATACGGGGCGCGATGTTTTAGATATTGAAGATTTGGAGCTCTATGATTATGATCGCATCGGTCTGGTTGGTGCGAACGGTGCAGGAAAGAGCACATTATTAAAAGTGTTGCTGGGTGACACTCCTTTAACGGAGGGTAAAATTGTCCGCGAGGGCCATTTTACTTATATCCCGCAATTGGATGATGTTGCCGTAGAAGAGGTACAATCACACGCTTTAATGGGCAAGTTGAAAATTGATAAAGTTGATGAAAAGATTATGAGCGGTGGTGAGGAAACAAGGCTGAAAATTGCACACGCTCTGTCAGGAGCGGCACATGGTATCTTTGCGGATGAACCTACGAGTCACCTGGATCGTGATGGCCTGGATTTTTTGATCAACCAGCTTAAATATTATTCAGGCGCTTTGCTGATCATTAGTCATGACCGCTATTTCCTTGATCAAACCGTCGATAAGATTTGGGAGTTGAAAGAGGGGAAGATTACCGAGTATTGGGGCGGATATTCCGAATACTTGGCTCAGAAGGAAGAAGAACGGCAAAGCCAGGCTGCACAATATCAACAGTTTATTGCTGAACGGGACCGGCTCGAGAAATCAATCCATGAAAAACAGAATCAGGCTCGGAAGATGGATCAAAAGGCGAAGGGAGCTTCAAGAAAAAACAGCTCTGACAGCGGCGGACGTCTCAGTCATCAAAAAACGATAGGCAGCAAACAGAAGAAGCTCTATAATGCCGCTAAAAACATGGAACATAGAATCGAAGCGCTTGGTAATGTGACACCACCCGAAGTGATTCGTTCCGTCCAATTTCGCCAGAACAAAGCCTTGGAGCTTCACAATCCCTTTCCTATCACGGGGAAAGAGATCTGCAAAAAGTTCGGGGATAAGGTCATTTTTGAGAAAGCGTCTTTCCAATTTCCGCTCCATGCCAAGATTGCGGTAACTGGTGTAAATGGAACAGGTAAAACAACGCTTTTCAAAATGATCCTGGATCGTGAAGACGGCATTTCCTTATCGCCTAAAGCGGAAATCGGCTATTTTGCTCAAGACGGTTACAAGTTTCAGCGTAATCAGGGAGTTATGGAGTTCATGCTGGAAAATTGTGATTACCAGGTGTCGGAAATTCGAGCTGTACTTGCCTCTATGGGATTTGCTCAGCATGATGTACGCAAGGAGCTAGCTGTTTTAAGTGGTGGCGAAATCATTAAATTGCAACTTGCTAAAATACTACTGGGCCGATACAATATTTTGCTAATGGATGAACCAAGTAATTTTCTTGATCTTCCTGCCTTAGAAGCACTGGAGAATTTGATGAAAAGCTACACGGGTACAATCATTTTTATATCGCACGATGTCCGTTTGTTGGAGAACGTGGCTGATACAGTGTATCAAATTGAGGATAAAAAAATCATTCGGAAGGCATAGCGAAGTTTGACAGCGACAGCCCTGGGCAATATTTTTGTCCATGGCTGCCGCTGTGCTGTATTCACTGCATATTCAAACAGGCGTAACCTGCAGTCTGCCGTTCTCGACGTTCCTGTATACCGGCTTTATCCGCAGCGGTGTTCCGGAAGAGGTGGAGGAGGCAGCACATATTGACGGGGCTGGACTTTTGCGCCGCTTCTGGACAGTCGTATTTCCGCTGCTGATTCCGGTAACGGTCTCGGTCATTATCACGCAGGGCATCTGGATCTGGAACGACTATTTCTTCAATATGACCTTTATCTCGGAAGCCTCGCAGTCTCCTTCCCCTGGCTATGCTTGGATTCATGGGAGACCAGCAGAATCCGACCCAGTGGAACGTGCTGTTTGCTGCCTGTATGTTGTGCGCGCTTCCGCTGCTGATTGCCTTCTCCTTCCTGCAGAAGTATTTCGTGGGTGGACTTACAGTGGGTTCAGTTAAAGGGTAATTGGAAGACGTTTTTTTGAGCAGGAGTCTGGCAAAATAGTTGCATTTATGTCCCGTAGAAAAGCTGAAGTTTGCTTTTCTAGGGGGCTTTTTTAGGGAGTAGATAAAAGAGGACCGAAGATAAGCTAAACCACAATAATATTGTATAAAAAAGCCATTTAAATACACGGGTGAGATTTATGATAAAGAATCAGGTCTTTACTATCTGCGGGCACGGTATTATGATCCGAGTATCAGTCGGTTTTTAAGTGAGGATTGGGTTGAGGGGGAGATAGATAATCCGCTGAGTTTGAATTTGTAGAATTTGTATACGTATGTGGAGAACAATCCATTAACTCATGTCGATCCCTCAGAGTATTATACTGAGAACTAGGTGGATACAATGCTTCAATTGCCAGGGAAGACGGAGATATATGAATTAACCAGTAAAATTACTCAGTCAGGTACTTTTGATGCACTCTTAACTAAGATTGGAGAATAAGATGTATTATTATTCTTGGAGAATTACTAAATATAATCCAGCTAACCGTATTAATGGGGTTTATACAAAACAGGAATGGACTTCAATAGGTGATATTGGGAAGTTGTATTCGAATGGTGAATTTTTGATTGAACAT
>NZ_BMKR01000009.1 GCF_014644435.1 Paenibacillus albidus | reverse complement strand
AAACTGGCAGAAAAGGTTTGTGAGTTTGAAAAGCTACCGCGTAGCGGTTTAGTTCAACATTATATTCACGCGTTGGGCATACGCCCTCGATCCGGCAGAGGGATTTCGGGGAAGTAGGAGTATCCGGACACATGTTTCGATCTTGAAGAATCAGATCCAGATTATTCAAGAATTAGTTTTTCGGAATTCTGTACATTTCTCGAATACATGATGTTAGGTAACTCTGTCTCTTGGGTTACCTTTTTTTCTTAATCTGGTTTGCAAAAATAAAAGAAATCAGTTATATTCAATGTAATTAGATAATCTAACTATAGGAGTAAGGAGGTATACAAATTGAAAAGAAAGCCTGCCAAGGAATATACGACCGAGCAACAATTACCGAGACTTGGAACATCACCTTATTTGAAGTTGATGGAGCGTACAGCCTCATCCGATACCAATCTAAATTCAGCGCATCTGGGACTAATTATGCTCTGGCTGGGAGATAACATTTTAGACATGGTGGATATTGATTTAGCTGCTTTTGACATCACGGAGAGCAAGCTGGATCTATTACTCCTATTATCCCTTCACGCAGATCAGGAGTTGGTTACACCTTCATCCATAGCAGACCGATTGGGGATTCGTCGATCGTCTGTAACGGCCTTGTTAATATGGCTGGAGAAAAAAAATTTGATTGTTCGTGAACCATATGCCAAGGATGGTCGCATGACTCACGTTCGTATTAGCGCTGAAGGCAGTACGCTTGTGAATCAAATATTGCCTACGTTCTGGTCTACTTGCGCATCCCTTGTTGATGAATTAGATAAAGAGGAGCAAGCGGTGTTCCAAAAAGTGTTGGTTAAACTAAATGCAAGCGTAGAAGAACGACTTGGATCGGGTAGATAATTTTTTTGGTCATATAGTTAGATAATCTAATTACATGAGATCAGAGATGGATATGATCTGATTTGATAACCGTGATGGATATTACAACATGAAGGTATGTGATTCAAAATGAAACAAACTCGGCATTCCGGGGACCAGCAGCAGAGTCGTGAACAGCATTTTATATCGCTGCGCATCATGTTTAAGGAGATGTTCTTGCACACAAGGACGCAATGGGTCTTGCTTATGCTTGGTGCCGTCACAGTGATAGCCATTTCCATTCTTGAATTTATGATCCCTCAGTTAACTAAAGAGATCATAGACCAGATCATCCCTGAAAAAAGGTATTACGCGCTACTAGAAACGGGAGGTCTTATCCTGCTAGCTGCATTGCTGCTGGGGATATTTAACTTCAGTAGCAGTTATGTAATGACAATTGTTAGTCAGAAGGCAATTCTCCAGTTGCGAAACAAATTGCACAAACACACATTAAGTTTGGATCTGAAATTTTTTGATCGTAATCGGACCGGGGATCTTATGGCAAGGTTAACGAGTGATGTAAATCAACTACAGGAACTGGTTTCAGCCGATAGCCTGTCCATCATAGCGGATGTCATAACCTTCGCTGCGATCGTGGGGTACTTATTATATACGGACTGGCAACTAGCATTAATTACACTTATTACCTTGCCTTTCTTATTTGTAACATCACGATATTTCAGCCTACGCATTAAGAGTGCCTAAAGAGCGGTACGTCGCATATCAGCTCAGTTAAACAACTCACTTCAAGATACGTTGTCAGGCATACGGATGATCAAGTCTTTTGCAAGTGAAGATGCGGAAGCTAAGCAGTTCGAGGCATTGAGCGAACAGCATCGAATAGCCACAGTCCTTGCTTCAAGGTTGTCGGAAACTTTCTCGCCAATTATCGATTGGCTGAATTATGTAGGTATGACGTCGGTGCTCCTGTTCGGAGCGTGGCAGGTTATGCATGGGAACATGTCCGTTGGTGATATCGTAGCTTACTTAGCTTACTTACGTTTGTTGCAAGCGCCCATCCGCTCCTTTAGCAGAATGATTACCAAAGTGCAGCAATCGGCAGCAGCATTCGAGCGCATTCAAGAAGTCTTAGCAACCGTTCCAGAGGTTTACGATAAGGAAGGAGCGATTGTTCTACCGCCAGTAAAAGGACAAATTGTGTTTGATGATGTTGAGTTTGCATATGAAGAAGGACATCCCATTCTACAAAACTTTCAATTGCGGCTTCCATGTAACCAAACTACGGCTTTGGTTGGTTCGTCAGGATCAGGAAAGTCAACGATTGCTTATTTGATTGCCCGTTTGTACGACGTTCAGCGAGGGGACATTTATATTGACAGTTATCCGTTAACGGAAGTGACGGTGAAGTCGCTTCGTCAGCAGATGGGGATCGTATCTCAGGACGTAATCCTCCTCAATGGCACGATACGTGAAAATATTGCGTACGGTAGACCTCAGGCCACAGAAGATGAGATTAAAGCGGCTGCCCATGCCGCAAACGCCCATGAATTTATTTCAGCCTTTCCAATGGGCTATGATACGCCCATCGGTGAAAGAGGGGTCAAGCTTTCCGGAGGACAAAAGCAAAGATTGTCAATAGCCAGAGCTTTCTTGACCAATCCTCGCATTCTTATTTTGGACGAAGCTACGGCTGCTCTGGATACGGAATCTGAACAACATATTCAGCATGCGTTATCTGTGCTTCTTCCAGGTCGAACTTGTCTGGTTATCGCCCATCGTCTTTCCACGATTCAAAATGCCGATCAAATTGTTGTATTGGAGCATGGACAGATTGTGGAACTGGGAAATCATGAAAACCTACTCCGCCGAAATGGGCGATACAAGGAACTATACGAGATGCAATTTCCAACGAAATCTAACTTCGAACAAATTTTATAATTGAGGTGTAATATGAACAATCCAATCAATGCTACGGGTGCAACTAGAAATTATACGCTTATGACCATTATCCTTTGCTGGACCGGCCTTGTTGTCATGTCCAGTCTATACGTAACGATTCCGCTAAATACATTGTTTGCACAGCTTTTTGAAATTTCCACGACGAATGCTGCCGCTGCGGGAAGTACTTTTTCGATAGGCTTTGCCATTGGTTGCTTAATCTATGGCGCGCTGTCCGATAAATACGGACGGAAGACTGTTATATTTGCAGGGCTCCTTTTCCTGACATTGATATCATTAATTCTGGGAACCGTTCACAGCTTTGCATGGATTTTAGGATTAAGAGGACTACAGGGAGCAGCAGCAGCAACCTTCTCTCCAGTAGCACTTGCCTATGCGGTTGAGATGTATCCAGCGGAAAAACGGGTAACTACCATTGGTTTTATCAGTACAGGATTTCTGATTGCAGGTATTGTTGGTCAAGTGGTTAGTAGTATACTCAGTGAGCATTATGGCTGGAACGCTGTTTTTTATATTCTTGCCGTTGTTTATGCGGTGACCGCCACAATAGTGTTCTTCTTCCTTCCCAAAGGAGGTATCCAGCAGGTACACGCTAATATCTGGGAGCCTATTAAGCAAATTGGCAAAGTGTTTGTTCAAAAACAATTGGTGTTATGTTATCTAGTAGCATTCGTTCTGCTTATGTCTTTTGTAAGCATGTATACAGTGCTGGGTAACTATCTAAGTACAGCTCCATATGAGCTAAGCAAGCAAGAAATTCTTTCTGTCCGTATTATCGGCATATTAGGCATGCTCGTTTCTCCATTCGCGGGAAGAATATCCAAGCATGTCGGCGTAGGTATAACGCTTCGCGGTGGATTGTTGCTAGCGATCATTGGTTTGGCGTCTATGGGGGTGATTTCTAATCTGCCACTTCTTATTGTGATGAGCATCCTTTTTGTGGGGGGGATCGCACTAGCCGTTCCTTCACTTGTTTCGCTTGTTGGGCAAGTGGGCGGCAAGATGCGCGGGATAGCTGTATCCGTATATACTTTTATATTGTTTACAGGCACAAGCTTCGGTCCGATTATCTCGCTTCAATTGATGAATAATGCAAGTTATTTAATTACGTTTCTTCTATTGGCATGTATTCTGTGCATTGGGTTGCTAGCAGCATGTCTTATTGATCATGAGGAGGCAGGGGAGTTAAACAGCCAGTAAATTTGTGATCAATAAACAAAAAACGATGAAATGACATTATAACGATTGTTTAGTAAAGGTAACTTCATTTTGAAGTTACCTTTACTATTCTCTTGCTGAGATTAACGATTACTCATCTGATTTCAATTCAACAACTGGACAAAATCCAAGGTTCGTTACACATAATTGTTCGGCAAATTGTGGCTTACGCTTGGCAAGTTCTACGAAATAACTTGAGATAATATGATTGGCACTAACGAATCCGTTCTGGAAAGTTAGCAATGAGGGGGACTGGACACGACTGTAATAGAACTTTTTATCCCGTTTGGGCAGCTTGTAGATGGAGGGAGGAGCATGGGTTACGACGTCGGGCTTTCACGTGGAGGGATTTGAGATTATTCCGGCAATTCTAAGGAAAGCTCGTTTGCAAGCTATAAACGTTGGGAGCCGTGATATGTTCGTTAAGATGAACTATGCGATCGAACAAAACGGACTTCGCCCGATTATTGACAGTGTGTTTCCATTTGAACGTTCTGTTGAAGCACTTCATTACTTGGCGAAGGGCTCATACTCCAAGGTTCCGGTGAATGGATGTTTTACAATTTCGTACAAGCTGCTGAAGTTGCGAGGGGTAAGCTGATATCATCACATGCCATTATTTTCCTGGATATAATTTTTTTGGGGCTCATATGCTTGAACGGTTGCTTTCCGCTCAATACCTTTTCTTCAATGATTCACGAATGGAACTGTCGGTTTTAGCAATAATCAAAATACTATAGCTCATATCGGTGAGCTTAGGCAATCCCTTTTTTTTGATGACTAAGAATTTTTAGAAGTTTAAAAATTTCTAGTAGATTATGAATATGCAAGGTCTGTATAAGGATAAGTTGCTTAGTTTTAAAAATGATAGGAGATGCACCAATGATCTATGTTTCAAACAACATTGGTATAGCTAGTCATTGACCCACACGTACCTGCCATTGGTGTCACGTAATGGAGCGAGAATCCTTTGAAGACCAAGAAGTCGCCTAGCTCCTTAACGATCACTCTGTCGTCATCAAGGTCGACCGTGGGGAGCAGGGGAGGCCGCTGACGGTGCTCTGACGCCGGAGAAGAAGCCGTTTTTGCGGGGGCTTATTTTTCCGAAGCGGCAGATATTCGGGCGCATTGGCTGATGGATGTGCTGGAGCGGATTCACCGCAGATGGGACCAGCTCGGGGATGACCTGCTGGCGGTTTCCTTCGTCGCATAATCTGATGGTACAGCCAGACGTTATAACCAGCCGGAAGCGCTGCGTATAGTAGAGAAGAGCTGGAGTCGATGTACCGGGGCGGCATGTACGGGTCTGACCGATGAACATACAGCAAAGAATCACTGAATTCCCTTCATCTAAGCAGGAGTGTCTTTTTGTTCTTCATTAAGGCTTGACACTTCCTTGGAGCAGCATTTTAGTGTGTTGCAATACCAACATACCGATAGGGTGATTGAATGAAGACAAATTTTGACTCAAGTCAGCCCATATTTCAACAAATCTCCGAAATGATTGAGGATGACATTTTGAATGGAATGTACCAGGAGGATGATCAGATTATCTCAATGGCGCAATTTGCAAGCACCTTTCAGATCAATCCGGCTACCGCTGTGAAAGGAATTGGGTTGCTTGTGAGTGAGGGAATTCTATACAAGAAAAGAGGGCTGGGTATGTATGTTGCCAAAGGGGCCAAGCAAACGATAATGGGCAAAAGGCGAATCCGGTTGTATGATGAGATGGTTTTGAAATTGCTCGAAGAGGCTGGAAGTTGGGAATGACCAATGAGGATGTTATTGAGATGATTAAAGAACGGACAGGGGCTGATCGAAAGTGAGTGCGATTCTTGAATGCTCAGGCCTGATCAAAAGCTATGGTAAAAACGAGGCTGTTCGTCATTTAAATATGACGCTGGAGGAAAACTCTAATTTTCGTCGGCAGTATTTTGCCTGTACAGCTTTTCAGAAGGGTTTTATCCGCAGCTACGAGAATACATATAATATTCTTGAGATTTTCGGCTCCTCAATTAGCTGAAAGAAAGGAACGAGTGTTTAAAACAAAAGATGAGTATATCGAGGAAGAACGAGCAAAATTTACAGAGGGAGTGGTGCTGGGATTTATACGATCAGAACGTATACGGCTCCTACCGAATTTTTCGCGGTGGTAGCTGGGCTGAAGAGGCCAGAGGTTGCGGGCCTTCGTGTCGTCGTCGCAGTCATCTGTCATTTACCATCGATGACCTTGGATTCCGACTTGCCAAATCTATATAAGTGGTATTTTGTTCCCCACCCAAGGTCCGCCAAATTTTTTAGACAGAAGTATACCGGCTAGCTATAATAACTTTGTAGTAGTATACAGGGGCGGACGGGGGCGTAAAATGTTTTTTAAACGAAACAGTATCATATTCTCATGGCTAATATCGTATATGACTATTCTGCTCGTACCCATATTGACAGGTGTTTTTATTTATGTGAAATCAAATCAAACGATCGTGGATGAAATTAACCGATCGAATAATCTGATCTTGCTCAAGATGCAAAAAGATATGGATACACTGCTAGAGGATGCGAATCATTTAAGTGTGGAAATCGCCCTTAACCCTCAAGTGCAGGAGCTGTTGACCATTCGGGAACCGCTGAAGTCAGAACAATATTTTACACTTTATAAAGCATTTGAAAGCCTGAAGGTGTTCAAATCATCGAATCGGTGGAATGATTATTTCGTCTATATCAAAGCAACGGATACGATTATTACACCGGATTTAAGCAATTCTAGTGAATCCGTCTTTCATAGTTTGTATGGGGCGGGGGGCGAAGAATATGGTGCTTGGATCAGGTATATGAACGGCTATTTTCAAGGTAATTTTGTGAAGCTTGGCAACGATCTGGTCTTTATTCGCTCGATTCCGATAGGGAAGTACGGAACGAGTCAAGGAAACATCGTCATATTTCTGGACCAGGCGAAGTTTTGGGTGGATAATGCAGAAGACTATTTACACAACGGTGCGGCTGTTATTATCGATAGTAATAATCAGGTGCTTGCCTCCACCCGTTCAATGGCTAGCCCACTCCCTGTGTCATACAGCGATTTAGGCAGCAAGAGCGGTGTGCTCAAGGTGCAGGATGGTGACCAGGAGTTGGTCATCTCTTATATTAGCTCAGGTGCAACGGATTGGAAGTATATGATAATGATGCCTGAGCATATCTATTGGGATAAGTTAGAGTGGATCAAAAAAGTGACAATGGTGAGTTTGCTCATTTGCCTGTTTGTGGGCGGCGGTCTAACTTATGCTTTCGTACGTCGAAACTATTCGCCTGTGCGTGGAATGCTCGATATGTTCAAAGAAAGGAAAAACGGCGATAGGACCGGCAGCAAGAATTTTAACGAGTATTATTATATGCAACATGCGATTCATTCCACATTGTTGGAAAATAAAGAAATGGGTAGCAGACTATGGCGGCAAAAGAGCGTTATGCGCAGTCATTTTATCGAGAAACTGCTCAAAGGCCGGGATAATGCGATTCCGCTGCAACAGTTGATGGATTTGCATGAAATCGCCTTCATATCTGATGAGTTTGCTGTCATGATCATTAATGTAGAAGATTACAACGTTATCTCTCCTTCGCTAGTGCGCTTTGCGGTAATGAATGTGACAGAAGAGTTGGCGAGACAAACTCATCAAGGTTTTGTTATGGAGATGGACGATTTTATCGTTTGTCTGGTCAATTTTCAAGATAGGCAGGAGCTTGCATGGAAGCAGGAACTCTTTGAAGTCGCAGGCAGAATGCTGACATTTATGGAAAGAAATTACCGGGTTCCGGTGACGATTGCGCTGAGTCACCTGCATACATCGATAGCGGGAATCTCAAAGGCGTACTACGAAGCGCTTGAGGTCCTGGAATACCAAAGCATTTACGGTGTGAGTGGAGTCATGGATTATAGTGATATGGTGATGCCACGTGCCAAGGGCGAGTATTATTATCCGCTTGAGAAAGAGCAAGCGTTGATGAATTGCATCAAGGTAGGCGATTATGTCACGGCAGAAGCGATTATCGACGAAATATTTAAGGACAACCTAGAGCAGCGACAGCTTCCGCTTAAACTTGCCAAATGTCTGTTTGTAGATCTGATCGGTACGATGATGAAAACGATTAATGGATTAAGCGGCATGTATGACAACGCTTTTTTGGAAGAGCTTAATCCGCTTGACCGGCTGCTGGGTAGCCAGACGGTTAGTGAAATGAAGAACCAGCTGAAACTCATTTTACGCAGCATTTGCGATTCTGTAGGACAAAAACAGGTGGGAAAACGGGCGAATGACGTAATGCAAAGTATTAAAGATATCGTAGCAGCCCAGTATAATAACGTTAACCTGAGCATCGCATCCATTGCTGAGCAAATCGGTTTGCATCCGGCTTATGTATCCAAACTGTACAAAGATGTTACAGGAGCGTCACTGCTGGATGATATCGGAAAATACCGGATCGAGCAGGCGAAACAAATCATGAAGGAACAGGACATGAATATGGAGGCCGTAGCTCTGAGGGTCGGTTATGCAAACGTTCGTACGTTTCGCCGCATTTTCACCAAATATGAAGGGGTTACCCCAGGCAAATATTCAGAGATGATTGAATAATGCATAACGACATGAGGTCAGCCAGAAGAAACTCCTGGTTGGCCTTCTTTTCGTAATAATGTCCCTTGCTTTTACCTATTGTCCCCTCGCATAAATGCGATTTTTCCAGCATGAATCACGGTTTTGATATATTGTCCCACGGTTTTAGGTTCTGTCTCTTTCGGCTCCAAGATATCGCAACTAAACTTAAAACAGTCGACGTCGACTTTGCAAAACTACAGCAAAAAACATGGGGGAGGCTAACAATGAGAAAACGTGCTAAGGGGATATTGCTCCTCACAGTTGCGGCCATGCTTGTCGGAGCAACGGCAGGGTGTACGAAAGGGAATGAACCGGAGGGGAAGCAAGAATCTGAGAATAAAACTGAGGGGGCAGCTTATCCGATCAGCGGGGATGTAAAGCTCACATATTGGGTTCCGTTGAATGCCAATACTTCAGCTACTGTCAAAAATCTTGCAGAAACGGAATTTGCCAAAGAACTAAAAAAACGTACAGGCGTGGAAGTAGAATACATTCATCCCACAGCCGGCAGAGAAGCAGAACAGTTCAATCTGATGATTGCTTCCGGCGACCTGCCTGATATCATTTGGTACAATTGGACCCAATACCCCGGAGGTCCTGAGAAAGCGTTTTCTGATGGAGTAATCACGAAGTTGAACGATTTGCAGCTGAAGCAAGCGCCGAATTTGTCCAAGTATTTGCAGGCTAATCCGGAAATCAACAGAATGGTCACGACAGATGAAAACAGCTACTATTCATTCCCATTTATTCGCGGCGATCAAAGTATGCTTGTATCCGCTGGACCGGTTATCCGTAAAGACTGGCTTGACGATCTTGGACTCCAGGTGCCGACGACGATGGACGAATGGCATACCGTGCTTACGGCATTCAAAGAAAAGAAAGGTGCGGAAGCTCCGTTTAGTCCGTACTGGAATATCCAGAGTGTTCTGTCATGGGGAACATTTATCGGTGCCTACGGTATTACCAAAGGCTTCTATTTGGATGAAGGGAAGGTTAAATACGGCCCGATTGAGCCGGCGTATAAAGAGTTCATTACAACGATGAACCAATGGTTCTCCGAAAAATTGCTCGACAACAACTTTGCCACACTGGATACGAAAACGGTGGATGCCAACATTATGAATGGCAAATCAGGTGCAACCGTTGCAAGTGCAGCCAGCGGTGTGGCGAAATGGACGTCGGCTATGAAGGAGAAAGATCCGAAATTCCAGGTAATGGGTACCCCGTATCCGGTATTGAAAAAGGGTGATCATCCACAGTTTGGGCAATATTCCTTACCCTACACTGCTTTCGGGGCGGCGATAGCGGCCAACAGTAAGCATAAAGAAGCGGCTGCCAAATTCTTGGACTACTTGTACAGCGAAGAGGGGATGCGACTCGCCAACTTCGGCATTGAAGGTATAAGCTATACGATGGATAACGGTAAACCTGTGTTTACCGATCTCATCCTAAACAATCCTAACAAACTGCCCATTAGCCAGGCCATGGCACAATACACGTTGTCGCATGATATGGGGCCGTTCATCCAGAATCCGGGTGTAATGCAAACTATGCTCCCGGCACAGGCAGAAGCGGTAAAGGTATGGGCGGATACGGATGCGGATAAACATTTTCTGCCTCCAATTTTTGTTGCCGAAGAGCATCAGGGTGAACTGGCCAAAATTATGAATGAAGTAACGACTTATGAAAATGAAATGTTACTTAAATTCATCATGGGTACGGAACCAATCAGCAACTTTGACAATTACGTACAGCAAATGAAAAAGCTTGGGATTGAAAAAGCGATCAGCATGCAGCAGGCTGCGCTGGAACGATACAACAATAGATAGCATCATGGCTGTCGGCCGGGGAGGATGGTACTCCAGTTGCATTTTCCTGCCCGGCGTACAAACAGGAAGAAGGTGTAAACATGAGTGTGCATGTCCGTGAGACAATGCGCAGTAAAGTCCGCAAGGACTGGCTGAAAAATTATTCATTGTATCTCATCGTTTTGCCAGTACTACTCTACTATATTATTTTTCATTATTTGCCAATCTATGGCGCAATTATTGCTTTCAAAGACTATGTGCCGACTAAAGGCATATGGGGCAGTCCATGGGTCGGACTCAAACATTTTCAGGAGTTTTTTGACAGCTATTATTTCTGGCGCATTCTTAAAAATACGCTTGTCATCAGTCTGACTTCACTAGTTTTCGGGTTCCCGGCCCCAATAATTTTGGCTCTGTTGATTAATGAAGTTAAAAGCCGCTTTTTCTCCCGGTTCGTGCAAACGGTTACTTATATGCCGCATTTTATTTCATTAGTCGTGGTGTGCGGACTGATCATCGATTTTACCCGTGATACTGGAATTGTTAATTCGATCATCGGCCCTTTCGGCGGAGACAAAGTAACGATGCTGAATAATCCGGATTATTTCGTTCCCATCTACGTATCGTCAGAGATTTGGCAGGAAATTGGTTGGGGATCGATTATTTATTTGGCTGCGATGGGCTCCATCGATCCGCGGCAGTATGAGGCGGCAACGATTGATGGCGCCGGTCGTTGGAAGCAAACGCTTCATGTAACACTGCCTGGCATTGCTTCGACCATCATTATTCTGCTCATTTTAAAAATAGGCGGCATTTTGAGTGTAGGCTATGAGAAAATTATTTTGCTCTACAATCCGGCTATTTATGAGTCCTCGGACGTTATCTCGACCTATGTGTTCCGGAAAGGATTGCAAGAATTTGGATGGAGCTTCAGCTCTGCCGTAGGTTTGTTCAATTCGGTGATCAATTTTACCTTGCTTGTCGGGGCGAACTGGCTCAGTAAAAAAATCAATCAATCAAGTTTATGGTAGGAGGTGGAGGGAGTGAAACCAAGCATCAGCAGAAAAGGATTTATTGTCGCAAATGTACTGATACTCTCGTTGCTTTCATTAATTACCGCCTATCCAATCCTGTATGTATTGTTCGCATCACTAAGCAATCCAGCAGATTTTATGGCCCATCAGGGGTTGCTGCTGAAACCGGCCGGCTTCTCGCTGGAAGCCTACAAATTGGTGCTGGAAAACCGGATGATTACAGGCGGGTACTTGAATACGATCATCATTGTTGTCTCGGGAGTAACAATCAATTTGTTTATGACCTCGCTCGGCGCCTATTTTTTGTCGTGCAAAGATGTGCTTTGGCGCAATACCATAATGATGATCATTGTGTTTACAATGTTCTTCAGCGGCGGCCTGGTTCCTTATTATTTGACTGTCAAGAGTCTTCATCTGGACAATACGTTGTTGGCACTCATTATACCGACAGCCGTCAATACGTTTAATCTAATTTTGATGCGAACGTCTTTTATGAACATGCCAGAGGAGATTGTAGAATCTTCAACATTAGATGGGGCTTCGCATTTGACGATTTTATTCAAAATCTTTTTGCCGTTATCCCTGCCTGTTGTCGCTGTTATGGTGCTTTTTTATGGAGTCGGCCACTGGAATGCATGGTTTAACGCGATGCTCTTTATCCGCGACCGTGACTTGTATCCGCTGCAGCTTGTATTGCGGGATATCCTAGTGCAAAACAATACCGAAGCAATGTTGGTTGGGTCCGATTCGTTCGATAAAGGATTAGTGGCAGAAACGATCAAATATGCGGTTATTATCGTTGCAACAATTCCGATTTTGACCCTCTATCCGTTTTTGCAAAAGTATTTTGTTAAAGGCATGATGATCGGAGCGTTAAAAGGATAAAGATTCTATGAGAGGGGAGGCAAGGCCAATGAATGAAAAAATGGAGCAGGGGAAGTCGATATTTCAGGCAGGAATTACAGACCATGCCGGCGTGATCACTTGCGTAACGGAGCGGATGCTTGAGACTCGTCCGCGGAAGAAGATACGCCTGCGGCCTTACACGGAACAGCCCATCAGACAGCAAACTTCTTTCGGACCGTATCAAGCTGATTTTGCGATTTGTTGGCCTGAGGCCCAGGAAGGCTCCATTGCTTATGCTGCAGCCCGGTTTCATGCCGACCAAGAGCAGGATGTCATTCTTACAGTAAAAGGAAGCGCGAAACTGTGGTTCAACGGGGAGATGTACGCTGGAACACAGACGATTCCCATGAAGATGAAGCAAGGGTGGAATGAACTGCTGCTGCAATGTGTCAGGGAGCGTGAGCGTTGGGGATTTGATCTTACCATCGGTTTTCCGAGGTATCCGGGTATGTGGGCCAAAGACTATTTATTTTCCACACGACCCATGTTTCCACAGCCGGAGCTGCAGGGAGAGGAAGGATTCGCGTACATCGGTCCTCTCGTTCCGGAGGCCGGCGAGCAGAGCGGTTGCGCGTTACTGGAAGCAGAAGCACTGTCGGGTAAATTCTCCTTATGGGAGCCGGCTATTTCTGCTCAGTCCCGGCAGCAGTTCGTGGATTTTGCAGAAATGTACGGTCCGAACGCTGCATGTGCTTACGGAATGACCTTTTATGAAAAGCAAGATAACGTTTCCTTAGTGCTGAATGTCCAGCATGAAGGTGAGATAAAAGTATGGATTGATGGAAAGGAGGTGTTTCGATCAACCACAACCGGACAGACTCAAATAGCGGTTATATCAGCTAACCTACGTGGACAGGTGCTTATAAAATGCGTTCGTCACGATGAGGCGAACAAATGGGGATTAAAGGCGGAGATAACGGATATTACGACCGGGCAGCGGGCGGATGGAGTACCCGAACTGGAGTCCGGGCGCGGCGATGACGCACGTTGGCTGTATATAGGGCCGTTTGGCAGTTCGGGAGTGGAACCGGAAGTACTGCTGGATCAGAGTTTTGCTATAGAAATAGCTCCAATTGGCTTTGAACATATGTATGCCATAGACGAAGGTGATGCTAAAGCTTACTGGCGGCTTTCATCTCCTGACACCTATGTCAGACCTTATTTGGATGGCTTCTTTTTCGGCCAATGGTTTTATGCCATCCAGGTTGGACTGTACGGGCTGTTGCAAGCGGCAGAAACGATAGGGTCAACCGAGGTAGTTCGTTATGCAACGGATAGCATGGCTGTCATGGCCCAGTATCATGATTATGCGCTCTGGGATGCCAAGCGCTACGGAGTACCGTCTATAATTCCGCGCGCTCAGCGTTTGGAGGAGCTTGATCCATGCGGTGCGATCGGCGTTATGTTTATCGAAGCCTATAAACGCACAGGGTGCAAATCCATGCTGCCGGTAATTGAACGGATAGGCAATGCCGTCATGAATGCCGTACCTCGGATGGAAGACGGCACGTTTTATCGGATAGAAACGATGTGGGCGGATGATTTTTTTATGAGCTGTCCATTTCTCGTTCGTGTGGGCCAATTGACGGGGGATACCCGTTATTTTGATGAGGTCATTCGTCAAGCAAAAGGCTTCCATAAACAGCTATGGATGTCGGACAAACGCTTGTATGCCCATATTTATTTTCCGCTGGAAGGTGTGAACAGTCGAGTACCTTGGGGGAGAGGGAATGGATGGGTCATTTTTGCTATGACAGAAATACTGCTCAATCTCCCAAGCGATTATCCGGAGCGTGATAGGCTGCTTCAATTGTTTAGGGAATTGGCAGCCGGTATTTCAGCTTATCAGAACGAATCTGGAATGTGGCATCAAGTGTTGGATGAAAGCGCTTCATATGAGGAAACCTCATGTACCGCAATGTTTGTGTTGTCTCTGGCCAGAGGAATTCGTTTGGGATGGCTAGGGGATGAATTTCTGGAGGTGGTGAATAAAGGTTGGCTGGCTCTGTTGCATCATTGCGTAGACGCTGAGGGGAATGTATATGGAGTATGTCTCGGGTCAGGCTGTGCAATGGAACCTTCCTATTATTTCGATATTCCCACTTATATCAATGATGATCATGGTACAGGCATTGTTCTGCTGGCTGCAGCAGAAATGATCTTACTAATGGAGAAATAGAAAAACCGACAGCTAATCTTTACCGGGACACCATTTTGAAAGGGGATGGACGGATTGAAAGAATTTAGCATGCGGTCAATTAAAAAGAAATTTATTTGTTTTCTAGTCATTACGATCTTGTTAAGTGTATTTGGAATTCCAGGTATGCCCGGAATGGAGGTCACAGAAGTGCAGGCAGATGCCGTCAATTATTATCCTGTTTCAGATGCTACAGTTCGCGGCGGGACTTTTGCGGACACGAATTATGGGAGTGCCAGTACGCTCGAGGTGAAAAATGATCTTAATCCAAACTACGTCACTAGTGCTGCTTCCTCTGAAAGTCATGTCAACTTCCTTTCCAAAGAATCGACCATGAAACCGGAACTGATTATGACTGACCAAAATCACAACAGATTCACGTCTCTTCGTCTAGTGCTGACCAATCGGAATATAAATGTAAGCGGAGCGACGGAATATCGCGTGGTTGCAAGTACTGCTGATGGTAAAAAGGTGGATGTAACGGATAATGCTTCAGTTTCTACTGAACAACAAGATAAAATTCGAGTGGATACCGCAAACAAAAAGATTACGGGCCTTGGTGCCGGCGTCGCTCAAGTATCCGCTGTTCTCGAAGGACTGAGGCACTCCGCAGCGCTGAACATCAATAACTTTGATGAAGCGCCGATCCGGGTCGCCGGCCAAATAGTCGTTGATGAAAGTTTCGAGGGGGACACGCCTTCCTTTGTACCGTCTGGTGATTCGGCTATTACTGTTGTTGAAGAAGGAGCGGGCAACCATGCGCTGCTGATCGATGGAACAGGCGCAATTAAACGGACCTTGAATATTGAAGGCGATTATGGAAATTCGGATGCGGATTCCGAATATATGGTTGATGCAGATGTCAAGCAGTCAAGCAGTAACGCCGGTAGCAATGGGGGAATTTCGTTCCATTTACGGAACAGCGGCGACAACAAAGATTATGCGTTTCGTTATATGGATACGCTGAAATACAATGCTGGTACACATGCATATGACGCAAACCAGCCAGCTCTCCGAGATCGGATGGGTATCGCCCGCAACAATGCCAACGCTCTGAATCAGTGGTATTACGGCGCGTTCAGTTCAACCGAGGCAGGGATACTTAACAAAAACACTCGCAGCTTTAATGACACCTATGTCAAAATGGCGGCGATGATCAGCAATCGGCTCATTGCCCAATATCCGTATGACGGTTCGCCATCATCGATGTTTGATAATCTGGTTTTCAGCGTTAACGCTCCAGACGGTGTGAAGAGAGTTAGCACGACAACGCTCATCTCAGAAAATGACAGTATGTCAGGTGTCGATACCGTAAGTTCAGGCAGGTATTTGACTACATTAACCAAAGGAAAAGCATATTTACAGACTGAGAATACGAAAGCCTATTTTGACAATCTTAAAATAACGAAACTGCACACAGCCCGGGACATACGATTGTTTATTAAGGATGCGCTTATCTCCCCCGGCCAAACGACCGGTTTTGAAGTAAGAGCGTATACTTCGGCGGATGCTTATACGGTCATTCCCAATGATAAAGTGATGTTTAGTCCGCTTCCCGCTTCACTCGGTTTCGATCAGGCAGCGGGGACGCTGACTCCGACAGCCGAAGGCGAATATGAGATTACCGTTACAGCAGCAGATGTCATGGATCCGGTTAAGGTGAAGACATATACAGCTCAAGTGACGGTTATAACAGGGGACATTCTTGAAAATTTTGGGTTGCCAGGCCTGAAGACAGTGTCTCATCCTGAAGTGCTATCGGTGCCTGCGGCCGATTTGGTGGTCGATGATGAAACCGGCAATCAAGTTTACCGGCTGGCAAATGGCGTCAGCAGACTGATGGGAGACGAAGATTGGACCAATTATGAGATTGAAGGCAAAATCAAAATCATAACGCCAATGATAGATCCGAATGATTACAATACCGCGTTTGAAGTACTGATGCGCCGGAAAGCAATTCATAGTGAATATTTGGGTCAGGGCGGTTTTCCTTTTGTTTACCGGATATTAGACAATAATGCTGAGAATTACATGCGAATTGGTACATCACCGGGACCCAAGGTAAATATTGTTAACGGCGACTGGCATACATTTTCCGCCAAAGCAGTCAATAACCAGTACATCTTCTCTCTCGATAATGTGGTTCAGTACTACGCTTCTGGTATAGATATGAGCGGCGGCTTTGCATTTAGAGCTGAGAACTGCATAGTCTACCTCGATGACATCCGAATTCGAAAGCTGGAAGGGGGACCGCATGCAGAGGGAGTTCCGTCTTCGATTACGGCAGATAAATCGAATTTGGAAGTAAACATTTACGATACCGTTGATTTGGCAGAGATGACCGCGATCAAAGCTGTTTATGCCGCAGAAAAAACGAAGTACATCACCATAGATCCGGCGCTAACCTTTACCATCAAGTCAGGTGCTGACAAAGCGGAACTGTTTGGCGGCGATACGTTCCGGTTCAAAACGGATGCTTCCGAAGGCAGCAGTGTTACCATAGAAGCTGCTTATCATAATTTGACGCTTGATCTGACGATAACGGCAGCAGTCCCGGCAGTTTCAGAAATGGAATATGTCAAAAGCGGTACGGCAATCAGGCAGGAAAATTTGCTATACAAAATGCGCGGCGCATACGAGAAGTCAGATCGTCCTCCTTATGCCAAGCATTATATGTACTTGACTGAAATCTTCGGGAAAATGATGTTAAACCCCGAGGAGAAAAATTATGATGATGCCGTAAACTGGATGATTGACGAAGTGATTTATGATGAGACGAGACCGAATGGCAGAGCAAATGGAGCAGCAGATTTTTATTTTGCTCAGATGCTGATTCTCTATAAAATGCTGGACGGCAGAGTCAATGTATCCGACGCGGTGTGGGAAAGAATGACTGACTTGTTAAAGGAGACCGATTACTCCAATCCGACGGAATTTATGTCGGAGAATCATCGGCTGATTTATTTTGCCAGCGGCTATCTCGTTAGTGAAATTTGGCCGGATGCGACGATGTGGAACGGGAAAACGGGATTAGAAAATCAGGTGATGTTCACTAACTATTTACGCGATTGGATGAATCGGCGTCTAAAGACCGGCATGGGGGAGTATGATTCAATCAGTTATTATGGGATTGATATTGGCGGTTTGTCGATGCTGTATACCTTTGCCAATGATGCAACTGTGAAAAATATGGCCTTCGATATGCTGGACTATCTGATGGCAGATATGGCAGTCGATTCGCTAGAAGCGAATATGGGAGGTGCCCATGCGCGTACTTATGTCAGTTCACCGAAATCGTTGTTATATGGCCATTCTAATTATTTTGTAGATTTTCTGTTCGATACTGCAATAGTCGACGTTGATGAAGAGTATGCTGATGTTAACGTGCAGGCCGGATTACTGCCAGTAAGCACATACAGACCATCGGATGTGCTGTATGCCCTTGCGCGGGACAGGAACAAAAGACTGAATAACAAGGAACGGAAGGCTGTTTATACGATTCCGGACATTCCCGTTGCGGAAAGCCTGAAAAAATACACCCATGTGACACCAGAATATACATTGGGTTCGATAGTCCAGCAGGAGATTGCTCCTAATGACAGCCGTTACTTTCAAGGATTTCAAGAGGTTCCATGGTCGCTAACATTTGGGAAATCGATGAATGCGGTTATTTTCGACAGTCATCCAGGTCTGAATGAAACAGATACGGCATCGCCACATGCATATTTTAATGGTGACTTTAAGAGTATGTCATACAAATATTTTCAGGATGAAAACGTCATGCTTGGTATGCATAAAATAACGAACTATGCGCAGTTCAGCCATTTTTGGATTCCCAAAATGTATATGGATGATGTTGTAGATGGCAACGGATATAACGGCTGGGTCTTCGTCAGAAAAAATAACGTATATGCTGCCATAAAAATGCTAAAGGACGGCGTCGTGGCCAATACCGTTCAGTATAGCTGGTCGAAGTCCGGGAGATGGTCGGATATAGAGGCGAAAATTAATTCGGCCAATACAGCATTTGTCATGGAAGTAGCAGATTCGGCAGAGTTCTCCGGAACATTCGAGGAATTCATCGCAGCCATTCTGGACAATGAGGCCGCTCATCCGATTACCTATGTCATTAACAACGGATATTACATCCAGTACCAGGGGTTGAATGGCAAGCTGCTCAAGCTGGACTATAAAACCGATGTAAGAAAGATCGACGGTGTACCGGTCGATTTCAACACTTACAAATCACATGACGCGGTCAGCAGCATTACCGGTGAAAATTATATGTCTGCTGACTGGGGGTCTGGAGAGATCGTAATCTCCCATGGTTCGCTAAGCAGAACGATCCGCTCCTTTGTCGCCGACATGGACGCTCCTGTTACTACAGCTTCCGTTACGCCGACTCAACCGGATGGAGCGAACGGATGGTACATCAACGCAATTACAGTGGCCTTGCATGCGGCAGATAACTTGTCTGGCGTAACGAAGACAGTGTACAGTCTGGATGGCGGTAATGTATGGGAAAAGTATACGGATGTTTTAACCATTAATCAGGATGGTCAGTCTACGATTCA
The DNA here is from genome assembly GCF_014644435.1 of Paenibacillus albidus. Taxonomy (GTDB): domain Bacteria; phylum Bacillota; class Bacilli; order Paenibacillales; family Paenibacillaceae; genus Paenibacillus_AQ; species Paenibacillus_AQ albidus. The sequence continues at coordinate 236,830 of NZ_BMKR01000009.1, read as the reverse complement.
CTATCGTTCTATGGACAAAGCGGGAAATGTGGAAGCAGTGAGAAGCATTAGCGCCAAACTGGATACAGTCGCACCTACCATTACGGTAACTGGGCTGGTATATGGCACCTATCTCAATTCCGTGGACATTACGCCCGTTATCGAGTTGGAAGATCAGTTGTCGGGCGTAGATCCTGTCAAGGTAACGGTAACGCTGGATTCGAATGTAGTACAACAAGGGACGCCGATTGCCCTATATACGCTACCGCTTGGTATGCATACGTTTGTCGTGAGAGCAAGCGATAGGGCCGGAAACGAAAAGAGTCAAGTCATTACTTTTGAAACTTCAACAAGCATCTATGCCTTAAAGTCACTAGTCACACGCTTTACAAGCGATCATCAAATCGATAATGCCGGAATTGCCAATAGTTTGCTTAAAAAATTGGAAAAAGATAATTTGGGGTCGTTTGTTAAAGAAGTGCATGCACAAAACGGAAAGCATATTTCGAGTGAAGCGGCAGCATACCTCGTGCGAGACGCTCAACATTTGATCGACTCTGATCAAGTCCCTGATGCTCCGGCCGGATTGCGGTAAACCGGATCGACTGTAAATACGGGGAGAAATATCAGGAAGCTAATGAAGTGAAAGTAGTTCTATCGTTGCGGCTTTCCCCGCCTTTTTGGGTAAACAAACACTATTGGGTATTCGTAGTGTGGCTTTAACCGACCTGTCATTGATGGGTTGTTCGTGTGAATCAATCATTCTGAATGGAGGAGATTTTTTGGAAGCTAAAGTAATAACACTGCCCCCTTTTTATGTTGTAGGTTATAAAATTGAAGCGGATGTCAAAGAATTTGAGTCTGGTCTTGGTAAGAACACTTATCATTCACTAGTTGAAGGAAAAGACAAAATTCTAAACAAGAAAAATGAGAATGTAATTTTAATGCAGATTTATCCTATGAAGCCTGATTTTAATCCTCAGGTGGACAGCTTTACCCATATTCTTTGTTATGAAGTAAGTCATCACGGTGATATTCCATTAAATATGGTAAGTCATGCTGTCACTGAGAGCAAATATGTTACTTACACACATAAGGGACTTGAATCTGAGCTTAGCCGTTCATATGACTATTTATATGGACAATGGATTATAGAAACTGGAAATGAACCAAAGGATTACGATTTTGAAATTTGGGATGAAAGATATAAACCCGAAAGCCTAGACAATGAGATTGATCTGTTTATAGCATTAAAGTAATTTAAAGTAATGATTCAGACTATTGAGTTAAAAGATTTGTTGCCTTCTTTTCTTTTGTGCCTTTCCTTACTAATTTGGGTAAACTAACCCTAGGCAATACTTTACCCAAATTAGCCGAAATGAGGGGACGCCCCGTGACAACTCACAGAGTACCCAATAGATTAGCCAACGAGAAATCACCTTATCTATTACAACATGCGCACAACCCCGTGGATTGGTATCCATGGGGAGACGAGGCCTTTACTAAAGCCCAGTCTGCAAACAAGCCGGTCTTTCTCTCGATCGGCTATTCGACCTGTCATTGGTGTCACGTAATGGAACGAGAATCCTTCGAAGATCAGGAAGTCGCAGATCTGCTCAATCAGCATTTCATTTCAATTAAAGTAGACCGCGAGGAGCGGCCGGATATTGATGCGCTGTATATGTCGGTGTGTCAGGCGCTGACGGGGTCGGGCGGGTGGCCGCTCACGGTGCTGCTGACGCCGGAGAAAAAGCCGTTTTATGCAGGGACCTATTTTCCGAAGCGGCGGATGCTTGGGCGGATGGGACTGATGGATCTGCTGGAGCAGATCCAGGCGAAGTGGGGGCAGGACGGCGAGGCCTTTAGCAAGCTGGGCGATGACCTGCTGACTGAACTTCAGGCGAATGAGCGGAAGCAGCGTCAGGGCGATGGTCAACACAATGATGAACCTGGTGAAGAGCTGCTGCATGAGGCGTTCCGGCTGTATCAGAGCCAATTCGATGAGCAGTATGGCGGGTTCGGAAACGCGCCGAAGTTCCCTTCGCCGCATAATCTTTCTTTTCTGCTCGCCTACAGCCAGGCGTACAACGTGCCCCAAGCGCTGCAAATGGTCGAGACAACATTGACCTCGATGTACCGTGGGGGAATGTATGACCATGTCGGATTCGGGTTCGCCCGCTATTCTACGGATAGAGAGTGGCTGGTTCCTCATTTTGAAAAAATGCTGTATGACAACGCGCTGCTGGCCTATGTGTATCTGGAAGCCTTCCAGATTACGGGCAAACCGCTCTACGCCGAGATTGCCGAAAGTGTCTTTACCTATGTGCGGCGTGATATGACTTCCCCGGAAGGTGCCTTCTACTCGGCGGAGGATGCCGATTCCGAAGGGGAGGAAGGCAAGTTCTATGTGTTCTCCCGCGAAGAGATCGAAGAGGCGCTGGGGCTTGAGGACATGCATTCTTATTGCCATGTATACGGCATTACGCCAGAGGGGAATTTTGAACGGAAAAATATCCCTAATCTCTTGCAGGGCCTGCCTGAGGATATGGCAGAACGGTTGGGCATGAATCCGCTTGGCCTGCGGACCCGGATAGAAGAATGGCGTGAGAAGCTGTTCGCCTACCGCAAGATCCGCATCCCGCCTGCCAAGGATGATAAGGTGCTGACCGCCTGGAACGGGCTGATGATTGCCGCACTGGCCAAAGGGGCCAAGGCCTTGCAGAAACCGGAGTATGCCCAGGCTGCCGGGGGTGCTGCGGACTTTATTTGGGAGAAGCTGAGACGCGAGGATGGCCGTCTGCTTGCCCGCTACCGGGATGGTGAAGCTGCATTTCCGGGATATGTGGATGATTATGCTTTTATGATCTGGGGGCTGACGGAGCTGTATGAGGCTACCGGCAACGTAACGTATCTCGAACGGGCATTGGTGTTAAAAGATGGACTGGTCACTCTTTTCCCGGATGCCGAGCAAGGCGGATTCTTCTTCACCGGTGTGGATGGAGAGTCATTGCCCCTGCGTTCCAAGGAGTTATATGACGGAGCGATGCCATCCGGCAATTCGGTGGCGGCCATGATCCTGCCGAGGCTCGCCGCGATGACGCAGGACGTCGCTCTAAAAGGTGTGGCCGAGCGGACTGCCATTGCAGTGGGAGCCGCTGCAACAGCCTACCCTGCGGGATATTCCATGTATTTAAAAGCCCTGCTGGGATTCATGGGCGGTGGCAAGGAATGGGTTCTGGCCGGCAAAAGGGAGGACTCCGCCCTGCACAGCATGCTCGCCCAGGTGCAGCAGGCCTATATGCCGGATGCTGCGCTGCTCATCAAATGGGAGGGCGATGAGCAGCTTGTGGAGTTGCTGCCGCATTTGGCGGACAAACCGGCCCTTGGCGGGGCCGCCACGGCTTATGTCTGCCGGGATTTTGCCTGCCGCGAGCCGTTGACCTCGCTTGAAGCGGTGAAGGAACTGCTGGCTGCGCAGGCCAAAGGCCGTGATGAGTAACTATTATTTACTGAGGGCGGCCGCTGGTGCGGCTGCTCTTTCTTGTCGTTTAGGAAATGATGCAATGCCAAAAAATGTGGATATCTTGGAAGCATCAGATGAAATAGGCGGTGCAGGAGGATTGGGCTCCATCAGCGGAGTGAAGCGGACAGAGAAGACTCTATTTTGCGAAAAAGTCTGCTTTCCTGGCGAATTCGGACTCAGGAGCCGTTATATCGTTTGTTTGAGCCTAGAATGAGGGGAGATGGGACAATTAGCAGAATCTCTGTCCGTTTGTTCTGCTGAATAGACGAATCCTCCCCAATAACGGATTTCCTGTCCGCATCAGCCGCGGATAGATCGTGAAGGGACCTCATCGTGTCCGCAGAAGGACCCACGCCAAATCGTACAGTCATCCATTGTCTTAACCACACTATATATGGGCGAGAGTTGTGTACGTTGTACAACAATGTGAGTTCTATGCAAGCCAAATGACGATAATCTTGCCTATTGTACAACAACAACCATCCGGGCCTAGTTAAGCTCCGAGTTGTTATTCACCCGTTTGGTTGAACTGATTTAACTCTGGGGTATGCTAAACTTGTTGTCTGCGAGTAAAACACGAAAGGAGATTTTGGCCTTGAATATTGAATTGTTCACGGACTTGATTAAGGATGATCGTGGCAACTATTACGTGGCAGTCCAAAAGGAAGATAAAGAACTGACACTGGTAAATGCGCTGCTAGAGCGGTCTTACGTCGAGTTATTGGAGTTTAATGAAGATTTCAAAAAGAAATATACAGAGTACGAGCACCAGTTCATCGGCAGAATTGCAATGGATAAGGTGCGGCATGATGTAGTGTACGCGTTAAAAGAGGATGGTCATGGCCGATTATATGAATTAGGGGAAGTTATACGTTTATATCGGGTTACCTTTATAGATATGATTGAATTTTACAGAAATCCACGAACAGTGCATGGCTCGTAGGTATGGAGCTTGATAACAGGAGGTGTCATGAAAATAGAACCTTTAAAGCTTAGCGTATTGGATCTGGTTCCTGTGTTAGAAAAGGCGAATGCCACCTTCGCATTGGAACAAGCGGTGGAGCTTGCTCAAACAGCCGAACGACTTGGGTACAACCGCTACTGGGTAGCCGAACATCATGATATGCCAGAGCTGGCGTGTACCGCCCCGGAGGTGTTGCTGGCGCATATCGGAGCGAAAACGGATCGTATTCGTATCGGCTCGGGGGCGCTTTTGTTACCGCATTACAAGCCGCTTAAGGTGGTTGAATCGTTTAACCTGCTTGCTAGCTTATACCCGGGTCGCATAGACCTTGGTATGGGACGGGCGCCGGGCGGCTCGGCCCATGTGAGCATGGCGCTTAGCGGGAATTTCCTTGAGAACGTTAGACAACTGCCGGAATCGCTAAGAGGAGTAACGGAGCTGTTGCAGGGGAACTTCGAATTTGAAGGACAACGGGTATCCGCCGCCCGATTCCCCCTGTAACCCCCGAGTTGTGGCTGCTTGGTACAAACATCAAAAGTGCGGCTTATGCAGCCGAATTTGGAACAGGTTATGTTTTCGGTCAGTTCATGAGTGATGTGGATGGCGAAGAGGTACTGCATGCTTACCGTGAAGCGTTCAAACCCACTCCACATTCCCCCATACCGAGAACCATGGTCGCCGTAGGCGTAGTTTGCGCGGATACGGAAGAAGAGGCTCAGCAGCTCGCTTCAGCCAATGCCGCCTTATTACTAAAGGAATACGACACTGGGGAGCCTTCTCAGTTCCCGGATCGTAAGCTGCTTGTTGGCACTGCAAGTAATGTAAAAAAACGGCTGGAGCAGTTATCGCTCCTGTATGGTGTGAATGAATTCATCATTGTTACCATGATTCCAGATTACCGGAAACGTCTGCGCTCATTTGAGCTGCTTGCCAGTGCATTATGGAATGATTGAACAAACCACTTTAATTAGGTTTGACAATCCGTCTACCTGTAACTATAATGATTACATGTATAGCCGGTCTGCAAAACGGCAACTATAAAATTCTATAAATGGAGGTTTTTGAGATGAAGATTGGATTAACAGGTGCGACAGGTCAATTTGGTTCCATTGTGGCAGAAAGCCTGCTGGCTTCTGTACCTGCTGAGAATATCGTGGCAAGTGTGAGAAATCCCGAAAAGGCAGAAAAGCTGCGGACCCGCGGAGTAGAAGTCCGTCATGGTGACTTTGATCAGCCGGAAACTCTGGATGTTGCGTTCGCCGGTATAGACCGTCTGCTCATCGTGTCGGCAGATGGAGACAATGACACCCGTATCCGCCAGCACAAAGCTGCTGTGGATGCAGCCGTACGTGCAGGTGTGAAATTCATTGCCTATACAAGTGTTGGAAAGGCTGATACCAGCACACTTTTCCTGGCTCCTGTACATAAGGCTACGGAAGAATTCATCCGTGAATCCGGTATTCCGTACTCCTTCCTGCGTAATAACTGGTACCTGGAGAATGAAATTGGAACCATTCAAGCTGTACAATCTGGTGCACCTTGGCTAACCTCTGCCGGTTCCGGCAAAGTCGGCTGGGCAACCCGTTCTGATTATGCTCAGGCAGCTGCTGCTGTACTGGCGGGCGAAGGCCATCAGAATACGGTTTATGAACTATCTGGAGCGCCAAGTACTCAAGAAGAGCTGGCGGCGATTGTAGGCCGGGTTCTGGGCAAGGAAGTTGCTGTACAGCAGGTGGACGACAAGACCTATTCGGAGGTTATGGCTGGAGCAGGCGTGCCTGAAGCGGCGCTTCCAATCGTAGTTGGAATCCAGCAAGCGATCCGTGAAGGGGCACTCGATAATGAAAGCGGCGACTTCGAGAAGCTGCTGAATCGTCCGCTTACTCCGCTGGAGCAAGGGGTAAGTGACATGCTGAACCAGCTGAAAGCCTAACATAAGGCGGACGATAGGGACAGCTTTCAAGTGACCTTATTTTTAAAAAGAATGGCCTAATTGCAGAAGATGCGATTGGGCTATTTTTGCATTTATATGAAAATACCCGCATCAACATCGGTTCAATAGTCCTTGGATTCCATACTGAAAGTGAAATAAAAACTACGTAAATTTGTTTTCATGAGATTTTTTATGATTCCTGGACATGATCTATTCACATTTTCATGAAAAATGTCGAAATAAATCGTAAGTTGTCATATAGCGGCAGGGGAGAGCAATATAAGTGGCTATTTGACACAAGATTCGCTTCATTAGGGGGAGTATTTATGAAATGGTATGGCAATTTGAAGACAGCAACAAAAATCATTTCTGCATTTCTGATTGTGTCACTCATTCTGGCCGGGCTTGGGGTCTTCTCGATCTCAACACTGCGGGCTATGAATGGCAACATCAAAGGAATTTACGGCAACAATCTGATCTCCGTCAGGGAGCTTTCTTCCGCTCAAATCAATTATCAGAGAATTAGAGTGTTTTTGCGCGACATGAGTACGGAAACGAATATCACAGAGCTTGAGAAGCTGAAAGAAAACATTGCCGCAGGGCGCGAGAGTATTGTTAAAGAAGTTAATAACTTCCGCCCGCTGGCTACTTCTCAAAAAGAGCAGGATCTGCTCAGATCCTTTGATACAGAATACAAGAAATACCTTGATCTTTTCGATAAGGCGCTTCCTTTGGCAGAACGGGATGATCCTACTGCGTTCAACCAGTTCGCCAAAACAGAATTAACGGCACAAGGTGAAATGGTAACCCGGTATATGGCGGATTTGATATCGTTCAATGTAGAGCTGGCGGAAGAGGCGAACGCAGAGTCGCAAGCTGCTTACTCCTCCTCACTGCTGATTACAATCATCATCGTGATTGGTGCTGTTCTGTTCAGTGTTCTGATTGGATATCTCATTGCAAGATCCATCTCCAGACCGCTGTTGCAAATGCTCGGATTGGCCTCCGAGGTAGCTGCCGGGAATCTTACGCAGAAATCAAATGTCACCTCGACCGACGAAGTGGGACAATTAGCTGCGGCACTGAACCGTATGGTGGACAATTTGAAGGAACTACTCAACGGCATCGTTATGAACTCCCAGAGTGTTGCTGCCTCCTCCGAGGAAATTTCAGCCAGCACTCAGGAGATTGCCAGCACCAGTACCAATCAGTCCGCCGAGGCTGCGAATATTTCCGAGCTGTTCAAAGAGTTGTCTCTGGCTATTAATTCTGTAGCTGCCAGTGCAGAGGAAGCGGCAGAGCTGTCCAACGATACCGTCAAAACGGCGCGTGAAGGCGGACATGTAGTGGAGACCTCCCTAAAAGGGATGCAGGCTGTCAGCGAAAAGATGGATCAGCTCGAGGACGATTCCCGCAAAATCGGAGATATCATTGAAGTGATTGACGATATTGCCGAACAGACCAATCTGCTGGCTTTGAATGCTGCCATTGAAGCGGCACGTGCGGGTGAACAGGGCCGGGGATTTGCCGTGGTGGCCGATGAGGTCCGCAAGCTTGCCGAACGAAGCAGCGAGGCTACGAAGGAAATTACCGCCATTATCAAGGCCATGCAGGAGAATACCAAGCAGAGTGTCCGGGCCGTGGCGCAAAGCGTCGAGCAATCTTCGATGACGGGTGAGGCATTTGAGGATATTATCCGCATGGTGAACAACTCTTCCTTAAAAGTAAATGAGATTGCAGCGGCCTGTGAGGAAGAGGCTGCACAGGCAGCCGAGGTCATGAACTCTGTGGAGTCGATCTCTGCTTCGAGTGAGGAATCGGCAGCGGCTTCCGAAGAGACGGCCGCAACCTGCCAATCCCTTGCACAGCTGGCAGAAGAGCTTGCCCGTTCGGCAGCCGCATTCAAAACCCATTAATCCCATAGACTGAAGGTGAAACCATGACCGCGCTTCAGAAGGAGCAATATATTGAATTTACCGTGGGTGCCGAGACCTGTGCCATCCGCATTGAAGAGATTCATGAAATTATAAAAATGCTCAGCATTACGGATATTCCGTTCAGCCGGAATGAAGTGAAAGGTGTCGTGAATCTCCGCGGCAAAGTGGTATGCGTCATGAGTCTGCGCAATCTGCTGGGCATGGCGGACGAGCCATACACCAAGGCGACCCGGATTATTGTCGTTCGCTACCGGGAAGAGTTTATTGGAATGATCGTTGATAAAGTAAACAAAGTGACGACCTATGATGAGATCCATCCCCCTTCAGGGGGGCATGGCCGGGGCAGAGAGGGGATTTTCCTTGGGATTGGCATGCGCGGAGAGCAACTGATCGGAATCTTGAAGCTTGAGGAATTACTCAGCGGGTAGGAAGGAGGAGGACAGGAATGACGATGGACTTATCAGCCTACCGTGATATTTTCATAGAAGAACTGAATGACCAGCTGGAGAGGATGGACCAATCTCTGCTGGCCCTGGAGCGTGCGCCTTCTCCGGAGCAGATCCAGACCCTGTTCCGTGCAGCACACACGATCAAAGGATCATCCTCAACCATGGGCTTCCGCGAGATGAGCGATCTGACCCATGAGGTCGAATATGCACTGGAATGGGTGAGGGAGAAAAAGCCGGAGATCAGCTCCCTGCTGATTGACACGCTGTTCAAGGCGCTTGATGCCATGAAGCTGCTGCGTGGCCAATATATTAGCGGAGAAACGTTTGCAGATTGCAGGGCCATTGTAACGGACATACAGGCGCTTATTAACAAACCTGCCGTTCAGGAGCCGGTCAAGCTGCCGGAATTAAGTGTGGCAGAGACCTTGAAGGCTGAAGAAGCTGCTGCGGGCGGCCAACAGCTGCTGGCCATCCGCGTTGTGCTGAAGCCGGACTGCCTGATGAAAGCGGCAAGATATCACATCCTGCATCAGCGGATAGAAGATTTATGCGGAACGATTATTGCGGATGCACTTGCTCCAGCCGCTTCGTCTGCACCGGATGAGGATGAACGCTACAGCAGGTTTGTGGTAGTTATTGCTACATTGAAGGAGAAAGAAGCGATATATTCACAGCTAGAGGGTGACTCGGATATTGAGACTCTGGAGATCTCTCTCTTCCGGCTGGATTCGTCCGTGGAGGCAGCAGGGCAAACGCCATTGCCCGAAGCGGCTAGTCCTCCGCAGCCGGGTGCACCGGCTGATGGACAGGTCAAGGCCAACCAGCCTACCGTGCGGGTCAGCGTAGAACGTCTGGATCATCTGATGAATCTTGTGGGAGAGCTGCTGATCGATCAGACGTCTTTGGCGGATATGAATGCGGCCGGCTTGCGGAGAGACCCGGCCATGGCCCTGCAAAACATCAGCGGCGTATCCGATCATATGGGCAGGGTTATCAAAGAGCTGCAGGAAGGCGTAATGAAGACACGTATGCTGCCGATTGACCAATTATTCAGCCGCTTTCCGCGTCTGGTCAGGGACCTTTCGCAGAAGCTGGGCAAAGAGCTGGAGCTGGTGGTGCAGGGCGGGGAAACCGAGCTGGACCGGATGATCATCGAGGAGCTGAGCGATCCGCTGATTCACCTGATCCGCAACAGCGCCGACCATGGCATTGAAAGCCCGGAGGTGCGGGCGGCTAGTGGGAAACCGGCGAAAGGGCGGATTACCTTGACCTCCTTTCACGAAGAGAATCATGTGGTGATCCGCTTTGAGGACGATGGTCAGGGGATCGATGCCGATAAGATCAAAGCTTCTGCCCGCGGCAAAGGGATCATAACGGTGGATCAGGCGGCGCGGCTGACGGCACAGGAAGCGGTCCATCTGATTTTTGAACCGGGCTTCTCGACAGCTTCCCAGGTGAGCGATGTCTCCGGACGCGGGGTAGGGATGGACATTGTCCGCAGCCAGATCGGGCGTCTGAACGGGATCATTGAGATTGATACAGAACCAGGCAGGGGGACACGTTTTACCATCCGGCTCCCGCTTACCTTGGCCATTATCAAAGGACTGCTGGTTAAAGTCTCCGGCAGGGTGCTGATTATTCCTATGTATAATGTTGCCGAAATCGTCCGGATAACCCCGGAAGAGATTCAGACCATTCAGGGAGAACACGCCATCATTAATCACGGGCGGATGGTTCCGTTCTCCTGGCTGCACGACAAGCTGCATTATCCGCGGGCGGAGCGCAGTGCAAAGACGCTTCCGCTGGTTATTGTGCGTTCTGTCGACAAAATCGCCGCCTTTGCGGTGGATGAGATTATCGGCAATCAGGAGGTCGTCATCAAGACGTTGGGCACTTTCCTTGGTACGATGAATCATCTGTCCGGGGCGACCATTCTGGGCAATGGCCGGGTAGCTGTGATTCTGGATGCTTCCTATTTGGTAAGCCATTAGAGGGAAGCGACTTAATGTGAGCGCCCTAATCATGCCCATGAGATGCTCCACAGCTGAATTTGTTGGCTGCTACTGTCGGTGGACAAGAACATAGTCCCTTTAGAACCCGCGCCCAGCGCGGGTTTTCTGTTTTATGGGATCAAGTTCTTGTCCTTTGCTCGGGACAAGAACATGTTACTATTGCCGATTTCATGATCATCTAAACAAATTTTTATGCTGATACATCGGACCTTAAATTACACAAAGTTGTTTTTTTGATAAAAGAACATGCATTATACGCCTGCCAAATGTTATTTTCACGCCGGCTTCGGTGCTGTGTGTACTTTTAAAGATGTGAAGTGTCCGTAGCTCCTACAAAGGGATGTCAAAGAGGAAATCCTGGTACGCATTTGTACTATGGGATTTTCTTACTTTCATCTATACTGTTCTCGAAAGAACTCGCGGATTTCTGTAATGTTCTTACGGGAGTGTAAAACGACCGGCTCAATCAGTATCAGGTTGTTATTAGAATAAACGGTGAAGCCGCTATTGAAGCTCTTGGTTATTTGCCTGGCTGCACAGCGGGTCGGACTTAGAAAAGAAGATTCGACGAAGAGAGAAGTTCTTGTTCTATAAGGGACTCAAGGCCATCAAATCGAGTATAGAAATAAACGTGCTACTATTTTTTAGATTGTGTTAATCTGTCTAATAGTGAACTCAGTGTAGAGAGAGGGATGTTACTTGAAAAGAAACGTATTATACATTGAAGATAGCGAGAAAATAGGCAGTTGGGTAAAAGAAGAATTGGAACAGCGAGGATTTTCAGTTCAGTGGCTGCTTTCTGGTGAAGGAGCCGAAAAAGAAGTAAATCAGCATGAAATCGTTATTTTGGATATCATGTTACCCGGTTTGGACGGATTTACTGTAGGAAAACGATTGAAAAAGGCCGCTCCTGCTGTTCCTATTTTGCTGTTATCTGCCCGCACATCGATAGATGACAAGGTAGACGGTTTGCAATTTGCAGATGACTATGTCACGAAGCCCTTCCATACGGATGAATTAGTTGCAAGATTAGAAGTATTAATCCGTCGAACTGGAGGATCATATTCCGAACGCATTTCATTGGGCAATCATATTGAAGTCGATCCGGAAGCCCAGATGGTATTTGACAAACGCACAGGAGAAGAAATCATATTGACAGGGAAACAACATCAAATCTTAATGTACTTCTTACGCCACCCTAATAAAGTTTTGCCAAAAGAACAAATCTATGAAGCCATTTGGGAAGAAACTTATATCACTGGTGACAAAACATTAATGGTACATATCCGTCGACTGCGTCAAAAGCTGGAACGTAACCCGGATTCCCCGGAGATTATTGAAACGTTAAAGGGAATAGGTTACCGGGTAAAGCTATGAAACAGACCAGATCATTATTTCGTCGTTTTCTAAAAGGACATTTTCTATTTATCTTTTCTCCTCTAATTATGCTTATTTTCTTCTCTGCGTTCTTTGGCTCTTCTATCCATGGAGCAAAACTCAATACGTTAAAGCTATTTTACGTTACACTGCTTTTGTTTGGTTTTATTATTATCGCTTTTGTTGTAATGTCCTGGGTGTTCTTCCTGAGACTTCGCAAACGTCTTACCCGCTTACAGGAAGTCATGTCATCTCCAACTGATCATAACTCATTTCCCAAACCCATATCTGTCCGCACGGATCGTATGGATGAAATAGATCAGTTAGGAAGTTCTTTTAATTGGATGATTCAGCAGCTTGAAGACAGCCGTAAGCGGGAATATGAAGAGAAATTATTACGGAATCGGCTCATTGCGAATTTATCTCACGACTTACGAACGCCGCTTACCATCCTGAGAGGACATATAATTAGATTAAATAAAGAATCAGTAAGTTTAGAAGGACAAAGCTCATTAACAGAGATGAACCATACGATTACAAGAGTCGGAGATCTGATGGATGATTTACTTTCCTATACATTGCTTACATCCGGGAAACATCCATATAGGCCCGCTTCAACAGATATTGGACGTTTAGTAAGGGCATCTGTTGCTGCGTGGTATCCTGTATTTGAAGAAAAAGAAATTCAGATCGAAGTTGATTTACCGGCAGAGGAAACTTTTTATTGGGAAGTAGACCCTAAATGGATAACACGGGTTCTGGATAATTTATTTCAGAATATTCTTCGCCATGCAGCAGAGGGGAAATATGCAAAGATTGCGGTTGATGCAGCAAAAGAACAAATCATTGTTACAGACAGAGGTCCAGGTATGGATAACTCCTCCTATGAGCGCGGGGCGGGGATTGGTTTAGCGGCTTCAAATTATATGCTACAAAAAATGAAGCTGAAAGCTGACTTTACATCCCATGAAAATGGCACAATCGTAGCTATTGGCAGAGCTTAACCTGAAAGTAACCCAGAATTAAACAGGCTGATATCCGGGATGTAACTTTGCTTCTTTATAATTAGAGCCATAACAGAAAGGAAGTGTTATGGTTGCTCACAATTAATAACTTAGTCAAACATCGCGGAACTCAAGAAATCTTATCAGGTATCAGTTTTAAAGCCAGACCAGGCAGAGTAACCGGGTTTTTAGGTCCAAACGGGGCAGGTAAAAGCTCTACACTCCGAATCCTGCTTGGATTAGATCGTGCCACCTCAGGGAGTGCACTGATTAATGGAAAGCCATTCGCAGAACTACATAACCCTCTATTAACAGTAGGAACCGCACTTGATGGATCTGGTGCTCATCGTATGCGGACAGGACGGGCACATTTACGCTGGATGGCTCGTGCCGTAGGATTGCCCCGCTCACGTGTCGAGGAAGTTCTGGAATTAGTGGGTCTTACGAATGCGGCTGGCAAAAGAGTCGGAAGTTATTCTCTTGGTATGGGGAAAAGACTTGGGATGGCAGCTGCACTGCTTGGCGATCCCGAAATACTGGTATTAGATGAACCTGTAAACGGGCTCGACCCGGAAGGCATCCGCTGGATTCGGACATTTTTACGTGAACGTGCTGCGTCTGGTAACACGGTGTTACTTTCAAGTCATCTAATGGGAGAGCTTGCAGAGACGGTTGATGATGTAGTGATTATTAATCATGGAAAAGTCGTTGCAGATGGAACTCTTGAAGAAGTGACAGGTAACCATTTCACGCTGGAGGAAGCCTTTTTTGCCCTGACATCTGAACATGCAGGTGATACTGTATGAGAGCGTTCAACGCAGAACTATCCAAACTGTTGTCCCTGCCGGGCATTTGGCTTGCCTTTCTCATTGGAGCATTTGCCCCAGCGGTCATTGCTGCCTTGGACAGCATAGCGCAAAAAGATGAGATTATAGCTGGAGTTAGCACACGGCTATCGGAAGTTGGCTATATTGGATTAGGTTTTGGTGTGCAAGGTGTTATCATCCTTGGTGTGCTTGCTGTAAGCAGTGAGTATTTGACAGAGAGCAGTGAATCTAGTGGAGGACAACAGATTACAACAAGTTTAACTGTTGTTTCATCCCGACTTCATTTTTTGCTGGCAAAAGCAGGTGCTGTGACAGTGATCAGCATACTGCTTTGTATTGTTGCTATTATGACAACTGTGTCAACAACGCATCTTATTCTTGGTGAATATGCCCCTGCATTTGAATGGTCCAGACTTACGGGTGCAATTTGTTACTGGTCATTCACTGCTCTGTTAGCATTTGGCTTTACTTTTCTAACAAAAAATGGTATCCTACCGCTTGCTGTGCTCATGATAAATTCATCCATTGTATCATTCAGTGTCCTGCTTGCTAAGGTTACCAAGTTGGCGTTTTACTTACCAGACAGGGCTGGCATTGAAATGTTCATGTTTACGAGCGACAGATCTCATACCCCTATCACAGGCAGTATATTCGACAGATTTTACACCCCGCTTACAGGCGGTTTAGTCATGTTTGCCTGGGTAGTTGTTCTTTTAATGGTAGCAGCTATTGTATTCCATAGGAGGGACGTTGCATCATGAGTGTCTCATCTAGTAGAAAGATAACACAAATCCTTGGTGCTGAACTGGGTAAATTAGTTACATTACCATTGATATGGCTCGCTCTTATGTGGACGTTCATTCTTAATTTAGTTTTAGCCGCAGCATTTACTTCTGTTGGTCTACAAGGGGCAGCAGGAACGCAAAGTGTACTGAATATAGGACTTGCTTCTATGGGATATCTTCAAGCAGGGTTCATTATACTTGGTATCTTAGCTACTTGTTCGGAGTATACTGGTGGACAGATTCGAACTACTTTAACTACGATACCTTGGCGTGGGTTTCAATTATCCACAAAGCATTTGGCATTGGCAATTATAACCATTCCTGCGGCGTTTATTATTGCTACATCAGGTGTACTATATACTTTTTTTATGATGAGAGACACAGCAGTAGTGAATGAAATAGACACAATGATACAAACATTAGTAGGTGCAACAGGCTATCTAACATTAACCACACTTCTCAGTGCAGCTATAGGTGCTTTATTAAGACGAACCACTCCTGCTTTAGTGGTACTACTTGGTTATTATTTCATTGTCAGTCCATTGACGAGAGTTTTTCTACCTAGTATTAAAAATTATTTAAATTATTTTCCGGATACGGCAGGATATTATATGTATATGCCGCCCTCCTCTGATGAAATAAATGTCCTTACACCAATGCAAGGGACAGGTTTTTCAATGTTATGGACACTGATCTTTATTACAGTAGCTATTGTATTTTACCGTAAACGAGATGCCTAAGTTTAGGATGGGCTTAAACCGATTTATGAAGAGCGAAAGCGAAGAACTTTCGAGTTAGGAGTCAAAACAATTGATGAATTGTCTTTAAAACAGATAGAAATCCCCAACTTCGAAGGTATCATCGAAGGTAGGATTGTTGAAGAAGGAAAGGGGGAGTTTCGGATAGAATTAAAAGTAAATAAAAATTATATTTGGGTATATTTCATATTATTTTATGACCTATGGTGTATCAGAGAATTATGGTTGGTTCAATATTTAGATTTGATGGACCCCGTTCCAAGAGCTATAACATCAGCCACTATTAAAATAGTTATTTGGGTCATTCCTGTTATTTTATTAGTTAAAATTATGGAAAAAAGTAAACCACTTTCCTATTTACAGTTACATCATAACTTTAGAAAAGGTCTAAAATGGACAGGTTGGGTATCCTTAGCCTTGATAATATTCTATTTTGTAATAAATCTTATCGTTTTAAAAAATAATATCGATTTTCAAATAGGATTTAACGGATGGCTTAATACTATTCTATTGGTTGGTATAACTGAGGAAATTGTCTTTAGAGGTTTTTTATTAAGAAAACTTATGGATTCTTTTAGATTCTGGATAGCAAATACAATTACAGCTTTACTCTTTGTATCGATTCATTTTCCTATTTGGTTTTATAAAGGTCTGTTTGAATTCCCTTATATTCTAAGTTCCATATTAACAGTTTTTGTGTTGGGTATTATATTTGGGTTTGTATATAAGAAAAGTAATTCTCTTTGGTCAGTAATTATTATTCATTCTTTGTATAATTTGTTAGTGTTACTCTTCTACTAGCGGGTATCAACTGTTTAAGCGCTGTTAACTCAGGACCATACTCCTGTTTAGCAATTATATCTTTGATGCCTGTTAGCTTACTTAAAGACTTATATTGATTATTGGAGGTATTCGCCTACAATCTGCAAAAAAAGTTGATCTATTCTTTGTTAGAGATCAACTTTTTATTATACAGTGATAAAGTAGGAAGAGACACATTGTAGGGAGATTAATGTCATTTATGTGGGCACTTTAATGTCATTGGACAACGCTGTTGGAGCATTTTTTACGGAAATTGCAGGTTTGCTGTGGGATAAGCACAAAAGTCTTCTTTTGACAAGTTATAAATTAGACTATTGATCGCCCGTAAGGCTGTCTATAATAGTAGTGAACTGAAAGGAGAGCCTTACGATGACCATCAAAATTATAACCGATAGCGGTTCCGATCTGCCCCGTGAATACATTGAGAATTATGACGTCTCGATTGTCCATCTTCCCGTCCATTTTAATCATGAGCGGATGCCGGAGGATACCGATACGCAGACGTTTTACCATAAAATGCGTGAATCCAAGGAGCTGCCGACCACGGCCAGCCCAAGCCCCCTGGAATTTCTGCAAAAGTTCAAGGAAGTGGAGCCGGGTACGGATATTCTGGTCATAAGCATGTCCTCCAACATCAGCAGTACGTATCAGACGGCTATAATTTCCAAGGAAATGTATGAGGAGGAAGGGCATCCGAATGCGATTGAGATCGTAGATTCCAAGCATTTCTCCGGAGGGCTGTCCCTGATAGTGGCTATGGCGGCCAAGTGGTCGCGTACCAGCACCAGTCTGCTGGAGCTTAAGGAGAAAGTCACTCAATACAGCAGGGAAGTAGATGCTTATTTTACGCTCGATACCCTGGAGAATGTGATTAAGGGCGGCCGGCTGAACCGTCTGTCAGGTGCCGTAGCTTCCGTGCTGAATATTAAATTGCTGCTGAAGATCAGCGACGAGGGTACGGTGGAAGTGGTGGAGAAGACGCGGGGTTTACCTAAGGCGCTGACGAAGCTGCTGTCTCACCTGGAAGAGAAACAGCATGATTACGAAAAAGCGGTGATCGCCATTGTCCACAGCAACTGCGAGAAGCTGGCCCTGGAGATCAAAGCGCGTATTCTGGAGAAACATCCCTTCAAGGAAGTTCTTTTCTCCAGTATGGGTCCGGTTATGGGAACCTACGCCGGCGAAGGCGGGATCGGTGTCGCTTTTTAAGTTGATTTACTTTGTGATAAAAATTACTCAATCGTAGACGGGAGCCCTGCTTCCCGTGTACGTTTTTTTTCATACCGATAAATTTAGTTAATCTTTAGATTGGGTTAAGACAACATTTAGATTGTTAAGCTATAGTTGGGAAAGCCCATATAGATTGAACCTAAACATTTAAGAATAAGGGAATCGAGACGGAGGGGGATGTAAGTGTGTATACGATTCTGATTGCCGACGATGAGACGGAGATTGTGGAACTGCTGCAGCTCTATCTGGAGAAGGAGTATACCCTCCTCGAAGCGAATAGCGGTCCCGAGGCACTCCTGTTGATTCAGAATCACAAGATTGATCTCGCGATTCTCGATATTATGATGCCGGGCATGGACGGACTGCAATTGCTGAAAAAGATCCGCCAGGAGTATCAGTTCCCGGTCCTTTTTCTTTCGGCCAAAAGCCAGCATCACGACAAAATTCTGGGGCTGGAGCTTGGAGCGGATGATTATATCGCCAAACCGTTCAATCCGCTGGAAATTGCCGCCCGGGTGGGTGCGCTGCTGCGGCGGGTGCATCAATTCGACGCTCCGGCAGTTGAGGCCAAAAGTGAACAGCTGAAGCTGGGCGAACTTACGCTGGACCGGGCCAGCTGCCTGCTGTATCGTTCGGGTGAACCGGTCACCTTGACTTCTACCGAATACAAAATTGTGGAGCTCCTGATGGAGCAGCCGGGACGTGTGTTCACCCGCAAGAAGATTTATGAAGCGGTGTGGGAGGATTTTTACGTGTATGAAGATAACAGCATTATGGTACATATCAGCAATATCCGCGAGAAGATCGAACAGGATTCCAAGAAACCGGAGTATTTGAAAACGATCAGAGGGTTGGGATATAAATTTGAAGCGCCTATGGAAAAGTAGAGATAACCGCCCTCTCCAGCAGTCGCTGACCCTGGATTTTCTTCTCTTCAACTTGATGCTGTTATTCCTTGTGCTTGGGGTTTACCTGTTCGTTAGCCTGGATGTGACGCATATCTTTGGAGAGAAGCGGATCGCCGATCCTGAGCTAAAGGCCGATGCCAATGCCTATCTGAGCAGTCCCGGTGAGGGGATCGAGAGCGAGCGGCTACTGCAAAGCGGCGGCTGGCTGGAAGTGCTGGATGCTGAACGCAAAGTAATCAAAGTAGTGGGCGAAAAAAAGGATCTGGTCACCCAGTATGCGAACGAAGACCTGTTCAAGGGGCTGGAGAACCGTGAGGATCAGACGTATTACTATTCATTGGCTGCTTTTCAGGGGGGCGGCAGCGAAAGATGGCTGCTCCTGAAAATTCCCCGGGAAGCGATCGAGATCTCCATCAACAGCGGTCCGTTAGTCTCCTATCTGAATCACCCTTTGTCCTTTTATGTGTTTCTGGCCGTTGGGCTGGTGCTGCTGCTGATCTTTGTGTACAGCTATTGGGTCGCACGGCGTATCCGCAAACCTCTGCGCATCATTACGCTCGGCCTTAAGCAGATGATTGAAGGGAATTATAATACACGGATCTCGCTGTATGCGGAGAAAGAATTTGCTCAGATCGGCGAGACCTTCAACTATATGGCGGATGTGATCGAGAAGACTACCGAAGAGAAACGCCTGGTAGAAGAGAGCAAGCAGCGGTTGATTGTGGATTTGTCCCATGACCTGAAGACCCCGATTACAAGTATCCAAGGCTACGCACAAGCGCTTTATGAAGGCCGGGGAGGGGATGAGGAGCGCCAGAAGCGTTTTTTAAGTTATATTTACAATAAATCATCGCAGGTCACCAGGCTGATTCAGAACATGCTGGAACTGCTCAAGATGGATTCGCCGGATTTCGTGCTGCATTTGAAGCAGCGGGAGCTGGGAGAATTTCTGCGTGAGCTGATGGCCGACATGTACGGGGAGATTGAGCAAAAGCAGTTTGTGCTGCATTTTCATATTCCCGATGAGGGGGTTTATGCCCGGTATGATCCGGAGCTGCTGTCAAGTGTAGTCCATAATCTGTTATCCAACGCCTTGATCTATAACCCTCCCGGGACCCGGCTGCGGGTAGAGGTGATTCCGCTGGAGCAGCATATTGTAATTGAGATTGCCGATACAGGTGTAGGCATTCCGCAAGAGCTGTGGTCTACGATCTTTGATCCGTTTGTGCGTGGAGACCAGGCGCGGACGGGCAGTGGAGGAACCGGACTCGGATTATCCATTGCCATGAAAAACACGGAAAAAATGGGCGGTACGCTGCACCTGGAGCGGCGGGACCCGGAATCGACTGTATTCACCATACAAATTCAGAAATAGAGCACATTAGAAAAGGGGGACGGTATGGCGAAATTAAATTTGTTTATCCGGATTTGTGCCGCGGTTCTGCTGGTACTGGCTATCGTTTATGTTGGAACGCTGGTTGATTTTATTTTTACACCGTTAGTCTCGCTGTTTAGTGTAATTATTATCCCCTTGATGCTGGCCGGCTTCTTTTATTATCTGCTCCGGCCGCTGATAGATTGGATGGAGAAACGCAAACTGAACCGGACCTTGGCTATTCTGCTCGTCTATCTGGGCATTGCCATTCTTTTGCTGAGCTTCAGCTTCGGCGTCGGGCCTTCACTGCGCACGCAGCTCATTACGCTTGTTAATAATGCGCCAAGCCTCTTTGAAGCGATGAGTGAGCAGCTTCAAAAGCTGGAAAACAGCGAGCTGTTGTCCTCTTTTTTGCCGGAGGGGATTAGTCCTTCCTCACAGATCACCGAGTATCTGAACAAGGGATTCACGCTGGTATCCAATTATGTATCGGGGTTATTTTCGTTTGTGTCCAATTTTGCGGTGATTCTATTTACCTTCCCGATTATTTTGTTCTACATGCTGAAGGAAGGCGGAAAGTTCGGCCGCAAGATTGTCAGCTTTATGCCGCGGAAATTCCGTGAAGCAGGAACGCGTATGATGGCGGATATCGATTATGCGCTCAGCAGCTTCATCGTTGGACGGGTGCTGGTGAACCTCGCTCTGGGTGTGCTGATGTATTTGGGATTTCTGCTGATCGGCCTCCCCTATGCGCTGTTGTTGACCTTGATCGCAGTTGTGATGAACTTTGTTCCTTTTATCGGAGCGATTCTGTCCGCTGTGCCGATCTTTATTATCGGGGTGATCGAATCCCCGTCTACCGGGCTATGGGCGATTATCGTGGTGCTTGCAGCCCAGCAAATTCAGGATAATGTCATTGCTCCTTATGTGTTTGGCAAAAAGCTGGATATTCATCCGCTGACAACGATCATATTGGTCCTGGTTGGCGGGGATCTGGCAGGCATTCTGGGGATTTTGCTTATTATCCCGATATATATGATAATCAAAATAGTAGCCGCGAATGTGTATGAGCTGTTTATCAGGCATCACTGGCCAGAGGAGAGCCTTTAACTTCTCTTCGATTAACAAAGAGCAAAGATGAAGGAGGTTGTTGTAATGGAGGAAGCAAATCAAAATGGGCAGGTTCATATTTCGGATGATGCTGTTTCGACCATTATAGGCCATGTAGTAATGGATACGCCAGGCATTGCGGGGATGTCGGGAAGCAGCATCTCCAAGGGTTGGGCGAAGCGGCTCGGCGGGAAAAACGTTCCCAAGGGAATGTCTGTAGAAGTGACGGAAGCGGATGTGGCGATTAATCTGCGGATTATTGTGCACTACGGCTGCATCATTCAAGAGGTATGTTATACGTTGCAGCAAAATGTGCGGGATGCGGTTGAGGGCATGATGGGACTTACGCTTGCGGCCGTAAACGTGAAGGTTGAAAAGATTGCCATCCCCTAGGAACGTCTAGGCACCTGCCGCTGGGCTTCTGCATAGAATGGAGCAAATCCATTTACGGAGGTCAAACATCAAATGTCAATAACCAATAATGCGCAGCATTCGGACGTGATCTACCAAGCCGACCCGGCTGCGGTCCAGCACCTGCACGGTGTCCGTGAGTCGCTGCATCAGTGCTGCAAGCCTTACTTGAATCATCATGTCTGTGTACAGACGCTTGATGGCCAAATGCATGAGGGAGTACTTGCGGGAATGGATGGCAGGCATGTCTATTTGGATGTGACGGCCCCTGAGATGTCGCGCGGGTTCTTCAATCCTTATCCGGGAGTTTATCCAAGCCCGTATTATCCGGGAGTTCCGTATGGTGGCAACGCGATTCTGCCGCTGGTCCTGTTTGAACTGCTGGCCATTTCGCTCATCTGAATCTTGTGCCGAAACCAATTAGAACATGTTCCGCAGGAGGGTCGCTGTGCGATCCAACCCGGACATGTTCTTTTTTTTGTCTTGATATTCACCAATCAAGGTATTAGATAACAAAATAATAACAAAATACAAAATAAATTAGATAAAAGTAAATACAAAACCTATTATTCCGTCTGAAAACTTGCTAAAATCAGTTAGTGAAACGCTTACAATATTTTGGGACGCAAGTTAAATGGGTGTGCTGTATCTTTATATTGAATTGGAGGTGATAACAAAAATATAACAAAATACTACCGGAAATCCGGTGTGCCTGACACTGGACCGGGAGTAGGCCATACCGATCATATTCCAGGGAGGTTAATTATGAAGAAGTTTCGTCATTGGCTAGTTTTGTCTTTGGCCGTAATCTTAATGATCACATCGATGTCTCCAGCATTTGCTCAAACCACCGGTATATCCGGCAGTTCCGTTCACGCGGCTGCGGCGCAGCAAAGTAAAGCCGGACACTGGGCCGAAGCGAGTATCGACAGATGGACGGGCAATGGGATCATTAACGGCTATGAGGACGGTACATTCCAGCCGGACCGCAGCATTACCCGTGCCGAGTTCGTGAATGTGCTGAACAAAGTATTCGGATTTACGGCACAGGCAGATACCCACTTTTCTGATGTTCCAACGGATGCTTGGTATCGCAGTGCACTTTCTGTGGCCAAAGCGGCGGGATATTATGAAGGGTTTCCGAATAACGAAGCCAAGGCGTCTGCCGAAATTACCCGGCAAGATGCTGTCACATTGCTGGCACGTGTGTTCAGCTTAAAACCGGCAAACGGCAGTTCTGTCACTTTTAAAGATTCGGCAGCTCTCAGCAGTGATGCGCGGGAGGCCGTGAGTGCGTTGTCCGGTGTCATCAGCGGGTATGAATCCGGAGCGTTTCTGCCGGCAGGCAAGATCACCCGCGCTGAAGCAATAACCCTTGTTGACCGCTTGGTGAGCGGTTACTTCTCTGTAAGCGGAGAGTTTGCTGGCGGGAATATTGCCGGTAACTCCATTATCAATACATCCGGTGTTCTACTCAAAGAGGCTGCATTGAGCGGCAACCTCTATTTGACGGCAGGCATTGGAAGCGGTGAAGCAACATTGGACGGTGTGACTGTTAAGGGTCATACCTTTGTCTCCGGCGGCGGAGAAAATTCCGTGAATCTGAACCAATCGATGCTGAATGAAGTGACGGTAGACCGCAAAGAGGGGCGCGTACGTCTCCATCTTACAGGGACAACCAGGATTGCTAAAGTGACTCTGAACAGTGACGGTCTGTTGGAATTGGCTGAAGGCACAATCATGGAACAAGTCGTGCTTAATCATAAGGCGGAGATTAAGCTTGCTTCAGGAGCGAAGATCAACAGTCTTGTGATTAATGAGAGCGCTGCCAATACTTCGATTACCGGTGCCGGAGATATTGGCAGTCTGATTGTGCAAGCCAGCGGTGTTACATTGAACGGTAAGCTGCTTGCTCCCGGCACCACGGTTGTAATCGGCGGAGCAGCAGCTTGCGGCAGCGCCAATTGCCACCACCGCTCCGGTGAGCGGCGGATCATCCGGCGTGACACCAACTCCGGTGCCAACAGCAGCTCCAACCGAAGAGCCGGGCGCTAACATCCGTGTCGTAACGTTGGCGGATGCGGATGCAACGCCGGCTACTCGTTCGTTGTTTGCTTATCTGCAGGACATTCGCGGCAAACATGTTCTGTTCGGGCACCAGCATGCTACGGATGAGGCATTGTCCGCCCCTGTAGGGAACGTCACTTCGGATACGTACAGCGTGGTAGGTGATCATCCGGCTATGTTCGGCTGGGATACGCTGAGTCTGGAAGGGTTCGAGAAACCCGGTCTGATGACCAATACGCCAGAGCAGAATCGTGACAATCTGGTTGCGGCTATGAAGCAAGCCTATGAAAGCGGCGGCGTGCTGGCACTCAGCTCGCATATGCCTAACTTTGTTACAGGCAAAGACTTCTATGATACCAGCGGCAATGTGGTCTCGCATATTCTTCCGGGTGGTGACAAGCATGAGGAGTTCAACTTGTTCCTCGACAAAATTGCCGATTTCGCGCTGCATCTGAAAGATGATGACGGCAACTTCATTCCGGTTATCTTCAGACCATTCCATGAACAGAATGGCGGCTGGTTCTGGTGGGGAGCGCCATATACAACCAAGGAGCAGTACATTGAAATCTACCGTTACACCGAAGAATATCTGCGCGATGTCAAAGGCGTGCACAACTTCCTGTATGCATTCTCACCGGGAAGTCCGTTTAACAGTCTGGAGGAAACGTTCCTCAAAACATATCCCGGCGACGACTATGTGGACATTCTGGGATTCGATACTTACTATGACGGCAATAATCAGGGATGGTTCAACACGGTTGTGGATGATGCCAGGCTGATCTCCAAGCTGGCGGATGCCCGCGGGAAAGTAGCGGCGTTCACCGAATTCGGTTATTCGAATGTGAAGCCGACGGAGACAGCCGACAAGGCCTTCTTCACCAAACTGATTGCTGCGCTGCAATCCGACCCGGATGCGAAACGAATGGCTTATATGCTGACTTGGGCTAACTTTAATTATGAATCGATTTTTGTCCCTTATAGGGGGTCGGTGCAACATGGAGATCATGAGCTGCTGCCGGATTTTGAGCAATATTATGATGATCCATACACATACTTCAGCCAGGATTTGACGAATGTGTACAATCAAGAGGTTATTGCGGCTGCCAAAAAGCCATCGATGCACATCGTATCACCGACAGGCCAAGAGACCATTCGGACGAATACGACGACTGTGCGGGCCAAAGTGTTGGATCAGCAGCCGTCCAAGGTGGTTTTCGTCACCGCTGGTTCTGCCGGAGAGCATGAGATGACATTGAATGATCAAGGATTCTATGCAGCCGAGTGGCAGCCTACAGCAGATTTGAACGGCAAGAGTACAGAGCTTACCGTCAGAGTCTACGCAGCTGACCAATCCGTACAGGAAGAAACGGTTAAAATCTACTTCGGCGTTCCCGAGATTATTTTGAAGCAATTCACATTTGATCAGGATATCGCCGGTATACAATCCCATGGTGCATATCCCGTGACGATTGGTTCTGATTTCTCCCATATCTCTCTGGAGGGGGATGGCAAGCTCGCGATCGGTGTGTCAGATCTGGTCTACACAGACAGCTGGCAGGAATTGAAAGCAGGTCTGCCAGGTATTGCAGAGAGTGTGAACTTACAATGGGTTAACCGGGTGTCGTTCGATGTATGGGTTCCGCTGGCAGCAGGAGCCAAGGACGAAAGTGCGAATCTTCGTGCAGCGGTAGAGCTGCCGCCAAGCTCCGATAAATCTGTAACAGCGGACGCGGCCAAGCTGGCTGACCTTGAACGGATTTCAGTGAACGGTGCTGTCTATGGCAAATATTCGGCTGTTATCGATTTGAGCAGCTCAGCGCAAATTGAAGCGGCCACCGGATTGTCATTTGCCATTATCGGCAGCGGGCTGCAATATGACGGTCCCATTTATGTGGACAACATTCAATTGATTAATGCCTATACAGGGGAAAGCAACGACCCGGCATGGGTAGATGATTTTGAGAGCTACAAAAGCAGCGACGATCTGCTGCGCGCCTCGTACAGCCCGAACGGAGATACCAATACAATCGAGCTTAATACAGAGCATGCCCAAAACGGGCAATACGCTTTAAAATTGGATTATACTTTGGCGGGGCAAGGCTACACCGGAATAACCAAGAACCTGGGCAGCCGGGATTGGTCGGGCACAGGCAAGATCAAGTTCTGGCTTGTACCGGATGCCAGCGGCAAAAAAATGGTTGTGCAGATCAAAGCGAACGATATATCTTTTGAGTATTATCCGTCCTTGGAAGATACGATCCCCCGCTGGGTGGAGATTCCGTTCAAAGATTTCACAACCGCACCTTGGGATAGTGCCAATACCGGCAAAAAGCTGGATGCGGTCAATGCCAAGAACGTGCAAGCCTTCTCCATCTACGTCAATGCGCTCAGCGGAGATTCGTACTCCAAAGATCATCCGTTCAGCAGCACACTCTATATCGATCAGATTCAGGCGGTCGCCTGGTCACCGGGCGATATCCCGGATGGAGCTGAAGGCGGCACTACTCCTCCTGGTGAAGCAGTGGAACCGGGTACGCTGTATGGATTCGAAAGTGATACGATGGGATGGAATGTGGAGCAGAATTTTGCTGAGGCAACAAGCCTCTCTCTGACCTCTGATGCGTACGCGGAGGGGGTACAGGCGGTGGAGACCGGGTTTAATTTGGCTCTAACCTCATTTGAAGTGGCCAAGTATGCAGAGTTGAACCTGAGCGGATTAAAGACACTCTCTGCCGAACTGAAACTTTCTTCTGGAGCAGCAAATGTATACCTGTACGTCAAGACAGGTTCCGGATGGACTTGGCAGGATAAGGACCTATTTGGATTCTGCTAATGGCTTCACTGCCGTGTCTTTATCACTGGAGCAACTCGCTTCGGTTAGTGACATTAAAGCTATTGGATTCAAAGTAGTTCCTGTACCCGGCGGAAGTGGTACGGCAACCCTCTATTTGGATAATGTTAGGGTGTCGGCAGACGAATAAGGCAGCATAGTAAATAACGGGCAAAAGTCAAAAAGACCACCCAAGAGACTGCTTCTCTTGGGTGGTCTTTGATTCCTTACGTATTGACAATGGCCGTAATTTCCTCATCAAGCTCAAGCCTTACATCCTCACGGTAAGCGCGGATGCCATACTCGCTGTGAACGTACCGTAACACAGCTTCGATCATGTTCGACTCTACCAGATACTGGCTGCGGCCTTGAATCCAGACCTCTGCAGTATAGCCAGTGTCTTCCTCCCAGCTAAGCTCTACCTGGACATCGGCCACGCGCACCGCTTTGCGCTCAGCCATATGCAGGCAGATCGCATTGATGATCTCATCCATGCTAAGAATGGTAGCTGGCATTAGTAACGGTTATGCTGTTCTTCTAGTCTGCGGCGTTCTTTTCTGCGGCGGAAGAACGACATGGCGAGGACAACTACCAGATAAATAGCCAGCATATTGACAACAAAACCGAGGAAGCTTCCCAGGGCACCCATGCCGGCGAACATACTGCCGAACAACAGGCCGGCGAGTCCGCCGATCATCATGCCTTTGAGGAGACTGCCGCCGCTGAAGAATCCGCGTTTGGAATTCACGGTTCCAGCTGTGGATCCGGCAGTACCTTTGGTGCTATCGCTTTGTTTCACATTATTATTGGTTGTTGCTTTTTTGGGTGTAGTCGTAAAGCTGCGCGTTCCGGACTTGAATCCGCCGCGCCGGGCATCGGCGAAATCGGGTGCCGTTACCGCAAAGAAAAGGGTGAAGGCCATGACAATCATCAATACACGTTTCATTGGTTTCATTTAAGTCAAATACCCTCCTAGTGGTTTATGCCCGGTAATACGCATGCACACGCTAGGAGGTTTCATTTTTTGAATATCCAAATTTTAATATTTAGTTCTATTGCACCTTGTATCCGTCTGCCACTAACTCAAGGGCTCCGGTCGAGGGGTCAATGACCATACCGTGAACCGGTACGTTGGGAGGTAATAGGGGATGGCGTTTGATCAGCTCGACAGAGCGG
Source organism: Paenibacillus albidus (assembly GCF_014644435.1). Classification (GTDB taxonomy): domain Bacteria; phylum Bacillota; class Bacilli; order Paenibacillales; family Paenibacillaceae; genus Paenibacillus_AQ; species Paenibacillus_AQ albidus. The sequence continues at coordinate 209,353 of NZ_BMKR01000009.1, read as the reverse complement.
ATTACACCTTCGGTGATATTATCAAAGCCGCGCAGCCACTTGGTCAGCTTAATCCCGGAATTCTCCAGCGTCGACAGGACTTCTTCCGAAACGCCGCGGTCTTTGATCGACTGTATCATTTTATCGGAGTTCAAGGAAGCCATGCCGCAGTCATGATGTCCTACTACAATGACTTCGTCCGCATCCAGCGCATACAGTGCGACCATCACACTCCGCATAACACTGCCAAATGGCTGGGAGATGACAGCACCGGCATTTTTAATGATTTTGACATCGCCGTTCTTGAAGTTCATCGCTTTGGGCAGAAGCTCAACCAAACGCGTATCCATACAGGTAATGATCAACATTTTTTTGTCCGGGTAGCGGCTGGTTAAATAGGCTTCGTATTCCTTTTGCTCCACAAAACTTTGATTGAATTTCATAATTTCCGATACTTGACTCATGAATAGGTTTCCTCCTTCAAATTATCGATTAATTCAGAACGCTGCAAACGGCTGTTTCTGCCGGGATAACGCTCCCGCTCCTGACGTCTCTGACGAGAATGTTCTTGCCATATATCTGTGAATGGCTGTCCAGCTTGAAGGAGGACATTCGTTCGTCTGCATCCAGACGCATGGTTTCTTCATAAAAGATCTCTTGCTGGCGGCTGACCACCATCGGCACGGAGCCCGTCTCAACCGGAGTATCGCCATGCTCCGCCTGATCAACGATCAGCAGCACATTGATTCCGTCGCAGCCGCAGCCTTCCGTATCATAAAAGAGCTTGAAAATTCCCAGCTGATCTCCAAGCCTTTCTGATAATTTCCTGACGGCGAGAGGGGTGACTTGAATATTCATGCCTGTTCACGCTCCTTTAACTGATTTACTTCAAATTCAAGAGACAATGCTCTGAAGTTGATTATACGGATTTAAAAAAGTATCATCAAGAGGAGTTGGCAAAACAAAGAAAGCAGGTGTTCTACGATGGAACAGCATGTACGGGAAGAATGGGAGAAATTCAGCGAATTATTGTCCAAAATCAGCGGTTACGGCGAGGCGATTGGGCTGCTGCATTGGGATCTGCGCACCGGTGCGCCGCGCAAGGGAGCAGAGGTCCGGTCGGGGACCATCGGCATGCTCAGCGGGGAATTGTTCAGACTGGAGACCTCATCTGAGATGGGGGCGTTCACCGAATATTTCAGCCGTCCGGATGTCGGCAGCCAATTGTCGGAGGTTCAGAACAAAATCGTAAAGGATTGCCGTAAGGAATACGAACGCAGCAAGAGCATTCCGTCCAAAAGATATGAGGAGTACGCTGTCCTCGCGGCCCATTCCGAAACGATGTGGGAGGAAGCGAAGGAGAAAAGCGATTTTGCCTCATTCGAGCCGTTTCTAAGCAAAATCGTAGCCTTCAAACAGGAGTTCATTGATTATTGGGGCGTCAAAGGCACCAGATATGATACGCTGCTGGATATGTATGAGCCGGATCTGACGGTAGAAAAGGTGGATGAGGTCTTCAGCCGTCTGCGCAGCCGCCTGGTTCCGCTGGTTGAAGCCATTGCCGCTTCGCCCAACAAGCCGGATACCGGTTTTTTGAACCAGATCTTTGAAAAGGAGCAGCAGGAGAAATTCGGCTTGTTCATCCTGGAACAGATGGGATACGACTTTGAGGCAGGGCGTCTGGATGAAAGTGTGCATCCTTTTGCTACGGGACTGAATCCCGGTGATGTACGCATCACTACCAATTACCTGCTGGATAACGTAACCAGCTCCGTATTCAGTTCCCTGCACGAAGGGGGACACGCGCTGTATGAACAGAATATCGACAAAAAGCTTGTCGGCACCCCGCTGGCGCAAGGGGCATCCATGGGAATCCATGAATCCCAGTCCCGGCTCTGGGAGAATATGATCGGGCGCAGCCGTGCCTTCTGGGAACGTTATTATGGCGATCTTCAGCAGCATTTTCCGGTGCAGCTTGCAGATGTGCAGGTCGAGGACTTCTACCGGGCGATTAATAGTGTAGCCAATTCGTTTATCCGCATTGAGGCCGATGAATTGACCTATAATCTACATATTATTGTACGGTATGAGATCGAGAAGCTGATTTTTAATGAAGGATTGACCGTCAAGGAGCTGCCTCAGGTGTGGAATGCCAAGTATCAGGAGTATTTGGGGATCACACCGCCATCAGACGGGCTTGGGGTGCTTCAGGATGTGCATTGGTCCGGCGGAGACTTCGGCTATTTTGCCTCCTATTCCCTGGGGAACATGTATGCGGCCCAAATTCTGAATACACTGCGTAAGGAGTTGCCTGAACTTGAGAATCTCATCGCCGCTGGGAACCTTCTTCCGATCAAGGAATGGCTAACGGACAAAATTTACCGTCACGGCCAAAGCCTTACGCCTTCGCAGATCATCGAGCAGGTGACCGGGGAACCGCTGAACCCGGATTATCTGGCGGATTACCTGGAAGCAAAATATACAGAACTATATAAATTGTAGGTTAAGCTTCAGGATGAACAACGTCCGCTGAGTGGAAGAGAACGCATGAACAGGATATAATGAAAGAAAAGGCAATACGGAAGGATAGGATATGGCGAATACACATACTTACAGTCGTAAGGAAGAGGTAGCCAATGCGGTTACACATGGAATCGGAGCTGTACTGAGTGTAGCTGCGCTTGTGCTGCTTGTGATGTATGCCAGTCAGAACGGCACGGCTTGGCATGTGGTAAGCTTCTCGATCTATGGAGCCACGATGCTGATTCTGTATCTCAACTCCACGCTCGTGCATAGTCTCAGAGAGGGAAAGGCGAAGGATTTCTTTGAATTTCTGGATCATTCCTCCATCTATTTGTTTATTGCAGGTACTTACACGCCCCTAATGCTCGTAGCTATCCGGGGAACCTTGGGCTGGACCTTGTTTGGCATTGCCTGGGGAGTGGCGGTGTTCGGTATCTTTTTCAAGGCGTTTTTTGTCAAAAAGTTTCTGTACATGTCCACAGTTTTCTATATCGCCATGGGCTGGATGGTCGTAATCGCCTGGAAACCGCTCTCTGCTGTAATGGATGGCGGAGGAATGACGATGCTGCTGATCGGCGGATTGCTGTATACGCTGGGTACTGTTTTTTATGTATGGAGGGCTTTCCCTTACCACCATGCAATATGGCATCTTTTTGTCCTGGCCGGCACCGCAGTTCACTTCTTTGCTGTACTGATCTATGTACTCCCTATCCAATGATTTAACAAAGATTAAGATGACAAGTAAAAAGGCTTGACATCTTTCTTTGTTTTAGGTATCATAAGGGACGTTGTGAAGCTGTAAAGTGTTTTTCCTTGACGAAAGGGAGTGCCCTTAATGAGTCAGGAGAATAGGCTCGAGAAGACGAATCGGATTAATCTATTGTTTGCTTTCTATGAACGGCTGCTTACCGATAAGCAGCAGACGTTCCTTAAATATTATTTCCATGATGATTTCTCCCTGGGAGAAATTGCTGCTGAATTTGAAATCAGCCGCCAGGCCGTATATGAGCATATTAAGCGGGCAGAACAAGTCCTGGAGAATTATGAAGAGAAGCTTGGTTTGCTTGCGAAGCATGAAGACCGGAATCGATATTTGGAAGAATTGCGCAGACTGCCGGATGATGGGATGCTGCCTGAGCAATATAAACAGCGGTTCATGGACCTTGTGGATCGTTTGCAGAGGTTAGAGTAGCATGAAGGGAGGAAACTGCATATGGCGTTTGAAGGATTAACCGGTAGATTGCAGAATGTATTCAGCAAGCTGCGCGGCAAGGGCAAGGTATCGGAAGATGATGTTAACGAAGCCATGCGCGAAGTGCGGCTGGCCCTTCTGGAAGCTGACGTTAACTTCAAAGTAGTCAAGGACTTCGTGTCCAAGGTGAAAGAGAAGTCCGTGGGCAAAGAAGTGATGGACAGCTTCACTCCCGGCATGGTCATTATCGATATCGTAAATAAGGAATTGACCGAGCTGATGGGCGGAAGCCAGGCAAAGCTGGCCAAGTCGAACAAGCCTCCGACGGTCATCATGATGACCGGTCTGCAGGGGGCTGGTAAGACCACCACTTCAGGCAAGCTGGCTAAGCTGCTGCAGAAGGGCAATCATCGCCCGCTCCTGGTAGCGGCCGATATTTATCGCCCGGCTGCCATCAAGCAGCTGCAGGTACTCGGTGAACAGATTAAAGTGCCGGTGTTCTCGCTGGGGGATCAGGTAAGTCCGGTGGAAATCGCCAGACAAGGTGTCCAGCACGCGAAGGACAACGGTTTGGATTATGTGCTTATCGATACCGCAGGCCGGCTGCATATTGATGAAGAGCTGATGGAAGAGCTGAAACAGATCCACAGTGTGGTTACTCCTGATGAGGTATTGCTGGTAGTCGATGCAATGACTGGTCAAGATGCCGTCAATGTGGCCGACAGCTTCAACAAGCAGCTTGAGCTTACCGGCGTTGTACTTACCAAGCTTGATGGTGACACTCGTGGTGGTGCCGCGTTGTCCGTCAAGGCTGTCACCGGCTGCCCGATCAAGTTCGCTGCATTGGGCGAGAAGATCGATGCGCTTGAGCCTTTCCATCCGGAGCGGATGGCTTCACGGATTCTGGGCATGGGCGACATGTTGTCGCTGATCGAGAAGGCCCAGATGAACATTGATGCCGACAAAGCCAAGGAAATGGAACGCAAGATGCGCAACGCAGAATTTACGTTCGACGATTTCCTGGAACAAATGGATCAGGTGAAGAAGCTTGGTCCGATCGATCAGATTCTCGATATGCTTCCTGGCATGAACAAGGCCAAAGGCATGAAGGATCTGAAGGTCGATGACAAGCAGATGGGCCGTGTCGAAGCGATTGTGCATTCCATGACCAAAAATGAGAAGCGGCAGCCCGAGATCATTAACCACAACCGCCGCAAGCGTATTGCCCTCGGCAGTGGTACCTCAGTCGCTGAGGTTAACCGTCTCATCAAGCAATTCGATGAGATGCGCCGCATGATGAAGCAATTCTCCGGCATGATGGGCGGCGGCGGAGGTAAAGGCGCCAAGAATGCGATGAAGCAGCTTAAGGGCCTTGGCGGCAAAGGGATGAAGTTCCCTTTCCGCTAAAAGGGGAAACGATGATCGACAGTACAACGTCAGATCATCTTCCGGTCTTTGGCTATTGGTCTTAAAGATGATCGACAGTATAACGTCAGATCATCTTCCGGTCTTTGGCTTTTGGTCTTAAAGATGATCGACAGTATAACGTCAGATCATCTCTGGTATTTAGCTTTTGGTCTTAAAGATGGTCGACAGTACAACGTCAGATCATCTCTGGTCTTGTATAGATACCGCAGCAGTTAAGCGTGTCCCGCAAGGGACGATAAGCGCTCATAATCCAGAACATCCCAAGTCCCGCTAGTCTGAACACCCACGCCAATTGCACTTGGCGGGTGTCCAGAGGGCAGAGCCCTTTGGGGCCCTCCCTTGGCTAAGGGAGGGTTTGGGAGGGATCGATACTTTTTTAAGGAGGTGAATTTCGTGGCAGTACGTATTCGTCTGAAAAGAATGGGTGCACATAAAGCGCCTTTCTACCGTGTAGTGGTTTCCGATTCCCGGTCCCCTCGTGACGGTCGTTTTATCGAGGAAATCGGTTATTATAATCCGATTGAAACACCGGCAGTAGTAAAGATCGATGAAGAAAAAGCTCTTAAATGGCTTCAAACAGGTGCGCAAGCATCGGATACCGTCCGCAACTTGCTTTCCAAAGCTGGCGTGATGAAGAAGTTCCATGAGCTGAAGCTTCAGAAATAATGACTGATTGCGAGGGTCCTCTATGGAAGAATTAGTTGCAGTTATTGCTAAGGCTTTAGTGGATCATCCAGAAGATGTGGCGGTACGGACCGTGGAGAAGGATCACCTGACGGTTTATGAACTTTCTGTGCATCCGGAGGATGTAGGGAAAGTCATCGGCAAGCAGGGGCGGATCGCCAAAGCGCTTCGTACAGTAGTCACATCTGCAGCAGTCAAGAGCGATAAACGCGTGACCGTAGATATTTTATCTTAATAATGCGTTCATTGAGGGGCTAGGGATAGTATATCCCGGCTCCTTTTTGTTGAAATATATAGGAAGAAGATTGTGAAGGAGGATGATTGTGATGGAAGAGCTGACAGTAGGCAAGCTGGTGAATACCCATGGAATCCGCGGGGAGATCAAAGTATTGTCGCATACCGATTTTCCTGAGGTGCGTTTTGCTCCCGGTAAAAAGCTGATGGTCATTCCTGCGGACGGAGCCCCGAAATTCGAGGTCATTGTAGACTCCTCCCGGGAACATAAGGGTATGTATATCGTGAAGCTTCAGGGATATACAAATATCAATCAAATCGAGAAGTATAAGGGAAGCCTGCTTAAAGTGCCAAGCGATGATTTGGTGGAATTGCCGGAGAACGAATATTATTTCCATCATATTGTGGGTTGTGAGGTCTTTACTGAGGAGAACCCGGAACAGCCTCTGGGTACCATTAAAGAAATATTGCAGCCGGGAGCGAACGACGTCTGGGTGGTAAAACCTGCCACAGGCCCGGATATCCTTATTCCGGTCATTAATGAGGTTGTGCTGGATGTAGACACCAAAGCCAAAAAAATTAAGGTTCATCTGATGGAAGGGCTGCTGCCATGATGCGCATCGATGTGCTGACGCTGTTCCCTGAAATGTGCGAGAGCGTATTTGGCACAAGTATTCTGGGCAAGGCATGCGAAAAAGGAATCGTTTCTCTGAACGCAGTCAACTTTCGCGACTTCTCCGGCAACAAACACAACAGTGTGGACGACACCCCTTACGGCGGGGGCGGGGGGATGGTGTTGAAACCGGACCCGATATTTGCTGCGGTGGAGCATGTGCTGAAGGAATCGGCGGGGCCACTGGGAGATCAAGAGTCTCTGGCTACCGGACAAGCCGCATCTGGGGTGAAGCCGCGTATCATTCTGATGTGCCCGCAAGGTAAACCGTATAATCAGCGGATCGCAGAGGAACTGGCCCGGGAAGAGCATCTTATTTTTATATGCGGGCACTATGAGGGGTATGATGAACGGATTAGAGAGCATCTGGTGACCGACGAGTTGTCCATGGGGGATTATGTCCTGACCGGTGGAGAACTGCCGGCATTGACCGTGATTGACTCTGTGGTTCGGCTTCAGCCGGGGGCATTGGGTAATGAAACTTCAGCTGTCTCTGACTCCTTTAGCACCGGATTACTGGAATACCCGCATTATACACGCCCTGCGGAGTTTCGCGGCTGGAAGGTGCCGGACATTCTGCTAAGCGGCCATCATGCCAACATTGAAGTGTGGCGCCGGGAACAAGCGCTGAAGCGCACACTGGAGCGCCGGGCGGATCTGTTGGAGACAGCAGAGCTTAGCCCCAAAGATCTGCAGGCGCTGAAGCGTTTAAAAGAGAATGATCCACAGTAATTTGCTTATTTTCTATAAAATGGAATATGACACGTCTTTTTAGCGTATCTTACGTTGAGGAGGCGTTTTTTGTTGTGATTATTAATGTAAACGAAAAATCAATAGTTTCTTGTGAATAGACACAAAAAATTCATATTTAGATACGATCAAATGTGCGTAATCTCCCTGAAAATAGGGTAATAGATAGAGGTGGCGCAATAACAGATGCAACTGAGATGTAATGAGCATAACAATTGAAAGGAATGAACTGAAGTGACTACGAACACGCATGAAGAATTCAAGCAGGACGTGGACGCGAACCCTAAGAAAGCGGAGCCGCTCCGCACCGTAAATGATATTATTGACTTCTATACCAATCGTAAATCCTATGGCGAATCGTCCATAGCCAAATAAAACCGGGAATCGTCCACATTAAAAAATTCTATAGCTGTAGATAAGACCCTTAAAGACAGGTGAATGAACCATTCACACTTTAAGGGTCTTATCTTTTGCTGGAAGATACAGGTGAACAGAACGGCAAATAAAAAAGACCGTCCGAAGACGGTCTTTCTACCCGTGGCGCTGTTCTAAAACCTTGCTCCGTATCCCGCGCCACCAAAGGCAAATTCATTAGCCAATGGTCCGGGTAAGGGATACGTTCAGCATGTCATGATTGATGTGAACGCACCTCCTTTCCTTGTGGCAAGAGTATAGCATAGCTTTTGTAAAATAGCGATTAAATTATAAAAGAAAAGTAAAATTTTTGACTTGAAATAAAGATACTTCTGCGGTATATATAAGGAAGAGAATGTTTGTCGGGGTATGGCGCAGCCTGGTAGCGCGCACCCTTGGGGTGGGTGAGGTCGCAGGTTCAAATCCTGTTACTCCGATATTAATTTAGGTATCAATGGTTTTAGTCACTTTGTGGCTGAAATTTGGGATATAATTTTGTAGAATAGCTGTCAATTGAAAAGGACTGCACAAAAAATGGGCTATACAGGTTGAGGAAGAGAACGGGTTGGATTTAATAAAAAAAATTATAAATGGGTTTTATATTCTAAGTCATATACTGTATACTATAGTCAAAGGAGTCGTGCGTGTAACACGACTCCAGGGCAATAGCCGCTTTTAAGGGCGGTAGGCTGCGACAGAAAAATAATGGACAAAAAGTAGACCAGTTACCTTTGCCGAGGGCGGTCTACTTTTTGTTGTGGAATGATAGTATAAGAACAACCAAAGTCGCGAATGAAATCATTAGCGTTAATGTGTCTTTAACTGTCATATGGGCATCCCTCCCTTCTATCGAGAGGTAGCCGACCGCCCTTGTAAGCCTATTCTATTGCTTTAGTGATTATATCATATTTTGTAAACGAGTGGCATTTATTTACACTGATTTATCGATCGTGGGTTGAATGGATTTATAAATATAAAGAGCCACTCCTGATGCCTTTCAGCATTCAAGGGGTGGCTTTTTATATGGAAACAAGAGAGTGTTAGGACTTGCGAGTGAGTCTGTAAATACCTGTACAAAGAGCATAAAATGCGGCTATTGCAAGCAGAATGACGGCCCAAAAATAATTATGGACGGTAAAAATTAAGGATGACAATATAATAGATACCGTGATGCGCAGCACACCTTAATTTACAACCCGGCTATTGCTTCTAACCATCAGACGAGCCTCCTTAAAAGTTATTCTCACGCGGGAATGGACGTTGCTTTAGCTTACAGTAATAGGTTTCATAACTATATATAACCTGTATGGAACCCAATAATGCCTGACAGAACAGAATATTTGGTCGCCCTGCGGCACTGTCAAGTGTAACTTAGCCGTTACCGGCACATCGCTCTCCTCATAGACTGTGGCATAACGAGTGAGGGGGAGTAGCAGGGTGGAGGCATATTATAATTGTTTGCGCTGTAAAGACAAGAAGGTGCGGATTCTAACGGTGGATGGAAGACAGCATGAGGGTGTTATTGTTGATGTGGATAGACATCATGTCTATTTGAAGACAGAGGGGAGAGGGCGGGTTCAGACTTCGGCTTTTTATCCCTATGCCAATCCTTACGGCAATCAGATTCTAACCTTAAGCCTGTTTACATTACTGGCCATCGCCCTGATCTGATCCACAAGCCAGCGCAAACGGAGCGCCCTTATAATGGGTGCTCCGTTTGTTTGTTGCTCAAGTTATTACTGAACTCTAATTGCACCAATTTGTGTGCTCAGGGTGATCAGCGGGCCGCCGCCATTGACATCGCTTGTGCCTTTATCGGCTCCCGTGATTTGTCCCAGCTCACTTGAGGTCTCCAGACTGTATTGTAAATCATCGGGCAGAGCAGCGGTAATGCTGCCTACCTGGCTCGTGCTAGTTAGACTGCTGCCGCTTATAAGATCCGCAATATCGAGTTGAATGCTGCCGGTGTCTGACTCAATAGTGGATTTGCCGGAAAGCACAGCCTTTTCGATATGAATTGCTCCAACATCGCTGGCCACGTTGTAGTTCCCTTTTAAACCACTCATATGAATTTGCCCGACATTATTTTGAATTTCATAACTGTCGATAAAAGAAGGCACTTCTACCACATAATTGATGCTGAAATCCGAGAAGCCGTATTTCTTCTGTGCCCAAGTCCACAGATCTTTGTCCGGGTTGTCCTTGGCGTGGGTAGAGAGCTCCACTTGATCTCCGTTAATCTCAATGGAAATCTCGGCGTTGTCGAGTATTTGTTGGCGATCGGATTCGTTAGCCGACCGGTTATGTGACACAATAGTAGCGGTGACATTAATTGTATCGGCAGAGCCGGATTGAACCTTCACCTCTCCGACGGCATTATTCATGCTCAGGACAGTGGCGGAACCGATTTCCCGGGAGGCTGTAAGCTCCTTGCGGATACTATCGGCTGTGACTTCATCGACAACCTGTGTCACGGCGTTCTGAACACTTTGCTCGGTGATGGCAGCAGCTTCTCCAACCCCCTCTTTGATTGCTGTCCCCAAATCCTCGGCAAAGGTCTCCGTGAAATTCTGCTCCGCAGTTTTGGTTTGCTCCGCCTTACCCGGCAATTCTGTGCATCCTGATAAAAGTGCCATAAACACCAGCGTAGCTGCCGTGATGGTCACCGACTTGTAATTCCTTTTCATTACATAAATCCTCCTTTTATTATGCTGCTGCATGATTCTTAGGTTTGTACTCACGATATGTACATCTTCTGTTCCATTATATACTACGGAAAAATTTCGAATAACAGGCTGCAGGCGGGTTGGAATACTGGACTAAAGACCAGGGAAAGCTCTGACTACAATTCAATTTACAAGTGTGCTAAACTGAGTGAAAGATATCCGGGGGGTGAATGAAGCCCAGGTGAGAATGATATTAGCGGTTATTATTTTGTTGGTATTGGTAGCTCTGTATATAATCATTCGCAATCGGAGACAAACGGGCGGCAGCAAGCGGGAGGGCAGCAGTAATGTAGTCTCGATGGAGCGGCATCGCAAACGAAAGCAAAGCTCCGGTGAACAGCAGTGCTCCGCATGCAAGAAGAGGAATGGCAAACTGGTCTTTTATGCCGAGGATAACGGGACCGTGATCGGGCTTTGCAAGGACTGTCAGAGCAAGGCCAAAAAGAGGGATATGCTGCCGTTGTAAATTGTGAAATATAGGTTGTATTAGTTATGGTAATATGATATTATTATTTCTGTTGTGTGGAATACGGTGGTCCGCTGCGGATAATGAAAGAGAGCAAAGATCTCTCTGGAAGAGGCAAGAACACCTGTACGGAAGGAGGAAGTCCCTAATGAATATCCTACAAGCTATTACACAAGAGCAACTTCGTAAAGATATCCCGAGTTTTCGCCCGGGAGACACTTTGAAGGTGCATGTAAAAGTTATCGAGGGAACTCGTGAGCGTATCCAGTTGTTCGAAGGCGTTGTAATCAAACGTCGCGGCGGTGGAATCAGTGAGACTTTTACGGTTCGTAAAATTTCTTACGGTGTTGGTGTGGAGAGAACATTCCCAATCAACTCGCCTAAACTTGAAAAAATCGAAGTGGCTCGTCGCGGTAAAGTTCGTCGTGCTAAGCTTTATTATCTTCGTGAACTGCGCGGTAAAGCTGCAAGAATTAAAGAAATCCGTCGCTAGAATAGTGACAAAGGGAAGGGGCTTGAGTTCAAGCCCCTTTCGTTTTATTCCTAAGAGTGAATACAAGGGTTGAGACATATATAGCGCTGGGGACAGGCTTCTCCGAAAAGGCCTCCTGTAGGAGTATCTGTGGAGGATTTTTGGCAGGAGTTTTTTTGTGGTGTATAGTAAAGAAGTGCAGAAAAATGGAAATACATAAAGAAAGGAAGGTGAACTATGCAGCAGGATTTGCAGCAAGGACAAGCGGAGAAGGTGGAGACGGGTGGCGAAAGCCCGCGTAAGCCGAAGAATGAAGTGCTGGAATGGATTAAGGCCATCGCCATTGCTTTGGTGCTGGTCATACTGATTCGCTGGCTTTTGTTCAAGCCGTTTATTGTGGATGGGCCTTCCATGCAGCCCAATTTCCATACTGGCGAGCGGGTTATAGTCAATGAGATATTGTATGATATCAGATCCCCTCAGCGCGGTGAAGTCATTGTTTTTCATGTGCCTTCAGAAGGCCGGGATTTCATCAAACGCGTGATCGGGGTTGCGGGAGATACGGTTAAAGTGGAAGGTGATGTCGTTACGGTCAATGGCGAGCCTGTGAGCGAGACGTATATCCAGGGTGCTATCGATCAAGCCCACAACAACAATTCGCTCTACAATAATAAGAATTTTCCCAACGAGGATTTTGCCGATGCAACTGTGCCTGAAGGGCATGTGTTTGTGATGGGTGATAACCGCTCGGACAGTACAGATAGCCGGATGATTGGTTATGTGCCACTGGATGATATTGTAGGCCGTGCAGATCTGATTTTCTGGCCGCTGAAGGACATTACATTAATTAACCATTAAGGTGACGGAAGTCAAAGGAGGTGACGGCAATGGCCATTCAATGGTTTCCTGGTCATATGACGAAGGCGAGACGGCAAATCGAGGAAAAGCTGAAGCTGATTGATGTAGCAATAGAATTGCTTGATTCCCGTCTGCCGCTTTCCAGTCGTAATCCGATGATTGACGATATTTTGCGGGATAAGCCAAGGCTGATTCTACTGAATAAAGCGGATCTGGCTGATCCGGAGGCCACGCGGAAATGGCTCGCTTATTTCAAGGAGCAAGGGCATGTTGCCCATCCGGCAGATGCCTCCACAGGTACAGGGGTTAAAGAAATTCCGGAGCAGGTCAAGCTGCTGCTGAAGGAGAAGATTGATCGGCAAATTGCCAGGGGAATGAACCCGCGGGCAATGCGTGCCCTGATCGTCGGCATTCCCAACGTCGGAAAGTCCACGCTGATTAACCGCATGGCCGGACGGGCAATTGCCGCAGTCGGTGACCGTCCGGGGGTAACCAAAGGGCAGCAATGGATTAAGACAGGCGGTAATCTGGAGTTACTTGATACTCCGGGAATCCTGTGGCCGAAGTTCGAGGATCAGGAAGTAGGCTATCGTCTGGCGGTAACCGGTGCGATCAAAGAAGAGATTCTGAACGTTGAAGATATCGCTTTTTATGCTGTGAAATATCTGGTGAAGGATTATGGCTCCCGATTCAAGGAACGCTTCGGTATTGAGAAGCTGCCTGAAGATTTGGAGAATCCGGATGAGATCGTAGCGGTGCTTGAGGCGATTGGCCGCAAACGCGGATGTCTGATCAGCGGCGGCCGTGTGGATTTGGAGAAAGCCTCACGGGCGTTGCTGCACGAGCTGCGGGCAGGCAAGCTGGGACGTTTTACATTGGAGATGCCTTAATCTTAATTAAGGCACTGTGAAATATTTAGGGTATGGAAGAGCCATCCGTAATCAGGGGATGGCTCTTTTTTTTGTGGATGCTATAAGGGCGAATGATCAAGTGCCTTGGCTGAATAAATATAAAGAGGGATGACCATTTCGGCTTGTGTGTGGTAAGCTGACTTGTACAGAATTTTAATGTGAATTTGCAGATGGTGGTGGAGAGTGTGAGCACAATAGATTTGCTTTTATATGAAAAAGAGGGCTGGGAACAATCTTATGGCCGTATCGCCGGTGTGGATGAGGTAGGCCGGGGTTGTCTGTTCGGGGATGTAGTGGCAGCTGCGGTGATTCTGCCGGAGGGGCTTATCATAGAAGGTGTGGATGATTCTAAAAAACTGACGGCCAAAAAGCGGGATGCACTGTTTGAGATCATCATGGAGCAGGCTGTGGCAGTTGGTGTAGGGCATGTGGATTCTCTAGTCATAGATGAAATCAATATCAAGCAGGCTTCCAGGCTGGCGATGAAAAAAGCAGTCGAAGCTCTGAATCATACTCCTGATTATATGCTGATCGATGCCGAGAAAGTGGATTTGCCGCTGCCGCAGCGGGCCATTATCAAAGGAGACGCAAACAGTCAGTCCATTGCGGCCGCCTCTATCGTGGCCAAGGTGACTCGCGACCGGCTCTGTGAAGGATTGTGGGAAGAATTATATCCGGATTATGGCATTGCCATACATAAAGGCTACGCAACGAAGCTGCACCGGGAACAGATTACCCTGCTGGGACCAACGCCGATGCACCGGCGCAGCTTCATTGGCAAGATACTTGCCGAGCAACAGACGTTGTTCTAGGTGTCATTCTTTTTTTATGAAAAAATAAGCTTTGAGAAGCTCTAACTTCTCTTAAAAAATTCGCGGTCTGCCGATATATGAAGAAAGGGTTGGAGGGAGGAGGAACGGTATGAATATCGGATCATTGATTCGCGGGCTGCTCGGTGACAGCAAACCCGGCGAGGCCAAGTCGCTGGAGTTGAAAGAAGGCCAGGTCGTAAGAGGCGTTGTTCTAAGTGTATCGGATTCAGGGAACGAAGCGGTTGTACAGATTCAAGGCACACCGGTCCGTGCAGAGCTTGCTACTCCACTTCAGCCGGGACAAACGCTGAATTTGCAGGTAGAGGCTCCCGGAGAGGGAGGTCTGCCGGTATTAAAGCCGGTCTCCCTCGGCGAAGCGGCACTGGTCTCTCCGCAAAACATGGGAGAGGCTTTGGAGTCACTGGGTTTAAGTGGTTCCAAGGCCGGACGGGAGATTATACAGGCCATGCAGTCCGCTGGATTGCCGCTGAGCAAAGAGCTGGCAGCGAAGCTGGATACAGTGATGAATGCCAAGCCTGCGGCTGTACCGGCTTCAGAATGGCTGGAAGCGGCTGTCCTTTCAGTGAAGCGGGGGCTTCCAGTTACGGCGGAAACAGTAAAGGGCTTGCAGCAGGCGGTTTTTGGGCCGCAGCTGCATCAGCTTCTGGCGAATCTGGAGGAGCAGCTTCATCTTTGGGCAGGTCAAGAAGCGGGAAAAGAAGGAGGCAAAGACGCTGCGGCAGCGAATAAGCCTGGTTCTTTACCTGCTACGGCAACTGGTAGTGCAGCTGCGGCGGGTGCAGCAACAAGTACAGCAACCGGTGAAGCAGCTGCACCGAATGCTGGTAGAACTGGCCCGGATACAGCTTCGGCGCCGGCAGCGGCCAAGACAGCGATCCCGGCAGCCGGGCAGAACATGACAACAGATGAGACTGCAGGCAGAGTCCCGCAGCAAGCAGTGGGAACGGGAACTGCCGGAAGTGCAGGGAATGTGCAAGGAACGGGCCAGAATAATTCTGCCAGTCTTCATCAAACGGCAGCCCAGACCGTAACCGGAAATGCGGTTGTTCCTAATCCGGGGAATCCGGAAGTGTCTGCTCTACCAGCGGTAGCGGCTTCCGAGAGCGAAGCGGCGCCTCTTAAGAGCAGTGCAGCCGCTGTAACCGCAGCCGTACCGGGAACGGAGAGCAGTGAAGTGTCAGCTGCCTCATCCAAGCCTGTGAGTCCTGCCGAGGCAGCGGCTCCCCGCAACGTTTCCCCGGGAGCGGCTGCAAATGGTGGAACCGGCTCTGCCGGAAGCGTCAGTCCGGAGGGACCGGACACGCTGCCTGCAGGAGCCGCGGGCGCAGGCGAGCCCGCCGCCGGTAAAGCGGCAGCCGCTCCAGCCGCTGCCGGCGGGGCCGCCCTGCTGGCGAAGCTGCAGGGCGTGCTCTCCGAGCTGCGTGCTGCGCAGCCGCAGCTGAACCCCCCAGCGGCTGCACCGCCGCTGGGAACCCCCGCCCCGCTCGCAGGTGCGGCGGGGCAAGAGCCCGCGCCGGCGGCAGCTGCGCCGCGCGGGGAGACCTTGTTTGCGGCGCCGGTGCAGCCGCCGCAAACGGGCACACCGGCCACCCCCCAGGCGGAGCCGTGGGTGGCCGGTGTGCTGAAGCTGCTCGGTGCGGAGCACGAGCAGCAGGCTGTGCGAGGCAGCGCCGGCACGGCGGCGGCAGCGGGGCCGGCGTCCGGCGGCGGGACTAACGCCGCCGAGACGCTCAAGGGCGTGCTGCTGCAGGTTATCGGCAGCAGCGAGGTGCCGCCGGCGGTCAAGGAGGCCGCCGGCTCACTGGTTCAGCAGCTGACGGGTCAGCAGCTGCTGCTGAACACCGACCGCACCGCGCCATTCGCGCAGGTGACGTTGTTCCTGCCGCTCCAGGGCCGGGATGGACAGGAGACAGCTTCTGTCCATATACAGTCGCGGCGGGGGCGCAAAGGCGAGCTGGATGCCGCGAATTGCCGTCTCTGGTTCGACCTGGACATGAAGCAGCTGGGTCAGACGCTGGTGGATGTCCAGGTAGTAGACCGTATTGTCAGCCTGAAAATGCATAATGATCAACCGGCTGTGCTGGAGCTTATGGAGCAGGGGCGTGAGGACATCCGGGCTGCGGTAGAGTCGATCGGCTATCAGCTGTTGTCTTTAAGGACAGAACCGCTGCCGGAGAAAACACTGGCAGCCGATGCCGCCGGGAACCCGGTCTCCAGACTGGCGGAATATGTTCCGGATGCCTATAAAGGAGTAGATTACCGCATATGAAGGAGCCGGACAATGAAATTCAGCAGAATCTGAAAAAAGCGGTTGCGCTTAAATACACCCCTGGTCAGCAGGATGCTCCGCTAGTTATTGCCAAGGGCCAAGGCGCTGTTGCGGACATGATTCTGCAGAAGGCCAAGGAGAACGGGGTGGCGGTTCAGGAGGATGCTGCGCTGGTGGAAGTGCTGTCCAAGCTGGACCTGGACCAGCAAATACCTCCGGAGCTCTATCAGCTGGTGGCTGAGATTCTGAGCTTTGTGTACCAGAGTGACCGGACCGTCAAAGAGCGTGGCCTTACATGAATGGCTCCTTTTCCGGGGAACGGCATACCCGCAAGGAAAAAGGAGCTGCTGCCGAAAATGCAGCCGTACAATATTTAACCTCGCAAGGCTATCGGGTATTGGAGCGTAATTGGCGCTGCCGCAGCGGGGAGCTTGACATTATAAGCGAGCTGGGACAGACATTGGTTTTTGTTGAGGTGAGAAGCCGCAGCGGCTCCTTGCTGCAGGGAACGCCGGAAGAATCCGTCAATTGGCGCAAAATCCGGCAGGTCCGCAGCACGGCACAGGTATACCTGTACCGCCATAAGCTGGAAGAGCGCAAGGTGTCCTTTGATGTCATTTCCGTTCTGCTGCATGAGGATTTGCAGGTAGCGTCACTGCGTCATATCTGTGAAGCTTTTTGAGGATATTATGAGTAAATCAAGTGATTATTTATTATTTATATCAGCCCTCTTTCTTTAGAAAAACTATGAGTTCGCTTCTTGTAACAAAGAAGATTTTCCAAAGCTTGCACACTGTGGGTCATTTCTGAAAAGAAATGGGTAAACATAAGTGTGAGTTTTTATTGCACCCTGAGGAGGGCTGTCCGAGTGAATAATCAACCGCTGGAGATACAAGTGAGTTTTACTTGCCAACATTGTCAACAAAAAATCCAAGTTGAATTTGGCGGAGAGTCTTTATCGGTTGTATGCTGCGAGCAATGTGAGAAGACTTTCACCGTAATGCGTCCTGCGATTGCTGAGGAGATCCTCATTGATTGGGAAAACGAGGCGTTATTTCAAAAAATCCGTGCTGAAAAGACGCAGAACAGCAACAGCAGTCTTTTGGCGCTTATTATTAGAGTCATTGAACTGCTGACATGGCGTGATAAGGGCAACGGACAGGTGGAGGCAATTAAGGAAATGCGCAGCTGGCTGATAGAGAATGAGGGGCTGCCTCCTTTGGCTGAGCTGATCCAACTAGAAGTGAACGAACGTTGGCACAGACGGGATATGGAGAAATAAGAGACTAAGCCAGGGGAGTGCAACCCGAGTAGCAGAAATTATTATTTTGATGAGAAAGGAGAGAATATGTCTAACGTTTTTTTTACCTCTGACCATCATTTTGGACACAAGCTGATTATTGATTTTGAATCCCGCCCCTTTACGGATGTGGAGCAGATGAATGAGTCCATGATTGAGAGCTGGAACGCAGTGGTGGGCAAAGCGGATAAGGTGTTCCATCTGGGCGACTTCTCGTTTCTGGGCAAGGAAGCGACCCAAACGATCGTCTCCAGGCTGAATGGTTACAAGACGCTGATTCTCGGCAACCATGATCGTGGGCGAAGCAGAAGCTGGTGGCTGGACGCCGGGTTTGATGAAGTCAGTGAGCATCCGCTAATTTACAAGGATTTTTTCTTTCTTTCCCACGAGCCGATGTATATGAACAAACATATGCCTTACGTAAATGTGCACGGTCATATCCATGGTCAGAAATACGAAGGGAAGAATTACTTTAATATTTGTGTGGAGCATTGGAATTATACCCCGCTTACCTTTGAGCAGATCAGGGATTCGGTGGTAGTCAGCGAGGAAGGATAATCGGTGTGATCTGGAGCTTTAAACCTTACATAACTATGTAAGAGTAGGGAATTGGAACCTTTTATTCTGAAAAGGCGGATTTCAAAGTCCATTTTTGGTAAGCTAGCGTTAGAAAATGAGGAAGCACCTTTTTTCTTGGATGAATATACCCGTAAATGGGTTCATTTCAGGAGAAGAGGTGTTTTTTTGTTATGTACGGGAAAATGCATAGCGCATGTTTATACGGAATTGAGGGCGTAATGATCGGAGTCGAGATTGATTTGGCAAACGGTCTGCCCCAAACCAATATTATCGGGTTGCCGGATTCGGCAATCCGCGAAGCGGTGGAACGGGTAAGGGCGGCAGTCAAGAATTGCGGGTTCAGCTATCCGCAACAGCGGATTACAATCAATCTGGCCCCTGCGGATTTACGCAAGGAAGGCTCGGCTTTTGACCTTGCCATTGCGCTGGGTATTCTAACGACTAGCGGTCAGTTGGTTATGCCGGCGGCCAGTGAACTGCTGTTAATTGGAGAGCTCGCCCTGGACGGCAGCTTGCGGCCGGTGACTGGTGTGCTGCCAATGGTGGAAGCCGCCCGTAAAGCAGGTTTTCGGGCTGTCCTTCTTCCGAAGGAAAATGCAGCGGAAGCAGCGCTGATCACAGGAATTACCGTATATGCCGCCGGACATTTGCAGGAACTGCCTGATTGCAGCGGGTCAAACGAAGAGTGGAGCTCTGCCGGGGTACAGCGGAGAGCGAAAACCGGTGTTCAGGCTGCGGACTCCGGTACGGAGCTTACCCGGACTCCGCTTCCTTTCCAGATATCCACCAGCCTGGCAGCTTCCTCCAGAGAACGTCCGCCAGTCAGGGTGCTGGTGCTTGATCATCTAAAGTATGTACCCGTGTCTGCTTATCATGGGAGCTCACTGCCGGCTGCAAACACGGCAGCGGAGGACTACAGTGATGTGCTGGGCCAGCAGCATGTCAAGCGGGCTTTGACCATTGCGGCAGCAGGAATGCATAACATTATTCTGGTAGGTCCACCCGGGACGGGCAAAACGATGTTAATCAAGCGTTTGCCCGGCATTCTTCCCGAGCTGTCCGACAGTGAGGCGCTCGAAGTAACCAAAATATTCAGCGCGGCCGGCAAGCTGAAGGATGCGCACAGCGGCCTGCTGCGCGCACGTCCCTTTCGTTCCCCGCATCATACAATTTCCGGGGCAGGCCTGATTGGAGGCGGCGGAATTCCACGGCCGGGTGAAGTCAGCCTGGCCCATCGCGGTATTTTATTTTTGGACGAGCTGCCTGAATTCTCGCGTAATGTGCTGGAAGTGCTGCGGCAGCCTCTTGAGGATGGGCTGGTGACCATCAGCAGGGCCCGGGCGGCTTTTACGTTTCCTGCCCAATTTATGTTGGCTGCGTCAATGAATCCGTGCAGCTGCGGATTCCTGGGAAGCGGCAGCCTTCAGCAACGATGCACCTGCAGCCCGGCGCGCATTGCCCAGTACAGAGCCCGGATTTCCGGCCCGCTTCTGGACCGGATTGATCTTCAGGTGGATGTGCCCCGGCCCAAGGAATGGGAACGGAACAGTCCGGTCCTGTCCTCGGCTCAAATGCGTCACGAGGTCGCCGCTGCTCAAGCGATTCAGAGCATGCGTTACAAGGATCTGCCGATTGCCTGGAACAGTGAGCTCTCCGGTGCGGCGCTCCGCCGGTATGCCTGTCTCGGCAAAAAGGACGCGGAACTGCTCCAGCAAATCCTTGAAAGTTTGGGGCTTAGCATGCGTGCACATGACCGGATTATCAAGCTCTCACGAACCATTGCGGATTTGGAAGGGGCAGAGGATATTTCTTCTGCCCACCTTGCCGAAGCGGTGCAATACCGGAATTTGGACCGGCAGATTATCCATGAGGAATAAGGTGTTTTTGCGTATTTGCGCAAAATAAAAAGCCATCCGCTGATTGCTCCGGATGGCTTGGGGTTAAATTACAGCACATTGAGCTCTACGACGATATTTCCGCGAGTGGCGCGGGAGTAAGGGCATGCTCCATGTGCGGCCTCGACAAGCTTTGCTGCAGTTTCGTGGTCGACACCTTTCACGAGAACATCAAGCTTGACGGCTATCCCGAAGCCTCCGTCTTCTACTTTGCCGAAGCTTACAGTAGCGGTCACCTCACTGCCTTCGATTTTAACTTTGCCAAGCCGGGCAACCATATTTAATGCTCCGTCAAAACAAGCGGAGTATCCTGCTGCAAACAGCTGCTCGGGATTTGTACCTTCACCGCCGGCTCCGCCCATTTCACGCGGAGTGCTGACTGTCAGGTTCAGTACAGGGCTTTCCGATTCGACGTAACCGTTTCTTCCGCCAACAGCTTTCACAGTAGTTTCATACATTTTTTGCTGGATGGTCATCATAAGTTATCGCTCCCGTTCATGTTATAATGTATTGCACACAATATAATTTAACACAATAATAATAAAAGTCAAACTATTTTTTGCTATTAACATGATCTTGAGGGTGAATTATGATAAAATGAAGGCATAAAGGCGGGTGAATAGGAAATGCAAAATACAAATAAAAACACAAACACAACTCCTGAGCTGCTGCTGGAGAACCAGCTTTGTTTCACCATTTATGCGTGTTCACGCGAGTTCACCAAACTGTACCAACCCCACTTGGACAAGATCGGGCTGACTTATTCGCAGTATTTGGTGATGCTTGTCTTATGGGAGAAGAAGCAGTGTACGGTTAAAGAACTAGGCGAAGCGCTATTCCTGGATTCGGGCACACTGACGCCCCTGCTGAAACGGCTGCAGGCTGCGGGGTGGATCCTGCGGGAGCGTTCGCTGCAGGATGAACGCAAGGTACTGATCTCTTTAACGGAGAAAGGGGCGGCGCTGCAAAGTGAGGCTGCTTGTATTCCTGCCAAAATGGCTGAAGGAACGATGCTCTCCAGCGATGAATTCGTAGATTTGCTGGGCCAGTTCAAGGGGCTGTTGGGCCGCATCCATGAGGCCAATATTTCAGCTTCCAAAAAGTAACAAAAAAGAAGAGTCAATGTGATCGTTCGCATTCCGGCATGAAATCGAGCGAAAATGTATGTATATATATTGAAAGTTTTTAAGGAAAGCGTTTTAAAAACATGTTACACTAATCTGGGTTTCCTTTATTGGCATATCGGCAGTTATGAGCTTGTGTCTTATAATGCCCCTATGTCTCTCGTAGAAACGCGAGGCCGTCTTCGACAGAAAGACGGTTGTGCCGTTTCTGCTTGTTCCGGTATCGCTCTATGAACCGGGACCTCGGACCCGACTTGCGGCAATCAAAACGGAAAGCGGAAGGACGGCAGGCTGCCTGCAGATGTCACCGCAACACTTTAGGAGGCTTCCGGAATGAATATCCACGAGTATCAGGGAAAAGAAGTACTTAAGAAGTACGGTGTATCCGTACCGAACGGCAAAGTAGCTTATACAGTGGAGGAAGCGGTGGAAGCCGCAGAGTCGCTGAGCACACCGGTAGTTGTTGTCAAAGCTCAGATTCATGCGGGCGGACGCGGTAAAGCCGGAGGGGTTAAGGTAGCCAAGAATATTGATGAAGTGCGCAGTTTTGCAGGTGAAATTCTCGGGAAGACACTGATTACCCATCAGACCGGACCGGAAGGCAAGCTGGTACAACGCCTGCTGATTGAAGAAGGTTGTCAGATTGTGAAGGAGTACTACATCGGTTTGGTTGTGGACCGCACTTCCGGACGGATCGTCATGATGGCCTCCGAAGAAGGCGGAACGGAGATTGAGGAAGTCGCAGAAACACATCCGGAGAAGATTTTTAAAGAAATTATTGATCCGGCTGTGGGCTTGCAGACCTTCCAGGCCCGCAAACTTGCTTACAGCATCGCTATTCCAAGCGAACTTGTTGGGAAAACTGTGAAGTTCATGCAAGCGCTGTATTCTGCTTTTGTAGATAAAGACTGTTCCATTGCGGAGATTAATCCGCTGGTCGTTACTGCAGACGGAAATGTCATGGCTTTGGATGCCAAGCTGAACTTTGACTCCAATGCCTTGTTCCGCCATAAGGATATTCTGGAGCTCCGTGATCTGGAGGAAGAGGATGAGAAGGAGATCGAGGCCTCCAAATATGACCTCAGCTATATCGCTCTTGACGGCAATATTGGCTGTATGGTGAATGGTGCCGGTCTGGCAATGGCTACGATGGACATTATTAAATACTATGGCGGCGAACCCGCCAACTTCCTGGACGTAGGGGGCGGTGCAACTACGGAGAAGGTCACGGAAGCTTTTAAGATTATTTTGTCGGATGCCAAAGTAAGCGGTATATTCGTCAATATATTTGGCGGTATCATGCGTTGTGACGTTATTGCCAACGGGGTAGTGGAAGCGGCGAGACAACTCGGCTTGACCAAACCGCTGGTTGTAAGGCTGGAAGGAACCAATGTAAGTCTGGGCAAGGAGATTTTGGCCGGGTCGGGACTCAACATCGTACCTGCCGATTCGATGGCGGATGGAGCCCGCAAGATTGTTTCCCTTGTACAGTAATAACGAAGCGAAGGTGCCAGTTCACGTATTTGACAATATAAGTTGGGATGTGACTTAAGCATGAGCATTCTTGTAGATAAAAATACAAAAGTCATTACACAGGGAATTACCGGTTCCACGGGGCTGTTCCATACCAAAGGAGCCCTGGATTACGGCACACAGATGGTCGGGGGTGTGACTCCGGGTAAAGGGGGGACGTCTGTCAATATCACGCTGGAGAACGGCAGTGAAGTCAGTCTTCCGGTATTTGACACCGTAGTGGCAGCCAAGGCGGCAACAGGCGCCACCGCAAGTGTAATCTATGTACCGCCGGCTTTTGCCGCAGATTCAATTATGGAAGCTGTGGATGCCGGGCTTGAGCTGGTGATTTGTATCACAGAAGGCATTCCGGTGCTGGATATGGTCAAAGTCTCCCGTTATATGGAAGGGCGTTCTACTGTATTAATCGGGCCGAACTGCCCGGGAGTTATTACTCCTGGAGAATGTAAAATCGGGATTATGCCGGGTTATATTCATATGCCTGGTTACGTGGGTGTTGTCTCCCGCAGCGGGACCCTCACCTATGAGGCGGTGCACCAGCTGACCACCCGTGGTATTGGACAATCTTCGGCTGTAGGTATCGGAGGAGACCCTGTTAAAGGCTCCGAATTCATTGATATTTTGAAGCTTTTCAATGAAGACCCGAATACCAAAGCGGTCATTATGATTGGTGAAATCGGTGGGACGGCAGAGGAAGAAGCGGCTGAGTGGATACGTGAGAACATGACCAAACCGGTAGTCGGCTTTATTGGTGGGGCAACTGCACCTCCAGGCAAACGGATGGGTCACGCCGGTGCAATAATCTCCGGAGGCAAGGGTACGGCCAGCGAGAAGATAAAGGTATTGGAAGCCTGCGGGATCAAGGTGGCTCCAACCCCTGCCGAAATGGGCTCTACACTCGTGAGTGTACTTGAAGAACGCGGCATGCTGAATGCCTGCACCACGCACTGATTAAATCCTAATCTCTAACTAACATATTGCTACGAAAGACTCCATCATTTGGATTTCTTTCGTGCGCCCTCCATTAGTAAAGGTAAGCAGCCTTTCTATTCCTGACCAAGGGATAAAAGGCTGCTTTTTTGCGTTTTTATGCAGCTGTTTGGAGTCGTTCGGAGGGTGGTGCTCTTGAATTATGGCGGTACAAAATCGGGAAGGCGGGACCTTCCGCATAAAAGGAGATTATACATATGGATAAGCGTGACCTGTTATTCGGCTTACATGAAACCGAAGGCATTGGCTGGAAAAGCATCGACAAGGTTTGCAAAGCCGGCTTTTTGAGAGAAAATGCATTATCCTGCCGGTTGGAGGAATGGGAAGCTTTCGGTTTTACGGCTAAGGTGTCGAACCAGCTGGCTGCCAATTATTCTGTGGAATGGATTGCAGCACGGCGCGATCAGATGAAAAGTAACGGTGTGGCGATGCTTACTGTACTCGATGCGGATTATCCTGAGCTGTTGAAGGAGACCGCGCAGCCTCCCTGGGTGCTCTATTACCGGGGAAACCTGGACTTGCTGTCGGGGCCAGCCATCGCTATGGTTGGAACACGTGTGCCGACTGCATACGGACGGAAGGTAGGAGCAATGTTGGCAGAAGAGCTTAGTAGCGCAGGGTTCACGGTGGTAAGCGGACTGGCCCGGGGAATCGACAGTGTCTGCCATGAAGCGGCGTTGTCGAAACGGGGGAAAACGATAGCTGTTGTAGCTACTGGATTGGATCAGGTTTATCCGGCTGAGAACAGGGAACTTGAACGCCTGATTGCCAAGGAGGGATTGGTAATTACCGAATATCCTTTGGGCACCAAAAGCCATCCCGGACTGTTCCCGCAGCGCAACCGTATCATTGCCGGTCTTACACTCGGTACGGTGGTTGTGGAGGCGGACGTGCGCAGCGGATCGCTCATTACTGCGGATGCGGCTCTGGAGGCGGGCAGGGATATATTTGCTGTACCTGGACCGGTGACCTCACCCAAAAGCCGGGGAGCGCTGGATCTGATCAAACAGGGAGCTAAGCTGATTACCTGCGGAGCCGACGTTATGGAAGAATATATTTCTTTATTGCCAAAAAACCAGGCGGAGCATGGGATTGAGGGGTCTTTGGCAGCCCCGGCCGGCGAGGGGTACACCGAAAAGAAATTGACAAGTGAGGAGTCTCGACTATACCATATACTGCATCAAGGGCCATTTACGCTGGATGAGCTTCTTGTACGGGCAGAATGGGATTTTGGACATTTGCATTCAGTTCTGTTATCTTTAATCATAAAAAAAGTGGTAACACAATTACCCGGTGCTATTTATAAAGTTATTTAATATAGAAGAGAGCAGTGTCAAGTGTGTGCTCTGGGACAGGTTTTGTTCGTGACAAGCTTTCCAGAAGCATATGGTTGCCAAACTTTTAGGAGGAAGAACCTATGGCGGATGCATTAGTTATTGTCGAGTCGCCGGCAAAAGCGAAGACAATTGGCAAATATTTAGGCAGTAAATATATCGTAAAGGCTTCGATGGGCCATATTCGGGATTTGCCGAAAAGCCAGATTGGCGTCGAAGTGGAAAATGAATTCAACCCGAAATATATCACCATTCGCGGTAAAGGCTCCATCCTGAAGGAACTGAAGGATGCCAGCAAAAAAGTGAAAAAAGTCTATCTGGCGGCTGACCCGGATCGCGAAGGAGAAGCTATTGCCTGGCATCTGGCCCATGCGCTGGATTTGGATCAGACCCAGGAATGCAGGGTTGTTTTTAATGAGATTACCAAACAAGCGGTAAAGGATGCTTTTAAGACACCGCGCAAAATTAATATGGATCTTGTGAACGCCCAGCAGGCAAGACGTATCCTGGATCGGCTGGTAGGCTATAAGATCAGCCCCCTATTATGGAAGAAAGTCAAAAAAGGCTTGTCTGCCGGACGGGTGCAATCGGTTGCGGTCAAGATTATTATGGACCGGGAGAATGAAATTTCCGCATTTGTGCCTACCGAATATTGGAGCATAACCGCGAGGCTCGGCATTAAGGATTCCTCTTTTGAAGCCAAGTTTCATAAGCTTGACGGCGTAAAGAAGGAGTTGAATCAGGAGAGCGATGTTCAGGAAGTCCTGGAAGCTATCAAAAACGCTGATTTCAAAGTCAAAGAAGTCAAGGAAAAGGAAAGACAACGTCATCCTTCCGCCCCGTTCACCACAAGCTCCCTGCAGCAGGAAGCAGCCCGCAAGCTGGGGTTCCGTGCCGCTAAGACGATGTCCGTTGCGCAGCAGCTGTATGAAGGCGTGGAGCTGGGTAAAGAGGGGACCGTAGGTTTGATCACCTATATGCGTACAGACTCCACCCGGATCTCGACCACAGCACAGGATGAAGCCAAGGAATTGATTGCTGCTAAATACGGCGAGAAGTTCGTACCCGAGACGCCGCGGCAATACTCCAAAAAAGCAGCGGGCGCACAGGACGCCCATGAAGCGATCCGCCCTACTTCAGCCTTGCGGGAGCCCGACAAGGTTAAGGAGTTTATGAGCCGGGATCAATTTCGTCTGTACAAATTGATCTGGGAACGTTTTGTTTCAAGCCAGATGTCCTCTGCGCTGCTGGATACGCTTTCGGTGGATATCACTGCCGGCACGGCCATCTTTAGGGCTGTAGGCTCGAAGGTTTCGTTTCCCGGTTTTATGAAGGTGTATGTGGAAGGGAACGATGATGGAACCACGGATGAAGACAAGTATTTGCCGCCTCTTCAAGCGGGAGATGATTTAAATAAACAGGAAATCGAACCGAAGCAGCACTTTACACAGCCGCCTCCGCGTTACACGGAAGCCCGGCTGGTTAAGACGCTGGAAGAGCTGGGGATAGGGCGTCCAAGTACGTATGCACCAACCCTGGAAACCATTCAGAAACGCGGTTATGTGGCGATTGAAGAAAAGAAGTTCATGCCTACTGAGCTGGGCGAGCTGGTCATCGAGCAGATGGAGCAATTTTTCCCCGAAATCCTCAATGTGGAATTCACCGCGAACATGGAAGGGGATCTTGACCATGTGGAGGAAGGCGAACAGAATTGGGTGAAGGTTCTGGCCGAATTTTACGGGTCTTTTGAGAAAAGGCTGGTGTTTGCCGAAGAGGAAATGAAAGAGATCGAGATTGAAGATGAGGTCTCTGATGAGCTCTGCGAGAAGTGCGGCAAACATCTGGTATACAAGCTGGGCCGTTTCGGTAAATTTTTGGCCTGCTCCGGATTCCCGGAATGCCGGAACACCAAGCCCATTGTGAAGGATATTGGCGTCAGCTGTCCGAAATGCCACGAAGGCAAGGTCGTAGAACGCCGAAGCAAAAAAGGACGTGTCTTCTACGGCTGCGATCAATACCCGGGCTGTGATTTTGTTTCCTGGGATAGACCCTCCACTAAGCCATGTCCTTCATGTGGAGCCTGGATGATCGAAAAACGCAATAAACAGGGAACGAAGCTGCAATGTACGGCATGCGATCATACCGAAGCCGTTCTGGAAAATGAAGATGAACTGGCAGAATAACAGTCTTAAGCAGGAGGAAATAAGAACGTGACGGATAATACAGCGAAAGTAACAGTAATAGGTGCAGGACTTGCAGGGAGCGAGGCGGCATGGCAAATCGCCTCTCATGGTGTTCCGGTCAGATTATATGAAATGAGACCTGTCGTAAAAACACCGGCACATCATACGGATCAGTTTGCCGAGCTGGTATGCAGCAATTCCTTGCGTGCCAATGGTTTGGGCAATGCGGTTGGTGTCTTGAAGGAAGAAATGCGCCGCCTGAATTCGCTGGTGCTGGGAGCAGCCGACCGCAACGCAGTTCCGGCCGGGGGTGCACTTGCCGTAGACCGAGATGGATTCTCCGGAGAGATCACAGGTACACTGCATAATCATCCCCTTGTGGAAGTTATAAATGAAGAATTGACACATATACCGGAGGAAGGGATCGTGGTCATTGCGACAGGCCCGCTCACCTCACCGTCCTTGTCGTCAGAGATTAAAGCGCTGCTTGGCGAAGAATATTTTTACTTCTACGATGCCGCAGCACCTATCGTCGAGAAGGATTCCATCGACATGAACAAGGTATATCTGGCTTCCCGGTACGACAAGGGAGAAGCGGCCTATTTGAATTGTCCGATGACGGAAGAAGAATTTGATGTTTTTTATGACGCGCTGATTTCTGCAGAGACAGCTGCGCTTAAAGATTTTGAGAAAGAGATTTATTTTGAAGGCTGTATGCCCATCGAAATTATGATGAAGCGCGGCAAGCAGACCGCACTGTTCGGGCCGATGAAACCGGTTGGTCTGGTGAATCCTCATACCGGCAAGCTCCCCTATGCCGTAGTACAGCTTCGCCAGGATAACGCTGCCGGGACTCTCTATAATCTGGTCGGCTTTCAGACCCATTTGAAATGGGGGGAGCAAAAGCGGGTGTTTTCGTTAATTCCGGGTCTGGAAAATGCTGAATACGTGCGTTATGGTGTCATGCACCGCAATACCTTTATCAATTCTCCTAAGCTCTTGCAGCCTACTTATCAAATGAAAGGGCGCGAAAGGCTGTTCTTTGCCGGTCAGATGACCGGTGTGGAGGGTTATGTGGAATCTGCGGCTTCGGGCCTTATTGCCGGGATTAACGCTGCGAGAGCCGCGCTCGGTCAAGAGGGACTGATTTTTCCCGAGGATAGTGTACTGGGAAGTATGCCTGCATACATTACCTCTGCCGACCCGGAGCATTTTCAGCCGATGAATGCGAATTTCGGCCTGCTGCCCAAAGCGGAGAAAAGATTCCGGAGCAAAAAAGAAAAAAATGAGCTTCTGGCCCACCGTGCACTGGAGAGCATTGCCGGGTTTGCGGCTCGCACAGGGCTTGCTTATGCAGAGCCGGAGGTTAAGGAAGAGTCAGGCGAGAATCAAGAGTAAAACTGCATTTTTTATACAAAGGAGGCACTGCAATTATGGTTCCAAGCTTTCATGCGACTACAATATGTGCTGTAAGACATAATGGCCAGGCGGCGATAGCCGGGGACGGCCAGGTTACTTTTGGAGAAAGTGTCATCATGAAGACGACAGCCAAAAAGGTTCGCCGCTTGTACAGAGGACAGGTTATCGCCGGATTTGCCGGTTCGGTAGCGGATGCGATCACGTTGTTTGAGAAGTTCGAAGGCAAGCTTGAGGAGCATCACGGTAATCTGCAGCGGGCCGCTGTTGAGCTTGCCAAAGACTGGCGGCAGGACCGGATCCTGCGCAAGCTCGAAGCGTTGATGATCGTTATGGATAAAGAAGGCATGCTGCTGATCTCCGGTAACGGTGAAATTATCGAACCCGATGACGATGTGCTTGCCATTGGCTCCGGCGGCAACTTTGCCCTGGCTTCCGGCCGTGCGCTGAAACGCCATGCTGCAAGCATGAGTGCGGCGGATATTGCCAGAGAAGCTTTGCAGATTGCGTCTGAAATCTGTGTGTATACGAATTCCAATATTATTGTTGAACAATTATAGGCAATAGTTGCCACAAGAAGAGATGGAGGAATACACGATGGTGAATCAATCGCTTACGCCCCGCCAAATTGTAGCTGAACTGGATAAGTATATTGTAGGTCAGAAGCAGGCCAAGAAGTCGGTTGCAGTCGCTCTCCGCAACCGCTACCGGCGCAGCCTGCTGGCCGAGGAACTGCGCGATGAAGTGGTTCCGAAGAACATTTTGATGATTGGCCCAACAGGCGTCGGGAAGACCGAAATTGCCCGGCGGTTGGCTAAGCTTGTCAACGCTCCTTTTATTAAAGTGGAGGCTACCAAATTTACCGAGGTCGGTTATGTGGGGCGGGATGTGGAATCCATGGTCCGCGATCTGGTGGAGACAGCCATACGCATGGTCAAGCTCGAACGCACTGAGAAGGTCAAGGACCGCGCCGAGGAATTGGCTAATGAGCGGATTGTCTCCATCCTGGCGCCTTCCTCCTCCAAAGGCAAATCCCAACGGAATCCCTTTGAGATGATCTTTGGCGGAAATGGCGCAGGTCAGGAAGAGACA
Source organism: Paenibacillus albidus (assembly GCF_014644435.1). Lineage (GTDB taxonomy): Bacteria > Bacillota > Bacilli > Paenibacillales > Paenibacillaceae > Paenibacillus_AQ > Paenibacillus_AQ albidus. The sequence continues at coordinate 179,495 of NZ_BMKR01000009.1, read as the reverse complement.
AAGGAAGATACGGAGCAGGACGGAAGCTTGAGTGAACGCCGTCGGGGGATTAAGTTCAAGCTGTTGGCGGGACAGCTGGAAGATGACGTCATTGAAATCGACGTGGAAGACACTGCACCTAACATGCTGGATATGTTTGCAGGCCAGGGCAACGACCAGATGGGCATGAACATGCAGGAAATGTTCGGGAGCCTGCTGCCTAAGCGGACCAAGAAACGTAAGCTGCCCATACGGGAAGCACGCAAGGTGCTGATTCAAGACGAAGCAGCCAAGCTGATTGATATGGACGATGTGATCCAGGAGTCCGTAGCACGCGCCGAGCAGTCAGGCATTATTTTCATTGATGAGATTGATAAAGTGGCCAGCCAGGGCAAGGGTTCAGGACCGGATGTCTCCCGTGAGGGCGTTCAACGCGATATCCTGCCTATTGTTGAAGGCTCTACAGTGATGACGAAATATGGCCCTGTAAAGACGGACTACGTCCTGTTTATGGCCGCTGGGGCTTTCCATGTCGCCAAGCCTTCAGATCTCATTCCCGAGCTGCAGGGGCGCTTTCCGATCCGTGTAGAACTGAGCAGTCTTACTTTTGAGGATTTTGTATCTATTTTGACTGAACCGGAGAATGCTCTAACCAAACAATATGTCAATTTGCTGCAGACCGAGAATATTGAGGTGCAGTTCCAGAAGGAAGCCATTCACGAGATCGCCAAAATAGCAGCTTCGGTTAATCAGAATATGGAGAATATTGGGGCGCGGCGTCTGCATACGATTTTGGAGAAGCTTCTGGAAGATCTATCTTTTGAAGCTCCCGAATTAACTTTGGATACAATGGTTATCACTCCGGAGTATGTCCGCGAGAAATTATCCGGAATTGCCCAAGACCGTGACTTAAGTCAGTATATTCTCTAAAGGACCTACTTCAGTATAGTTCTAATTTAGGTAGTTAGAATTAGAAATGTATCGTTTGCTGCCGAAAGATAGGAATAAAAAAGCAGAAATTGTTTTTAAAGAGAATATTTTGGAAAAAGAATGTAAAAAAATAGAAATACCATGCTTTAAGCCCTCTCTTTTCTGAAAAGATAGGGCTTATTTCTTATTGTAATAATATACAAATTCTAAGAGAATCAATGTATGTGAGATTGACATTGGATTTATCCGCTGACAACTTTCGACCTATATTCGCAGATATAGTATGATTTTTAGCTTTTCTTGTCGAATCTAGAAGGAATTGTGGAAGGTTATGTGGAATTTTAATCATTAAGATCGCTTTGGAAGGAGGATTTCCGTGGGATTGCTGAATAGTGTCAGTTTTCAACGATTGCAGGGAGGCATTGAAGCTGCCAATAAACGACAAAGCGTTCTGGCGAATAATGTTGCCAACCAAGATACACCCAATTTCAAACGCTCCTATGTTTCATTTGAGAGTATTCTTCAGCAGCAGGAGAATGGATTGGAATCGCAGCTTGGCGCTAAAGTAACGGATACGCGTCATTTTCAATTTGGGCAAAGTTCTGTTGTGCCAACCGCAGTGGTCAATACTGATGAAACAACTTCTATGAACAACAACGACAACAACGTGGATATTGACCGGGAAATGTCGTTAAGTGCCGAAAATCAGCTCAGATACAACTCTTATGTAGGACAATTGAATAGTCAGATTTCAATGATGCGAACTGTGATTGAAGGGAGATAAGAAGCAATGAACTTTGGAAGCAGCTTTGGTATAAGCGCCTCCGCTTTAACAGCCCAGCGGCTGCGGATGGATGTGATTTCATCCAACATCGCCAATGCAGAAACAACAAGGGCTTCGGTAGTCGACGGCAAGGCAGTGCCCTACAAACGCAAGCTTGTTGTGCTAGAGGCGACAGAGAACGACAAGTTCTCGAATATACTACACTCCAAAATGAATGGCAGCAGTGAAGGGGTTAAGGTCCAATCCATCATAGAGGATTCATCTCCGCTGAGACCTGTCTACAATCCGAGCCATCCCGATGCGGATGAAAGCGGATATGTATATATGCCAAATGTGGATGTCACTAAAGAAATGGTTGATATGCTGTCAGCATCCCGCTCCTATGATGCCAATGTCACAATGCTGAATGCAACGAAGGCTATGGTAAGCAAAGCATTGGAGATCGGCCGCTAGAAGCAAGTATCTAACATCTGGGAGGTAACAAGTTGATACAGAATTTGACTATTGGAGCACAAGCAGTACAGCCCCTCGGGTTAAAAACGCCAGGCGAACAGCCCGGGTCCACTCCGGCAGATTCGATGCAGAGCTTCGGTTCTTACCTGGAGAATGCATTGAATCAAGTGACTGCCCAGGAACAGCAGGCGAAGGATATGACTAACAAGTTCATCCTGGGAGAAGTAAATATTGATGAAGCGATGATTTCTTCCCAACAGGCGTTGCTGAGTTTGCAGCTGACTACACAAGTCCGGAACAAGGTAATCGAAGCCTATCAAGAAATTATGAGAACTCAGATCTAATTATTCCTAGCTTAGTTTCGGATGGGGTGACACTGTGAATGAAAGATTGGCCCAGTACAAGGAGAAAATCCTCCAGTATTGGAACAGATTCAGCGGCCGACAGAAGATTCTATTCTTCTCCACGCTGGCTATAATTATCATCATTATATCGGTATTGACCGTACAGCTTTCCAAAACAGAATATGAAGTCGCATTTCAGGATTTGGACAGCACAGATTCTGCTGCAGTAATGACTCATCTGGATACCTCAGGCATCCCCTACAAATTGAGCCCGGATGGAAAAAGTATTTCGGTTCCAAGCACTGAAGCCGCACGGATTAAGGTGGACATCGGTTCCCAGGGGCTGGTTCAAGGTGGTTCCATCGGGTATAAAGTATTTAACGAGAACTCGTCGATGATAGGTACAACAGACAGTGAGTTTGACGTCAAATACAACAATGCTTTGAATGGTGAAGTCGAGCAACTCATGAGCCGCATGCAAGGGATTAAAGAGGCAAAAGTGCTTATCAATTTGCCTAAAGAAACTGTTTTTGCTTCTCAGGCCGATCAGGAACAGGCCTCCGCATCCGTGGTGCTCTCTTTTGAACCGGGATTCAGACCTTCTCAAGAGAATATAGACGGTTACTTTAACCTGGTGAAGACGGCAGTGCCCAATCTGCCCATCGATAACATTACTATCGCCAACAACGAGATTGAGCTAATGCCTACTGCCAAAGGTGGTCAAGCAGGCGTATCCAATCAGGTTGAAGAGAACTTCGCTCTACAGAAAAAGTTCGAGGAAGACGTCAAAAAGGACGTGAAACAATTCCTCAGCACTCTTACCGGTCCGGACAAGGTCGACGTGCTGGTATTTTCTAAGTTGAATTTTGACAAAGAGAATCGGAAGGAAGATCTCGTAACGCCGGTTGATGAAGAGAACATGAAAGGGATCGAAATCAGTTCTCAAATCATCAGCAATACCTATTCGGGTCAAGGAAGCACTGCTGGTGGGGTTGCCGGTACGGGCTCACAAGATGTGACGGGTTATCCTTCAAATACTGATTCAGGCACTTCTACTTCGGAGGAATCATCGGAGACGAGGAACTACGAAGTGAATCGTATAACTAGGGATATTATAGCCAGCCCGTATTCTGTAAAAGATTTAACCATTAATGTTGCGGTTGAACCACCTTCCGGAGAAAATTCTTTAAATGATGCAACAACGGATGCGATTGAGAACATTTTGGTGAATATCGTACGTGCATCTCTTGCCGATTCAGGTATTAATTATACAGACGCTGATTTGGCGAAAAAAGTTTCGGTTTACTCACAGCAATTTGGCAGTGAAGCATCTGATAACGCACCTGGTGGTCTTGCAACATGGATGATTTGGGCCATTGGAGCGGCTGCGTTGCTGGTGGGAGCCGGAGTTGGATACCTTATCTACCGGAGCCGCAAAAAGGCTGTGGACGAGGAAGATGAAGAAGATATTCCATTGCAGGTTCCGACTGAGTTTCCTTCCATTAACCTGGAAAGCGTGACGAACGACAGTCAAGTCCGCAAGCAGCTTGAGAATCTGGCCAAGAAGAAGCCGGATGAATTCGTAAATCTGCTGCGTACATGGCTTGCAGACGAACAGAGGTGAGGTAATGGCAAAAGCTAGTCAGGTGGTACTTAGTGGTCGCCAAAAAGCAGCAATTCTGCTTATCACACTAGGGCCCGAGGTATCGGCACAAATTTTCAAACATCTGAGAGACGAAGAAATCGAGCAGCTAACGCTTGAAATCGCGAATGTCCGCAAAGTGGACAGCGTTGAGAAGGACTCCATCATGGCGGAGTTTCATCAGATTTGTCTCGCTCAGGAATATATATCGCAAGGCGGCATCAATTACGCCAAAGAAATATTGGAAAAAGCACTTGGCTCGACCAAAGCGCTTGAAGTTATCAACCGCTTGACTGCTACCTTGCAGGTTAGACCTTTTGACTTTGCGCGTAAAGCGGATCCGAATCAGATATTAAACTTTATCCAAAATGAAAATGTTCAAACCATTGCTCTGGTCTTATCTTATCTGCAGTTTGAACAAGCAGCAGTGATTCTCTCTTCATTACCGCAGGAGAAACAGGCGGAAGTAGCTAGAAGAATCGCAATCATGGATAGCACCTCACCTGAGGTTATCACTCAGATTGAGCGGGTTCTGGAACAAAAGCTTTCTGCTACTGTGACTCAGGATTATACAAATGCGGGCGGTATCGAGTCCATTGTACAGATCCTGAACGGTGTAGACCGCGGAACCGAAAGAACCATTCTCGATTCCTTGGAAATTCAAGATCCGGAGCTTGCCGAAGAAATCAAGAAACGGATGTTTGTATTTGAAGATATCGTCAATGTGGACAATCGTTCCATTCAGCGTATTATCCGCGATATTGACAATGCCGATCTGCAGCTTGCTCTCAAGGTGGCAAGCGAAGAAGTGCGGGATGTTATTTTCCGCAACATGTCCAAACGGATGGCAGAGACATTCCGGGAAGAAATGGAATACATGGGCCCTGTGCGGCTGCGTGATGTAGAGGAAGCACAGACCCGCATTGTGGGTACGATCCGCAGACTGGAAGAGTCTGGTGAAATAATCATCGCCCGTGGTGGAGGAGATGACATCATTGTCTAAGCTGATCAAACACTCCCAATATGTTCCGGTGGATGTTCTGAAAAGGCTGGAGCAGGCCCGGTATTATGCCGGGCTCACTGAGAATTCTGCTTCAGAGGAAGCTGTGGGAGAAATCCATGTTCAGGATCACGCCCGTGAAGCTGCGGAAGAAACCCGTAAGCAGATGCTCAAGGATGCACAGGAATTTGCGGAAGAGCAAGTTAGGAATGCCTCGCTGGAAGCGGAGACGATTGTGGAGTCAGCACGGGCAGAAGCGGAAGAATGGTGGCGGCAACGCCGGGAGCAGGATGAGCATCTGGTCGAAGCTGTCAAATCCGAGGCGTTTCAGGAAGGGTATCAGGAAGGCGTCTCGCAGGCTGAAATTGAAATGAGGCAAAAAATCTCCGAGATGATGGAAGAAGCAAGAACGGTATTACAAGAGGCTTATAAAGCAAGAGAGGTTATTATTCAGGAAGCGGAGCCCTTTCTGGTCGAGTTAAGCTGTGATATTGCCGAGAAGATTGTGGACAGGCAATTGACCGTTGAGCCCCAGTTTGCGATGGAGTTAATCCGTAAGAATCTGGCCCGTAAACGCGAGCAGGGATTGATATCCTTATGCGTATCACCCGCCCAGTTCACCTTTGTCAATGCGGCACGTGAAGAACTTGCACTTGCGGTGGATTCGCAGGCCGAGCTGCAAATTTTACCGGACTCGACGGTAAGGGACCTCGGTTGTGTAATCCGCTCTTCCTTTGGAAGCATAGATGCCCGCATCGATACCCAGCTTGCTGAAATCAAAAAAGAGCTGGTTAGGATCGCATTGGACACCGAGGAGCACAGAAATGGAGAAGAGGATGCTTGATAGCAGACGTTACAGAGAACAGTTGCGGAATTTCGATCCGGTAAGAATCAACGGTAAAGTCACCCAGGTTATTGGTCTGATGGTTGAGTCGGAAGGACCTGATGCGAGTATCGGCGATGTCTGTTACATCTATCCAACGAAAGGCAACAAACCTCTTCAGGCAGAGGTTGTTGGATTTCGCGATAACAAAGTACTGCTTATGCCGCTTGGAGAATTACAGGCGATAGGTCCCGGCTGTGATGTCGTAGGGACAGGCAAACCGCTGAGCGTACAGGTCGGATCCGAGCTGCTGGGGAAAATATTGGATGGTTTGGGTCAACCGCTTGACGGTTCCCTGATCCCGGCCCGGATGCCGCACAGTTCAACCTTTAATATCCCGTCCAATCCGTTAAAACGTCCGCGGGTACATGAACCGATCAGTATTGGTGTAAGAGCGATAGATGGACTCCTGACTATAGGCAAAGGCCAGCGTGTAGGAATCTTTGCAGGTTCGGGCGTCGGAAAAAGCACACTCATGGGAATGATCGCCCGAAATACTGCTGCTGACGTAAACGTCATTGCACTGATTGGAGAACGGGGCAGAGAGGTCCTTGATTTTATTGAAAGAGATCTTGGCCCTGAGGGCCTGCAGCGTTCTGTTGTCATAGTGGCTACCTCGGATCAACCAGCTCTGATACGTATCAAAGGGGCGCTGATTGCAACAACAATCGCTGAGTATTTCCGGGATCGGGGACTTAACGTCATGCTGATGATGGACTCGGTTACACGGTATGCCATGGCTCAGCGGGAAGTGGGACTTGCAGTAGGTGAACCGCCTGCAATGAGAGGGTATACCCCTTCCGTTTTCGCAAGTTTGCCCAAACTTCTGGAACGGGCCGGAACCGGTCCGACCGGCTCCATTACCGCTTTTTATACAGTGCTCGTTGACGGTGACGATATGAATGAACCCATTGCAGATGCGGTCCGGGGGATTCTGGATGGACATATCGTACTGAATCGGAGCATCGCCAATAAAGGCCATTTTCCAGCCATCGATGTCCTTGCCAGTATTAGCCGTGTTATGAAGGATATTGCTCCAGAGGACCAGATTGAGGCTGCCGAAAATGTGAAACGGCTCATGGCCGTCTACAAGGATTCGGAAGATTTAATTAATATCGGGGCCTATCAAAGAGGTTCCAATGCCCATATTGATGAGTCCATCCATTATATCGACAGTATTTGGGAGTTCACCAAGCAAAAAGTGAATGAGAAAGTGACGCTGGCTGAAGTCCAACAAGCATTAATTAATCAGTTCTCTAGGAGTTGATTCTGTATCGTGAGATTTCATTATACTTTTCAAAAAGTGGTAGATTTGAAGGGCAACGAAAAAACACAGGCTGAATGGATGCTCTCAACTGCCCTTGGAGAATTGCAGGCACAGGAAAGAAGCCTTGAAGATTTGACTGTTCAACGGAGTGCGATGATCACCTCCTTACAGAATGCGACTGAACAAAAAACACCGATGTCGAAGATTCGTGAAATGCAGGAGTATGTTGATTATCTGGATAAATGCATAACACGCAAACTTCAGGATATTAATCTGGCACATAGAGAGGTCCAGAAAAAGCAGGATCATCTCAACACAAAAATGCTCGATGAAAAGGTTTGGCTGAAAGCAAAAGATAAAGCCTTAAACCTGTTTCAGCAAAATATGATTTTACGGGAACAAAACGAACTGGATGAGATAGCTACCGTCCGCTTCGCGATGAAATCCCTCTAACACGGGAGGTTTCCGCTAGTGGCTAATAATGATGTGGAATTTGAAAAGGAAGAGTCAACGGGGAAATTGGAACGGTTTTTATTTTTAATGATTCCGATCATATTTACGCTTGTGCTGCTTGGAGTCCTGCTAACCCTTTTTAATATGGACATTCGCAATAATGTGCTTCAGGTTGCGAACAAGATCCCTATTGTCGAGAAATGGGTCCCCGACCCGCCCGGTGATCCGGCTGCCGATCCCAAGGACCAAGAGGAAAAGCAGGAAGCAAGCTCTGAGACAACGATTAAAGAGCTAAAGGCTCAATTGGCGGAGAAGGAAACAAGTCTTAAGAAAGTAACTGAAGAGAAGGCAGCCAAAGATGCTGAGGTTCAGGCACTGCAGACGACTGTCGAAGATATGAAGGAAGAAGCCAAAGCCGCCGAGGAAGCCGTTCCGGCAGAAACAGAAGACGACTACCAGAAGCAGGTTAAGGATTTGGCCAAGCTATATGGCGGAATGAAAGCTTCCAAAGCAGCGCCTATAATGGAGAATTTAACCACCGAGGAAATGGTTCAAATTTTTAGTGTAATGAGTAATGCAAGTAAAATGGCCATTCTGGAAAAAATGGACACCAAAAAAGCTGCTGAAGTGTCAATAAAGCTAAAGGAAAACACCACTTCTACCGATATGGCTATTGCAGCCCTTCAATCCCGGTTGAAAAAAGATGCGGGGACAACAACAACCGCAGCGGCTGCGACAAGCGCCAATCTGGATAAGGAAAAGTTGAACCAAACCTTCACGTCCATGCCGGCAGCCAATGCAGCTTCCTTGCTTGGGGAAATGTACAAGATTAGTCCGGATAAGGTGATTACCATCATGAATACGGTCAGTGACACGGTGCGTTCCTCTATATTGGGGGAAATGACTCAAAATGACCCGGCTCAAACAGCAAAAATTGTCAATCGTTTAATGGGTGGTAAATAGATTTTGAGAGGAGGTGAAAAATAGATGAGTTTAATTGTACAAACACTTTCAAATGCAAATGCGTTGCCAACTACCGGGGCTACTGGTACGACCACCGGTGCGGTGACTGGAATTCCTTTTGCCCAGACGCTAGTGCAGATTATGGGTGCAGACACCGGTAAGGCAGCTGCCGCCCCTTTAATGGGAAATCTGGCATCCTTGTTGCAAGGTCTGCTGAGTCAAGTTCAGACTGCGAGTGAAGGGGAAGAGGGCAAAGAGGCTTCCAAAGCCGATCTCCTTAAAGATCTGACCCAAGATATCGAGCTGCTCGATGACAAAATCAGCAGTGATCCCGTTATGCTTGAAGCATTGCAAAGCTGGCTGCTGGAAGTATCATCACTGTTGTTGACAAGTGGGGGACAAGCAACTGAAGGTCTGTCCTTTATTGCTCAGAATCCGGAAACTATTCGCTTTGCTGTACAAGATGAACTAAACAGTCTCGTAACCCTCGTTCAGAAAGCTGCTTCCGAAGGTAATGAGGAGCTTACAGCCAAGGGAATTGCTGTGCTGAATAATTTCCCGGCATTCCTGGAACAGAAGCCGGCGGTGGCAGAGAGTAGAAACAAGGCGAAAAATGCCAATGGGACCGATTCCACGAATATGTCTGTAGTCCAAGTTACCTCGAGTGAAGAGAACGTTGAGGAAAAGCCCAAAATGGTGAATTCCTTAAATGTACGAACTGACTTGGCTGCTTCAAAAAATGAACTAGCTGTATCGGCAAATGCTTCTACTGAGAAAGCCCTGACGGATACGGAAGTTACTGCACCTTTGAGTAATAAAACAGCCGCCACGGTTGAGATGGTTAAGGGAACTGCTGTTCAAGATGAGGTTACGCCTCAAATCGGCTCTGGTTCGGATGAACAAGAAGTGGTAACTGCAGGTCAATTAATCATGCGTGAGGGAATCACTGCTCCATTAAAAGCAGAAGTTCGGCAAGTACCTGTTCCTGTTCAACAATTTGCCAATGAGATGAACAGTTTTATAACTGGTAAGCTGGAAATTGTTAAAAAGGGCGGGGTTGCTGAAGCGATTATCACTTTGTTCCCAGAGAATCTTGGGCAAGTAGATGTGAAGATTACAATGCAAAATGGCCACTTAGTAGCTCAATTCCTGACCGAGCATGCCGGAGCCAAAGACTTGCTTGAGCAGCAAATGAATCAGCTAAGAGCTGCTTTGCAATCTCAAGGTCTGCAGGTTGAAAAATTGGAAGTGACACAGAACAATACGCCTCTGCAATCCCAGTTTGGCCAGGAAGGACGACAGCCGGGTGCTGGGGGACAAAAGCAGGACAGACGTTCCAAAGAGCGTGGCGAGGAAGCAAGTGAGGCAGTACTTACCGCAGAGCTAAGTGGTGAATGGAAGGAATGGGTAACAAACGCACAGCAGGAGGCTTCTAATCAAGGCGGATCCTTTTCTGCGAGAGCTTAACAACAAGTGAGGTGAATGATATGACGAATACGATTCCAGTATCTAGCAGCGACCAATGGAATTATGAGGTGAAGGATAACTCCACCAGCAAAACAACCGGAAACTCAACTTTGGGGAAAGACCAGTTCCTGAAGATCCTGATTACACAGCTGCAGAATCAGGACCCCATGCAGCCTATGGAGGATAAAGAATTTATCGCCCAAATGGCCCAGTTCTCTTCAGTAGAGCAGCTGATGAATATATCTACCCAACTCACGGCAATGAATCAATCCCTTGGTGCTGTATCCGGACTGATCGGCAAGGATGTGACCTGGACAGATGTTGCTACCAAGCTGCCGAAGTCAGGTACAGTTGGCTCTATTGTGATAAACAGTGGCATTCAGTATGCAGTTGTAGGCAGTGAACGGATTGCCTTAACGGACATCACACAGATTCAGGATGCTGCCGTGGACAATAAAGCAAACGGAGAGCCTGTAACCTCAGAGGAACAGGGAGAGAGCGGTGCAACATCATGAATGAGAGGCTGACCATAGGCCAATTATATCCATCGTCCGTTCACCCATCGGTACTCAAGCGCCCGGCAGCTGCGAAGGGCTCGAATGTGCCCGAAGCCTCCTTTGAAAGCCTGCTGCATAAAAATATGCTCAAGTTCAGCACCCATGCCGCCAAACGGCTGGAGCAAAGAGGCATTGAGCTGGGCAGCAGCCAATTGGATCAGATATCTTCGGCTGTGGACAAAGCAGCAGCTAAAGGAAGTAAGGAATCTTTAATCTTAATGCATGACATGGCTTTGATTGTGAGTATACCCAATCGTACGGTTGTAACCGCTATGGATGGGAAATCCATGAAAGATAATGTATTCACGCAAATAGACAGTGCTGTTATTATTTCTTGATCCGGCCGGTCCTAACGGAGAGCCGGGGTGACCGCCGACCGACTGACGCGGTCCAATCCTCAATCTTCAAGTTGTATCAAATAAACAATAGATTTCATAATCTGGGAGGACAACAATAATGTTAAGATCCATGTACTCGGGAGTTTCAGGTATGCGCGGTTTTCAAACCAAGCTGGATGTGATCGGTAATAACATTGCCAACGTTAATACAATCGGCTTCAAATCCGGCCGGGTAATGTTCAAGGATATCATGAGCCAGACCGTATCCGGGGTGACAGCACCTAATGATGACGGTCAAGGCGGGGTGAATGCCAAGCAAATCGGGCTGGGGGTCAGCATTGGCTCCATTGATACTCTTCACTTGGCAGGCAGTGCGATGACAACCAATAACCCTACCGATCTGCGGATTGACGGTGACGGATACTTCCTTGTGCGGCTCTCCGAAGATCAGGAAACGCCATTCCTGACACGTGCCGGCGACTTCCATGTGGATGCGGCACGTAATCTCCTGACTTCCGATGGAATGCATGTTCTGAGCTCTGAAGGCGAGAACATCCAGTTGGCGGAAGAGGTTACAGCATTCTCTATCTCATCGGACGGAACGATTATACAGACTATGGCAGATGGCACAACCGAGCCAGGGGTTCTCATCGGTGTAGCCAAGATCACCAATCCACAGGGTCTGGAAAAAATCGGCGGCAATCTGTTCCGCATGACCTTGAATGCGAATGCTGACGGTGAGCTTGTGCCGACTACCGCGAACAACACAGAAGCAGGCACCGGAGCAATCGTAGCCGGACAGCTTGAAATGTCCAATGTGGATCTTACAGGCGAATTTACGGAGATGATCGTATCCCAACGCGGATTCCAGGCGAATTCCCGGATTATTACAACTTCCGATGAAATCCTTCAAGAAGTTGTTAACCTCAAGCGTTAAGCCTTGAACCATAATATATAAGTTTGCTGGATAATAAACGTTTTTCGGAACTTCCGAGAACGCATTATTATGGAGTCTTGGGGGAGGTTCTCCTCCCCCTATTTTTTGTTAGGAGGCCTGTTATGATTTCGGTAACAAGATTAAACGGTACACCCATGTGGCTGAATGCCCTGCTGGTGGAAATGGTCGAGGAAAGTCCTGATACTTACATTACACTGGTAACGGGCAAAAGATTGATCGTGCTGGAAAAAGCCGATGAGGTTATTACGAAAATCCGCAATTACAACAGGGACATTGGCACATATGCTGCCACCATAAAAGTCCAATCGATGGAGGAGCTATCATGAAAAAGATGCTGCCGTGGCTCATTACGATTTTGCTGGCAATTACACTCATTGTAGTAGCCGCATTTCTATTAATGGACAAAATCTTCCCAGGCGATACAAGCGAAGTGAATCAAGCTGTGCAGAACGTAGAAGCCAAGCATCTTACGGCCGACGAAATCGTCGAACTGACAGCAGAGATCTTGGATATCAAAACTAATCTTGCCGATCCCGATTATATCGCTTCAATAGATTTCGCGTTCCAGTTGGATTCCGTAAAAGCCAAAGAAGAATTTGAGAAAATCAAAGATTTTAAAATCAAGCCGATTTTGATCAAGACCCTCGCAGATACCAAGCCGGAAGAACTTAACGGTTCCAAAGGTAAGGATCAGTTCAGCAGCAAGCTTATTAATATCATTAATAAGACCTTGACCGAAGGAAAATTGACCCAGATCGAGCTGACTGAATTTGTCTTGGCCACCATATAGATCAGCTAAGAATATTCTTTGATGGGGGGGTGAAAAGAATTGGTTGATGTACTTTCACAAAACGAAATTGATGCACTGCTTGCTGCACTTTCATCCGGAGAAATGGATGCTGATGAACTAAAAAAAGAAGAAACTCAGAAAAAAGTTCGCGCTTATGACTTCAAACGGGCTGTGCGTTTCTCCAAAGATCATATCCGCAGTCTTACACGGATTCATGACAACTTTGCCCGCTATCTTACTACGTACTTTTCAGCCCAATTACGTACCTTTGTGCAGATCAATGTCGTTCAGGTGGAGCAGCTCCCTTATGATGAGTTTATACGCTCCATCCCCAAAATGACGATTCTTAATATTTTTGAAGCGGAGCCCCTGGAAGGCCGTATGGTCATGGAGGTTCACCCCAATATCGCGTTTGCCATGCTGGACAGGCTGCTGGGTGGGTTCGGGACTGCTCCTTCAAAAATCAACGCATTAACCGAAATTGAAACGACAATTATGGAGCGTATCTTTAGCAGATGTTTTGAAAGCCTTCAAGAGGCGTGGAAAATGGTACTGGATATTGAACCGCGTATGGAGGCACTGGAGACCAATCCGCAATTTATGCAGATCGTGTCCCCAAATGAGACCATTGCCCTTATCTCCTTAAGCACCAAGATTGGCGATACCACGGGAATGATCAATCTCTGTATCCCGCATGTGGTTCTCGAACCTATTATGTCCAGGCTGTCAGTTCACCAGTGGTTTGTTTCCGAAAAGAAAACTCGGGACGAAGGAGAACTTGAAGCCATCAGGGCAAATGTGCATAAGGCAAAGCTGCCAGTGGTGGCCGAGCTTGGGGAATCCAGGCTGTCCATAGCTGAATTTTTGGGACTAAGTGTAGGCGACGTGATTTCGCTGAATAAAACAGTGGAGTCAGGTCTATCCATTAAGGTCGGGGATAAGCTGAAGTTCATCGGAAGCCCGGGTATGATCAAGGATCGGGTGGCTGTACAAATAGACGAGATTGTCAGTGAAGGAGTTGAAGAATTTGACGAGTAAAGATTATTTATCCCAGGAAGAAATCGACGCCCTTCTTAAACAATCCGCTGAGGGCTCCCTGGCTCCTTCGGAGAAGTCGGTTGATGATTACCTGACTCCATTTGAGCAGGATGCGCTGGGGGAAATCGGCAATATAACCTTCGGAAGTGCAGCGACTGCACTCTCGACCTTGCTGGGAAAAAAGGTGGATATTACTACACCGCAGGTATCTATCATTACGCGGGGGCAGTTTGAAGAGGCGTTTCCCAAACCGCATGTAGCTGTTCATGTGCAATATGTGGACGGGTTTCAAGGAATCAATTCCCTTGTGATCAGAATCAGGGATGCGCAGGTCATTGCCGATTTAATGCTGGGCGGTGAAGGGGATCCGAAGGACGAGGAACTGAATGAAATACATATCAGTGCCGTTCAGGAAGCGATGAATCAAATGATGGGTTCCTCTGCAACCTCTATGTCGACCATTTTTAACCGGTTTGTCAATATCTCTCCTCCGGGCATTGATATTCTCAATATGTCCAGTGGAGAAGGGGTAGGCAGCCTGCCGGATGATGAGACACTGATTCAGATTTCTTTCCGTCTCAAAATTGGAGATTTAATCGATTCAACGATTATGCAGCTTTTGCCGGTGCAATTTGCCAAAGACATGGTAACCATGCTTCTTGGAGATGTAAGTGCAAGCGATCAGGAGGCCGCTGTAGGGACTGTAGAGGCGCCAACTCCGACGCCTGCCCAAACACCTGCGCCACAAGCGCCGCCAGCTCAGCAGGCACCTCAGCAGCCCGCAGGGGATCAGCCTCCGGGATATCCGCCGCAAGGGCAACCGATGCCTCCGTATCCGGGAATGCCGGAAGGAGGGTACTATTATCCGCCTGCAGGAATGCCTGGTTACGGGATGCCACCGTATGGCATGCCACCGCAGGGAATGCCATACGGACAAGCTCCACCGCCTAACTCCGTGCCTAACCGGAATGTGAATGTGCAGCCCGTACAATTTGCCAATTTAAGTAATGGCAGTTTTGGTAATATTGATGAAAATAATTTAAATTTATTGATGGACATTCCACTGAGAGTCACCGTAGAATTAGGAAGGACCCAGAAGCAGATTAAAGATATACTGGAAATGTCCCAAGGTTCGATTATTGAGCTGGACAAGCTGGCCGGTGAGCCCGTAGACATTTTGGTGAACAACAAGCTTATTGCCAAAGGGGAAGTCGTAGTTATCGACGAAAACTTCGGAGTTCGCGTTACAGATATCGTCAGCCAGTGGGACCGAATTCAAAAATTACAATAAGCATACTTAGGGAGGATTTTGTAAAAATGGCTAACCGAATTCTAATCGTGGACGATGCAGCATTTATGAGAATGATGATCCGGGACATTTTGTCGAAGAACGGATTTGAAGTGGTAGGTGAAGCTCAAGATGGTTCTCAGGCTATTGAGAAATTTAAGGAGCTGCGTCCGGACCTGATCACGATGGATATAACCATGCCTGAAATGGACGGAATCGCCGCCTTGAAAGAAATCAAAAAAGTGGACGCCAACGCTAAAGTCATCATGTGTTCAGCCATGGGCCAGCAGGCTATGGTTATCGATGCGATTCAAGCAGGCGCGAAAGACTTTATCGTGAAGCCTTTCCAGGCGGATCGTGTAGTTGAAGCAATTAACAAAACACTGGGCGTATAGAGGGAAAACATGTCAGGCAATTCCGAACCGTTCGGAAGCAACAACACCCTGCTGAACTTAATGAACGTTATTATTGTCCTTGCTGTGATCGTTGTGCTGATCGTGCTGCTGATCCGTTTTCTCGGCCGCCGCAACCAGACCCTGATGAGCGGGCGCTCCATTCGTACGCTTGGGGCGATGGGCCTCGGGCCCAACAAATCGCTTCAGGTGATTGAACTCGGCAGCAGCCTGTATTTAGTCGGGGTGGGAGAGAATATATCCCTTCTCGACAAAGTGACCGATCCGGATGAGGTTGCCCTGATTATTGCGGCGTTCGAAGAACAGACTTCCAGCCGGAATAACTTCCTCGTTCCGCTTGTTTCCAAGATTAGAGCCAAGCTGCGCGGGGAGGTACCCTCTCAGGAAATCGAACTTAGCGAGAATACTTCCTTTTACGAAACATTGCAGAACAAGCTTGCCCAAGCCCCTGAGCGTAAAGAGAAAATTGATGAGCTGCTCCGGGAAGATACCGCCAGGAATGAGTCGAGGGATTTATGAAAAAAAAGCTGATTTTTGCTTTTCTGATATTCGGGTTTATCAGTGCTTTGACGATTCACCCGATTCATGCCGAGCCTATACCGAATATTAATATTCAGATAGGCGAAGAGGGGACCAGCGGGGGGACCAGTTCCGTTTCCATCTTGCTTCTTGTTACGGTGCTGAGCATCGCCCCTGCATTTATGGTATTGATGACCAGCTTCACCCGGATTGTGATCGTCTTGGGTTTTATAAGAACCTCACTCGGTACGGCATCCATGCCTCCGAATCAGGTTCTGGTAGGACTTGCGCTGTTTATGACTCTCTTTATTATGTCGCCTACGCTTGCAACTGTGAACGAGACGGCACTTCAGCCTTATATGAAGGGAACTATCAGCCAGTCCGAAGCACTTGACAAAGCAGCCTTACCAATGAAGGAATTTATGTTCAAGCATACGCATACCAAAGAACTATTATTGTTTATGAATTATACAGGTTACACAGGAGATGCAAAGCCTGCAACTTTTAAGGATATTCCCCTGACTGTACTCGTGCCCGCATTTGCTGTTAGTGAATTAAAAACTGCATTTCAAATGGGTTTTCTCATTTTCATTCCATTTTTGGTAATTGATATTGTAGTGGCAAGTACCCTTATGGCAATGGGGATGATGATGCTCCCGCCGGTAATGATATCTTTGCCTTTCAAAATAATGCTCTTTGTACTGGTGGACGGCTGGTACTTGGTCATTAAATCATTGTTACTTAGTTTTAGCACCTGATTTCATTAGAGGAGGCATAAGGGATGAATACGGAGTTTATTATCGGCCTTGCAGGCCAAGCCGTATATATAACACTGGAAACCAGTGCTCCCATGCTGATTCTTGGTCTGGTGGTAGGACTGATTATCAGTATTTTTCAGGCAACGACACAAATTCAAGAGCAAACTTTGGCATTTATACCGAAAATCGTTGCAGTTATGCTGGCTTTACTCATTTTTGGCCCCTGGATCATCACGAAGTTGGTTGACTTCACGAGCCAAATATTGGGGAATCTGCATCTTTACATCGGTTAGATGAACATGGATAACTTATTGCAAAGTTTCCCCGTCTTTCTGTTAATTTTTTGTCGAATTACAGCCTTTTTTGTTGTCGTTCCTGTTTTTTCTTCAAAAGGAGTGCCGAACACTTTTAAAATAGGTATATCTTTTTTTGTGTCTTTAATAGTTTTCAGTGCGGAAGGTGCAGGATATACGGTTCCTCAGGATCTCAGTTATGTTTTGCTGATAGTCAGAGAGGTTCTTATCGGTTTATTGCTTGGATTTATCGCTTTTCTCATGATGATGGTCATCCAGGGAGCGGGTTCCTTCATTGATATTCAAATCGGGTTTGGGATGGCGAATGTAATTGATCCTATGACCGGAGCTTCTTCACCTATACTTGGCAACTTTAAATATATGATTGCCTTGCTTCTTTTTCTGAGTATGAATGGTCATCATCATCTGCTAGATGCTATTGTGAGCAGTTACAAGTGGATCCCCATTAATAATGATATGTTTCTCAAAATGATAGACGGAAGCCTTTCAGAGTTTTTGGCCCGCACATTTGCACAATCGCTTGTTCTCGCCTTTCAGTTGGCTGCCCCTCTGGTGACCGCCCTATTCCTGACAGATATCGGACTGGCATTCCTGGCCCGAACGGCACCCCAGTATAATGTTTTTGTTATCGGTGTCCCACTAAAGATTGTGGTGGGGCTCGCGTTACTGTTAGTGCTTATGCCAGGTATGGCTGTGCTGTTCCAGAACCTTTTTGATATTATGTTTGAATCCATGCACCATTTACTGAAGCTCATCGGCAATAGTCCATAGGTGCCCTGCAAGGGAGTGCGTATTATGCTACAAGCGAAGCGTTACAGGCTCGACCTACAACATTTTGCAGGTGAAAAAACAGAAAAAGCCACTCCTAAAAAGCGACAGGAGGCACGTAAAAAGGGTCAAGTGGCTAAAAGTGCCGAATTGTCAGGAGCTACGGTGCTGTTGTCGGCGATGCTTAGTTTGATGATGTTCGGTGGATATATGAAGGAACGATTTATTGTACTTTATATGGACGTATTTCAGAATCGCATGATGATGGAAGTCACATCTGAGAATGTAATGCAGCTTTTTAGCCAGTATGGCCTACAAATCTTGATTTTGCTAGTTCCTTTATTTGCGATTACTTTTGTTATTGCGGTGATCATCAATGTGTTTCAAGTTGGTTTTATGACTACCGGAGAGGGACTGATGCCCAAGTTCAGTAAACTCGATCCAATTAAAGGTTTGAAAAATATTTTTTCTATGAGGTCATTTGTAGAGTTTTTGAAATCTATCTTCAAATTGCTTCTAATCGGTTATCTGGTTTATTCGACACTTTGGGGAGAGAGGAAAAGTTTTTCTTCCTTATCTCATTCCAGTGTTGAAGGGGTTTATCAGTTTGCTGCCGATTTAACCATGAGTCTAGGGATGAAAATTGCTGTCGCATTAATTATACTGGCAATATTTGATTATTATTATCAGAAATATGAGCATGAGAAGAGCTTGAAAATGTCAAAGCAAGACATTAAAGACGAGTATAAAAAAATGGAGGGTGACCCTCTAATTAAAGGCAAGATCAGAGAACGCCAGCGCAGAATGGCTATGCAGAGAATGATGCAGGAAGTTCCTAATGCAGACGTTATTATCACGAACCCGACTCACTTTGCGGTCGCGCTGAAATATGACGGCTCTAAAATGGATGCGCCTGAAATTATCGCGAAGGGTCAAGACCATGTAGCCCTCCGAATCAGAGCGCTTGCTAAAGAGCATGGCGTTATAACTATGGAAAACAAACCGCTGGCACGGGCGCTGTTTCAAAGGGCAGAAATCGGCGATGTGGTACCGGCTGATCTGTTCCAGGCTGTCGCCGAGGTGCTGGCATATGTATATAAGCTCAAAGGTAAGAGGAGATAAGACGGGGAGGTTCGGGACATTTGAAAGCTAAAGATTTAACAGTATTAATCGGTATCATCGGTATTGTGCTTATGATGATTCTGCCTATCCCGTCATGGCTGTTGGATATTTTGCTCGTTGTTAACATTGCTTTGGCGTTGACAATTATTCTGGTGGCTATGAATACAAAGGATGCACTGCAGTTCTCGATATTTCCGTCACTGTTATTGATTACGACCTTGTTTCGATTGGCGTTGAACATCTCTACCACCAAACTGATTCTTTCAGACGGGGAAGCGGGTTCGGTAGTTGCCACTTTCGGAAGCTGGGTAGCCGGCGGGGAAATCGCGATCGGCTTTATCGTCTTTCTGATTCTGGTCGTGGTCCAGTTTATTGTTATCACCAAGGGCTCGGAGCGGGTAGCGGAAGTGGGAGCGAGATTTACTCTAGACGCAATGCCCGGTAAGCAGATGAGTATTGATGCTGATTTGAATGCGGGCATGATCAACGAGCAGCAGGCCCGGGAGCGCCGCCGCAGCGTGGAGCGGGAAGCGGACTTTTTTGGAGCAATGGATGGTGCCAGTAAGTTTGTAAAGGGGGATGCCATTGCCAGTATCATCATCCTGCTGATTAACCTGATCGGTGGGTTTATTATCGGTATGGTAGTTCACAGCATGGAGTTTGCGGATGCACTTTCTACCTATTCGATTCTAACCATCGGGGATGGTCTGGTCAGCCAAATTCCTGCTCTGCTTATCTCTACAGCTGCAGGTCTGATCGTTACCCGGGCTTCCTCTGAAGGGAACCTTGCAGAGGATTTGACAGGGCAGTTAATGTCGTATCCCAAGCTGTTATACATTGTTGCAGCTACTGTAGCGATGCTGGGACTTTTCACACCGATTCATGCGATTACTACACTTCCTCTGGCAGGTCTGCTGGCCTATGCCGCCTACAGTATGGGACAAAACATGAACCGCAAGCAGATTGCCGAGGAACAGCTTGTAGAAGAGAAACAGATTGAAGAGGTGCGCAGTCCGGAAAGTGTCATCAATCTGTTGTCGGTTGATCCCATCGAATTTGAATTCGGTTACGGTCTTATTCCACTCGCAGATACGGGTCAGGGTGGCGATTTACTGGACCGCATCATCATGATCCGGCGCCAATGTGCCCTGGAGATGGGACTTGTTGTCCCTGTTATCCGAATTCGCGACAATATTCAACTAAAACCGAATGAATATGTCATCAAAATTAAAGGGAATAACGTCGGCGGTGGTGAATTATTACTTAATCACTACCTGGCCATGAGTCCCGGCTATGATGATGATTCCATCAACGGAATTGAGACTGTGGAACCATCTTTTGGACTTCCTGCCTTGTGGATTGATGAATCTGTTAAGGAACGGGCTGAGTTATCGGGCTATACCGTTGTCGATCCGCCTTCTGTTGTAGCTACACATTTGACCGAATTGATCAAACGGTATGGACATGAATTGCTGGGACGTCAGGAAACCAAGATGCTTATCGACAATCTTCGGGAGAATTACCCTGTTCTGGTCGACGAACTGATCCCTTCCGTACTGGCGGTCGGAGATGTTCAAAAAGTGCTCGGCAAGCTGCTGCGGGAGAAAATATCCATCCGGGATCTGGTCACTATATTCGAAACGCTTGCCGATTATGGAACCTACACCAAAGATCCCGACATTCTTACCGAATATGTAAGGCAATCCTTGTCCAGACAGATTACCCAGCAATTCTCGCAAGCCGGAGAGACGCTGCGGGTTATTACTGTGGGTCCTTCACTGGAAAAGAAAATCTCTGAAAGTGTACAACAATCGGAGCAAGGAAGTTATCTGGCGCTTGATCCGGTGTCTACGCAGACAGTATACCAACGGCTCACCGAGCAGATTAACCGTTTGCTGCAGTCCGGGCAGCAGCCCATTCTGCTGACTTCACCAACCATCCGCATGTATCTGCGCCAAGTCATTGAGCGGACCATGCAGGATATACCGGTGTTGTCCTACAGTGAACTGGAACCGAATATTGAAATTCAAAGCGTTGGAGTGGTGAATCTATGAGAGTGAAGCGTTACGTTGTCGATACGATGCCGGACGCCATGCATTCCATCCGCAGCGAGCTTGGAAGCGACGCAGTCATTTTAAGCACCAAAGAAGTTAAAGTCGGCGGATTCATGGGTATGTTCCAAAAGAAAAAAATCGAAGTTGTTGCTGCGGTCGAAAAAGAGCAGAAGCCGGCTGAAGCGGAGAAGAGGACTGCACCGTCCTTTAGCATTCCGCGCAGTGCGGTTCCACAGGCATATCAAAAGGCTGCAGCCGCCGCTTCTCCAGCCCCGGAGAAACCTGCTGATACCCGTTCTTTTGCTGAGATTGCAGCAGCGCTGACGGATTCGGGGATGCTGCAAGGGGCAGCGCCTGCTCAGAGTGAAGCTCCTCCTGAAGGAAGAGAGAAAGCAGAGCTCAATCTGCCGCCCTTGACAAAAGAAAGCGTAGTCTCCATCGCCGAGAGGTACGAAACGCTTGGGTCTGAATCCGTTCCTCCTCCCGCAGCTGAAAGTGATGTTTTGCGAGAGATCAGGGATATGAAGCAATGGATGGAGCGTATCGCCAGACATTCTACAGGGGCAAGAGACCTGCCGGAAGTGCTTCAGCAATTTAAAGATCGTTTGATGGAGCAAGAGTTGGATACGATACTGGTAGAAGAGTGGATCGGTACTATTTTTGAGCGTTGGAGTGATGAAGGACGGGCTTGGGGAACGGATCAGTTCTTGGATAGCCTTCTGGAGCAGGTAGAAGGTTTTCTGGCCGGCCGGATAGGACAGGGTATTGCGCAAGATACCCAGATTGTCTATATTGCCGGACCTACCGGGGTCGGCAAGACCACAACTATCGCCAAGCTGGCAGCGGAACAGCTGTTCAAGCACGGACGCAAAGTTGGCTTGATTACCTCCGACACCTACCGGATTTCGGCAGTGGAGCAGCTCCGCACGTATGCGGCAATCCTGAATATTCCGCTTGAGGTTGTGCAATCTCCTGGAGATTTGCAGCGTGCGCTGTTCCGTCTGGACAGCTGTGACCTGGTACTTATGGATACAGCCGGAAGAAATTTCCGGAATGAAATGCTGGTGGCGGAATTGCAGAGTCTGCTGTCCAAGGAGCTTCGCAGTGAAACCTATCTGGTGCTCAGCCTAACCTCAAAAAGCCGTGACATGAAGATGATAGCGGAGCATTTCGGCAGGTACCAGCTGGATAAGGTGATTTTTACCAAGCTGGATGAGACCGGAAGTTACGGTCCGCTGTTTAATGTTCTAAATGATTTCCCGCTTACCTTATCTTATCTGACTGACGGCCAGAATGTTCCGGATGATTTAAAGATGGCCTCCAAAGAACAGCTGACCGGGCTGCTTCTGGGAACAGGAGGGTCCTGATGGATCAGGCTCAATCGCTTAGACAGCTTGTTTCCAGCCAAGACCCGAAACGCACTCCCGGAGGCGAAGGCTCTGCCCGTATCATTACCGTATGCAGCGGCAAGGGAGGCGTAGGCAAATCAAACTTTACGCTGAATTTTGCACTTACCCTGAAGTCGATGGGCAAAAAAGTACTATTGTTCGATGCCGATATCGGTATGGCCAATATTGATGTGCTTATGGGAGTTTCCGCCCGATATAATCTGTACCACTTGTTAAAAAGAGAAGCGGATATCGACCAGGTTATTCATATAGGCCCGGGTTCGCTGCCTTTTATCGCCGGCGGTTCAGGAATGGATGAGCTGTTTTCACTATCGGAAGCAGACTTGAATTATTTTACGGCTCAAATTGGACAAATTGCGGATACGATGGATTTCATTCTCTTTGATACAGGAGCAGGCATCTCCAAAGAAACGTTGAAATTTATAACCTCGGCGGATGAATGCTTTGTGGTCACAACACCCGAGCCCACCGCAATTACGGATGCCTATGCTTTAATGAAGGTCGTGCATAACTCCCATCCCGAGGTGCCTTTTAGACTGATTGTTAACCAGGCAGGTGATGAAAGGGAAGCCTCTCTCACCAGCGACAAAATTCGGATGGCTGCCACCCGGTTTTTACAATTGGATATACCCTTTTTGGGTTATATAAGCAGCGATGCCCATGTGGTACAGGCTGTAAAAAAACAAACTCCGTTTTCACTGGCGTACCCGAACAGCACGGCTTCAAAAGACGTGCAGCGTCTGGCTATGCATTATCTGGACAGCGGCTCGCGGCAGCTGGAAAAGAAACAGGGGATTAAAGGCTTTATCAATAAATGGTTGAAGCGAAACAAATAATTGTTCTTAAATTTTGAGAACAGAGGTGGAAATGATATGAAGCCATATAAAGTTTTGGTTGTTGATGATTCTGCATTTATGCGCAAGATCATTTCCGATTTGGTAGAAAAAGACGCTGACTTTCAGGTAACGGCAACGGCCGCTAACGGACGTGAGGCAATAGAGAAAGTGAACGAGCTTCGCCCGGATTTGGTGACTATGGATGTGGAAATGCCGGAAATGAATGGCCTGGAAGCGCTGAAAATAATAATGGCCTCACAGCCCTTGCCGGTCATTATGCTGTCGGGGATTAATGAAGAAGGCATGAAGGAAACCATTAAGGCTCTCGAATGGGGTGCCTTTGACTTTATCCGCAAACCGTCGATCTCCAATTCCCAGGATATCACGCTTGTTGGACAGTCACTTAAAGAGCAAATGCGTGAAGCCATGCTGGCCCGCAGACAGCGTGAAGCCAGAGCCTTCTCGGATAAAACCCCACAGCCATCTGTGGAAGCTGCACCGCCGCCTGCTGCGGCTGTCAAACCAGCTGCACCGCCCGTTAGGAAGATTCCTGAGCTACCGAAGAAGACAGCCGGGGGTCTGCCGGGCAATCAGGCAGGCCAGCGTGTTCCAGCGCCAAAATCTACTCTCACAAATGAAACAGCCAGAGCTGCGCGGTCAGAGCCAGCCGAAGGTAGCGGTTCACTAACCAAAAAGGTGAAGCCGCCTACCCCTGTGGCGGACCGGATGGACAACCGGTCCAAAGTACAGCGAATGACTACTTTTCCAGCTGCGCAGCATCTGCCGGAGCCTTCGGGCCAAAACCCTGCCGGGCCACCAGCATTACCGCCAGATGTAAAGTCCGGCACCAAAGCACTCCGCAAGCTGGTTGCCGTTGGCTGCTCAACAGGGGGTCCGCGGGCACTTAAATCATTGCTTGAGAACATACCGGCTGATTTTCCGGCACCGGTTGTGATTGTGCAGCATATGCCGCCCAATTTCACCAAATCCTTGGCGCAGCGGCTGAATACGTTCAGTCCGCTTGAAGTTACGGAAGCGGAGCAAGGAATGATCTTGCGGAAGGGAGCGGCTTACATCGCTCCGGGAGGTTATCACATGAAAGTGGCTCCGGCGCCTGGCGGCGAATATGCAGTGGTTCTCACGAAGGAAGATGCGCGTAATGGTCATCGGCCTTCTGTGGATGTTTTATTTGAATCCCTGCTGGCTCTGACAACGCTCGAACGTCATGCAGTGCTCATGACCGGAATGGGCAGCGACGGTGCCAGAATGATGAAGGCTCTATATGACTCAGGAGTTACATCCACCTTTGCCGAGAGCGAAGAGACCTGTGTGGTATACGGGATGCCGCGTTCTGCGGTGGAATTGCAGTGCGTCAGATATGTTCTGCCGCTGCAAGAAATTGCTCCAAGGCTGGTACAAGCCGTTAAATAACGGAAAAGCGAACTCGAAGGGGAGGTGCTCGTTAGTGGACATGAATCAATATTTATCCATGTTTATTGATGAGTCAAATGATCATCTGCAATCATTGAACGAAAGTATGATGGGGCTGGAAGCAAATCCTGAGGATATTAGTATCGTTCAGGTCATTTTCCGGTCAGCGCATACCTTAAAGGGTATGGCGGCTACGATGGGCTTTGAAGATTTGGCTTCACTTACACATCAAATGGAAAATGTTCTGGATTTGGTCCGCAACAATAAGCTGCGGATGCAGGATTTTATTTTTGACACCTTATTCAAAAGTCTGGATGCCCTTGAATCCATGGTTCAGGATATCACGGCCGGCGGCGACGGGAAAGCGGATGTATCCGCTATTGTATCTGCTCTCCAGGCTATTGTTCGCGGTGAGGTTCCATCTGCAGGTACAGCTGCAGCGGCCAGTGAAGCTCCTGTTGCTGCGGGCGATGCTCCCATCTTATTGGACGAATTTCAATTCTCCGTACTGGAGCAGTCCATTCTGGAAGGCCATCAAGTCATGTATGTGGACGTTGCAATCCGCAAGGATTGTCAACTGAAAGCTGTTCGTGCATACATGGTATTTGACCTTCTGGAGCGTTCCGGTGAAGTAGTGAAATCCTTCCCTTCGGTGCAGGACATAGAACAGGAGAAATTCGATTACGGGTTCTCCCTCTACTACATAACCCAAAAGGAAGCTTCCGAAATACAGGCAATGATTATGAATTTGTCGGAGATCGAGAAGGTTTCTGCAGTTGCCCTTGATCAGGAATCGCTGAAGCAATTGGGCCAGGATACGGTTGCTGCGACTGCTGAAGCGCCTCCAGAGGCTCCGGAGGCAGCAGCTTCCGCGGTTTCTGTTGCCGCAAAGGCTGCTGCTCCGGCCGAGGCCCCCAAAGCAAGTGCAGCTCCAGCGAGAACCGGCGGGGCGCCTTCAAGAACCATTCGTGTGGATATTGAGCGGCTTGATGTACTGATGAATCTGTTCAGCGAATTGCTTATTGACCGGGTCCGCCTTGAGCAGCTTGCTTCCGAGGTGCAGAACGGGGATCTTACGGAGACCGTTGAACACATGAGCCGGGTCAGCGGGGATCTGCAGAATATCGTAATGAAGCTGCGGATGGTTCCTGTAGATACTGTATTCAACCGCTTCCCGCGGATGATTCGCGACCTCGCCAAATCACTGGACAAAAAAGTCGATCTGGTAGTTACCGGTGCTGAAACTGAAATGGACCGTACCGTTATTGATGAAATCGGAGATCCTCTGGTGCATTTGCTGCGCAACGCAGTTGACCATGGTATTGAATCGATTCCAGACCGGATTGCCGCCGGCAAACCGGAGATGGGCACGGTGTATTTGCGGGCTTTTCACAGCGGGAACCATGTCTTTATCGAGATTGAGGAAGACGGGGTAGGTATTAATTCAGAGAAGGTACTGCAGTCAGCGGTCAAAAAAGGCGTGATTACCTCCGAGCAGGCGGCCGGGATGTCCGATGAAGAAGCTCATCAATTGTTGTTCGCACCCGGGTTCAGTACTGCAGAAGTCATCTCTGATGTATCCGGCCGCGGGGTAGGGCTGGATGTCGTAAAAGCGAAAATAACTTCTCTTGGCGGGAACGTTACCATCTACTCCACACCGGGCAAAGGCACTAATTTCTCGGTACAGCTTCCGCTTACGTTGTCTATTATCGCCGCTATGCTGGTTCGGATCGGTTCGGAAAAATATGCGATTCCATTGTCCTCCATTGTGGAGACAGGAATTGTGAAACAAAATCAAATCCGGACAATTCATGGCAATAAGATGATCGAGTTCCGCAACGCACATATTCCGCTGCTCTCACTGAGTAAGCTGTTCTCCGTTCCCGATTACGATGAAAGCACGGAAGAAGAGACGGAAATTGTCGTGGTCCGCAAGGGCGAACGGCTGGTTGCTTTGGCGGTTCAGGATTTTATTGGCCAGAACGAAATCGTCATCAAGAATTTGGGCAAATATTTGCCTGAGGTTCAGGGAATATCCGGGGCAACCATTCTCGGCGACGGACAGGTTGCACTCATTATTGATCCGAACGCTTTTATTAAATAACTAGGATAGAACAGGGAGGTTCATTCCATGGCTGAAGATATTAAAGTGATAGTGTTCAAATTAGGCGCAGAGGAATACGGGATTGAGGTAGATAAGGTACAAACGATTGAGCGTATGATGCCGATTACCCGCGTACCCAAAACCTACGCTTTTATCAAAGGGGTCATCAATCTTCGGGGGGTTGTTATCCCTGTAATTGATCTGCGCGGACGTTTTGGCATTGATGAGGCGGAACATACCGATCAGACCCGCATCATTATCGTAAATGTCAATGAAATGGAAGTGGGGTTCATCGTTGACTCTGCGAATGATGTCATTGATTTGAATAGGGATTCTATTGATACGCCACCGGATGTTGTTGGGGGAATCAGAGCTAAATACTTAGATGGAGTGGCCAAGATCGGAGAAGACCGTCTGCTGATTATGCTTAACTTGTCGGAAGTGCTGAACAAGGGCGAGATCATTCAATTAGAAAGCCTAGAGGGCTAACCTGTGGAACTATTCAAGAATTTCAAGGATTTCAAAATGGACGTTCTCAAGGAAGTGGGGAATATTGGCGCCGGCAACGCAGCCACAGCGTTGTCGCAATTGCTGAACAAACCAATTGACATGGCGGTTCCCAAAGTACAATTGCTTTCTTTTGAAGAAATTACGGAAAAAGTTGGGGGTGCCGAGGAATTCGTATACGCGGTATTCCTGCGGGTGGAAGGTGAAGCGCCCGGTAACCTGTTCTTCATCCTCACTCCGGAGGCGGCAATGAGCTTGCTGGGCCGTGTCGCGGGTATTGAATTGTCGGGCAACAGTGAGCTCAGCGAAATGGAGCTTTCCGCATTAAGCGAAATCGGCAATATCCTGGCAGGTTCCTATTTGTCTTCATTGGCAGATTTCACCTCCCTCTCGATGTATCCGACTGTTCCGGCACTGGCTATGGATATGGCAGGCGCGATTCTGAGCTACGGGCTGCTGCAGTTTGGTCAGATGGGGGATGATGCATTGCTGATTGATACGACGTTTATGGAAGGGAAGAACGAAATTGAAGGGCAGTTCTTTCTCATACCCGATCCGGAATCATTCCCGAAAATCTTCCAATCACTAGGAGTGCCGTTTGAAAATGATTGAAGAGCAGAGCATTATCAAGGTAGGAATGGCAGACCTCAACGTGGGGAGCGAGCACAGTATGATCCGTACTACAGGTCTGGGTTCCTGTGTGGGATTAACGTTGTTTGATCCGGGAAAAAAGCTTGCAGGCATGGCCCATGTCATGCTGCCGTCATCCGAGATCGCCCGTGATGGACAACTTAATATAGCGAAGTTTGCAGATACCGCGGTACCGGAGCTTTTGACCCGATTGCTTGCGCTTGGAGCGGTCCGCAGCCGGATCGTGGCCAAAATGGCCGGAGGCTCTCAAATGTTCGCTTTTGCCGGGGGGAACGATACAATGAGGATCGGGCCTCGTAATGTGGAATCCTGCAAGCTTGCTCTTGAATCTTTAAATATTCCATTGATTGCGGAAGATACAGGCGGCAATTATGGCCGTACGATAGAAATCGCCTGTGCCAGCGGAATATTGTTTATCCGCAGTGTGCAAAAAGGCAATAAGGAATTATAATTATGACAGGAAACCTATTGATAAATTTAATATTCGGATTGGTCGGCTTCTTCTTCACCTTTATTACAACCTATGGGAATAATTTACTTCAAACCAGTATCATACGCGGGTTATTTGGATTTGTTGTCTGGTTTGTGCTTGCTTTCCTCTTGAGATGGGTATTGGGTTTTATTACTAAATCATCGGCTTCCCCGGAAGCCGTGGATGATAACCCCGAAGAGGGTGGGGAAGCACTTGGTGTAAAGCTGGATATCAGTACCCCTGATGAGGATGATGAACTAAGAAATCTCCTGAAACCGAAACCGGCGCCTGAAGAAAGGAACAGTGAGGGATTTACGCCGCTTCAGCCGCCCAAGCTGGTTTCAATGAAGGATCCTGAAGAATTGGCCAAGGCCGTTCGTCACCTGAAAGAAGAATAAGCGAGTGCCTAGTGGCGGAACAGGTTATCCTGCTCCCTCTGAACGTTTCGCAGCAGTAGGCCCGCTGACTAAACTTTGGGAAGGGTGAAAGCTATTGAACGAGCGTAAAGCTGCTCAATCGGAAACGGATGAACTCTGGGAACGGTGGAAAGAACAAGGTGATCCCGAAGCCAAAAAGAGGCTGATAGAGAGTTATCTCCATATTGTAGATTACGTTTCCAGTCGTTTGGCTGTGGGGTTGCCCAAAAATGTGTCCAAAGATGATTTGGCCAGCAACGGTGTTATGGGTTTGATTGATGCCATTGAGAAATTTGACTACAAACGCGGCTTGCAGTTTCAGACCTATGCCTCTTGGCGGGTCCGTGGTGCCATTCTTGATTCATTGCGGCAGAGTGACTGGGTTCCCAGGTCAGTGCGTGAAAAGGCAAAAAGGATAGAGGATGCTTACCAGCAATTAGAACAGAAATATTTACGGTCTGTCAGTGACGAGGAAATGAGCCGTTATCTGAATATCAGTGAGCCGGAGTTTCAGAATATGCTGCAGGATGTGGCAGTAATGTCGCTTTGCTCACTGGAAGATCCGATCCGGGAAGAAGAATCAGAGACCCGAATGTCCATCCTGGTTGATGATAAAGCCAAGAATCCGGACCGCAAGGTCAATGAATTTTATTTGCGAGATACTCTCACCAAAGGTATCGAGAAATTAACGGTGAAAGAACGGACCGTAGTGTCCCTATTATATTATGAAGATTTATCTCTCAGCGAAATCGCAGAGGTGATGTCACTTTCCCCTTCTCGGATTTCGCAGCTTCATTCCAAAGCTATATTAAGGCTTAGAGGAACATTGGAGAAAAACCGGGATCTCCTTATGCAAAACGATTAACCGGGCGGACAAGGGAGGCATAAAATGATTGGACATTATGCTTTGAATCAATACTTGAACATCACATTTTCGGCAGACAAGGGAACTGCATACCTACAGTTTTCCAAAAAAGATGAAGAATTCACCTGTTCGATTGAAGACTTGGAAGCTTTTTTACACAGCAATGAGGTTCGTTATGGTATTCAGCGGGATATCGTCCGTCGTATCAGCAGCAATCCGGAGGAATATTTTTTTAACCGTGTTCCAATTGCTATGGGTGAACCTGCTGTAAACGGTACCGATGGTCGGGTCGTGCTGACTGTAGATCTGGAGGAAGACCGCAAACCGCTGGAAAAAGCCGACGGCAAAGTGGACTACAAGGATCTGGTCAGACTGCACAATGTCCGCAAAGGCCAGTTGATTGCGACCATCATTCCTCCGCAGCCTGGAAAATCTGGCAAAACAGTAACCGGTGAGGAGCTTGTCTTCAAGCCTGGAAAAACCGCACATTTCAAGGTGGGTAAAAACGTTGTGGTGGATAATTCGGAGACGTCCATGTATGCTGCGATCGACGGATTGGTCACCCTTACCGACAAGGGCAAAATCAATGTATTTCCGGTGTATGAGGTCAACGGAGACGTCGATTACAGTACGGGAAATATAGATTTTGTAGGGACGGTGGTTATTAGAGGAAATGTGCTCACCGGCTTTACCGTGAAATCGGCAGGCGATATTCGGGTTGTAGGCGGAATTGAAGGTGCCGAGTTAATTGCAGGCGGTTCCATCGAAATCACCGGAGGTATTATCGGCTACAATAAAGGCCATGTTATCGCTGGGAAAAATGTTAAAGTGTCCTTCATACAAGACGGAAACGTAGTGGCCGGTGAAGATGTTATCGTCTCTCAAAGCATTATGCATTCCAATATAAGAGCCGGGCAGGATGTGCTCTGCAACGGCACCAAGGGATTGATCGTCGGAGGCAGTATTCAGGCAGGGGACCGAGTAGTTGCCCGAACCATCGGGAATTCAATGTCCACCGCAACCTCGATTGAAGTTGGTGTTCTTCCTGAACTGAGAAACGAGATTAATGAACTGCGGCAAGAGCTTAAACAATTGCTGGAAAATGAGGACAAGACTACCAAAGCCTTGTATTTACTCAATCAACTGGCTAACAGCGGCCAACTTTCACCTGACAAAGTGGCCCTTCGCGTCAAGCTGAATGCTACGAAGCAGTCACAGCAGCGTGAAGAAGCGAGAATCAAATCAAGGGTGCTGGAAATTGAAAAGATGCTTGAGGATACGGGAAGAGCGAGAGTAGAAATTATCAAGACGATCTACGGTGGTTCGAAGATTATGATTGGCAGATACACTCGTTTTGTAAAAGATGCCACCGAACGGGTCGTATTCAGCTACAATGAAGGCGATATATCTTTAACTCCGTACAATTAATCAGGCGGGCTGTGTCACAGCGACCCGTCATTATTTGTGAGAAGAGAGGGTAGCCTATGAGCTTGAACTCTGTGGAATTGCAGATCGCCGTCCCCCGTACAATGGAAGCGGGGAAAATTCATAACGAACTTCAACAGCGCCCTGCACTGGATCAGCAGCAGCTGGCCGGGCAGAACGTCAAACAAAGCCAGGAACTGGCTCAGCGAAGTACAGAGGTCGATGATCCCTCCGAGGCCGCACTGCGTGATGATGGCGGACGCGGTGAACACGGGGGGAGCGACAACGCTTCGGAAAGACGCCACAAGCCCGAGGGCATTCGTGATGCGGAGCACCCTTTTAAAGGGCGCCGTATTGATCTGAGCCTGTGAAGCAGGAATTTTGATACTGTGTAAAAGGAGATAACGCATTTGCAACCATGGCTGTATATTGTGCTGGTAGGTGCCGTCGCTATTGTGTATGCCTTGATGCTGCCGGCACGCGCACGGGAAGAAAAGGCTGGAAATCAAAAACTGAAAGAAACCGAGGCAGCACTTGAGCTGTACATGGCGGATATGGAACGTGAGAATGATGAGCTGGTACAGCTGGTCAGCAGCATGAAGCAGCAGGCACAATCCAATATGAACACCATCCAGGAGCAGATGACAGGACTTGGCACTGAGCTGCTTGAATTGAAGAATCATTCACACCAGCTTGAAGCCCGTTTATTGGCAGAAGAAAAGAAAGTAGCGGAGCTAGCAGCTTCTTACGAGCAGGCAGTTAGCCGTTCAGCCGTACAGGCGGCGCAGAATAGCGCTCCGGTTCCTCCAGAAGCAGATTCTTCCGAGCCTGTCTTAAGGCCGGTCAGTTCCATCAAGCTGCGTTATCCGCGCCTGTTTGAACTGCACGAGCAGGGGAAATCGATCGATTCCATTGCCAAGACCGCCGGACTCCAGCGGGGAGAGGTGCAGTTGATACTGCAGCTAGCCAAACAGGAGGAGACCGTATGAGAAAGAATCGCTCCTTTATCCTGGGGGCAGGATGTGGTCTGATCGTTGGGGCTTTGCTGCTTCAGCTTATGATATCCGGCGGGGCTGCTCCGCTCACTCAGGAGCAGATTCTGGCGGGGGCCAAACAGCTGAACCTTACCGTTACGGACGAGGCGGGGACTGTACTTACGACCACTTCAGAGACGGGCAGCAACGTCCCTGAAGAAACAGCACCCGGCCAGACAGGAAAGAACCAGACAGCAACAACATCACCTGGTCCTGCTGTCACCACAGCTCCGTCTCCCGTCACCACGCCGAAACCTCCGGCTGCCGCAACGACCGCTGCCGAACCGTCAGCTCCGGCTAAACCTTCCGCACCTGCCAAGGGCAGCGCAGAGAAGCCTGCAGCGGCGTCTCCCTCTGCGCCTGCCGCACCTAAGACGCAGGGGGTTCCAGCTCCCAATATCGTCCGTGTAACTATCCCAAGCGGCAGTAACTTGGCTGATACGGCTGACCTGCTGGAGCAATCCGGAGCCATTGCGGACAAAGCGGCTTTTTTGAAAGCGGCTTATTCACGGAAGATTAATACCATCATTCAATATGGCAACTACAGTTTCGAAAAAGGTGAGAGTCTGAACTCCATTATTGATAAAATAATATCGGTCAAGAAGTAGCTGCCGCCGCAGCTGCTTTTTTTTTGAGAAATGAAGCGTTGCAACCACAATTAAATTGTGGTATATTAATTGACGGTGTTAAAACACACGCCGGTTGATTTCGACAAGAGGTGCTTTCTTCTGAAGAAAGTCTTGCCGGAAGATGACACATGGCGGAGGAGACACACAATAAACCAAAACTAGGAGGTGTGTGAAGATGGCAGTAATCTCCATGAAGCAGCTTCTCGAAGCTGGGGTACACTTCGGTCATCAGACTCGTCGTTGGAATCCAAAAATGGATCGTTATATCTTCACTGAAAGAAACGGAATTTACATTATTGACCTGCAAAAAACGGTCAAGAAGGTAGAAGAGGCTTACAATTTTGTGAAAAGCGTCGCTGGCGACAACGGCACAATCCTGTTCGTAGGAACAAAAAAACAAGCTCAAGATTCCGTGAAAGAAGAAGCTGAACGTTCGGGTATGTTCTTCATTAACCAACGTTGGCTGGGTGGTACACTGACTAACTTCCAAACTATCCAAAAGCGTATTGATCGCCTGAAGAAATTGGAAGCTTGGGAAGAAGACGGTACCTTCGCAGTTCTGCCTAAGAAAGAAGTAATCCTTCTCCGCAAAGAGAAAGATCGTCTTGAGAAATTCCTGGGCGGTATCAAGAACATGAAAGGTCTGCCAAGCGCGCTGTTCATCATCGACCCGCGTAAAGAGCGCATCGCTGTTGCGGAAGCTCGCAAATTGGGTATTCCAATCGTTGCAATTGTTGATACTAACTGTGATCCGGATGAAATTGACTATGTAATTCCAGGTAACGACGACGCGATTCGCGCTGTAAAACTGTTGACTGGTAAAATGGCTGATGCTGTTGTCGAAGCTCATCAAGGCGAAGACACAACAACTGCTTAAGCAGTATTATACAAGAACTTAAATGAAAAGGGTGGTTGGCAGGTGGATAAC
This sequence comes from Paenibacillus albidus, assembly GCF_014644435.1. Taxonomy (GTDB): domain Bacteria; phylum Bacillota; class Bacilli; order Paenibacillales; family Paenibacillaceae; genus Paenibacillus_AQ; species Paenibacillus_AQ albidus. The sequence goes on along the minus strand of NZ_BMKR01000009.1, from coordinate 145,706 downwards.
CTCTCACTGCCCTTTTTTTAGGATAAAGGGTTTCAATAATGTAAGAAAACGACAATTTACTTGGAGGGAATAAACAATGGCAGTAGATGCAAAGGCAGTAAAAGAACTTCGTGAAAGAACAGGCGCAGGGATGCTGGATTGTAAAAAAGCGCTTGAAGAAGCTAACGGCGATATCACAAAGGCTGCTGAGCTCTTGCGTGAAAAAGGCTTGTCTGCAGCTGCAAACAAAGCTGGACGTATTGCTACTGAAGGCGTAGTGGAATCCTACATCCACGCTGGAGGCCGCATCGGAGTTCTTGTGGAAATCAACTGTGAAACTGACTTCGTCGGCAAAACAGATTCCTTCAAAGACTTTGCGCGTGATATTGCTATGCAAATTGCAGCAGCCAACCCTCGTTATGTACGCCGTGAAGAAGTGCCGCAAGAAGAAGTAGAGAAAGAAAAAGAAATTTTGAAGGCCCAAGCCCTGAACGAAGGCAAGCCTGAGAAAATCGTTGAAAAAATGGTTGAAGGCCGCATCAGCAAATTCTACGAAGAGTACTGCTTGCTTGAGCAATCCTTCGTGAAAGACCCTGACAAAACCATCTCCCAACTGCTTAACGAAAAGATCAGCACAATCGGAGAAAATATCTCCATCCGCCGTTTTGCCCGTTTTGAACTGGGTGAAGGTCTTGAGAAAAAAGTCGATAACTTCGTAGAAGAAGTAATGGCACAAGTTAATCAATAATAAGATTTCAGGAATACACTGACATGGTTTGAACTGAATATAGGCGAGCATCAAAAGAGCGGAACACGTACACGTAGTGTTCCGTCTTTTGTAAGAAAGTGAGGGTATACAATTGGAACAGCCGGTATTTAAGAGAGTAGTCCTTAAAGTTAGCGGAGAGTCATTGGCAGGACAAAACGGATATGGTATTGATGCCGACACGATTATTTCCATCGCCGAACAAGTAAAGGAAGTCGTGGAGCTTGGGGTTCAGGTTGCCATTGTCTGCGGCGGAGGCAACATTTGGCGCGGGATTGCAGGTAGTGCAAGCGGTATTGACCGTGCCACTGCGGATTACATGGGCATGCTGGCGACGGTGATGAATTCGCTCGCATTGCAGGATGCTTTGGAGCAAATTGACGTGCCGACACGGGTTCAAACATCGATTTCAATGCAGCAAATTGCCGAGCCTTATATCCGCCGCCGTGCGATACGGCATCTGGAGAAAGGCCGCGTGGTTATTTTTGCAGCGGGTACGGGCAATCCGTTCTTCTCCACGGATACCACTGCTGCACTTCGGGCTGCCGAAATCGAAGCAGAAGTTATTCTGATGGCGAAGAACAAAGTGGATGGCGTGTATTCTGCGGATCCTTTCAAAGACAGCACTGCTGAGAAATATGAACAACTTACTTATATGGAAGTGCTGAATAAGAATCTTGGCGTCATGGATTCCACGGCCTCCTCACTATGCATGGATAATAATATACCGCTCATTGTGTTTGCCATTACGGAACAAGGTAATATCAAACGTGTCGTCCTCGGTGAGAAGATCGGGACGATTGTCAAAGGGAGTGTAGATTAAATGCCGCAAGCTATTAAGAAAAGTGCTGAAGAGCGTATGGAAAAAGCGATTTTGTCACTGAAACGGGATTTGTCGACTTTGCGTGCGGGCCGTGCTTCAACAGCGCTGCTTGATCGCATTCAGGTTGAATATTACGGGGCACCTACCCCGATCAACCAATTGGCTAACATCAGCACTCCGGATTCCCGGACATTGATTATTCAGCCATGGGATAAAACTTCATTGTCTGACATCGAACGGGCTATCATGAAGTCCGATCTGGGGCTGACACCTGCCAACGATGGAACGATTATCCGTCTTTCCATTCCTCCGCTGACTGAAGAGCGCCGTGGTGAACTTGTGAAATTCACCAAAAAGTTCGGGGAAGAAGCTAAGGTAGCCATCCGCAACATTCGTCGTGATGCCAATGACGATATTAAAAAGATGGAGAAAAACGGTATTTCGGAGGATGAGTCCCGTGGACATCAGGAAGATATCCAGAAGTCTACGGATAAATTCATAGCCGAAGTCGACAAAGTGCTTTTGTCCAAAGAAAAAGAGATTATGGAAGTATAAAGTTACTTAAGATATTCATGAGACTAAAAGCCCCTCCGTCATTGGTGGGGTTTGTCTCTTTCTGATAAGAGCTTGGAGGAAACGGAAATGATCAAACGGGTTCAAGCATGGCTGAGCCGTAAAGACGGGCAGCGACCAGTCGAGATTTCACCGGATAACATTCCCCAGCATGTGGCTGTTATTATGGACGGAAACGGGCGCTGGGCCAAACGGCGCGGACTGCCGCGCATTGTCGGCCACCAGAATGGAATGAAGGCGGTAAAGCGTGCCACTATAGCTGCTGATGAGCTTGGTGTGAAGTATTTAACGATGTACGCGTTCTCGACGGAAAACTGGAAACGGCCCAAGGAAGAAGTAGAGTTCCTGATGCGTTTGCCGGAGGAGTTCCTGGCGATTGAACTCGATGAGCTCATTGCCAAGAACGTCCAGGTACGTGTAATGGGGGATACGGATGGGTTGCCTTCTTATACCCGTAGAGCTATGGAAGAGGCTGTAGCCCGGACTGATGGGAATACTGGACTTATACTGAATTTTGCCCTCAATTATGGAGGACGCAAGGAAATAGAAGATTGCATGCGCAGTCTGGGTCAGGAGATTCAGACAGGTGCACTCTCGCCGGAGGACATTACGACAGACCTCATCAATGACCGGCTGCTCTCTGGAGGAATGCCTGATCCTGACCTGCTCATCCGCACCAGCGGTGAAATGAGACTTAGTAATTTTATGTTATGGCAGCTTGCATACAGTGAGCTGTGGTTTACAGATGTGTACTGGCCGGAGTTTGGCAAGGAGCATTTGCTGGAGGCAGTGGCTGAATATCAGCGCCGCACACGCCGTTATGGTGGATTGAAGTAGCCTGATGGGAGATGGAGACCTTTGAAGCAGCGCTTGATTACCGGCATTGTGGCTGGAGTTATATTTTTGGGTTTGTGCTTTTTGGGAGGCTGGCCTTATCAGCTTTTGCTCATGGCAATGGCTCTTATCGGGTACTATGAGTTCATAAAAATGACAGGCACCTCTGCGTTTGGCGGCACTGCTCTCACCGGGTATGCCGCTGTGCTGCTCTTTATGGTACCTTGGGACCTTCTTGGGTTGAATGCCCCGTTGGCCTGGGAACAAGGGATTTGGCTGCTGCTGCTCCTGTTCCTGCTGGTTACAGTGTTTACTAAGAATAAACTGGATATTCGAATAACAGCGCTGCTCTTTACTGGTATCGTATACATAGGAACGGGATTTTCCTATATGGCCGTGACCCGTTCCTCCATGGACGGACAGGGTTTATTCTGGACTTTTCTTCTCCTGTCCTGCATTTGGGGCAGTGATGCCGGAGCTTATTTTGTGGGCAAAAGCTTAGGGAAACACAAGCTATGGCCTGCAATCAGTCCCAACAAAACGGTGGAGGGTGCAGCAGGGGGAGTTCTGATCTCTCTCGTGATTGCTCTAATCTATGCTATTTGTGTTCCTGATCTGCTGACCATCGGGCGAGCGCTGCTTATCGGACTTTCCTGTGCCGTTGTGGGCCAGCTCGGAGATCTTGTACAATCTGCCTATAAACGGGTTTACGGCATTAAGGATTCCGGCTCTCTTTTGCCGGGGCATGGCGGTATTCTGGATCGCTGTGACAGCTGGATCGTCGTATTTCCGTTCGTACATATTGTAATGCTGATGCCTTACTATTAACGAGGGGAGAGGTACAAGCTTGAAAAAAATAAGTATACTTGGCTCAACAGGCTCCATCGGTACGCAAACATTGGATGTGGTGGCCATGCATCCGGAGGCGTTTGAAGTGGAGGGGCTGGCTGCGGGCAGCAATACGAAGCTGCTGCTGGAGCAGGTTCGCAAGTTCAATCCGCGCCGTGTCTCTGTAGCAACGAAGGAGCTCGCCGAAGAAATCAAAAGCAGCTTGCCTGAAGGCGTTAAGCTTTACAGCGGCAAAGAAGGGCTGACAGAGGTAGCTGCCGGAGGTGAGGCGGATACGGTGGTAACCGCCCTGGTAGGCAGTGTGGGCTTGCAGTCTACGCTGGCTGCCCTTGAAGCCGGCAAGCATATCGGACTGGCCAATAAGGAGACGCTGGTCACTGCAGGGCATCTGGTCACGGAACTGGCCGCTCGCAAAGGTGTGAAGCTGCTGCCGGTAGACAGTGAGCATTCCGCTATATTTCAGTGCCTGAACGGGGAAAACCCCAAAGACGTGGCTTCGATTACGCTGACGGCCTCCGGAGGCTCTTTCCGGGATTATACCCGCCAAGAGCTGGAAAATGTGACGGTGGAGCAGGCACTGCGCCATCCAAATTGGAGCATGGGTGCCAAAATCACTATAGATTCTGCTACTATGGTCAATAAGGGACTGGAGGTCATTGAGGCGCGTTGGCTGTTTGACCTCTCCTATGAACAAGTCCATGTGCTTCTTCATCCCGAGAGTATTATTCATTCCTATGTTGAATTCCGGGACAGCAGCATTGTAGCCCAACTCGGAACGCCCGATATGCGTGTTCCCATTCAATATGCCCTGACTTATCCGGATCGCTGGGAATCGCCGGCCAAACGTCTATCCCTCTCGGAAATCGGTAAGTTGACCTTTAAGGAGATGGACTTTGACCGTTTCCCGGCGCTTCGTTTAGCTTTTGAATGCGGCAGAGCGGGCGGCACGGCAACAACCGCCTATAACGCTGCGAATGAGATTGCAGTTGCGCGGTTCCTGCGGGGCGAAATTGCTTTTCTGCACATTGAAGAGATCATTTCCGAAGTTTTGCAGCGTCTGGAGATTGTGGCCTATCCGAATTTGGAGCAAATCGAGCATTGTGACCAAACTACCCGCGAACTTGCTGCCACGTTATAAACCCTTGGTTTTCCTCTTGAAGCCGGAAATAAGCGCCTTGCTCTAAAAATATGCCTGAACAGTTGATTCTCTTGTGCCGCATCGGAGAATAATGATAAATTAAGAGGACATACTTTCCGTTTCACACCAAAAGGGGGTTGTTACGCTTGGAAATGGTTCAGGTCGTTTTCTTAACGGTGCTTATGTTTTTTGTCCTTGTGACCGTACATGAATGGGGACATTATTATTTTGCCAAACGCGCCGGTATTCTGGTAAGAGAATTTGCGATCGGTTTCGGTCCGAAACTGTTTTCTTATAAACATGGTGAAACCCAGTTCACACTTCGTTTACTGCCCTTTGGCGGTTATGCACGTATGGCTGGTGAAGATCCGGAAATGATTGAGATTGGTCCGGGACAGACGATTGCGATCCGGCTCGGCCAGGACAACAAAGTCAAGAATATTTATCTGGATGCGCTCGATACGCGGAGAAATGTGATTCGCGGCGAGGCCCAGCATACGGACCTGGAGAATGCTCTGCAGATTCGGCTGGATGTGGACGGAGAAGTGACTACTTATGAGGTTCACCCGCAGGCGATGATGATTAGTGGTTCGCAGCAGACGCAAATAGCGCCTAAGAACCGTCAGTTTGGCAGCAAAACGGTTGGACAGCGGTCCCTCGCGATCGTGGCTGGTCCGGTCATGAACTTTTTGCTGGCTTTTGTCCTCTTTGCCATTCATTTGCAAATGGTCGGTATTCCCATTGAGAATCCTACCTATGTCAAGATTGGTGAGGTCTCCAAGGGAATGCCTGCAGAGGAGGCCGGACTGCAAAAAGGCGATATTGTAGAGTCCATTAACGGTGAACAGATTGGTGCGGATTATAAAGGAATGGTCGCCTTGATAGCCGCTTCAAAGGGCAAAGAGATGAAGTGGGTCCTCCAGCGCGGCGACCAGACGATTAATGTGACCCTGATTCCCCGCTCCATGGAAGGCGAAGAAGGCGGGAAAGTGGGAATCACCTCGGAGCTCCAGAGCCGCAAGGCTGGCATAGGCGAGACCTTTACGGGGGCCGGCAAGGAGATGGGCAATTGGACAAAGACTATTTTTATCAGTTTCAAGCAGCTCATTAATCAATTTAATATGGATGACATCGGCGGTCCTGTTCGGACGTTCCATATGACCGGGCAAATTGCCAAGCAAGGGATTGAATATTTGACCTATTGGGCCGCTATTCTAAGCCTGTATCTCGGAATCTTTAATCTGCTGCCGGTTCCAGCCCTGGATGGAAGCCGTCTGGCTTTCCTCGGGGTAGAAGCGCTGCGCGGCAAACCTGTCGATCCGAGCCGTGAAGGCATGGTCCACTTTGTTGGCTTTGCCCTGATCTTTTTGCTGATGCTGGTTGTGACTTATAATGATATCTTGCGTTTGATTACCGGATAATTTTCTTTTTTATTAACGGGAGGAATTCAACACAATGGCAAAAGATAAACAATTCGTTACGGAGATTACCCCCCAGAGCGAGGATTTCTCACGCTGGTACATTGATGTTATTAAGAAAGCGGACCTGATGGATTATTCTCCTGTACGGGGTTGTATCGTTTTCAAGCCTGAGGGCTATGAAATATGGGAGCATATCCAGGAGGAAATGAATCGCCGCCTTAAGGAAACCGGACACCGCAACGCTTATTTTCCAGTGTTCATCCCGGAGAGCTTTTTTCAGAAAGAGAAAGATCATATTGAGGGATTTAATCCCGAGCTGCCATGGGTGACTGAAGCGGGTGGTGATGTGCTTGAAGAACGTCTGGCGGTCCGGCCAACCTCGGAGACGATGTTCGGTCATATGTATTCCAAATGGATACAATCCTACCGCGATCTTCCGGTATTGATCAACCAGTGGGCCAACGTGGTCCGTTGGGAGAAGCGTACCCTTCCCTTTATTCGGACAACCGAATTCCTTTGGCAGGAAGGCCATACGGCCCATGAGAATGAACAGGAAGCCCGGGAAGAAACCATGCGGATGCTTGAGAACTACCGCGATTTTGTCGAGTCTTATCTGGCGATTCCGGTCGTTACCGGCCAAAAGACGCCTTCTGAGCGTTTTGCCGGTGCCGTTGATACGTATTCCATTGAAGCCATGATGAAGGATGGGCGTGCAGTACAGGCGGCTACCTCGCATTATCTGGGAACAAAGTTCGCTGAAGCTTTTGAAATTCAGTATTTAAGCCGCGACAATGCACTGGAATACGTGCACACTACGTCCTGGGGTTCGACTACACGCCTCATCGGCTCCTTGATTATGGTGCACGGGGATGACCGCGGTCTGGCTTTGCCGCCCAAAGTAGCTCCAACCCAGGTCATTATGGTGCCAATCGGCCCGCCTAAGACACGTGAAGCTGTAATTGGACGGACAGACGAGCTATTCAAAGATCTGAAGAATGCCGGCGTTCGGGTACGTGTGGATGATCGGGCAGACGTAACGCCAGGTTGGAAGTTTAACGAGTATGAAATGCGCGGCGTTCCGATTCGTCTGGAGTTGGGCCCACGCGATATGGAGAATGGCGTTTGTGTCCTGGTCTCACGGATTTCCGGAGAGAAGAAAATTGTGCAGCAGGAGAACCTTGTTGGAGAAGTTAAGGCTATGCTGGAACAGGTGCACAATGAGATGTATGAACGGGCGCTGAAATTCCGGGAGGATCATTTCTATTCAGTCGACAGCCTGGAGGAAATGAAAGCCTCGATGGAGGACAAGCGCGGGTTTGCCTTGGCAGGCTGGTGCGGTTCCGAAGAATGCGAATCCAAGGTCAAGGAAGAGACAGGTGCCGGCAGCCGGAATATTCCGTTCAACCCTGCCGAAACCAAAACGACCTGCATCTGCTGCGGTAAACCGGCTCAGCATACGGTTGTTTTTGCTAAAGCCTATTAATTTCGAGGTATTGTAACAGCCAACCTAGTATCCAAACTAACTTCTGGCAAAGAGGAAGTCGGCGGGCCGTCCTAACCCAATGCTTTCTTAGCCGGAAGTTTTTTATTATAATATTAACGGCATATGTGTCACAAAAGAATTTGGCAACATCTTCGAGAGACTCCGCGTAGGAGTTCCTCTTATTGCCTAGCAAGATGGGGGAGAAGGCATGGAACAGACTATGGAAAGAAGAAAAAGGTTCGAGCTGCTGATGAAGCAGGGGGAAATACCGCCCGCCATTATTGATCCCTATTTTTTGGACGGGTATATCGAACGTGTGGAGATCAGTCGCGGCAACCGGGACTGGCATATTGTTCTTGTTAAAGATTCACTGGTACCGGCACAGACCTACCGGACCTTTTGTTTGAGAATGCGAGAGAAGCTGCAGCATATTGCCAAAGTAAGCTTCTTGTTCCTATATGATGAGAAAGTAAACAGAGCGGAGCTTGTACAAGAATACTGGGGACTGTTTCTGGAATGGGTGCAGCGGGAAATTCCCTCCGTCAACGGTTGGCTCACCCGCTCCAGTCAGGAGCTCCAGGACAACACGCTGCTGCTCTATGTGAATGATACCATGTCGCTTGAGCTCGCCAAGAAGAAAGGGATCGAGGGCGCAATCATCCGTTTTTATGAGCGTTATTTTGGCCTTTCGCTGAAGGTGAAGCTGCAAATTGCCGAGAACGAGAGCAAAGCCGATGCGTATGAAGAATTCCAGCAAAAGCTGCAGCAGGAGCAGAGGGAGCTGGTAGAAATGATGATGACGGCCAGCGAACCGGATGAGCCTGAAGAGGAGGGGGATCCGAACGAGGTTATCAAGCTGCAGGTGGGCTATGAGATCAAGGAACAGGCCGTCCCTATTATCGAGATTCAGGATGAAGAGAAGAAGATCACCATTCAAGGGACCATCTTTGGACTGGACAGCAAGGAGCTGCGTAACGGCAACACACTGTTCACATTCTGCATCACTGACTTTACCGATTCCCTGCAGATGAAAATGTTTGCCAAAACCAAAGAGGATCTGCGGATTATGGGTCAGTTGGCGAATGGGAAATGGGTAAGAGCGCGGGGCAAGGTGGAGTATGACCGTTTCATGCAGATTCCCGAGCTGGTGATGATCCCTTCGGATTTGACGGAGGTAGGGGCGCCGCCGAGCCGCAAGGATACCGCTCCGAAGAAACGCGTAGAATTCCATCTGCACACTACGATGAGCACCATGGATGCGGTAACGCCAATTGATGCCTATGTCAAAACGGCCGCCAAATGGGGGCATCCGGCGATTGCCGTCACCGATCATGGGGGTGTGCAATGTTACCCCGATGCCGGTCACGCCTCCCATAAGCACAAGATTAAGATGCTTTATGGGGTAGAGGCCAATGTCGTAAATGACTCTGTAAATATTGTGGACAATCCCCAGCCGCTTGATTTGAAGACTGCAACTTATGTAGTCTTCGATATCGAGACCACGGGGTTATCCATCACCCGCAATAATATTACGGAGCTTGCGGCGATCAAGATGTGCGAAGGCAAGGAGCTTGACCGTTATACCACTTTTGTTAATCCGCATGAGAAAATTCCTTACCATATCCAGCAGCTGACCAATATCACGGATGAAATGGTCAAGGATGCGCCCGATCTGGAGCCGGTACTGCATGAATTCGTGAAATTCATTGGAGACAGCATTCTGGTCGCCCATAATGCCAGATTTGATATGGGCTTCATTCAGGCTTCGCTAACCAAATACGGCCTTCCGCAGCTGTCGAACCCTTCACTGGATACGCTGGAGCTTGCGCGGCTGCTGCACCCTACGATGAAGAATCACCGGCTGAACACGCTGGCGGACAAATATAAAGTATTGCTCGAAAGCCATCACCGGGCAGTTGATGATACGATTGCGCTTGGCGGGATCTTGAATGGACTGCTGGCGGATGCGGTCAAGCTCAAAGGGATTACCATGCTGGACCGTTTGAACGATTACGTTGGCAATGATCTGTCCAATGTCCGGCCATTCCATTGCTGCATTTATGCCTTGAATCAAACAGGCAAAAAAAATCTCTACAAGCTGATCTCGATGTCGCATACGGAATATTTCAAACGGGTACCCTGCATTCCAAAATCCAAGCTGGTTGAGCTGCGCGATGGGCTGCTGGTAATATCGGGCTGCGAGCGGGGAGAATTTTTCGAGGCAGTATTGAACAAAACTACTGAGGAAGCGATGGAAGTCGCCGAGTTCTACGATGTGCTGGAAATCCAGCCGATCACGATGTATATGCATCTGGTGGACAAAGGTTTTGTGGCCAGTCCCGAGGAGCTGCGCGCCTCGCTGCGCAAGGTTTGTGAAATTGGCGAGCAGCTCAACAAGCCGGTGATTGCTACAGGTAATGTGCATTATCTCGAACCGCGGGACAAGTTGTACCGGGACATTACGATTAATGGGATTACAGGCTTCAGCCCGCTGAAGGACCAGCGCAAACCCGATGCCCATTTTCGCACCACAGATGAGATGCTTGCCGAATTTGAATTTCTGGGCGCCGAAAAAGCCAAGGAAGTTGTAATTACCAATACGGTGGAGCTGGCCGAACGGTTTGAAGAGATCGAGTTGTTCCCGGACAAGCTGTTCACACCTATTATCGAAGGAGCCGATGAGGAGATCCGGGAGACCTGCTACAATACAGCCAAGTCGATCTATGGCGAAGAGCTGCCTGAAGTGGTCGTGGCCCGCCTGGAGAAGGAATTGGCGCCTATTATCAAGTATGGCTTCTCTGCCAACTATCTGATCTCTGAACGTCTCGTTAAAAAGTCCAACAAGGACGGCTATCTCGTTGGATCACGGGGTTCCGTCGGATCTTCGGTTGTCGCTACCTTTCTGGGCATATCCGAGGTTAATCCGCTGCCGGCGCATTACATTTGCCGTAACCCGGAATGCCGTCACAGCGAATGGTTCCTGGATGGCAGTGTGCCAAGCGGATTTGACCTTCCGGATAAGAACTGTCCGAATTGCGGTGAACAAATGAAAGGGGAAGGCCAAGACATTCCGTTTGAGACCTTCCTTGGTTTTAAAGGCGATAAAGTTCCCGATATCGATTTGAACTTTTCGGGGGAATATCAGCCCCAGGCCCATAATTTTACGAAGACCATGTTTGGTGAGAAAAGCGTCTTTCGTGCCGGTACAATCGGTACTGTTGCGGAGAAGACGGCCTTCGGATTCACCAAAAAATATGAAGAGCATCACCAAAAGCGCTGGCGCGGTGCCGAGGTGGGCCGGCTTGCGGCTGGCTGCACAGGCGTTAAGCGCAGTACCGGCCAGCATCCCGGCGGGATCGTTGTTGTACCGGACTATATGGAAGTAGAGGATATAACACCGGTGCAGTTCCCGGCCGATGATGTCAATGCAGAGTGGAAGACGACGCATTTTGATTATCATGCCTTTGATGCCAACCTGTTGAAGCTTGATATTCTGGGTCACGATGATCCGACTATGATGCGGATGCTGCAAGACTTGACCGGAGTTGATCCCACAACCATTCCCATGAACGACCCGAAAGTAATGAGCATGTTTAACTCGACAGACGCACTGGGAGTCCGTCCGGATCAGATTCGGACGCCGGTTGCCACTTACGGGGTGCCGGAAATGGGAACAAAGTTCGTACGCCAGATGCTGGTTGAAGCCAAACCCTCAAGTTTTGCCGACTTGCTGCAGATTTCGGGACTGTCCCATGGTACCGGCGTTTGGCTCGGCAATGCCCAGGAGCTGATTAAGAACAACACTTGCAACATCAAGACCGTTATCGGCTGCCGGGACGATATCATGCTTTTCCTGATCTATAAAGCGGGTATGGATGCAAGTCTTGCCTTCAAAATTACCGAAAGTGTCCGGAAGGGGAAAGGCCTGCCGCCCGAATGGATCGAGGAAATGAAGAAATGCAAGGTCCCGCAATGGTACATTGATTCCTGTCTGAAAATTCAGTACATGTTTCCGAAGGCGCATGCCGCCGCATATGTTATATCTGCAGTGCGGACCGCCTACTTCAAGCTGTATCACCCGATTGAATATTATGCGACATATTTCTCTGTGCGTGCGGCTGATTTTGACATAGATCTCTGCTGTAAGGGGTATGAAGCCATCGGACGCCAGATCGTGGAGATTGAGCAAAAAGCATTCCAGGCCCTGCCCAAGGAAAAAGCGATGCTTCCTGTACTGGAAATGGCCCTGGAAATGACGGCACGCGGTTTCACGTTCAAGAATATTGACCTGTACCGCTCGGATGCTACCCGGTTCACAGTGGAGGAGAACAGCTTGATTCCTCCGTTCTCGGCGCTTGCGGGAATCGGAGAAAATGCCGCCTATAATATAGCGGCTGCCAAGGATGCCGGAGAGTTTCTCTCCATCGAGGATTTCCAGCAGAAGTCCAAAGCGAGTAAGACGGTGATCGAGCTGCTGAACGGAATGGGCTGTTTCCGCGGGCTGCCGGAGAGCAATCAGCTGTCGCTGTTTTAGGTGTTTTTCTCGTATGAGACCCGCCTCTGAAAGGGGCAGTCAAGGGCCGGCACTTGTCAGTGCCCACGCACTATGGTATAATTTTTTTGGTAATAATGAGATAAGTCCGTTGTGTAAAGAGTGGGGAAACCCACTCTTTATCTTTGGTATATAGCAAAAGACAAGTTCGTGGAGGTTATTATCTTTTGAGCACACCCAAATCCAAAATTAAACAAACGGTAGAGCAGATGCTCGGACCCTATCTTGAGGACAATGGTTTCGAACTGGTGGACGTTGAATACGTGAAAGAGGGCTCCAACTGGTTTCTGCGCATATTCGTAGATAAAGAAGGCGGCATCGATATTGATGACTGCGGAACGATCAGCGAATACTTCAGCCAGAAGCTGGATGAGAACGATCCGATTCCTGAAGCTTATTTCCTTGAGGTTTCGTCGCCCGGAGCGGAGCGTCCGCTCAAGAAAGCTGCGGATGTGGCCAAGGCGGTGGGGAAGGACGTATATGTAACGGTTTATGAGCCGATTCAGGGACTCAAAGAATTTGAAGGCCGTTTGCTCTCGTTCGAGAATGAGGAGCTGCTCATCTCCGCGGGCAAAAAAGAACATGTTGTACCGTATGCCAAAGTCGCCAGTGCGAGATTGGCCATTATTTTTTAATGTCTTGAAAGGGGGACCGGAATTTCATGAGTATGGATTTTATTGAAGCTATGAATGAACTGGAGAGAGAGAAGGGCATCAGCAAGGATGTGCTGTTTGAAGCCATTGAAGCTGCACTGATCTCCAGCTATAAACGCAATTTCAATGCTGCGCAGAATGTGCGTGTGGACATGAACCGCAATACGGGTCTGATCAAAGTATTTGCCCGCAAGCTGGTGGTAGAGGAAGTTCTGGATACCAGAACAGAAATTTCCCTGCCGGCTGCCCGGGAGATTAACCCGCACTTTCAGCTGGAGGATATCGCCGAGCTTGAGGTAACGCCCCGCGATTTTGGGCGGATTGCCGCCCAAACCGCCAAGCAGGTGGTCACACAGCGCATTCGCGAAGCAGAGCGTGGACTCATTTATAACGCTTTTATCGACAAGGAAGAGGATATTGTTACCGGCCTTGTACAACGTCAGGACATGCGCAACATTTACATCGACCTTGGCAAGATTGAAGCGGTTCTGCCGCTCAGTGAACTTATGCCAGGCGAGAAGTTTAAGCAAAGCGAGCGCATCAAGGCTTATATCACCAAAGTCGAGAACACCACCAAAGGGCCGCAGATTATGCTGTCCCGCAGTCATCCCGGATTGCTGAAGCGTTTGTTCGAGCTTGAGGTTCCGGAGATTTTTGACGGTGTGGTAGAGATTCGTTCCGTGGCCCGCGAGGCCGGCTTCCGCTCTAAAATTGCTGTATTTTCCCGCAATCCTGAAGTTGATCCGGTGGGTTCGTGTGTAGGTCCCCGCGGTACGCGTGTTCAGACTATCGTTACCGAGCTGCGCGGCGAGAAGATTGATATCGTCCGCTATTCCGATCTGGTGCAGGAATATGTGGCCAATGCACTTAGCCCTTCCAAAGTGCTTGAAGTTCAAGTCTTTGAAGCGGAAAAAATGGCCCGGGTCATCGTTCCTGATTATCAGCTGTCACTGGCTATCGGCATAAAAGGGCAAAATGCCCGTCTGGCCGCCAAGCTGACCGGCTGGAAAATTGATATCAAGAGCGAAAGCCAGGCCGAGCAGGAGTACGGCAGACCGAGAACCTCCAATGATGAAATGCATCAGGATTCCGTCTCCATTGATTAATTAACCGTCAGGCGGGAGGCGTGTAAGATGAAACAAAGGAAAGTACCTCTCCGCAAATGTGTAGCCAGCCAGGAAATGATGCCGAAGAAAGAACTGATACGGGTCGTCAGAACGCCGGAAGGCGAAGTACTGATTGACCTGACCGGCAAAAAGTCGGGGCGCGGTGCATATATTTGCGGAAAGCTGGAATGCTTCAAGCTGGCACAGAAGAATAAAGCGCTTGACCGTGCACTGAAATGTCAAGTGAGTCCTGAAATCTATGCCCAGCTTGCCCGGGATTTTGCATCCGTGGAGGAGCAGTTTTTGGCAGCAAAGGATAGTGAGGACAATGAGTAAGGCACTTTCTTATTTAGGGCTTGCCATGAGAGCAGGCAAGATTGTCACCGGTGACGAGGCTGTACTCAAGGCAGTGCGGTCTTCAGAAGCGAGGCTGGTCGTTCTGGCAGGTGACGCTTCAGATAATACCCAAAAAAAATTTCGCGATAAATGCGGAACCTACGATATTCCACTGGTAATCGCATTTCACCGGGATGAACTCGGTGCAAGTATTGGTAAGGACCAGCGCGTTGTGCTGGCCGTTACGGATAAAGGATTCGCGGAAATGATCTCCAGAGTGCTTGGAGATACTGTCGGAGGTGGAGTTATTGACTAAAGAAGACAATAAAGATAAACTGCGTGTTTACGAATACGCTAAATCACTGAATATGAGCAGTAAAGAAATTATTACAATTCTGAAGCGTTTGGATGTTCCTGTGAATAACCATATGAGTGTCATGGAGAACAGCTCCGTGAACAAAGTGGAACAGTTCTTCAAGGACATCAAATCAAACGCTGCAGCCAAGCGGGATAGCGGCACCAGCAGCCGTCCGGTCACTACCGGTGCGGTAACAGCCGATGCCCAAAGTGCTCAGAATGCCAACAAAAATCAACCGGAAAAGCAGGTAGGTATGAACAGTAACCAAAACAACAACCAATCGACGACGTCCCCAAGGCCCCAAAGCGGACAAGATTCCCGCAGAACACAAACAGGCACCACACAAAATTCCCGCCCGCAAGGCAGCTCCACAGGCGGCAGCCGTCCGCAAGGCAGCTCCACAGGCGGCAATCGCCCACAAGGCAGCTCCACAGGCGGCAGCCGTCCGCAAGGCAGCTCCACAGGCGGCAACCGTCCGCAAGGCAGCTCCACAGGCGGCAACCGTCCGCAAGGCAGCACTACTGGCGGCAGCCGTCCGCAAGGCAGCTCCACCGGCGGCAGCCGTCCGCAAGGCAGCTCCACCGGCGGCAACCGTCCGCAAGGCAGCACTACTGGCGGCAACCGTCCGCAAGGTACGGCTACAGGCAGCCGCCCGCAAGGCCAAGGCGGAGCACCGCGCACAGGCGATAACCGTCCACAAGGCGGAGGCGATTTCTCCCGTGGCGGTGGTCCAAAGAAGAATACAACAGGCGGAAGACCCAATACCGGCCAAAGACGGTTTGATGACGGCAAAGGCGGCAACTATCGTGGCCGCGGCGGGAAAAACAACCGCGGCAAGAATCAATCCATGGAACGCCGGGAGAAAATTGACAACACCCCTAAGAAAATCATCGTGCGTGGCAGCATGACTGTTGGTGAAACTGCGAAGCTGCTCCATAAGGATGCTTCGGAAGTGATCAAGAAGCTGATCTCCATGGGTGTTATGGCTACCATTAACCAGGAGCTGGATATTGATACCATTTTGTTGCTCTCCGGTGAATTCGGCGTGGAAGTCGAAGTGAAAATTCCGGTGGATGAGGACAGCTTTGAGACTGTAGAAGAAAATGACACCGAAGAGGAATTGCAGGATCGTCCTCCGGTAGTTACAATCATGGGTCACGTTGACCATGGTAAAACGACATTGCTGGATGCCATTCGTTCCACGAATGTGACCGGCGGCGAAGCCGGCGGAATTACACAGCATATCGGTGCATACCAAGTTGAGATTAACCACAAGAAAATCACTTTCCTGGATACACCGGGCCACGAAGCTTTTACAGCTATGCGTGCCCGTGGAGCACAGGTTACGGATATGACAATTATCGTCGTTGCTGCTGATGACGGTGTAATGCCGCAAACGGTTGAAGCCATCAACCATGCCAAGGCTGCAGGACTTCCGATTATCGTAGCGGTCAACAAAATCGACAAGCCGGGTGCAGATCCGGATAGAGTGAAGCAGGAGCTTACCAATTATGAGCTGGTACCGGAAGAGTGGGGCGGCGACACCATTTTCGTGAATCTGTCTGCCAAACAGCGCATCAATCTGGAAGAATTGCTGGAAATGATCCTGCTCGTAGCTGAAGTGAATGAGTACAAGGCGAATCCTGACAAACGGGCGCGCGGTACAGTCATTGAAGCTGAACTTGACAAGAACCGTGGACCTGTTGCACGTATTCTCGTACAGAATGGTACCCTGAAAGTCGGGGATGCATTCGTAGCAGGTAACTGCTTCGGACGTGTACGCGCCATGGTGAATGATAAGGGACGCAAGATTAAAGAAGCAGGTCCGTCTACTCCGGTAGAAATTACCGGTCTGACTGAGGTTCCGCAAGCCGGAGATCCGTTTATGGCCTTCGAAGACGAACGTAAAGCCCGTGCCATTGCGGACAGACGTTCGACTTCCCAGCGTCAATCCGAGCTTAACGTTAATACCCGTGTTACTCTGGATGATCTGTTCCAGCATATCAAGGATGGCGAGATCAAAGACCTGAACGTGATTATCAAAGCCGATGTACAGGGATCCGTCGAAGCGCTTAAAGGCTCTTTGGCCAAGATCGAAGTGGAAGGTGTGCGCGTGAAGATTATTCACAGCGGTGCCGGTGCCATTACGGAATCCGATATTACGCTTGCGGCAGCCTCCAATGCGATCGTGATCGGCTTTAACGTTCGTCCCGATGCGCAGACCAAAGCAGCAGCTGAGCAGGAAAAAGTGGATGTTCGCCTGCATAACATTATCTATAATGTTATTGAGGAAATTGAAAGTGCCATGAAAGGGATGCTTGATCCCATCTATAAAGAAAGCATTATCGGCCACGCCGAAGTGCGCAGTGTCTTCAAAATCAGCAAAGTGGGTACCGTTGCAGGTTGTATGGTTACTTCCGGCAAAATTACCAGAAATGCTGAAATGCGCTTGATCCGCAGCGGCATCGTTGTATTCGAGGGTAAAATTGACACCTTGAAACGCTTTAAAGACGAAGCTAAAGAAGTCGCGCAAGGTTATGAATGCGGCATAACTTTGGAACGCTATAATGAGCTCCAAGAGGGCGACATTATCGAGGCGTTCATTATGGAAACTGTTGAGCGCTAAGCAAAGAGGTGAATTGGAATGTCTAAGATAAGAGCTGGACGTGTTGGTGAACAGATTAAGAAAGAGCTGAGCCAGCTTATCCAAAAGGAACTGAAGGACCCCCGCATTGGCTTTGTTACGGTAACCGGTGTAGATGTGACCAACGATTTGTCACAGGCTAAAGTATACCTTAGCGTCTTCGGGGATGAAGAGCAGAAAACGGACTCGCTAAAGGCTATCGAGAAAGCCAATGGCTTTCTCCGTTCCGAGCTTGGCAAGGCGATCCGCCTCCGGCATACGCCGGAGCTGATCTTCAAGTTTGACGAATCCGTAGCATACGGCAGCCATATTGAGAAGCTGCTGGGTGAACTCGGAAAGAATGAATAGGCAGGTAAGCTTTTTTTAAAAGGAGACGGCGAATGCAGAGCTATGAACAAAGTCTCCAGCAGACCCGTAAGTTTCTGCTGGAACACGACGATTACCTTGTAGTGTCGCATGTTCAGCCGGACGGAGATGCAGTCAGCTCCACCCTCGCGGTGGGCTGGCTTCTCTCATGTCTGGGCAAAAAATATTCGATGCTTAATGAAGGCCCCATCCCCAAACGGATGGAATACTTATGGCACTCGGACGAAATTGTCAACATGGCGGACACTGAAATGTCTGGGACTTTCAAAAATGTCATCTGTGTCGATTGTGCCGATTTCCAGCGGGTAGGTCTGACCCAGCAGTATTTTGCTGAGGATGCGCTTATTCTGAACATAGATCATCATCCAACAAATAACGGCTACGGTTTTGTGAACCTGATTAAGCCGGATGCTGCGGCTACGGCAGAAATTCTGTTCGATCTGCTCCAAACGTTTGATGTTGAGTGGGATGTGGATATAGCCACTGCCATTTACACAGGGCTTCTGACCGATACCGGCGGATTTCGCTATACCAATACTTCACCCAAAGTTATGGCAGCCGTATCCGAGCTGCTGGCCCTTGGGGTGAACGGTCCGGAGCTAGCGGAAACGCTGCTTGAAGAAATGACACTCGCTCAGGTAAAAGTGCTGAACCGGGCATTAAATACCTTGCAGCTGTCCCCTGAAGGCGATATTGCCTATGTTTATGTGACACCGGAGGATATGGCAAACTGCAGTGCCGCCAATGAAGACTTGGAGGGAATCGTCAACTATCCGCGCAATATTCAAGGGGTGGAAGTGGGGATTTTGTTCAAAGTCATTCATGAACATGCGGTTAAAGTCAGCCTGCGTTCCGCAGGCAGAGTAGATGTAGCCGCTCTGGCCCAGACCTTCGGCGGAGGCGGTCATACCCGCGCAGCGGGTGCCCGTATCGAACAGACGCTGGAACAGGTCATTCCACTGGTGCTGGAGGAGGTAAGACGTCATCTATGAGTGAGTACACAGGAGTTCTGGCTGTTTATAAGCCGGCAGGGTTCACTTCCCATGATGTGGTTGCCAAAGCCCGTCGTATTTTGGGCATGAAGCGGATAGGACATACAGGGACTCTTGATCCACAGGTTACAGGCGTCCTGCCGCTTTGTCTGGGGCGGGCCACCCGGGTAGTTGAATACATTCAGGAATTGCCCAAGGAATATGTGGCTACCCTCAGGCTGGGATTATCCAGTGATACGGAGGACCTCACCGGTACCATTACGCAGACGGTAGACGAGGTTCATGTGACAGAAGACGAGATCCGGGCTGTCCTGGCTACATTCAAAGGGGTAATCTCCCAGGTGCCTCCCATGTACTCTGCGGTGAAGGTGGATGGCAAACGTCTATATGAACTCGCCAGAGAAGGCAAAACCGTAGAACGCAAAAGCCGTGAAGTTGAAATTTATGAAATTGAAATGACAGAGATGAAGTGGAGTGGCGCTTACCCTGATATTACCTTCCGGGTGCTTTGTTCCAAAGGGACCTATATCCGCACACTTTGTGTGGATATAGGCCGTGCTTTGGGACTGCCGGGTGTGATGGTTGAACTAACCCGGACCATGTCGGCGGGAATTACAGCCAGCCACTGTCTAACGCTTGAAGAGATCGCTGAGCACAAGGAAGCCGGAACGCTTGAGGCTCATCTCATTGCTGCCGATGCGGCGATTACCCATCTGCCACGGCATACGGTAATGGATGACAAGCGGAAAGCTGCATTGCAGGGCCAGCGCTTGTCCTTGCGTTATGTGGCGCCTGAAGTGAAGGAAAGCGGTCATTTCCGGTTGTACGATGCTCAGGATGAATTTCTGGGCATATATGCCCGGGATGAATCCGGGGCAATTACCCCGGTCAAAGTGTTTGCGCAAGTGTAGTCCATAACTAACCCAAGTGAATTGTAGGTGGAAAACAGGGTGAGAACCGTAACGTTAACCTATCCCGTGCCGCCGGAGACAGCGGCAGAATGGGCACAGCCGCAAGTGGTTGCTCTGGGCCAGTTCGACGGCCTGCACCGTGGACATGCCAGTGTTATTACTTCTGCTGTAGCGCTGGCCCGCAAAGAAGGCGTACCGGCTGCAGTGATGACCTTTCATCCCCATCCGAAGGATGTGATGGGCAAAGGTGATTATGAAGGATATTTGACGCCTCAGCCAGACAAGCAGGAGCTGCTCGCCGGTATGGGTGTTGATATTTTGTATATTGTTGAATTTAATGAGCAGCTTTCCAGAGTGAGTCCGCAAAATTTCGTCTCCGTAATGCTGTTGCCGCTGCAGGTTGTAACGGCTGTCGTCGGATTTGATTTCCGCTTTGGTTATCAGGGCGAAGGCGATGCAGACATGCTCCGGGCACTGGGGCAAGGCGTTATGAATGTGGAGACCGTTCCTCCCTTCCTGATTGATGGAGTGAAGGTGAGCAGCTCGGGCATTCGTAAAAGTCTGCAAAATGGAGAGCTGGCAACCGCCAACGACTGGTTTGGCCGCTGCTATCATCTGCGCGGTACGGTAGGGCATGGAGAGAAGCGGGGACGGACCATTGGTTTTCCCACGGCAAACCTTCAGCTTGAAGAACATTTTGTCGTTCCCGCCAAAGGTGTATATGCAGTCAGAGTATTTTTTAACAATACATTGCTGTTTGGCGTAATGAATGTTGGCGTTAAGCCTACCTTTCATGAAGGAATGATTGCCCCCAGCTTTGAGGTGCATGTATTCGACTTTGAGGGGGATTTGTATGACAAGGAGCTTAAAGTTGAACTTGTGGCTTACATTCGTCCCGAGCGCAAATTTGAATCCATACAGGCCCTGATTGCCCAAATTGGCGATGATGCGGAAACGGCCAAAAAGCTTCTGGGCACTAATTCATAAAGGGCGTCTGACAAGCCGTTTACTTTTATCCCCGAAGATGCTATACTGATTAACGTTGCTGGAAATATCAGCATCATAACCTTAGCTTGGTTGCTCGTTCTCACCGACGGCGACGAGGCTACTGGCGATTATAATGAAGGAGGTGAACAGGATGGCATTGACTCAAGAACGTAAACATCAATTGATTGACGAGCACAAAACTCATGAATCCGATACTGGATCCCCAGAGGTGCAAGTTGCTATCCTTACGGAGAACATCGTTAATTTGACTGACCACTTGCGTACGCACAAGAAGGATCATCACTCTCGTCGCGGACTGCTCAAGATGGTTGGACAACGTCGTAAACTGCTGGCGTATTTGAAGAACAAAGACATCAGACGTTACAGCGCCCTGATCGAAAGACTGGGATTGCGTCGTTAATTTTCCATAAGATTACCCTTAAAGCAGCCTGGTTGTATACCGTATGTCCTTCTTACGAGCGACAGCGGGACAGCCGGGTTGCTTTTTGAAAATAAGGGGATACTTTCACAAGAAGCTTTTCATACAAAGC
Source organism: Paenibacillus albidus (assembly GCF_014644435.1). Lineage (GTDB taxonomy): Bacteria > Bacillota > Bacilli > Paenibacillales > Paenibacillaceae > Paenibacillus_AQ > Paenibacillus_AQ albidus. Next base: position 124,384 of record NZ_BMKR01000009.1, on the reverse strand, counting down.
ATCATTTGATGCTTTTCTTTAGTTGCATATAGTGCGGCCTTCTGGCTTTAGAGACAGAGGTTGTGTGTTTTGTTTAGACTATCGCCTAAACCTGCTGTGTAGAACAGCGGGTCTACTACTATTCAAGGAGGGACTTTATGGAACAACGTGTGGAAATGCAGCTGGGCGGCAGACGCCTTGTGCTGGAAACGGGCCGGTTGGCCAAGCAAGCGAACGCAGCCGTGATGGTGCGTTATGGTGATACTTCTGTATTGTGTACGGTTACTGCTTCGAAGGAACCGAAGGATCTGGATTTCTTTCCGCTTACAGTTAACTATGAGGAAAGATTGTACGCGGTGGGCAAAATCCCCGGCGGTTTTATCAAACGGGAAGGCAGACCGAGTGAGAAAGCGATTCTGTCAAGCCGCCTGACGGACCGTCCGATTCGCCCGCTGTTTCCGGAAGGTTTCCGTAATGATGTGCAGGTGCTGAACCTTGTCATGAGTGTGGATCAGGACTGTGCACCGGAGATTGCTGCCATGATCGGTACTTCCGCAGCACTCAGTATTTCTGATGTGCCTTTCAACGGGCCGATCGGCGGAGTAGCCGTAGGACGGATCAATGGCGAATTCATCATTAATCCGGATATTGCCCAGCAAGCGGACAGCGATATTTATGTTGTGGTAGCAGGAACCAAAGATGCGATTATGATGGTTGAGGCAGAAGCGAATGAAGTGCCGGAGTCGGTTATGCTTGAAGCGATTATGTTCGGACATGAGGAAGTACGCAAAATCGTTGCAACCATTGAAGAACTGGTCAAATTGGCCGGTAAAGAAAAAATGGCTGTGAAGCTTCACGCAGTGAACGCGGATGTAAATTCGGAGGTTCGGGCCTTTGCCGAAAGCCGCCTGGTGGAAGCCGTCAAAATTGCCGAGAAGCATGCACGTCAGGAAGCAATTGATGTTGTCAACGATGAAGCGGTGGCGTATTTCGCAGAGAAATACATAGAAACACCTGAACTTCTCAAAGATGTCAAGGAAGTGCTGCATGATATAGTAAAAGATGAAGTCAGACGTCTGATTACCCATGACAAGATTCGTCCGGATGGACGTAAGCTGGATGAAATCCGTCCGATTGAATGTGATACAAGCCTGCTGCCGCGTACACACGGTTCCGGTCTGTTCACCCGCGGCCAAACGCAAATTCTTAGCGTATGTACACTTGGCGCACTTGGAGACGTGCAGATTCTGGACGGGATTGATCTGGCCGAAACGAAACGCTTCATGCACCATTACAACTTCCCTCCGTTCAGCGTAGGGGAAGCCCGTCCTCTAAGAGCACCGGGACGCCGCGAGATCGGCCATGGAGCACTTGGTGAACGCGCGTTGTCCAAAGTCATTCCTAGCGAAACTGAATTCCCGTACACCATTCGCCTGGTTTCCGAAGCGATCGAATCCAACGGCTCCACTTCCCAGGCCAGCATTTGTGCCAGCATACTGGCAATGATGGATGCGGGTGTGCCGATTAAAGCCCCTGTAGCCGGCGTTGCAATGGGTCTGATCAAAGACGGAGAACATGTCTCTATCCTGACGGACATTCAAGGAATGGAAGATCACCTGGGCGATATGGACTTCAAGGTAGCAGGTACAGCAGAAGGTGTAACCGCGATCCAGATGGATATCAAAATTGACGGCATCGACCGCAACATTCTTCAAGATGCCCTGCAGCAGGCCAAAGAAGGACGGATGTTCATCTTGGGCAAAATGAATGAGGCCATTTCCGAGCCGAGACCGAATTTGTCCAAATATGCGCCCAAGATCATCATCATCAATATCAATCCGGACAAAATCCGCGATGTTATCGGTGCCGGTGGTAAGATTATCAACAAAATCATCGAAGAAACCGGCGTGAAAATTGATATCGAACAAGATGGCCGGGTCTTCATCGGTTCTTCCGACGAAGAGATGATTCAAAAAGCCCGTACAATCATCGAAGGTATTGTGCGCGAAGTTCAAGTCGGCGAAATTTATGTGGGCACAGTGCGGCGGATCGAGAAATTTGGCGCATTTGTCGAATTAATTCCGGGCAAGGACGGTTTGGTACACATCTCCCAGTTGTCTACGGAGCGTGTGGCAAAGGTGGAGGATGTTGTAGCCATCGGAGATACCATCACCGTAAAAGTTACCGAAATCGATCAGCAGGGCCGCGTGAACCTGTCTCGTAAAGCGGTATTGACTTCGGAAGCCGGAGCTAAAGCCTAAGCTTTGTTGCATACGGCCGATAAAATTGCATGAGATTAAAGAGAGGCAGAGGCGTATAACGTTCTGGCTCTTTTTTACCGTCGGGAAGTGCCTGAATCCGGTTGGAGTCTGTGATCGCTCCGGATGCCGCTCCTAGAGCTTCATGCATAATTTCCTCTCATCTTTCATAGGTTGGGACAAAGCGTCTTGCACCTGCTGCAATGGCGGTACAGGAAACCGTTTTGTCCAGGGAGGAATTTGTCATGAAGACCGAAAAAGTGGCAGTAGTGCTGGCCGTTATAGCGATTGTTATAGGAATCGGGAGCAGCTTGGATCCCGTAAAGGACATGCTGGCCCAAGTCAAGCCGCAGCAGGTAATGTCTGTGTGGGCAAATGTACCGGATCAACACTCTGATGCCCTCCGTGGGAAGATAGAGAACGCCGCTGCCGAATTAAAGGTGTCTCCGGTAGATGCAGTGGTTGACCGTGTGTGGAAGGCAATTCCGGGGTATAACGGGCTGGAAGTAGACGTAGAGACTACATACCGCAATGCGCTGCTGCAGGCACCAAATACCTCTGTGAAATATGTGTACCGCCAGACGAAACCCCGGATTTCACTTGATGATCTGGGACCGCAGCCGATCTATCGCGGGAATCCCGCCAAACCGATGGTTTCCTTGATGATTAATGTGGCCTGGGGCAATTCATATATTGTGCCGATGCTCGATATTTTGGACAAGGAGAATGTGAAGGTCACGTTCTTTTTGGACGGCAGCTGGTTAGCCAAAAATCCGGAACTCGCCAAAGAAATGCTGAAGCGGGGACATGAGATGGAGAATCATGCGTACACGCATCCGAATATGAGCACACTCAGCCGCGCACGGGCAACTGCGGAGATTGAGAAGACCAAAACGCTGCTCGAACAATCACTCGGTGTGACCAATACCTGGTTCGCGCCGCCTTCTGGCGATTTTGACCAGCAGACTGTTGAGATCGCTGCAAGTCTGGGGCTGAGAACGGTGTTGTGGACCGTAGACACGGTAGATTGGCGGAATCCTTCGCCGGCATCCATTATCGCCAAAATAACAACTATGGCAGAGCCAGGCACCCTTGTCCTGATGCATCCGACAGCTTCCTCCTCACAAGCCCTGGAGGGCATGATTAAGGGCATCAAGCAAAAAGGGTTACACCTGGGTACCGTCAGCCAAACGCTGTCAGCAGAGCGTGTGATGCCTTCAGATGTTGAGTGAGCCTCCTGTTTCTGGTAGGATAAAAGGCACGCGGCAGTAACGAAGATAGATACAGGCTTTTGCCAGGAGGATAATCATATTGGAAAAAATAGTATTGAAGAACGGTTTGCGGGTAGTACTGGACAAAATCCCGGGGGGACGTTCCATTTCCTTCGGCATCTGGGTGAAGACCGGCTCACGCAATGAGAATTTGCTGAACAACGGGATTTCGCATTTTGTTGAGCATATGCTTTTCAAGGGGACGGACCGGTATAGCGCCAAGGATATTGCCGAGCAGTTCGATGCGATTGGCGGCAATGTCAATGCATTCACGTCCAAGGAATACACGTGTTATTATGCCAAAGTGCTCGATGAGCATTTGCCGATTGCGGTGGATGTGCTCGCCGATATGTTTTTTAGCTCTCAGCTGGATGCCGGAGAGCTGGCCAAAGAGAAAAATGTAATCCTTGAAGAAATCTCCATGTGCGAGGATACTCCGGATGATCTGGTGCATGACCTCATGTGTGCGGCGGCATACGGGGAGCATCCGCTGGCTTATTCCATTCTCGGTCTGAAGGAACGGCTGAAGGGCATGACTCCGGATGATCTACGCTCTTATATGAACGAGCAATACACGATTGAGAATACAGTAATCAGCGTTGCCGGGAATATAGATGACGGATTGATTGACCTGCTGGAGCAGCATTTTGGTTCGTTTGCCAATCATGGTTCTGAAATGCCGCTGACGCCGCCGGAATTTAAAGGAGATCTGCTGTTTCACCGTAAAAAAACAGAGCAGAATCATATCTGCCTCTCGCTTCCGGGCGTGAAGACAGGGGACCCGCTGCAATATGCGATGGCCCTGCTTAACAACGCAATCGGCGGGGGGATGAGCTCGCGCTTGTTCCAGGAAATCCGTGAAAAACGCGGGTTGGCTTATTCCGTTTATTCATATCACAGTTCTCAGGCAGACAGCGGGCTGTTCACTGTTTATGCGGGGACTGCACCAAAGCAGACTAAAGAGGTCATGGAGCTGACCAAAGAGATGCTGCAGGAGCTGGCGGTCAAGGGACTGAGTGAAGAGGAGCTTCGCAAAGGCAAGGAACAATTGAAGGGCAGCCTGATTCTCAGCCTGGAAAGCACCAGCAGCCGAATGAACCGCATCGGTAAAAATGAGCTGATGCTTGGAAGACATAACACGCTGGACGATATGATCGCGAGAATCCAGGATGTAACGATGGATGATATTAACCGTGTGCTAGACCTTATGTTCGCTGAGCCCCTGGCCATGGCCATGGTAGGCTCTTCAGATAAAGCTATTGCCAATGTTAGGAGAGATGATCTTGTCTTATTACGTTCAAATTCATAAACTGCCTGGGAATGAAGATGTACTTTTGCCCCGCAAAATGTCCGAGCAGGCTTCAGGTTATGACCTGTACGCAGCAGTTGCGGAAGAAGTTGTTCTGGAGCCGGGCGCGCGCGCATTGATTCCAACGGGGATCTCACTGGCGATGCCGGATGGCCTGGAGGCACAGATTCGCCCGCGCAGCGGACTTGCACTGAAGCACGGCATTACCTGTCTGAATACACCGGGGACGATCGATGCGGACTACCGCGGGGAGATCAAGGTGCTGCTGATTAACCTTGGGCAAGAACCCTTTGCCATCGCCCGCAATGAGCGTATTGCCCAAATGGTATTTCAGGCTGTACCGGCAGTTACTCTTGAGCAGGTAGAGGAGTTGTCCGAAACACAGCGCGGTGCCGGAGGCTTCGGCCACACGGGGAAATAGGCCGCTGCCCATAGGATCTTGACACAAAGCTTGCAGAAACTGAGCCCAGCAGGGTGCCCGGTCTGCAAGCTTTTTTTGCGCGCGAACCGGCGATTTCAGCTCCGCGCTTCACCCATCCCGAATGCCCAGCATAAGATGCTCTATAGTCTAGAGTGTTGAAAGGAGCGTCATCCCTATGCTTACTGGCGTCAGGATCGTGTTCCTGGGCGGGGACGCAAGACAGCTTGAAGTGATACGGAAATGTGTGGAAATGGATGCGACGGTAAGCGCTGCCGGGTTCGACAAATGGGAATCCCCCTGCCCAGGGGTTAGCCTGGAACAAATGTCGGTGGAACTGCTTAACGATGCAGATGTCCTTGTGCTGCCTACGGTCGGTTGTGATGATGTAGGAAAGATAAGCGCGGTATTCTCATCACAGGGGCTGCAATTACTGGAGGAGCACCTGGCTGCTTTGCCGTCTCACTGCTCAGTCTATACCGGAATGGCCAAAAGCTATTTGCGCAGCTTGTGCGCCAAGCATTCACTCAAGCTCACCGAACTGCTGAGCCGGGACGATGTGGCGATTTATAACTCGATCCCTACAGCTGAGGGAGCGTTGGTTATGGCGATCCAGCAAACCGATTTCACCATTCACGGCTCCACGGCTATGGTGCTGGGAATGGGCAGAACCGGTTTTACTATGGCAAGAAGCCTGCAGGGGCTGGGGGCAAAAGTGAAGGTGGGTGTACGCAAGCAGGAGCATTTTGCCCGTGCGGAGGAAATGGGCTGGAAGCCGTTTATGACCGGAGAACTGGTGCAGCATGCGCCTGACGTAGATCTCATCTTCAATACCATTCCCAGCATGATTATTACGGCGCAGGTGCTCTCGCGGATTCCCAAGCATTGCGTTGTGATCGACCTGGCTTCTGCGCCGGGAGGCTGCGATTTCCGCTATGCCGAGAAGCGGGGGATCAAAGCGATGCTGGCGCCGGGCCTTCCCGGTATGGTGGCTCCGAAGACTGCGGGAATTATCATGGCCAATGCGCTGATACAGTCACTGTCGGAGGAGATTATAATCAGGGGAGATGAATAATATGGACTTCCACGGAAAAACAGTCGGCTATGCGATTACCGGCTCTCACTGCACGTTTGCTGAAGTTATGCCGCAGATTCAGCGATTTATGGATAGCGGTGCAAACGTGGTCCCCATTGTTTCCGGGTCGGTGCTGGCAACGGATACCCGTTTTGGCACATCGGAAAATTGGTTGAAACAGTTGAAAGATATAACAGGGAATGATATTATTTCTACAATTGTTGAAGCAGAACCGCTGGGACCTTCAAAGCTGCTGGATGTGCTGACGATTGCGCCCTGCACGGGCAACACCACAAGCAAATTGGCAAATGCCATGACGGATAGTCCAGTACTCATGGCGGCAAAATCGCAGATGCGCAATGGCCGTCCCTTGGTGCTGGCCATTTCGACCAATGACGGCCTGGGCCTGAATGCCGCGAACATTGCAAAGCTGCTGGTAGCAAAGCATATTTATTTTGTTCCCTTTGGCCAGGATAATCCGGAGAATAAGCCGAACTCGCTTGTGGCACGCATGGAGCTGATCCCCGAAGCATGCTACGCGGCGCTTCAAGGCAGTCAGCTGCAGCCCATGATAATCCAGCGGTTTCATTCCGCATAGCACATACAAGAACTGACCCGGGCCTGCCTGGGTCAGCTTAAGAATAGTCATGCCGTCCTCCTGATTGAGGGCGGTTCAACTATTTATTTGTGTGAAATAGACTTGAACGTTGGAGCTTGTGAGAAAACGTTCCTTGCTGCAAGTCATCGCAATGCGCTAATATAATTGTATTTGTTGGGATAGTAATGGAGGAATTATACATGGGTATTTTGGTGCAAAAATTTGGCGGAACTTCACTTTCCACGCCTCAGGCTAGGGAACATGTCATCCGCCACGTCAAAAGAGAGCTGGGCAGCGGTTATAGCCTGGTGATCGTAGTTTCAGCCATGGGCCGCAGAGGGGAACCCTATGCGACCGATACACTGCTCGATTTGGCCGTTCAGAACGGCGACGCCCTGGCAGACCGTGAGAAGGATCTGCTAATGTGCTGCGGTGAGATTATCTCCGCCACAACACTCTGCGGACTGCTGGAGCAGGAAGGAATCCCGGCCACCGTATTAACGGGTGCACAGGCTGGATTCCTGACGGATAGCAGCTATGGGAATGCAAGAATTCTGGATGTGCGTCCCGAACGCGTGCTCCGCGAACTGCGGGAGCAAAAAGTGGTGATTGTAACCGGGTTTCAGGGTCAAACCGAAGCCGGTGATTTCACGACTCTTGGCCGCGGGGGAAGCGATACCTCGGCTACGGCCCTGGGGGCGGCACTGCGTGCGGATATGGTCGACATTTACACCGATGTTAACGGGATACTTACTGCCGATCCGCGGATTGTGGAGGATGCGAGACCCCTTACTTATGTCAGTTACACCGAAATCTGCAATATGGCCCACCAGGGAGCCAAAGTCATTCATCCCCGTGCTGTGGAAATTGCCATGCAGGCCCAAATTCCGGTACGCGTACGTTCCACATTTTCCGAATTGGAGGGCACACTGGTTACGAATCCCGAAGGCTTCAACGATGTGCAGGCCGGGATTGTGGATCGGTTCGTTACGGGAATCGCCTATGTCAGCAATATTACACAAATTTCTGTTGAATGCCCGGACGGGAACGGCACGGGTGTACAGCTGCAAATTTTTAAAGGCATGGCCAACAACGGCATCAGCGTAGATTTTATCAATGTGACACCAACCGAAGCCCTCTATACGGTTATGGATGATAAATCCGAGAAGGCAATTGCCGCTCTGCAGGAGATGGGGCTTCGTCCAAAAAGCTTGTCCGGCTGTGCCAAGGTCTCCGTGATTGGCGGCGGAATCAATGGCGTGCCTGGAATTATGGCCCGGATCGTAGAAGCGCTCAGCACACAGAATATCCAGATTCTGCAATCGGCCGACTCCAATACCACCATTTGGGTATTAGTGAAAAAAGAAGATATGGTGCAATCGCTCCGTGCATTGCATACCGAGTTTGAATTACACCGCTGACAAGGAGGAATTCAAGTGGATTTCGGGAAACTGATCACAGCCATGGTAACCCCGTTTGACGGGGATGGAGAAATCAACTGGGAAGTCACTTCTCAGCTTGTTGAATATTTGATTACAGAACAGAAATCTGAAGCTCTGGTCGTTTGCGGAACAACCGGCGAATCCCCGACACTTAGTGATGAGGAGAAGCTCAAGCTGTTTTCTTTTGTCCTGGAAAAGGCAGCAGGCCGCTGCAAGGTCATTGCCGGTACGGGCAGCAATAACACCCGGCATTCGGTTCATTTGACTGGGGAAGCCGAAAAAATCGGCGTGGACGGTGTCCTGCTCGTCGTTCCTTATTACAATAAGCCTAATCAGGAGGGGCTGTATCAGCATTTTGCAGCTATTGCTTCATCAACCACTCTTCCGGTTATTTTGTACAATGTTCCCGGCCGTACCGGGGTATGCATGTCAGTAGCCACTACACTCCGGCTGGCAGAAATTCCGAATATAACCGCTACCAAGGAATGTGCTTCCGTGGATCATATCACGCAGATTGCGGCGGGGTGTCCGGCTGATTTTCGCGTGTATACAGGAGATGATTCCGCCGGTCTGCCCGCGCTTGCGGTTGGCGGATACGGCATTATCAGTGTGGCGAGCCATATAGTGGGTAGCCAGATGTCCGAGATGATCGCTGCCTTTAATGCCGGTCATGTGACACGGGCCGCAGAGATTCACCGCAAGCTGTTCCCGGTATTCAAGGGCTTGTTCGAATGTCCGGAGCCACTGCCGAATCCTTCGGCAGTGAAATATGCGCTTGGACTGCGAGGTGTCCCTGTAGGTTCGGTCAGACTGCCTTTAATCGCGCCTACAGCTGCAGAGGCTGATTTCATCACAAAGCTGCTGGAGCCGCACGCGTAATTACTTTGCGATATAAGTTAAATAAAAGAAATTCCCAAGCAGTATATGCTCTTCCAGTGCCTTTATCTGTTTGGATAACGAAAAGTTCAGCAAAGCAGCGATTCTCCTTTATTTGGAGAATCGCTATTTTGCGTTCTCTAAAAGAGACTCAATCTGCTAATCCTTTTGATAAAGAAATCGGGCTTTAACAGTGATCGGAAAAACCCTCCGGACCCGTAGGGTCTTCACCCGAAGCTGTTTCTTCTGATGTGATTTTTTAGGTTAAAATAAGGAAAGAATAACGATAAAGATTGCCATGACTTGTCTTTTGACAAAAAAATCATGTATAATGTTGTTAAGTGACTGAGTGCGGTTAAAATTAAATATGCGGTAATCTTCCGTCAATGTAGTACATTGTGAGACAGGATAGGTCCCTGGATGAGTCTGTGATACGGTGCCCGGGGCTTCGCGCGAGGGGCGCGGCGGTGAAATTTGACGGCGTTTGTCCGCTTCAAGAGAACTTTACTGCCCGGAATCGGGAGCTTTCGCATTGCCCATTTTACAGACTTTCGGAATTTCCTTGTTGACTGCCGGAAACTATCAGCTGTTTGAAGAATGTGTTCAGCGCCGCTGAAATAATGAAGTATTGTTTTTACAAAATAAAAGTATGACGTCCAACATCATAGGAGGGTTAGATTCATTTGTCCAAAAAAAACAACAACGATAAATTGACGATTTTCGCTTTGGGCGGAGTCGGAGAAATCGGGAAAAACATGTATGTCGTTCAATACGGGTCCGACATTGTAGTCGTAGATGCCGGTTTGAAGTTCCCGGAAGAGGATATGCTCGGGATTGACATTGTAATTCCTGATATCTCGTATTTGACAGAGAACCGTGACAAAGTAAGAGGAATTGTACTTACACACGGACACGAGGATCACATTGGTGGTCTGTCTTATGTACTGAAGAATTTGAATGTGCCGGTGTACGGAACCAGACTTACGCTCGGACTGGTGGAGAACAAACTGAAAGAAGCGAATCTGCTGGGAGAAACCAAACGAATTCTGATTAACGAAGATTCAGAAATTCAGCTCGGTAACTCATTGACAGTGACCTTCTTCAGAACCAATCACAGTATTCCGGATTCTGTCGGTGTATGCATTGAAACACCGGAAGGCAATGTAGTGCATACCGGAGACTTCAAATTTGACCACACGCCGGTCAACGGTCAGTTTGCCAATCTGCACCGCATGGCTGAAATTGGCCAAAAGGGTGTATTGGCCCTGATGTCGGACAGCACCAACGCTGAGAAACCGGGTTTCACTCCTTCGGAGAAGAATGTCGGCATCGTTCTGGAAGATATCTTCCGCAAAGCAGAGCAACGTGTTGTCGTAGCGACATTCGCTTCCAACGTGCACCGGATTCAGCAGGTGGTAAATGCTGCAGAATCCACTGGACGCAAGATCACCGTAATTGGACGCAGTATGGTGAACGTAGTAACCATCGCTTCCGAACTCGGGTATCTGAACGTACCGGACGGCATGCTGATTGAGCCTGAAGAAATGAACAGAATGGCCGGTAACCGCGTCGTTGTCCTCTGCACAGGAAGTCAAGGCGAGCCGATGTCCGCATTGACACGGATGGCTCGTTCGAGCCACCGCAAGGTTGACATTATGCCAGGAGATACTGTTATTATCGCGGCAACTCCGGTTCCGGGGAACGAGAAATATGTTGGACGCACGATCGATGAATTGTTCCGCTTGGGCGCCAATGTTATTTACAGCGGCTCCAATTCCGGCGTTCACGTATCAGGTCACGGCAGCCAGGAAGAGCTGAAGCTCATGCTGAATCTGATGAAGCCAAAATACTTCATTCCGATTCACGGTGAATTCCGGATGCAGCGCAAACATGCGTTGCTCGCAGAATCGGTTGGCGTTGATCCAAGCAACATCTTCATCACAGAAATTGGTGAAATTGTTGAAATCCAGAGCGGTGCTGCCCGTAAAGCCGGTAAAGTTACAGCCGGTAACGTGCTGATTGACGGATTGGGTGTAGGCGATGTAGGCAACATTGTGCTGCGTGATCGCAAGCTGCTGTCACAGGATGGTATTCTGGTGGTGGTTGTTACCTTAAGCAAGCAGAATGGAGCGATTGTCTCCGGCCCTGATATTATTTCCCGCGGATTTGTGTACGTACGGGAGTCCGAAGGACTTCTGGATGAGGCTAACCGAATTGTTTCCAGCACACTGCAGCGTCTCATGAGTGAGAAAGTCAACGAATGGGCTTCACTTAAGACAAGTGTCAAAGATTCACTCGGCCGTTTCCTCTATGAGCAGACACGCCGCAGACCGATGATCTTGCCAATTATTATGGAAGTCTGAGGAGAAACCTCTCCTTAAAATATAGTGTCAGGCATTAAGCCTCTTCTCCCCGGGAATATTGGACGGTTTCCGGGTGAGAGAGGCTTTTTGTGTGCAGTAAATATACTTTTATGGCTTCCCTTGCATAATGCGCAGCGCTGAAATGTCATACTAAGCAAAGTTAGCATGGCTGCAGCAAAAGAAGCTGCAAGCGGAAAGGGAGAGCTGCGATCAATGGATTATACAGAAAGAACGACCCCAGGCAACAATAAAGAAGTGAGTCCCGGTGAAGGCAGACCCGAAATCAGTGAAGTAATGCCTCCGGGCACGATAGGGGCTATTAAAGAACTGGGGCAAACTGTGGTTCCCAGTAGTGAGCCGGAAATCTTTTGCATGACGATTATCGGGCAAATTGAAGGTCATTTTGTACTGCCGCCACACAACAAAACAACGAAATATGAGCACATCATTCCCCAACTGGTGGCTGCCGAGCAGAACAAGAATATCAAGGGTTTGCTGATTGTGCTGAATACGGTTGGCGGAGACGTGGAAGCGGGTCTGGCGATTGCGGAGATCATTGCCTCCCTGTCCAAACCAACGGTGACTGTCGTTATTGGCGGAGGCCATAGTATCGGGGTGCCGATTGCGGTATCTTCGAGCTATTCAATCATTGCGGAGAGTGCGACAATGACCATTCATCCCATCCGGATGAACGGCCTGGTCATCGGAGTGCCGCAGACCTTTGAATACATGGAGAAAATGCAGGAACGCGTAGTGAAGTTCGTCACTTCCCATTCCCGGATTACAGAAAAGCAATTTAAAGACCTGATGTTCCAGACCGGGGAACTGAACCGTGATATCGGAACTGCCGTAGGCGGAGCCGATGCGGTCAAATATGGACTAATGGATGAGGTAGGGGGAATCGGTGCAGCTTTGGCCAGGTTAAACGGCATGATTACCGCACAAGAACGCACCGGGGCTACAGACTTAACCCTGCAAGGGGGGTTAACACAATGATCCTGTATACCGTAACGCCGATGGAGCAGGTCTGGGAAGGGGCAATCCGGGCCGCTACAGTGACCCGGGAAGTCACTTATCAGGGGATGCTGATGCAGGTTGAGCCGCTGGAGCAGGGGCAAGCCCGTATAGTCAGGCTGCTCCACTGTCCCCTGAACCGTTATCTGGACCCGGCGCTTTCGCCGGGTGCTATTATTTCTTTAACATAATGATGTATTTTCTGACAAAAGAGAACATAGGTACGCCACGCCATTATATGGTATAATGTTGTTCCGGGGGTGGCTGGTGTGGCTAAACGAAGAAAGAAAAAGAAAAAAGTGCTGCTTGGCAGTGTTTTAAAATATGAAATTTACGGGATTCTGCTGATTACGATCTCTGTCATTGCTTTGTCCGGGGAAGCGGCTGTAGGACGTTCACTCTCAAGCATGGCAGGGTATCTTCTGGGTCGTTTTTATTTTGTTTTGCCGTTAATCGGTATTTTTTATGGTTTGATGGTTATGATTCACCGCAAATGGCCGTCTTCCTGGAGCACTCGTCATACGGGCCTGGTGCTGCTCTTTCTTTCGTTGTGTCTAATGAGCACTATATCTTCGATGGAACAGAAGCTTGGGCCTTTGTCTTTGCTGCATCCGGGCAATGTGCTGGAACAAATACATAACGATCTATCCGGTGCTCTTTCTCCAGGTTCGAGCAATAGTACTGTGTACATGCTCGGCAAGGATATTAGCGGAGGATACATCGGCGGGATAGAATATGCTGCGCTGCTGTGGTTGTTCGGAAGCCTCGGGGCTAAGCTGATGATGATCGTGATGATTGCAATCAGTTTCATGCTGGTTACCAATCTTTCCTATATAGAACTCTTCGGGCTGCTGCGTGTGCGGGCCATGAAGCTGCTGGACGAAATCCGCCTCAGAGCGGCGAACCGTCCGCAGGCTGTTCCGGTGAATTCCAGACCGGCAAAAGCGGTTAAAGCCACCTCCCGCAGGCAAGTTATACAGGAGGACGACGAGGAAGAAGTGCAGCAGTTGCCGAAACGCAAGCAGCCGCTCTTTTTCAAGCGGATTTCAGACTGGACTTCGGGTATACGGACGGAAGAGGCTGATGAAGAGTATAAGGATGATGATGAACCCTTTGTGGCAGGAAATGCGTCTGGACCCATTATTTCGGGCCTGAACGCCTCAAGGGATTATCCTCCGCTCGACGATCTGGAAGGCGATTTCGAGGAGGAGCTGGAGCCGGTTACTCCGATTATCCGCGATTTCTTCGAGCATATCCGCTCGGAAGGGCTGAACGATGAGGACAGAGAGGAATGGAGCGAGTTCTCGCCGGCTGCACGCGGCGGGGGGCTTAAAGCTCCTGAAGCAGCAATAGCGAATGTACAGGCTACTTCTGCATCGGTGGATCCCCCTGCACAAGAAGGTGAACCGGTCAGCCTGGAGCTTGAGGGATTGCTAGGTGAGTCTCCTGAGGGGGTGGTCGTTCCGCCTCCTCCGCCCCCACCCAAGCCGTACAAGCTTCCTTCATTCCGTCTGTTGGCCAAACCTAACAATGGAGGCAAAGCTGGCGACCAGAATGATTATATGCAGACGGCCAGGAAGCTGGAGGCTACACTGGAGAGCTTTGGAGTACGGGCCAAGGTGCTTGAGGTTGTAAGGGGACCGGCAGTAACCCGGTATGAAATTCAGCCGGATATCGGTGTGAAGGTCAGCCGGATTGTAAACTTGACTGATGATATTGCCCTGGCGCTGGCCGCGAAGGATATCCGGATGGAAGCGCCGATTCCCGGCAAATCGGCCATCGGTATTGAAGTGCCGAATTCGGAGGTATCTATCGTGACGATGCGGGAAGTTATGGAAACGACAACTTTCACGGACTCCGAGTCCAGGCTGTCCATCGCTTTTGGCCGCGACATCTCCGGGCAGACCATTATTGGCAACTTGGCGAAGATGCCCCATCTATTGGTAGCGGGGGCAACCGGATCAGGCAAATCTGTCTGTATTAACGGCATTATTACCAGTATTCTATACAAAGCCAAGCCGAATGAAGTCAAGTTTCTGATGGTCGATCCGAAGATGGTCGAACTGAATATATATAACGGCATTCCTCATTTGCTGGCCCCGGTGGTTACGGATCCCAAGCGGGCGAGCTTGGCCTTGAAGAAGATTGTCGTGGAAATGGAGAAAAGATATGAGCTCTTCTCCAAATCAGGCACGCGGAATATGGAAGGCTACAACAACCTGATGAAGGATAATCCGGCTGCCGTGTTGCCGTTCATTGTAGTTATTGTGGACGAGCTTGCCGACCTGATGATGGTGGCAGCGGGGGATGTGGAGGATGCGATCTGCCGGTTGGCCCAGATGGCCCGGGCGGCAGGCATTCACTTAATTATTGCCACCCAGCGTCCTTCTGTAGATGTGATCACAGGGGTCATCAAAGCCAATATTCCGTCACGGATTGCCTTTGGGGTCTCCTCACAGGTCGATTCCCGGACAATCCTCGATATGGCCGGAGCAGAGAAGCTCCTGGGCCGGGGAGATATGCTGTTTATGCCGATGGGTGCTTCGAAACCAATCCGGGTGCAAGGCGCTTTTATGAGCGATCAGGAAGTGGAGACGATTGTACAATATGTCAGCAGCCAGGGGGAAGCGAATTATGACGAGACACTTGTTCCCGAAGTGGACGATACCGCTGCCGATAATCAGGAACCTCAGGATGAATTATATGAACAGGCCGTTCAAATTGTATTAGAAGCCAAGCAGGCATCCGTATCATTGCTTCAGCGCCGCATGCGTGTCGGTTATACCCGTGCGGCACGACTGATTGATTCCATGGAGGCACGGGGAGTGATCGGCCCTTACGAGGGCAGCAAGCCGCGTGAGGTGCTAATCTCTCTGGAACAGTATCAGCATAATCGAATGAGCTCGTAACCAAAGTAAGCCGAAGGGCTCTTTTCCAGCAGGACAACCTGCATGGAGAAGAGCCCTTTTTGGACATTAGTGTTTATAGAGTTACTTCACGGTTGCCAGCAGGCTGTCCACAATATAATCAAGCTGGGCATCCATGGAATAAATGTCACTGTAATAGGAGAGGCCAAAATCCAGGTTAATTAAGTGGCCTTCCTGTACAGCAGGAATACCGGTCCATAAAGGATCGGCGCTGAGGTCTGCCATTCCTGTATACGAGGAGCGGAAGATGTAATCTCCGCTATAGTCGGCCAGGACCTCAAAGGATACGGATTCTGGTGCATCCGCACCCGTGGAGACTTCAATTTTTTGCTGTACAATTTCCGGGGCCTTCATACCCAGATATTCATAAATGACCTGCGAACCCCGACCAAACTGCTTGCTGTTGACCACGACCATGCTGCGGTCTTTCCCGCCTTCCATGATGGATACGGTTTTGTTGTAGATTCCTGCATTCTGCAGCTTTTGTTTGCTCTCTTCCACTTTAGCGTGAAAATCAGCGAACAGTTTATCGGCTTCCTGTTCCTTGCCTACAATCTGGCCGATGAAGGATACGCGTTCCTCTGCTGACATTTCCCCATACGGTACCAGCACGGTAGGCGCGATCTGGTGCAGAGTCTCATAGGTTTCTTCAGAGGCGACGATAATCAGATCCGGGTTCAGCGCTAGAACTGCTTCAGGGCTGGCTTCGAACCAGGCACCAAGCTTCTGGACATCCTTCAGCTCCTCCTCGAATGCGGCCCCTTCGTATACATCGGATACGCCAATGGGCTTTATGCCCAACGCAAGCACATCACCGAGTAAATATAACACAACCACACGCTGCGGATTGGCCGGGACTTCTATCTCTCCTTTTACGGTGGAGATTGTCCGGATCTCAGCATCTGCTGTTGCGTTGTCCGTTACTGCTGCTGCATTCACTGCTGCGGAAGGTGAAACGGCCGGGGCGGATGGGCTACTGCCGGCTGTGTTCATATTGGCGGCTCCTGTAGAGCAGGCGCTTAACATGATGGTGAAACATAACATAAGGGTGAGCAGTAGAGAGGGCTTGGTACTTCTGTACATAAATGATTCTCCTTTGTATGTATATTGATAATGATTATCACAGTCAATATAACGAAGAAGTTCTGCGGGAACAATGTCAAATCCGGCAATAGAAGATGGCATTTCCGGCCATTCAGATAGTATTCTGGCTTCATTTTTGTAACGGACAGGCGAGGTTCCCGAATGTTTTTTGAACATGCGTCCAAAATAATAAGCATCAGGATAACCTATGCTCACAGCGATTTCCTGAAGAGTGGCCTCTGTATGAAGCAGCAGGGCCTTCGCCTTTTCCATGCGCAGGCCTATTAGATACTGGGTTGGGCTGGTGTTCAGATGTCTTTTGAATAATCGGGTTATGGTTCGCGGGCTGCTATCCAGTGCTTCTGACAGCTGCTCCAGCGTGATTGGCTCATTATAATAATCGTGCATATAGCGGACAGCCTGATTTATTAAATTCGGTTTTACTTGCTTGATGCCCTGAGCATCCAACTGCCGCAATACTTCATAAATCCAAGGATAAAACAGGCTTTTGATCTGCAGCTGCTGCAGTTCACCTTTGCTGCGCCATGCAGTATACATCATCTCTGTTTGTTTAAACAAAAAGGCCGGGTTCACGGGAACAAGTCCATATTGGATATGAAAAGGATTGTCGTGCCTTTTGATCAGATCCTTGTGTTTGGGAAGAGAGAGGAACGCCTTGTACAAAATCAAATAAAATTCCAGCGCCTCATCCTGTTCCGGCCGCAGCTCGAGACTCATTCCTTTGCCTCCATGCAGGACATGAAATCCACTGGAATCGTAAGGGATGCCATCAAGCATTACCCGGGCACGGCCGCGGGTTGTAAATAAAAACCCGCTGGCAGGAAGTCTGTAGGAGGGTGAATATTCACCTGTCGTGAGAGAAGTATGGCGGATATCCAATATTTGAATGGAAGCATGATTCCAGAGTAAAATATGGTCTTGTAATTTCATAATTGCAGTCAACTCCTGAGGTTTCTTTTGCCCAATTATAATTGATAATTGTTCTCATTGGAAATGAGAATCCTCTCCTTGAAGCTTTGCATGCATAGGAAACACAGACAGTCGTCATACTAACTTTAGCCATCCATGCAGAACTTACAAGAGAAAGGTAGAGCGAACCCCTATGAAGAAACAGAAGCTGTGGATATTTGCCGTTATGACGCTGGCTCTTGCAGCCGCGCCGTTTGCAGGAACTCTTTTTCAGGAACGCAGCACAGCGCAGACTAAACACCCTATTGCCTTATCCGCCGCACAAGTGAACCCCCTTCTGGAAGAAGAGGCACTGCCTGTGTTTAGTACAAACCCTGTGAAATATGGAGCTTCCGGACAGGATGTTTACGAATTGCAGGGGCGGTTAAAGTTTCTGGGTTACTACGCAGGGAAAACAGACAGTCAGTTCGGAGCATCGACGCTAAAATCAGTAAAGTGGTTTCAATGGAAATTCGGCATGAAAGCAGACGGCGTCGTAGGTCCCAAAACCAAGCTGAAGCTCTATAATGCGACCAAAAATTGGAAGCCGACGCAGCCTATTCAAGGTCCGGGCAATACCGCCAAAAATAAAAATAACGCCAATCCAAAAACAGGCGGCAAACAAAATACGGCAGAGCTTTCATCCGGGAATACAATGGGACTGTCGGAAAATGATCTTAAAATCATGGCCAATGCCGTGTATGGCGAATCCAGAGGCGAGCCGTTTGAAGGACAGGTGGCTGTAGCGGCTGTCATCTTAAACCGGGTCAAATCACCAAGCTTCCCGAATACGCCATCCGGTGTTATTTTTCAGCCGGGCGCTTTCACGGCAGTGGCCGACGGACAAATTTATCTGGAGCCGAATGAGCAGGCCCGCAAGGCAGTTCAGCAGGCATTGAACGGATGGGACCCTTCAGGCGGCTGCCTTTATTATTTCAACCCGGTTACGGCCACTTCTAAATGGATCTGGAGCCGGCCGCAAGTGAAGAAGATCGGTGAGCATATCTTCTGTATGTAAAAGATCAATACCGGAACCAAAGTTCAAGTCTTTTCTGAAAAGAGCAACCGGGAGCGGGCTTCCGGTTGCTTCCTTACTTTGGAATGGTATAGAATGGAAAGTACTTTAAGTAGCTGCATGTATTTATCCACGCCGTAAAGGAGTTTTGGAATTGACTAATAATGTATTCCAGCATGGTAGCACCGCAGGCATGCGTATTCATGTTCTGCCCACGAAGGCGTTCAAGACTTTTGCGATCTCACTGTATGCCGGTGTTCCGCTCGAAGAGGGGACCGTGACCTCTACAGCGCTCGTTCCGTTCGTACTCCGAAGAGGAACGGCAGCCTATCCGGAGACTACCCAGTTTCGTGAGCGTCTGGAGGAACTATACGGAGCCGGATTCGGTTTTGATGTATATAAAAGAGGCGATTATCAGATCGTCCAGTTTCGGATGGATACGATCAATGATTCCTTTGTCCAAAGCAAGGAAAGTCTGCTGGGGGAATCCTTCGCCTTTTTGGGTGAGGTATTGACCCGGCCTGCGCTGGAGAATGGGAGCTTCCGTTCATCCTATGTGGCAACGGAGCGGGAAACGGTCCGCAAGAAGCTTGAAGCGATTGTCAACGACAAGATCCGCTATGCCGCTGAACGCTGTATTGAGGTCATGTGCGAAGACGAACCGTTTCGTCTTCATCCTCTGGGTCAGCGTTCTGATCTGGATGGAATTACACCGGACAATCTTTATAAATCCTATCAGGACTGGTTGAATGGAGCGATTCTGGATTTGTATGTGGTCGGTGATACTACACCGGAGGAAGTCGAACAGCTGGTGAAGCGTCATTTCGGCCGTAATTCGTCCGAGACGGGCCAGTATTCCTCCAGGTTTACACCTGTTACCGTGAGCGGGGTGCGGACCGTAGAAGAGAAGCTTGATGTCAATCAGGGCAAACTGAACATGGGTCTGCGCACCTCTATAACGTACAAGGACGATAATTATGCTTCGGCCCTGATGTATAACGGTATTTTAGGCGGCTACCCTCATTCCAAGCTTTTTGTCAATGTGCGCGAAAAGGAAAGTCTGGCTTATTATGCCTCTTCCCGCTATGACGGACATAAGGGAATTGGGACGATTCAGTCGGGGATTGAGAGCCAGAATTACGGCAAGGCGGTAGATATTATCCGCAAGCAGCTGGATGAACTGAAAGCCGGAAATATCAGTGATCTGGAGCTGAGCCAGACCAAGGCCATGATCCGTAATCTGCTCTCCGAAATTCAGGATTCCGCGTTTGAGCTGATTTCATTTGATTTCAACCGCCAGTT
Organism: Paenibacillus albidus; assembly: GCF_014644435.1. Classification (GTDB taxonomy): domain Bacteria; phylum Bacillota; class Bacilli; order Paenibacillales; family Paenibacillaceae; genus Paenibacillus_AQ; species Paenibacillus_AQ albidus. Next base: position 104,485 of record NZ_BMKR01000009.1, on the reverse strand, counting down.
GTCCGGCAAAGAGCGGACGGCGCTGGAGCTGCTGGATCAGGTGGAAGGAACCGGAGCCGAAGATGTGAAGGCTGCTGCTGAAACGTTTCACCTGGATACGATTTATTTCCTGACAGGGCAGAAGGAGGAATAGCATTGGAACAAATTCATTATGACAGGCTCCAAGAAACCCTATATCACGAGGTAATGGATAACGGCCTTCAAGTTTATGTACTGCCGAAGCCCGGGTTCCTCAAAACCTATGCTACCTTTGCCACGAAATACGGTTCAGTGGATAACCACTTTCATGTGGAGGGCGCAGAAGAGACAACCGTCCCCGATGGGATTGCCCATTTTTTGGAGCACAAAATGTTTGAAGAGCCCGAAGGCGACATTTTTGCCACGTTTGCCTCAAATGGGGCGTCGGCGAATGCTTTTACGAGCTTCGATCAGACGGTTTACCTGTTTTCGGCTACAGAGAATATTGAGACCAACCTTTCCACGCTTGTTGATTTTGTGCAGCACCCTTATTTCACAGATGAGAATGTGGAGAAGGAGAAAGGAATCATCGGGCAGGAAATCAATATGTATGCGGACAATCCGGATTGGCGCGTATATTTCGGGTTGATTGAGGCGATGTATTCCAAACATCCGGTGCACATTGATATTGCCGGTACGATTGAGTCCATCGCAACGATTACCAAGGAGACGCTTTACACTTGCTACAACTCCTTTTATCATCCCAGTAATATGCTGCTGTTCGTTGTAGGCGGTGTGGAGCCCGAAAAGGTCTTCGCTTTGATCCGCAGCAACCAGAACAGCAAGTCTTACGGCAAACAAGGAGAGATTAAGCGTATTTTTGAAGCTGAGCCGGAGGCAGTGGCCAAGAAACGTCTGGAGAGCAGACTGGCCGTATCCATGCCGAAATGTCTGTTCGGCTTCAAGGAGAAAGCAAGCGGTCTGACCGGTGAGGCGGCCGGCCGCCGCGATTTGACAACCAAGCTGATGCTGGATCTTCTGCTGGGCAGCAGTACAGCGTTGTATCAGAAGCTCTATGACGAGGAGCTCATCTCGGACAGCTTTGGCCATGAATTCAACAGTTCTCCGCAGTATGCTTTCTCAGCTATTGGAGGGGATACAAAGGATCCGGACTTACTGCTGAAGCGGATCAGGGAGGAAATTGATCTTGTGCTGAAGTCGGGGTTCGCCGAGAAGGATTTTGAACGGGCCCGCAAAAAGAAAATCGGCGGCTATTTGCGCATGCTGAATTCACCGGAGAATATCGCACATGAGTTCACACGCTACCAGTTCGGGGGCGGGGACTTGTTTGAAGTGCTGCCGGTCTATGAATCGCTGACGCTTGCAGAAACCAATCAGCGGCTGCGCGATCATGTGGATTGGGAGCAGCTGGCGGTCTCGCTGGTGGTTAGTCCCTGATGGCGGTTTCGGGAGAGGGCAATAAGCCGATTCAGGATATGACCGTCCTGGTCACCGGAGGCAGCGGGGGGATCGGCGGAGCGATCGCCGAACGTTTTGCTTCCGTAGGTATGAATATTGTAATTCACTACATGAATTCACATGAAGCTGCAAATGATGTAGCCCGTCGCTGTATGGCGTACGGGGCCAAGGTAATGACGGTGACTGCCGATATGAAAGACCGCAGCCAGCTTGTGCGAATGGCCGAGAGACTGGAGAGCAGCGGGATGCAGCCGGATATTCTGGTCAACAATGCGGGGAAATCGCATTATGGAATGCTGGCCGATGTCAGCGAAGAGGAATGGGACGAGATTATGGCGGTGAATCTCAAAGGAACCTTTTTGTGCAGCCAGATTTTCATGCCGTATATGGTGACACAGCGTTATGGCCGTATCGTAAATGTTTCTTCGGTATGGGGAATTTCCGGGGCTTCCTGCGAGGTGGCATATTCGGCGAGCAAAGGCGGGGTGAACGCTTTTACGAAGGCACTGGCTAAAGAACTGGCTCCCTCCGGAGTAACGGTCAATGCGGTAGCCCCCGGAGCCGTCCATACGGCTATGCTGGCCAATTTGCAGGAGGATGAAATGCGGATGCTGGAGGAAGAAATTCCTGCCGGGCGTCTGGCTACTCCTGATGAAATTTCCTCGCTGGTTTATTTTTTGGCGCTGCCCGAATCCGGGTATATTACCGGCCAGATTATCAGTCCGAACGGCGGCTGGATTACCTAAAGTGGCTTAAGCTGGAGAATTGCTCCAGCATAAAACGACCGGGCCTGTGACATATTAGTACTGTTGCTTTTAAATCTCACGTAAGGCGGCGGACGTCTTGATGGGCGGCTGACCGTAAACATGAAGGAGGATTTAAGATGTCAACAGACAATACGGTAATCAAAAATTTTGACACCTGGAAGAAGTTTCTGGGAGAACGTGTTGTGCAGGCCGAGAAAATGGGGATGAGCGAAGAGACGATCTCCAAGCTCGCTTTTGAAATCGGGGAGTTCCTCGATAACAAAGTTGATCCTGCCAACTCCTCCAACCGGGCGATCAAAGAGCTGTGGGATGTCGGCGACGATGCTGAGAAGCATACCATTGCCACACTCATGGTCAGGCTGGCGAAGAAAAACGCATAAGCCATGCGGAATGAGCTCCCCTTGCGGGAGCTTTTCTGCAATTATTACAGTACTGACCTTGCCTTTCATTTTTATTTTATATATCATTAACATGACCCGTGCATTAAATTAACTTTGTCGAAACAGGGCTTTTTTTGATAGCTGGCAAAGTTTAGGGAAAAGGAACCTATGAGGTGTAACAGTGGAATATAAACAATGGTATATGGAGTATAAGATACATAAGAACAGACCCGGTCTGCTCGGTGATATCGCTTCTATGCTCGGGATGCTTGAAGTCAACATCCTGACAATAAACGGCGTCGAAGGCAAGACGCGCGGAATGCTCCTGGAGACGAATGATGATGAGAAGATCATGCTGATGGGCGAAATGCTCAAGAAAGTTGACAATATTACAGTCACGGCGCTGCGTTCTCCCAGACTCGTGGACAAACTGGCTGTAAGGCATGGACGATATATTGACAGGGATTCGGATGACCGCAAGACGTTCCGTTTTACAAGGGATGAGCTCGGACTGCTGGTGGATTTCCTGGGCGAATTGTTCAAAAGGGAAGGCAGTCAGGTAATCGGCCTGCGGGGGATGCCGCGGGTGGGCAAGACGGAGTCCATTATTGCCGGAAGTGTCTGTGCAATGAAGCGGTGGACCTTTGTCTCCTCTACACTGCTGCGTCAGACAGTGCGCAGCCAGCTTGCCGAGGATGAGCTGAACCCGCACAATGTGTTCATTATTGACGGGATTGTCAGCACGATCCGATCCAATGAGAAGCATTACAACCTGCTGCAGAATGTTATGAGCATGCCTAGCACCAAGGTGATAGAGCATCCCGATATTTTTGTGCGGGAATCGGAATACAGCTTTGATGATTTTGATATTATTATCGAGCTGCGCAACAATCCGAATGAAGAGATACTGTATGAGTCGTTCACCGGCAGCTACAGTGATGATTTATAAACTATGAATATGGAGGGTGATGGTATGTCGGAACTGGGCCGGCATTTGAAGGAGGCACGTCTGCAAAAAGGGATGAGTCTTGATGATGTCCAGGAAGTAACGAAAATTCGCAAAAAATATTTAGAAGCCATTGAAGCGGGGGACTATAAGGTTCTTCCCGGCAGCTTTTATGTCCGGGCTTTTATCAAAACCTATGCCGAGGCCGTTGGAGTTAATCCCGACGAATTAATGGAAGAGCATGGCAACGTACCGGCAGCTCCCGTAGAATCAACTACCATGGAGACCGTGATCCAGAAGCGCAGCCGCAGACCTGAGGCGGAACGGAATGCCAAATGGCTTCCGACTGTGCTGATGTGGACCTTTCCTATACTCATAATTGTTGTGATCTATATGTACGCTTCAGGGCTGAACAAGTCTGATTCTGCTACGGTGGACAACACAAATTTAACGAATGCTGAGCAGGACCCAAAGACTGCACAGACGGCCAAGCCGGCACCTGGCGGGGGAGTGAGTGCGCCGACAGCTTCTCCGGGAGCCGGGGATTCGGGTGAAGCCACTGATCCGACAACAGCACCTACTGCGACTGCGACGCCTGCACCAACACCGTCGCCATTGCCGCAGGATATTACGGTGACACAGGACGGTAAATCAGGCAAAACAACAATCTATAAAGTTGCTGCACCGGCAGGCAGTGCGGTGGAGGTCAAAATCGTAGCCAGCGGCGAGAGCTGGCTGGAAGTATACAAAGGCGAAAATTCCAAAGGCGAGAAACTCGCTTTTGGGACTACTGCGGCCGGTGACAGCATGAGCTACACGCTGGACAGCAATGGCATGTATATTAAATCCGGTTATTCCCCGGCAACTGTAATTACGGTAAATGGAGTAACCCTCTCTGACGGCAAATCATCCTCCCGTTTTCTGGTGGAGCTTGTTGAAGAGGACGGTAATTCAACGGAGAACAGCGGGAATGAAGGCAATGCCGAATAGACGGTTATGCATAGATTTTGGCTATAAGGAGAACCTAGGACTGATTTAAAGTTCTTACGCCAAAGTGAGGTGTATTACTCATGACCGTCAGCTGGATTGTAACAGGATTGGGCGTTCTTGTTAGTCTTTTGGGTTATTATCTGACACCGAATGCCTGGGGCTTTGGAATCCTCGGTTTTGGATTAGCCCATATTGTGCTAGGTATCCTGGATATGTTCCGGAACCCTGTCCGCAGCAGATAAATTGGTAATAACGTCTCCCGGAAGAGTGAACCGGGAGGCGTGTTTTGTCTGTAATGACAGCTTTCACTTCCACTATTAGACTTGAGCGTCCCTTTCTCATATAATAATAAGCAGAATAAATGTAGGCAAAGGACGTGGGGTAATGAGTTCGGAAAGTTCATTTGATATTGTTTCCAAAATGGATATGCAGGAATTGACCAATGCGATCCATCAAACAGAGAAAGAGATCGACAACAGGTTTGATTTCAAAAACAGCAAAAGCAGCCTGAAGATGGAAAAGGATGCGCTTATCATTGCGTCGGAGGATGAATACAAGCTGAATGCGGTGATTGATATTCTGCAGACCAAGATGGTTAAGCGGGGAATTACACTGAAGAATCTGGACTTCGGCAAAATCGAGCCGGCCTCCCTGGGAACGGTCCGGCAGCGGCTTGGGTTCAAGCAGGGCATAGATCAGGAGAACGCGAAGAAGATCAATATCCTGATCCGCGACTCAAAGCTTAAGGTGAAGAGTCAGATCCAGGGGGATCAAATCCGGGTCACCGGCAAAAGCCGGGATGATTTGCAACAAATTATCCAGATTTTGCGCAAAGCCGATTTACCGCTCGATTTGCAGTTTAACAATTTAAAGTAAAGAGATTACGTACCCCGCAGTGCTTTTGGCACCTACTTTTGCGGGGTGCTTTTTTGACACATAATTATGGCTATACTATACTTGCCTAAGAAAAAAGTGGTATTACGGATAGTATGATTGACAGGGGAGGAACTTTAGTGAATTTGCCCAATCGCATTACGCTTGCCAGAATTTGTCTTATCCCGATTATGATGTTTTTCCTGCTGGGGAATTTCAGCTTCTACCCGCAGCCGATCCAGTGGGGTTCGTTCCAGTTGTCCTTTAACCATTTAATTGCTGCAGTGATCTTCCTTCTTGCCGCCAGTACAGACGGAATTGACGGCTATATCGCCCGCAAATATAACATGGTCACCAATCTGGGCAAGCTGCTCGACCCGCTTGCGGACAAGCTGCTGGTTTCGGCCGTGCTGATTTCGCTTGTAGAGCTTGGCCGTTGTGATTCCTGGATTGCAATTGTCATCATCAGCCGTGAGTTTGCCGTTACCGGGCTGCGGCAGGTCGCCTTGCTTGAAGGCAAGGTCATGGCCGCCAGTAAATGGGGCAAGATCAAGACCGTTGTGCAAATTGTTGCGATTTCGCTGCTGCTGCTGAATAATTTCCCGTTTCAGTTCGTCAGCATTCCTGTTGATGATATTGCCATTTGGGCTGCTGCGCTGATTACGATTTATTCAGGCATTGATTATTTCGTCAAGAATAAAGAGCTGTTGCAGCTGAACAACGCATAAGTCGTCATAGATTATTTAGTCAGGAGGCGAAAGACAGCATGAAAGCGGAAATTATTGCAGTAGGTACAGAGCTTTTGCTTGGCCAAATAGTGAACAGCAATGCCCAGTTTTTATCTCAGGAACTTGCCGCACTCGGCATTGATGTCTATTTTCAAACCGTTGTAGGGGATAACACCAGCCGCCTGCAGCAAGCTGTTGAGATTGCCTGCAGCCGCGCGGATGTCATTCTATTCACAGGCGGCATCGGTCCGACCGAAGATGATCTGACCAAAGAAGCCTTGGCCGCCTCTCTTGGCCGCACCCTACATATCGACCGGATGGCTATGGATCATGTGCAGCGCTTTTTTGACGAGCGCAAGGCTGTGATGACGGAGAACAACCGCAAACAGGCGCTTCTTATCGAAGGTGCTACCCCGCTTTCCAATGAAATCGGTCTGGCTGTGGGGCTTGCGATTGCCCAGGAAGATAAATATTACATTGTATTGCCGGGCCCGCCGCGTGAGATGAAGCCTATGTTCATGGAGAAGGCCAAACCCTGGCTGCTGCAGCATGCGCTGACGGATGAGATGCCGATTTATTCCAAGATGCTCAAGTTTGCCGGGATCGGCGAATCCTTGCTTGAAGACAAGCTGATTGAACTGATCCTGAGCCAGAGTGATCCTACGATTGCCCCGTATGCGAAAGAAGGGGAGGTTACAGTCCGCATCTCTACGAAAGCGCCCACTGAGCGGGATGCAATGCAGAAACTGGATGTGCTGGAGCAGCAGATTAAGAGCATCCTTCCCGAGCATATGTATGCAAATATTGATGTGCCGCTGGAGCAGCTTATAGTGGACTGGATGGCCGATGCAGGTTTGACCGTAAGTGCAGCCGAGAGTTGTACCGGCGGTCTCTTGATGGAGAGCATCACAAGTATACCGGGAAGTGCCTCGATGTTCGCCGGGGGGATTGTTTGTTATTCGAATGATATCAAGAAAAAGCTGCTGAATGTGCCAAGCGCTTACCTTGACGGTAAGGATGCTCCTGGCGCAGTAAGCCGGGAAGTGGCCGAGGTACTGGCTGAGCAGGTCCGGATGATTGCCGACAGCGACTTTGGGTTATCCGTAACAGGTGTTGCCGGTCCGGGATATTCCGAACGCAAACCGGTTGGACTTGTATTCATTGGCTTGGCGGAGCGGGGCCGCAAGACAGCGGTGTATGAACTTAACCTCAAAGGTACCCGTGAGAACATCCGCCTCCGTACGGTCAAAGCACTGTTATACCGTCTGTGGCGCAGACTTGAGGAGCGCAAGGTGGAAACCCCGCTGGAAGGCTCGAACTTGTAATGGCGCTGCCAAAAGAGGTATAATTGAAATATACGGAAGAACCGTGGCCATAGAGAATTTCTCAGCCGCGGTTTTTTGTTGTTCCACTTGCGTTAAGTTCGGGAGCAACGTGTTTAAGGATAAATATAGAAGAGAAGGAGGTTTACAATAAAAGGGAGACTTAACCGCTAAGTCAAAAAAAACGAATGTATGTTCGAAAAAAAGCTTGGCAAGACCTTCAAAACACGTTATTATATATAATATAAACAGTGAAGGAAGTGGTCTGATTGTCAGATCGTCGTGCAGCGCTGGAGATGGCGCTTCGTCAAATAGAGAAACAATTTGGTAAAGGTTCTGTTATGAAGTTGGGAGAATCCACGCATATGCAAGTGGAGGTTGTCCCTAGTGGATCTTTGGCACTTGATATTGCGCTTGGTATTGGCGGACTTCCCAAAGGACGTATTATTGAAGTGTATGGACCGGAATCCTCCGGTAAAACAACAGTAGCTCTTCATGCTATTGCAGAAGTACAAAGGCTTGGCGGACAAGCTGCATTTATCGATGCGGAGCATGCCCTCGATCCTAAATATGCCAACAATCTGGGCGTCAATATTGATGAACTGCTGCTCTCCCAACCGGATACCGGTGAGCAGGCCTTGGAAATTGCAGAAGCGCTCGTTCGCAGTGGAGCCGTAGATATTATTGTTGTCGACTCCGTAGCTGCCTTGGTGCCGAAAGCGGAAATTGAAGGCGATATGGGAGATTCCCACGTGGGTCTGCAAGCCCGTCTAATGTCACAGGCTTTGCGGAAGTTGTCCGGTGCGATTAACAAATCCAACACCATTGCGATCTTCATCAACCAGCTTCGTGAGAAGATTGGTGTGATGTTCGGGAATCCCGAAACAACTCCGGGTGGCCGTGCTTTGAAATTCTACTCTTCTGTGCGTCTGGATGTGCGCCGTGTAGAAAGTATCAAAATGGGCAACGATGTGGTGGGTAACCGCACCAAGATTAAAGTGGTGAAGAACAAGGTAGCCCCTCCATTCAAACAAGCAGATGTAGATATCATGTACGGTGAAGGGATTTCCAGAGAAGGAAGTCTGGTGGATATCGGTACGGAAATGGACATCGTGAACAAGAGTGGGGCATGGTATTCCTATGAAGGTGAACGTTTGGGCCAAGGTCGCGAGAATTCCAAACAGTTCCTGAAGGAACACCAGGATATCGCCCTAATCATTGAGAATAAGATTCGTGAAGCAAGCAATCTGTCTACCCTTGTAGCCGCTCCATCGAATTCTGAGGTCGAAGCGGAGAAGGAAGAAGAAGAAAAGCTGCTGCTGGAAATTGAATAATTTAAAGTAATGAATCCATATGAATAAGAAGTAGTACCGGGCGCCCTGTGAATGATTATAGCAGGGTGTCTTTTCATAATGATGTCAGTATAGAGGTGACGATAAACGATGGTAATACAATTGAATCCTGAACCGGAAGAACAGGAAGAGCAGGCGCTTGCCGCTTTTCCTGAAGGTGAACTTCTGGAGATCACCCGGGTGGAACGCCAGAAAAAGTCCGATCACCGTTATATTATACATTTCGGAACGTATAACTTGACTGTACATGAAGATGTCATGATTAAATACCGGATGATCAGCGGCAGATCCTTCACCAAAGCGGACTTGGAGGAAATTGTTGTTGCAGACGAACGCCAGCGGGGGTATGTAGAGGGACTACGCTACCTGGAACGCAAGCCGCGGACTGCCATGGAGCTTACACGCCGTTTACGGCAGAAGGAAATAGGGGAGACTATAATTGCGGAAGTGATTCAGCGGCTGCAAGAGGAACGTTTGATAGATGACCCTTTGTATGCCAAGCAATGGACGGAACAACGTATCATGAATCAGCGCAAGGGTAAGATGTGGATCCGGCAGGAGCTGCGCGAAAAAGGAATAGACAAAACCATTATTTCTGAAGCACTGGAGGAAATCACGCCGGAACAGGAATTGGAGAGCGCCCTCCAGACGGGCCGGAAGAAATGGAACATGATCCGCGGAGATGCTACCGACAAAAGAAGGAAGACCGGGGCCTTTTTGATGCGGCGTGGTTATTCGGGCGAAATGGTCCGCCAAGTGCTGAATACGTTGCGTCAGGAAGAGGATTATGAGGGTGAGGAAGAGGACTTTTACGATCCTGACTGATTCTCTTGACTTTAGGCTGCATATCGACTCTCTTGACAAGGTGTTTTTATAAATAATAAAATATAACATGAATCGGCAAAAAGTAAGAAACCTTTTTCCTTCCCAAAAAGGCGACTCTTACCTGCGGTTCGCGTACAACTCATATGAAATGTAATCGCCGGATAAGGCGGGCAGTGTGCATGTGCAGCATGTGCGGTATGGCAATCGGTGAGGTTACCGGTTTTTTGTATGGTGATGAACGGATAATTGAACAACTGCACAATTCCCGAGGGCAACCCTTGGAGAGGAACCAACGAGGAGGTGAACAGATGCAATCATGGATCTGGGTCATTATCGTTCTCGTTGTAGCTGCATTATTCTTTGGGTTCGGTTATTTTATTCGTAAATCCATTGCAGAAGCTAAAATTTCAAGCGCCGAGAAGGAAGCCGTCGTAATCGTTGAGAATGCGAGAAAAGAGGCAGAAGCGCTGAAGAAGGAAACGGTATTGGAAGCTAAGGACGAAGTTCATAGAATCCGTACTGAGGCTGAGAAAGAAACTCGTGAACGTCGGAATGAAATCCAACGCCAAGAGCGACGTTTGCTGCAAAAGGAAGAATCGCTGGATAAAAAAATGGAATCGCTTGAACGAAAAGAAGAACAAGTAGCTAACAAAGAGAAACGGATTGATGAAACCCAACAGCAAATTGATGTGATTTACAAAAATCAAGTGACGGAATTGGAGCGTATCTCCAATTTGAGTATCGAAGATGCAAGAAGTATCATTCTTAGCAATGTGGAGCAGGAAGTTCGCCACGAAACCGCTCAGATGATCAAGGAAATTGAACAGCAGGCCAAAGAGGAAGCGGATAAGAAATCCCGCGAGATTATTACCCTGGCCATTCAACGCTGCGCAGCTGATCATGTGGCGGAGACAACTGTATCGGTTGTTACACTGCCGAATGAAGAGATGAAAGGACGGATTATCGGTCGCGAAGGCCGTAATATCCGGGCCCTGGAGACTCTCACCGGTATTGACCTCATTATTGATGATACACCGGAAGCAGTGATCTTGTCGGGCTTTGATCCCATCCGCCGGGAAGTGGCCCGTACGGCACTTGAGAAGCTGGTTGCCGATGGACGTATCCATCCGGCCCGCATCGAAGAAATGGTGGAGAAATCCCGCAAAGAAGTGGACGAACGGATCCGCGAATACGGAGAACAGGCTACCTTTGAGGTGGGTGTTCACGGATTGCATCCGGATCTGATTAAAATTCTGGGCCGTCTGAAATTCCGTACGAGCTACGGTCAAAATGTATTAAAGCACTCCATGGAGGTTGCTTATTTGACTGGACTGATGGCCGGTGAGCTTGGGGAAGACATCGTGCTTGCAAAACGTGCGGGACTGCTTCATGATATCGGCAAGGCGCTGGACCATGAAGTGGAAGGTTCGCACGTTGAGATCGGCGCCGAACTGGCGAAGAAATACAAAGAACATCCGGTCGTTATCAACAGTATCGCGTCTCACCATGGAGACTGCGAAGCGACCTCGGTTATCGCGATGCTGGTGGGAGCCGCTGATGCCTTGTCAGCTGCAAGACCCGGTGCACGCCGCGAAACACTGGAAACGTATATCAAACGTCTGGAAAAGCTGGAGGAAATCTCCGAATCCTTCGAAGGCGTCGAGAAATCGTATGCCATTCAAGCTGGACGCGAGGTCCGCGTGATGGTACAGCCTGAGAAGATCGATGATGCCGAAGCTTTCCGTCTGGCTCGCGATATTACGAAGATGATCGAGAATGAACTGGATTATCCGGGACATATCAAGGTTACGGTTATTCGTGAGACACGTGCGGTTGAGTACGCTAAATAGGCATTAAGGAAGGGGCCCCTCAGCGGGGCCTTTTTTCTTTAAGCAATAGTGTTTAGAATATAAGGAACAGTTCATGTGTTTGAAGATTAGGAGGAGAAGAACATAAAAGTCTTATTTATTGGTGATATCGTAGGCAACACGGGCCGAAAGGCACTGCGTGAAATGCTGCCGTCTTTAAAAAGCAAATACCAGCCGCATATTATTATAGTGAATGGGGAGAACTCGGCTGCCGGCAGAGGAATTACATCAGCTATAGCCAATGAATTCTTCAATTGGGGCGTTCACGGCATAACCATGGGCAATCATACCTGGGACAACAAGGATATTTTTGAATTTATCGATGACGAGCCGCGGATTATCCGTCCGGCCAATTTCCCGCCGGGAACCCCGGGCCGGGGTTATACTGTGGTCAAAGGGAACGGCAAAGAGCTGGCGATCGTCAACTTGCAGGGGCGTACTTTTTTACCTGCGATCGATTGTCCATTCCGCACCGGTGAAGAGATTGTCGAAGAGCTGCGGAGAAAGCACAAGTGTATCCTGGTAGACTTTCATGCGGAAGCCACCTCAGAGAAAATTGCCATGGGTTATTTCATGGACGGACATGCTTCAATCGTAGTCGGCACGCATACCCATGTTCAAAGCAATGACGATGTCATCCTGCCGGGGGGTACAGCCTACCTGACCGACGCGGGTATGGTTGGTTCAAGAGAAGGAATTCTGGGTATGGAAAAGGATGCGGTCCTGTACAAGTTCACTACGCAGCTTCCTGCCCGTTTTGTAGTCGACGAAGGGAAATGGCAGCTGAACGGTTTATTCGCAGAACTGAATGAGGACACGGGTGCGGCCATACGTTTGGAGAAGATACGTCTGCGTGAAGACGAATGGGTCATGAGCTAATCCTTGAATAAGAAGTAGAATGCCGGAAAATTATGCTGAATATGGGTAAAGTGTGATATTTTTTATATCGAAGAAGAGTATCTTTTGCACCGATTTTGGAAGAAGTGGTCTGCAAAAAGAAGGAATTATTTCTTCTCTCGCGAATAACATCTACAGTAGTGGAGGAACACCATTATTTTTCCCAGGGGAGGTACTTACTATGGATGTATTAAAAGTATCAGCTAAATCCAATCCAAATTCCGTCGCCGGCGCACTAGCAGGTGTTCTCCGTGAACGTGGATCGGCAGAATTGCAAGCTATTGGAGCTGGAGCACTGAACCAAGCCGTCAAAGCTGTTGCCATCGCCCGGGGATTTGTCGCACCAAGCGGCGTGGATCTGATCTGCATTCCTGCATTTACCGACATTGTAATTGATGGAGAAGACCGGACGGCAATCAAACTGATTGTCGAACCCAGATAATAGATTGTATTACTGATGTGACCTGTTTACTTAGGCCGTGTATTCAAACCCCCGGAATGGGGAGGGATGAGAGGCGCCAAGCAGGGAGAATAAGGGAGCTTGGCTCCGCTTTCTCTCCTTTCCTGCCCTCTGTTCTCCTTCGATTCGGTTTGAAGATACGTTCTAGTGAACAGGTTTTTTGCTTTGTAACAATACTTAGCACAGAAATCGAAAGTGGGGCGAAGCCGGATGAGGGAAGAGAAGCTGCGGGTTGCAGATTTTCATTGTGATGTTCTGAGCAAAATGCAGGCGTACCCGGATATCAATTTCACTAATGATTCGCGTCTGGATTGTACGGCAGAGCGAATGGATGCCGGAGGTGTGGCGCTGCAATGTTTCGCTATTTATCTATCGGCAGCCCGGGGGAGGCCCAGCTTTGAGAGTGTGCTTGGACAAATAGATCTGTTCCGTCAAAAGATCGTAGGCCCAGGAGGCTTGCAGTGGCTGCGCTGGAAGGAAGAGAGTGAGTCTCCGGTAAATACAGCTACGACCTGGGCAATGCTCTCTCTGGAGGGTGTAGACGGTCTGGAGGGCAATCTGTTCTATGCCCAGCTATGCTTTGAGCTTGGTGTCCGTATGCTGGGTGTTACCTGGAATTATGCCAACTGGGCAGCTGACGGTGTGCTGGAGCAGCGAAACGGAGGCTTCACGGAAAAAGGCCGACAGCTGGTGGAATGGTGCAACCGCAGCGGAATGCTGCTGGATGTGTCCCATTTGTCACAGGCAGGGTTTTGGGAACTGGCGGAGCTGAGTGTGCGGCCATTTATCGCTTCCCATTCCAACGCTGCGGCTATTTGCGGACATCCGCGAAATTTAAGTGATGCCCAGATTGGGGCGCTGATTGCGATGGACGGTCGGGTCGGGCTGAACTTTTTTCCTTGGTTTGTATGTGATGGGGGCAAGGCCCGTGCTGAGGATCTGCTGAAGCATATTGAGCATATGTGCAGTCTTGGGGCTGCCAAGCAGATCATGTTCGGTTCCGATTTTGACGGAATCGACACATGGGTGGAGGGCCTGGAACATCCAGGCCGCTATCCGGAGTTCGGGAACCTGCTGCTGCGCCATTATCCGGAAGAGCTGGTTAAGGGCTGGATGTATGACAATGCCCTAACGTTTTTAAGGGCAAATCTGCCCTCTGAGTCAGTGAACCCCTAGCCTTCTGTGCTTTGTCTTTATTATTTCAGAGACTCGGTGATGGAGGTATTGTAGTTCCAGCCGCATACTGTAAAAAGATGTCTACTGTTTTCTTTTTCTGATCCCAAGCATAGCCTACGCCTACTTGAGACAACATGCTTATAGGGATCATAGTGCGTCCATTGTAACTTATGGCAGGCACATCAACAGACTTCAAAGGAGATCTTGAAGTTATCAATGAAAAGGGAACGGGTAATATACACTAATATGTTACAGACACTTTAGAAATTAAGTTGTATAATGTTCAGTGGCTTGTACAGATACTAGAGAAAATACAAGGAGTGACTTAAAATGAGCAAGACTGTAACCGTAGGTGTGTCGGCCCGGCATATTCACCTTACGCAAGAGCATGTGGAGGCGCTGTTTGGCCCAGGATATCAACTGACGGAGTTCAAACCGCTCTCCCAACCCGGTCAATTCGCAGCCAATGAACAAGTGGCTGTTATTGGCAGCAAAGGCAAGTTCGACAAGGTTAGAATTCTTGGACCTGCCCGTCCGGCTTCCCAACTGGAAATTTCCCGTACCGATTCGTTTGCGCTGGGTGTGAAAGCCCCTGTCCGTGAATCCGGAAATATTGAAGGGACTCCAGGCATTACACTGAAAGGACCCGCAGGCGAAGTTGAACTGGAAACAGGCGTAATTATTGCTGCACGCCACATCCACTTCCACACTTCCGAAGCCGCAGCTTGGGGCATCGCCGACAAGCAACTGCTGAAGGTTCGTCTGGGTGGTGACCGCGGTCTCGTTCTGGAGAACGTGATTGCACGTGTAGCGGACAGCTTTACACTCGACATGCATATTGACACTGACGAAGCCAATGCCGCAGGTGCCAACAATGGCGATACTGCTGAAATTGTAGACTAGTCTTAATTTATAGCTGGGTGAAGGGCGGGGGAGTATTCCCTCGCTCTTTTTTAATCTGCCCGGAAAGGAGCGGCAAGATGATTATCAACAGCCGGGAATACCGGAAGAACGGGATGAGTTATACAATCAGGTCAGCACACCCTAAAGATGCGCGGCAACTGTCTGAGCTAAGGCTGCAGATCGATGGGGAGTCCGAACATTTGGACCGGGAACCGGGAGAGGCTTTTATAGACGGGGCAGGTTTTGAAGAGATCATTGGAACAGATACTGAAAGCAGGAGGAACCTGTTTTTAGTTGCAGAAGTGAATAAAAGAATCGTCGGGTTCTCCAGATGTGAAGGGAATTCCCTGAAGAGATTCGCTCACAAAGTAGAGTTTGGCGTAGGTGTAAAACGTGATTACTGGGGGTACGGCATCGGGAAACATCTGCTGCAGGAATCGGTTTCATGGGCGGACGCCACCGGGATCCACAAAATGACTCTGAACGTATTAGAGAGCAATGAAAATGCCATTGCGCTCTATACGAAGCTGGGTTTTGAACAGGAGGGAATCTTAAAACATGACAAAATTCTCTCGGACGGCAAATATCACAATACAATCATCATGGCAAGATTCAACCTATAGGAACGCTCAGATAAAGCAAGGGTCTGATCGGAAGTTGGTTATTTAAGATAAAGCTTCTGTTTTTATATCCATCTGTGGTATCATTATGTGTTATGACGTAAATGGACGGTCTCTGCAAAGTTTTAGCTTAGAGGTAATAAGATTACGTGATTAAAATATATGTGTTTGAACTAAAGGAGATCCCATGACATTTAATGATTTAAATATTACACCAGCGATTCTAAAGGCTTTGACGAAAGAGAACTACACCTCGCCTACTCCGATTCAGGAGCAGTCGATTCCGGCTGTGTTGGCGGGACGGGATTTACTCGGCTGTGCACAGACCGGGACAGGCAAGACGGCTGCTTTTTCGGTGCCGATTATTCAGCTGCTCAGCGAGCAGCAGGTCAAGCCGGGAAGCTTGCGCCGGATTCGTTCCCTGATCCTGACACCGACGAGAGAGCTGGCAATCCAGATCTCCGACAATATTCAGGCCTACAGCCAATTCACGCAGCTGCGCTGTACAGCAATAGTGGGCGGTGTCTCGCAAAAGGTGCAGGAGCGGGCGCTTAACCAAGGTACGGATATTATGATCGCGACTCCAGGGCGTTTGCTGGACTTGATTAACCAGAAGCGTATTGATCTTCAATACGTGCAGATCCTGGTGCTGGATGAAGCTGACCGGATGCTGGATATGGGCTTTATCCATGATGTGAAGAAGATTATCACCAAAATGCCGGCCAAGAGACAGACGTTGTTCTTCTCGGCCACCATGCCGCCGGAAATCTCCAAGATGGTCAAATCCCTGCTGGTCAATCCGGTTAAAGTGGAAATAACGCCGGTATCCTCCACGGCTGACCGCATCGAGCAGTCTATATATCTGCTGGAGACAGGCAACAAGCAAAATCAGCTGAACAAAATTCTGCAGGACAAATCGATTGTCTCGGCGCTGGTGTTCACCCGCACCAAACGCGGCGCTGACCGGGTTACCCGCGATCTTGCCAAAGTGAATATTACCGCTCAGGCAATTCATGGCAACAAATCGCAAAATGACCGGCAGAACGCACTCAAGAATTTCAAAAGCGGAGCGACCCGGGTGCTGGTAGCCACGGATATCGCCGCCAGAGGGATAGATATTGATGAGCTGTCCCATGTCATCAACTTCAATCTTCCGAACATTCCGGAAACTTATGTTCACCGGATTGGCCGTACCGGACGGGCCGGACTAAGCGGAACGGCGATTTCCTTCTGTGAAGCGGACGAGCTCCCCTACCTGAAGGATATTCAAAAGCTGATCGGAAAGACGATTCCTGAAGTGAAGGATCACGCTTACCCAATGCGCCATACCCCACCGGCATTCCAGGAAGAACGCGCTGCGAAGCCGGCGGGTCAAAGACCGGCGGGCCGGCAGGCGAACAGACCAGGAGGCAGACCTGAAGGCAACAAGCCCAAAACGAATCCAAAGCCAAAACCGAAGTCCGAGTGGTTCAAGAAATCGAACAGAAGCAAGCAGCCCGTCAAACAAACCTCCCAAACCCATTAAAACTCTATAAGCATTCGAAGCCGCCGGGATTCTCTTCCGGCGGTTTTTTGGAGTCTGAGCAGAGAGGCTCGTGTCGTCAATGCCCTTTGGCGATGAAAGAGCAAAGACCGCCTGGTGCAGCATAAGCTGCCTTCAGGCGGTCTTTGTGATTATTATTGTTTATTCAGCACTACACATGCATTTCGGCCAGATGGGCGCTTAATTCTTCCTGTAGCCCTGTGCTGATGGACATTAGCGGTAGCCGCAGCGTATCCGAGGCGATTTCACCGTTCAGGCTGAGCAGCCATTTAATTGGCGCGGGATTCGATTCTTTAAATAACAAGGTCATGAGCGGAACCAGCTCATCAAAGGCTGCTTTGGAGAGCTCCAATTGGCCGGCAGCGTAATATTCATAGATTTTGAGGAAGTCTGCTGTCTGCACATTGGCCGAAGCGAGCATGCCGCCGGCTGCACCGGAGCCCAGCATCTGGAAGAAATTCAGATCATCGCCGCAAAGCACCGGTTTGGAGCCATGCCGGCGCAGCTCAGTGACCAAATGCGGCGAACCGGAGCAGTCTTTGAGACCTACAACATTCTCCATCTCCAGAATAGTCCGCGCGGTGTCAACAGTCATACCGATGCCGGTGCGGCCGGGAATGTCATAAGCCATAACAGGAACGCCAACTTCCGCAGCCTTGCGGAAATGCGCGATGATGCCTTCTTGCGAAGGGCGGCTATAATAAGGGACGACAACCAGAACGGCATCTGCTCCAAGTTCTCCGGCAAGCTGGGTCCGGGCAACGGTGGAGGCTGTGTCATTGGTTCCTGTGCCGACGATGAGAGGGATAGAGGTTGATTTCAGAAGTTCACGGGATGCATTAACGAGGAGCTGCAGCTCATTGACAGTTACAGTAGGCGACTCGCCTGTGGTTCCATTAACGACCAGTCCTTGAATGCTGTTCTTAATGATGTTGTTCACATAATGCTGATACGAATCCAGATCGATTTCACCGGCAGTATTGAACGGGGTAACCACGGGGACGTAGATTCCATAAATCTGTTGTTCTGTAAGCATGAGTATCGGCCTCCAACACAATTTAATTGCTTTGATCATACTTTAGCATGGAAAGTTCCATCGGTGTTAGCTATAATAAATGATATGTCTCATCAATATTATTGATGTTAGGGTGAAGAAAAATGGATCTGACTTATTTACGTACGTTCCGTGAAGTGGCCAAACGGCAAAGTTTTACCCGGGCGGCAGAGGAACTGGGATATGCACAATCGAGCGTGACGATGCAGATACAAAAGATTGAGAAGGAGTACGGCGTGCCTTTAATCGAAAGACATGGGCGGCAGCTGCGCCTCACCCCTCCGGGGGAGGAGCTGCTGAAGCTGTTTGTGGAAATGCTGGATTTGTATGACCGTTCCAAAGAGACGATAGCCCAGCAGATCGGAGGGACTTTGACGATAGGTACCATTGATTCCCTCGCGGCCTTTTATTTGCCGCCGTTTCTGCAGCAGCTGAGGACCCGGTTCCCCGGGCTGAACATTCACCTGCAAACGGAGCAGGAAGCCAATCTGGTCACCAAAATCAAAGACGGCGAAGTGGATATCGGGCTCCTTCTGGACCGCAACACGACGGACTCGCAGCTGAGCCGGACGATTATCCGCAATGAGCCGCTGGTGTTAATCGCCCCTGCGAATCATCCGCTGGCCCGTCTGGACACGGTAAAGCTGCAGGACTTGAACAGCTGCGAATTTATCGTTTCCGAAGAAAGTTGTATTTACCGGAGTCTGTTTGAGAATTTGTTAAAGGATCATGGTATCCTGTTCCGGATTGGCTTTGAGCTGTCCAATCTGGAGGCGATCAAACGCTGTGTGATGAACGGTCTGGGCCTCGCGCTTCTCCCGCGGATTGTGGCTCAGGAAGAGATTAAGCGGGGGGATTTGGCCGAGCTGCCCTTTATCCATCCCGAGATTCATTTTGATCTGCAGCTCCTGCTGCATCCCAAGAAATGGAAGTCACAGCCTCTGCAGTTTCTGATTCAAATGCTGTTGGCAGACGCGCAGGAGGAAACGGCTGTATAAGCCGTCAGCGCAGGTGCCATAAGGGATTTGAGGAGGTTTGGGGTTATTTTTCCCAGCCGAATGTGGAGGAGGATATTGACATTAAAATTGAAAATGTGTTATATAAAAAGAGGAATTAGCACTCAAGAGAGTTGAGTGCTAATGTTGAGGCGCTGACAGGCGCAGTAACTAAGATGTATATTCTGAAAGGAGATCTATTCATTCATGGCCAAAAAAGAGTTTAAAGCCGAATCCAAAAGATTGCTGGAAATGATGATCAACTCAATTTATACCCAGCGGGAAATTTTTCTGCGTGAATTAATTTCAAATGCCAGCGATGCCATCGATAAAATCTATTACAAAACATTGTCCGACGAAGGCCTGGTGTTCAATAAAGAGGATTATTTCATTAAAGTGACTGCCGACAAGGCCAGCAGAACGCTGACCATTGCCGATACCGGGATCGGAATGTCGCAGGAAGATCTGGAGAACAACCTGGGTGTGATTGCGAAGAGCGGTTCCCTCGCTTTTAAAGAAGAGAATGAGGCCAAAGACGGGCACAACATCATCGGGCAATTCGGGGTCGGTTTCTATTCGGCGTTTATGGTCGCGGATGATGTCACTGTGATCAGCAGAGCACTGGGCAGTGACGTTGCCTACAAATGGGAATCCAAAGGTGCGGACGGTTATACGATTGAGCCTGCAGAGAAAGATACGGTAGGTACCGAGATTATTTTGACAATCAAGGCTAATACCGAAGAAGACAACTACGATGAATTCCTGGAAGAGTATCGCTTGAAGTCGATCATTAAGAAATATTCCGATTTCATCCGCTTCCCGATCAAGATGAACGTGACCAAGAGTCAGCCCAAGGAAGGCAGCGAGAATGAGTTCGAGGAAGTGTCCGAAGAACAAACTGTGAACAGCATGGTGCCGATCTGGCGCAAAAATAAAAATGAACTCACAGAAGAAGACTACAACAACTTCTATGCCGAGAAACGTTATGGCTTCGACAAACCGCTGAAGCACATCCATATCAGTGCCGACGGTGCAGTTGTGTACAATGCGATTCTGTTTATCCCGGAAAGTACACCTTTTGACTATTACACCAAAGAATTCGAAAAAGGGCTGGAGCTCTACTCGAACGGCGTGCTGATTATGGACAAATGCGGCGATCTGCTGCCGGATTATTTCAGCTTCGTCAAAGGGATGGTAGATTCCGAGGATCTGTCGCTCAACATTTCGCGCGAGCTGCTGCAGCATGACCGCCAGCTGACGCTGATTGCCAAGAACATCAAGAACAAAATCAAAAGCTCGCTGCAAGCGCTGCTCAAGGATGAGAGAGAGAACTATGAGAAGTTCTATGGCGCTTTTGGCCGCCAGCTGAAGTTTGGTGTCTACAATGACTATGGCATGCACAAGGACACTTTGCAGGATCTGCTGCTGTTCTCTTCTTCCTTTGAGAAGAAGCTGGTGACTTTGGATGAATACATCTCCAGAATGCCTGAGGACCAAAAGTACATCTATTACGCTTCAGGTGAGTCCATTGAGCGGATTGAGAAGCTGCCGCAGACTGAAATGGTAGCTGACAAAGGTTATGAGATTCTATACCTGACCGACGATATTGACGAGTTTGCGATCAAGATGATCCAAAGCTACAAGGAAAAGGAATTTAAATCTGTATCCAGTGGTGACCTGGGCATTGAAGCGGACGATAAGGACAAGCCTTCGGATGCGGAGGAAAGCGAGAATAAGGAGCTTTTTGAAGCTATGAAAGGTATCCTGGCCGGCAAAGTGAAGGACGTCAAAGCGTCCAAGCGGCTGAAGACCCATCCGGTCTGCCTGTCCACAGAAGGCGAGCTGACCATTGAGATGGAGAAAATCCTCAAATCCATGCCGAACGGGCAGGAAGTGCAGGCGGACAAAGTGCTGGAGATCAACATCAATCATGATGTCTTCCAATCCTTGAAAAAAGCCTCCGGAACTGACCAGGAGAAACTGAGCCTCTACACAAACCTGCTGTACAACCAGGCGCTGTTGATTGAAGGACTGCCGGTGGGAGACCCTGTCGATTTCACCAACGATATTTGCAAAATTATGGTGTAGTACGCTTGCGTGCTCCCGGTAATTCCTATAAAGAGTAACAGTAACCCGTCACTGGCTTGGCCAGGACGGGTTATTTGCTGTTTCCGGCCAGGACACACGACAACACGACAACACGACAACACATGGATTGCCCGGCAGTGAGGGGGGCAGCCCGGCTATCTAATCGTGAAGCTCTCGATAAATTTGGAGGCCAGCGAAGATACATATCGGTCTTTCATCCAGATGGCGGCGATTCGTGTCTGCAGCTTCTCGTTGTTAATTTCCTTATAGCGTAAGCTGGCGTTGTTCGCAAGCTCAAAAGCAGACTTGGGAACGATCCCTATGCCAAGTCCGGCGTTCGCCCACAGGAGTGTTGTCCGCGCGTCTTCATTCATGCAAAAGACATTCGGCTCGAAGCCGTGATCCAGGCATGCTTCACGGATCAATTGCTCAAAGCGGCGGTAAATGATCAGCGGTCTGTCTCTCAGACTGCTGATTTCAAGGGTATCCAAGCCGCAGCTCCAGTCTTGCTCCGCTGTCATGACGGCAATCATCGGTTCAGCTTCGGTGTAGACGTATCCCAGATTAGCTGTATTAAAGGGGGTGCGGACAATACCGATTTCAATCAGGCCTTTATTCAGCAGGTCAATGACTCTGAAGGTATTGCCTTCGTGAATATTAAATCTCACACCGGAATAATTGCGGTGAAATTCCACAAGCCGCTCCTGAAGCAAAGTTGCTCCGGAAGAGGAAACTGTTCCGATGGTAAGCGTGCCGTTTATGCCTTTGGCCAAATCATTCATTTCTCTGGCGGTGGAATCGGTCAGTTGCAGGATTTGCTGTGCCCGGTTCTGGAGAATGATCCCCGCTTCGGTAAGCTGGACACTACGGGGACCGCGTTCAACCAGCTTTACGCCAAGCTCTTCTTCCAGCTGCTTCAGCTGCTGGCTCAGCGGGGGCTGGGCCATTTGCAGCTTCCGTGCCGCCGAAGTAATCTGCCCTTCCTCGGCAATGGCCAGGAAATATTTAAGCTGTCTGATATCCATGGTTAATCCTCCAGTTGGGTGTGACATAGGTGAAATGTATCGCAGGGATACAAAACCAATATTATTAATATGAAAGAAGGTATGCCATAATCATAACTGGCCTTATCAATATTTCAAATGTTTAAATTTCATCAGGTTGGATGTGAAGCCCTTGTTCAGAATTTTCCTGTTTCTCAAGCCGTATCGTAAAGAAGCGATACTGGGTCCCCTTTTTAAACTGCTGGAAGCGGTTCTGGAGCTGCTGTTGCCTACGATCGTTGTCTTAATGATCAACGACGGAATTGCCCGGCATGATTCAGAGTACATATTACGCATGGGCGGACTGATGGTCCTGATGGCCGGATTGGGGTTTGGCTGCTCCCTGATCTGCCAATATTATGCGGCCCGGGCCTCTCAGGGGTTTGGAACCACACTGCGTAACACCATGTTCAGCCATATTTCCTCATTATCCTACGCTGAGCTGGATGCCATAGGGGCCCCTTCGCTGATCAACCGGATCACCAATGATGTCAACCAGCTCCAGCTTGCTGTGGCGATGTTAATCAGGCTTGTGATACGCGCACCGTTTATTTGTATCGGGGCCATCGTGATGGCCATGCTCCTCGATTTCCGGCTGTCATTAATCCTGCTTGCCGCAACTCCGGTAGTTGGGATCATCCTGTATTATATCATCTCGCGGACTTCACCCCTCTACCACAAGTATCAGCAGAAGCTGGACCAACTTGCACTTGTGCTCAGCGAGAATCTGTCGGGTATCCGGGTGATCCGTGCATTCGCCAAAAGCCGGGCCGAGAGACAACGCTTCAATGAAGCCTCGGAGGATCTGACCGGAACTGCAATTCGGGTTGGCCGGATCTCGGCCTGGCTCGGTCCGCTCACGACCCTTGTTATCAATGCGGCAATCCTCACCATTCTGTGGGTCGGCGGAATCCATATTGATGAAGGCAGACTTTCGCAAGGCGAAATTATTGCCTTTATCAACTACATCACCCAAATATTGCTGGCGCTGATTGTGGTCTCCAATTTGGTGATTATTTTTACCAAAGCTTCTTCTTCGGCCAGGCGGATCAATGAAGTGCTGGCAGTATCGTCGTCAGTTATGGATGGAGGAAAGGTGTCGGTACGTCAGCCGGATAAGAGATTACCGGCCATTGTGTTCGATCATGTATTTTTTGGATACAGCAGTACCGGTGATCTGGCGCTGGAGGATATTTCGGTGGAGATCAGGCGGGGGGAGACTGTAGGTCTGATCGGCAGTACCGGCTCCGGCAAGTCAACATTTGTCAACCTCATTTCCCGGTATTATGACCCTCTCCAGGGCAACGTCAAGGTGGATGGTGTGAATGTCCAAGACTATCCCCTCCGGCAGCTGCGGGAGAAGATTGGAATCGTCCCGCAGCAAGCGCAACTCTTCACCGGCACAATTGCCGACAACATCCGCTGGGGTAAGGAGAAGGCCACGGAAGAGGAAATGATGCGGGCGGTCTCCATCGCGCAGGCGGAGGAGTTTATCACAAAGCTGCCCGAAGGTCTGGACACTCCCGTCTCGAGGGGGGGACTCAGCTTGTCCGGCGGACAAAAGCAGCGTCTGACGATCGCCCGTGCAGTAGTGGCTAAGCCGCAGATTCTTATCCTGGACGATTCCGCAAGTGCGCTTGATTATGCCACCGATGCCGCCCTGCGCAGGGCATTAAAGGAGAACAGCAGCGAGGATATGACAGTATTGCTCGTCTCCCAGCGGGTAAGTACAGTCCGCCAAGCAGATCGTATTATTGTATTTGCGGAAGGACAAATTGCCGGTATCGGAACACATCAGCAACTGCTGGACAGCTGTGCCCCTTACCAGGAAATCTGCCTGTCCCAGCTAGCCCGTGAGGAGGCATTGCAATGAACACCAGAGAGACATGGACAAGACTGATGGGATATACCAAACCCTATCGCCTGACCGCCATTTGTGCCGCCATTTGCGCTATATTAAGCGTCCTCGCCAGTCTGGCCAGCCCGCTGCTGATCGGCCGTGCGGTCGATTCAATGGTTGGGACCGGTCGGGTGGACTTTGACGCATTGACTGGTCTGCTGGGAGCTCTTGCGGCAGTCTGCGTGGTTGGAGGGTTCTTTGGCTGGTTACTGACCCAATATACGAACCGGGTGGCTTGCCAAGTCGTGTATGATCTGCGGGGAGAGCTGTTTGATCAGCTGAATGTGCTGCCGCTGCGGTTTCATGACAATCATGCACAGGGTGACAGCATCAGCCGTTTTGTCAACGATATGGATGCCATCTCCGATGGGCTTCTGCAAGGCTTCTCCACCTTGCTGACGGGTATCGTTACTGTCGGCGGGGCCTTGGTGCTGATGCTCTATATTAGTCCGCTGATGACCCTTGTGGTTCTGTTGTCAGCACCGGCCTCGTATGGGGTGGCCCGGTTCATTACGATCCGTTCCCAGCAATTGTTCCGGGAGCAGGCGAAGATAATGGGTGAGCTTAACGGATATGTCGAGGAAATCATAGGCGGCCAGAAAGTGGTTCAGACCTGTCTATATGAAGAACGCTCCCTGCAGCATTTCAGGGAGCGTAATGAAACATTGTATCAGACAGGCGTCAAATCCCAATTTTTCGGTTCCCTGCCCGGACCAACTACCCGTCTGGTTAACAACATCACCTTCTCTGTGATTGCGGTTATCGGCAGCACGCTGGTGATTATGGATCATCTGACGGTAGGCGACCTGTCCAGCTTTTTGATCTTTTCCAATCTGTTCGCCAAGCCGTTCAACGAAATCACCGGAGTGATTACGCAGCTGCAATCTGCGACGGCTTCGGCACAGCGGATCTTCCGTATTCTGGATTTGCAGCCGGAACGGCCGGAGGACTCTAATGCCGCCTTGCTGGCAACAGCCCGCGGATGGATTACATTTGAGCGCGTAAGCTTTGCTTATAACCTGGAGCGTCCGCTAATTTCTGATTTCAGTCTCGAAGTGAAACCGGGCACGCGGGTCGCCATCGTCGGCCAGACCGGTGCGGGCAAAACAACGCTCGTAAATCTGCTGATGCGGTTCTATGATGTCGATGGCGGCTCGATTAAGATAGACGGTGTAAATATCAATCACTTCACCCGCGACAGCCTGCGGCGCAATTTCGGGATGGTACTGCAGGAGACATGGCTATACGGCGGTACGATCCGCGACAATATCGCCTATGGCAAGCCGGATGCCAGCGAAGAAGACATTATTGCCGCGGCCAAGGCAGCCAATGCGCATAGCTTCATCAAAAGGCTGCCGGACGGATATGATACCGTGGTCCGCGGCTCTGGCGATAATCTCTCCCAAGGCCAGAAGCAGCTGCTGACGATTGCCCGTGTTATGCTCGTTGATCCGCCGATGCTGATCCTGGACGAAGCGACGAGCAGTATCGATACTCTGACGGAAATACGCATCCAGCAGGCTTTTCTGACCATGATTGCCGGCCGTACAAACTTCATCATCGCCCACCGTCTGTCCACCATCCGCGAGTCGGATATCATCCTTTATATGAAGGATGGTGACATTGTGGAGAAAGGCACACATGACGAGCTGCTGGCTAGCGGCGGTTATTATGCCGGTTTGTACAGCAGCCAGTTTGCTGCGGTGTAATGTCGTAGAAGAGGAGGTCCCCCGTTACAATTCTCCAATATTCAGCTGTCTGGAAGACTCTTGCACTTCCAGCAGCACAGGGCGCTCCTCAGGGTTGCGGTTAGGGGTATGAATCGTCAGCAGCAGTCTGCCGGCAAAGTCGCGGAACAGCATGCCGTGTCCGCCATCTTTGGCGTAGAGCGGCTCGGCATCCTGGGTCCACGGGCCGCAGATGCTTCCGCTTGCTGAACGGGCGAGGCCCATTGCATAGCCGCTTGCTCCGCCGCTGGACCAGAGCATCAGCAGCTCACCGCCTTGACCCGGGTGCAGGAAGGGGCCATCCGTCACATATTGTCCCTCTGTACCGCCGACCGACCAGGGGGCTTCCGAAGCACGGAAGAGCAGAACGGGTTCGCCTGCGGCTGCGCTCAGTTCTTCATTCAGCCGGACGGCATACATTTCACCATCGGTCACTTCAAGCCATTCCCGGCAAAAGACCATCCAGGGCTGACCCTCCTGATCTACATACAGGGTCCCGTCCAGGCACTCCCACCCTGCAGGGGTCACCGGACCGGAACTGTTCGGATGGTAAAGTCCTTGGGGTTCATCCGCGACCAGGATTTGTGTTCCGCGGGGAATACCCTCGCTTTTGAAGGAAGCGAACATGTAATATTTGTCTTTATAAGCATGGACCTCGGGTGCCCAGAAGTGATGATCGGCCCAAAAGCCGGGTTCCGGACGAAAAGCAGGGAACGGTCCCGACCATTCCACCAGATCCGGGCTGGTATAGACATCGAACCCCTCTGGCGTTCCGCTCCAGGCAGTTTGGCCTGCGGTCCCGAAGAGGTAATACAATTGGGTCTGGGCTGACGCAAGGATAAAAGGATCTCTAAAGTTAATCTCGGATAATGTTGTCATTCATAAATTCCTCCTAATTCGTAAATGGAGCCCCAGAAGGCACCTTTTCGCCTTCTCCGTGCAGTCTGGTCTTCATTACTCCGGGGGTGCAGCCGTAGGTATTGCGGAAGACACGGATAAAATAGTTCGTTTCCATCCCGAGATTGAGGGCAATATCCTGTACGGCTACCGACGAATCTTCCGTGATCATCTGCAAAGCCCGCTGCAAACGCAGATTCTGCAAATATTTATGCGGAGTAACACCATACTCCTGTACGAAGAGACGCTGGAAATGCTGTACGGAATAGCCGACAGCCCCGGCAAGATTGGAGATCAGCAGCGGTTCTGTGAAATGCTCATTGATGAGGCCAACTGCTTTATTCAGCGCTTCGTTGCGGACGGTCTCCGTTTCCAGCCGGCTGACGGTTCCGGGAGAAGCATCTGATTGGCGCAGCATCAAA
Source organism: Paenibacillus albidus (assembly GCF_014644435.1). Lineage (GTDB taxonomy): Bacteria > Bacillota > Bacilli > Paenibacillales > Paenibacillaceae > Paenibacillus_AQ > Paenibacillus_AQ albidus. The sequence continues at coordinate 77,272 of NZ_BMKR01000009.1, read as the reverse complement.
AGCAGCCGATACGTCGTTACGGACAGCTCCTGCATGGCTGATTCAGCCAGGCGGCTGGTATTCTGCTGGTTGACGGTATGCCAGATTCCCCCAATCTCGTCCCAGCAATCGCTAAAGCGTTCCGGACGGAACGGGGTGGAGGGAAGCAGGCCGAGTTCCTCCAGCATTTGCAACGCAGCGCTTCCGTGAAAGCCGATGAATCCAACATGCCAAGGTTCGTGGGAGCGCGGGTAATATTCATGACCCCGGTCGGGCGGGAAAGCAAAAGCCATTCCCGGCTCCAGAATAGTCTCCGCACCACTCTCCAGATCGCGGAACAACCCGCTGCCGCTGCGGATCAAAAATACTTGATGTACAGGGAATCCGGACTGCCGCACATGATGGTACTGGATGTGTCTGCCCACGGAATAGGGGTACAGGGGAAATGCACCAGGGGCGCGCGGCAGTTCTATCAAGGAAAAGGGAAGGATCGTTATTCACCTCATATTCATTTTGTACTATTCAATCGCTAAAATAATCCTACTGGATGTTTGGGGTTTTCCTTTATGATGATTAGTATAAAGGATAGTTCATGAGATGGACAAGAGATCTGTAATAATTCCATCAGAGATTAGTCCCACTCCTTCATGGACACCGAATGAAAAGGATGATTATACAAAATGAACAAGAAGTTACCTCCAATCAGCAGCAAAGCGCCTGTGATGCTGCATGGTGCTGATTATAATCCCGAACAATGGCTCAGATATCCGGAAGTGCTACAGGAAGATATTCGCCTGATGAAGCTTTCGGGCAGCAATGTGATGTCCGTAGGTATTTTTTCCTGGGTATCGCTGGAGCCTGAAGAAGGTGTGTTTCAGTTCGGTTGGCTCGACAATCTGCTGGATTCTTTTGAAGCGAACGGCATTTACGCTTTCCTCGCTACACCAAGCGGTTCCCGTCCGGCCTGGATGTCGGCAAAATATCCCGAAGTGCTGCGCGTAGAGCGCAACCGTGTACGCAACCTGCATGGGGTACGTCATAATCATTGCTACACTTCTCCGGTCTACCGGGAAAAAACAGCTCTCATCAACAGCAAGCTGGCGGAGCGTTATGCCCACCATCCTGCGGTGATCGGCTGGCATATCTCCAATGAGTTCGGCGGAGAATGCCATTGTGAGTTGTGTCAGACCGCCTTCAGAGACTGGTTGAAAGTGAAGTATGACCATAACCTCGATGAACTGAACCATGCCTGGTGGGCGACGTTCTGGAGCCACACCTATACTTCATGGGAGCAGATAGAATCCCCGGCTCCCCATGGCGAGACGCAGGTTCATGGCCTCAATCTGGACTGGCGCCGGTTCGTCAGTGAACGGACGATTGATTTCTGCCAACATGAGATTGACTCCGTCCGCAGCTATAACCCGGAGCTGCCGATAACCACCAACATGCACAATATTGACGGTGTGGATTACCGTGAGCTGGCCAAGATTCTGGATGTCATCTCCTGGGATGCCTATCCGGATTGGCATTACACCGAGGACGATGACGATGCTCGTCTGGCAGCCTGGACTGCTTTTCACCATGACATGTATCGGACATTCAAGCATAAGCCGTATCTCTTGATGGAGAGCACGCCATCCCTGACCAACTGGCAGAGTGTAAGCAAGCTGAAACGCCCGGGTATGCACAAGCTGTCTTCGTTGCAGGCGATCGCGCATGGCTCGGATTCTGTGCAGTATTTTCAGTGGCGCAAAAGCCGCGGCTCCAGCGAGAAATTCCACGGGGCTGTGCTGGACCACAGCGGTCACGGGGAGACTCGTGTCTTCCGTGATGTGGCGGAAGTTGGCAGAACGCTGGCCGGGCTAACCGATGTGGTGGGGACGACTACACCAGTGGAGACGGCGATTATCTTCGATTGGGACAACCGCTGGGCAATCAAGGACGCGCAGGGTATCCGCAATTCGGGTCTCCGTTATGAGGAAACGGTGGTTGAGCATTATCGTGGCCTCTGGGAGCTGGGGATCCCTGTGGATGTCATCGGCTCAGGGGATGAATTGTCCGCGTACAAGCTGGTCATTGCCCCGATGCAGTACCTGATCACGGAAGAGAACGGCAAAAGAATCGAGAAATACGTCGAGCAGGGCGGAACCTTCCTGGCGACTTATTGGTCAGGCGTTGTTGGCGAAACGGATCTTTGCCATCTGGGCGGGTTCCCGGGTCCGCTGCGCAGAACACTTGGCATCTGGGCAGAGGAGACCGAAGGCCTGCACAGCCGTGATCTGAATGGTGTGGTGATGCAGGACGGCAATTTCCTCAAGCTGACCGGCGAATATGACGCGCACGAAATTGCAGAGCTGATTCACCTGGAAGGGGCAGAGGCGCTGGGACATTACCGCAGTGACTTCTATGCGGGCCGGCCGGCACTAACGCTGCACCGTCTGGGTGAAGGAAAGGCGTACCATTTGGCAACACGGGTAAAAGACCAAGGTTTTTACGTGGATCTGTATGCAGCCATAGCTGACAAAGCAGGCATCCGCCGCACATTGGACTGTGAGCTGCCTACCGGTGTAACCGCCCAGCTTCGGACCGATGGCGAACAGGAATATATCTTCGTACAGAACTTCAGCGGCAGAGAACAAACAGTAGTTCTGGACAATCAGGAATATACGGATTTGGAAACCGGCACTGCGGCTCCGGAGGTACTCAATCTTGAGGTGAACGGACTCGTTATGCTGAAACGCAAGGTATAGACACGGAATTAACAGATATTTGAACAAGACAGGGCCCTAGAGATAAGGGTCCTGTCTTTTTGACTATACTGGAAGGCTTAAACTATTCGCGGAAGATCGCCTGAATTCCTGTGAGGACGCGCTCGTAATAATCGATTTCATGCGGGACAAAAAGCCCGCGGTTAACGGTTTGCTTGATCTGTATACGCTCGCCTGAGCCGCTAACCCGGAAGCCTTGAATCTCAATTTCATTGCTGATTCCTGTCCACAAGGCGTGGAAGTCATGCAGTTCCGCCCGGACCATAACTGCTACTTCTTCCTCCTGCAGTGCAAAATCGTCCCAAGCAACAGACTGCTGGTATACAAAAACATGGGCCCGTTCCTTATCTATGATTCCCTCCTGGGTCATCTCGTAAGGAATTGTTCCAAGCGGAATCAGCTTATCGAACGCGATTACTAGTCCAAGCTCTTCCTGTACCTCGCGTACGCCATCCTCCACAGTTTCTCCAGCCAGTAAATGCCCGGCAGCCGTAATATCCAGCAATCCTGAGTAATCTTTTTTCTGTTCGCTCCGTAGTTGAAGATAAATATACGGAATTCCTTGTTCCAGGCTGATCAGCCAGAAATGAAAAGTCTCGTGCCACAGCCCCAGACGATGTACTTCATCACGGGGGGCGGTCCCGGCAATATTGCCTTTTTCATCAAATATGGTCAGTATTTCGTCAGTCATGCATAAGCTCCTTTGTGTATCCTGTATAGGTGATCGAAGAGAGATAGATTAAGCCTATCATAAGTCAGAAATTCAGGAGAGCTGTCAGAACGTTGGGATTTCATAATCGTATAGACTTCAAAGGGAATGTTTGGTATATTCTGGCTGAGGGCGACCTCAGAGGAGGAATTTAATGACATTGGTACACATGAATCAGACGGATTGGAAAGGATTAACTGATGAACGGCTCGGGGCTGCTTGTATGGAGCCCACATTTCAGAGAATTCGCGGCAAATCTCCAGAGATCAAAACCGAAGTAATTTCACACCTGACACCGGGTCAGAAGGCGCTTTGTATGTTCAGAGTCATGTATGATCATGCTAAACCTTCGCCAGCAGAGTATTATGCCTGGATCTCTTACATGATGGATTTACCCGGCTACTGGAGCGGAGTCATGGAGGGCTTACGCTTTTTTGGCGATGCTAACATGATTGGAATGCTTGAAGAGACCCAAGAGGCTTTGGCGGCCAGAAATACCCTGCTCGGAAAAGAGTGGAGCAGTGCGTCTTTAAGCGATATGGAACGTGACGAAGCGCTCCGCATTACAGTAAATAGTTTGTTTGCCCGTTTCACTGAGATTGCGTCCGTCAGCTTGCAAAACATCGCCTCTTATATCCGCACGCATCCGCAGGAGTTCGTGCAGTTAGAGGCTGAGCCATTTGACCCGGCTAGTATATAAAATGTATTTTGTGCAGCAGAATCGCTTTTTGATGGCTCAAATCAGCGTTATGGTGTATTTTGTGCATTAGAAATTCAGAGAATGAGCTATTTTCGCTTTCCCTGATGTACAAAATGCAGTCAAATCCAAAAATAGCCTTGTAAATCCCAATTCCAATGTACAAAATGCAGTCAAAGTTTGTACATTGGACTCACAGTGGAGGTTTGCAGTTAAACGTAAGCTACAAACAGGACGACTGGGGTGCGGATCAGGCCAAGTGGAAGGCATTTTTGCCTTTGGTTTGGGTAGTGGGTGCGGATCAGGCCAAGTGGAAAGCATTTTACCTTTGATTTGGCCCGCGGGTGCGGGTTGTTGGGCCCGCAGATAGTAGGCATTGATTTGGAGAGTTTTTTGCGAGTACAGCGACCGAAGAAACGGTCCCGGTACAGAGCGTCCACTTGAGCGCTCATGCTCACTTGTACCCAGAACCTAAACAAAGGGATGCCTCTATTGAGGCATCCCTTTGCACTATATAAGAGTGAATACGTATTATCTCGCGAGCCATCCGCCGTCAACAGCCAGGATGTGGCCGTTCAGGTAATCGGAAGCAGCGGAAGCCAGGAAGACTGCCGGTCCTTTAAGATCATCCGGAGTACCCCAACGACCTGCGGGGATACGGTCCAGAATAGAGTCGGAACGGCTTTGATCGGCACGGATCGGAGCAGTATTCTCCGTAGCCATGTAACCAGGAGCGATGGCGTTAATGTTCAAGCCGGAGCCGGCCCATTCATTGGCCAAGGCTTTGGTGATGCCGGCAACACCGTGTTTGCTTGCAGTGTAGCCTGGAACATTAATACCGCCTTGATAGGAGAGCATGGAGCAGATGTTGATAATTTTGCCTGTTCCTCTGTCCAGGAAGTGGCGGCCGGCAATTTGAGACAGCAGGAAGACAGTATTCAGGTTGAGGTTGAGAACGTCGAACCAGTCTTTTTCGCTGTGGTCTTTGGCTGGTGTGCGGCGGATCATGCCTGCGCAGTTCACCAGGATATCTACATGGCCGTTCAGTTCAAGCGATTGGTCAAATACACTTTGCAGCTGAGAGTGATCGCTAAGATCGGATTCGATGCTGACGGCATTAACCCCAAAGGCTTTGGCCGCAGTAACCGTCTCCTCACTTGTGTTCAGGGATACGGATACTACATCCGCGCCTGCTTCTGCGAAGGCCAAAGCGATGCCTTGTCCAAGGCCTTGTGCTGCACCGGTTACAATTGCTGTTTTGCCTGCCAGACTAAAAAGGGATGAAGACATATTAAATTACGCTCCTTTAAAAATATTAGAATGTGTAAGTGGACTTGCTAACGTTAACCCCCGCATTCAATCGCAACCCCAGCACTGCGGAACAACTCTACCGTTTCGGCCGGTAGCCCTTTATCCGTCAGAATCACATCCACTTCCTGAAGTGAAGCGAATGTTCGTAGTGCCGTATGTCCGAATTTGTGGTGGTCGCAGACAGCGAACACCTTACGGGCAGTGGATACCAATGCTTGCTTGAATTCGATCAGATCTCCGGTATAGATGGAGAGACCATGCTCGATATGCACGGCTGTCGCCGAAAGAAATGCTTTTTGTATATTCAGTTGCTGTACATAGGAGACAGCTTCCGGGCCCGCCAGCATATTGCGGACGCGGTAGCCTCCGGGAACAACCAGACGGATACGATCTTTGGGAACCAGCTCGCTGATGATGTATACATCGTTGGTGATCACCGTAAGCGGCATATTCTCCAGCAGCCGGGCGATTTCAAGGGTCGTGCTGCCACCGTCAAGGGCGATAATATCGTTCTCCTCAATATGGGCCAGCGCACGTTGGGCAATCTCCGTCTTCTCCTCGGAATACTTCTCCAGCGGGTCATTGGAAGGGAGTATGCCGAACTGGTCGCTTTGCGCCAGCACTGCTCCGCCGTGGACGCGTACAATAAGTCCCTGCTCCTCCAGCTTGCTCAAATCCTCGCGGATTGTTTTTCCGGTGACCTGGAGCTTGTCGCTCAGTTCATTCACCGTTACATCTTTTTGGTTCAGCATCACTTCCATGATCATCTCGTGCCGTCTTATGGGGTTCATCCGTCTGCCTCAGCTTTCTGAAAATGTTTAGTTCTATTGTAATTCTTTCATGGAGACGGGGTCCATATCATCATATCTTTTGTTGTCACCGGCCATGCTCCAGATAAAGGTGTAGTTATGAGTACCTACGCCGCTGTGAATCGACCAGCTTGGAGAAATGACGGCCTGTTCGTTATGCATCACGATGTGGCGGGTTTCGGTCGGCTCGCCCATCAGGTGGAACACAATTGAATCGTCCGGAAGATCAAAATAGAAGTAGGCTTCCATCCTGCGCGGGTGAGTATGGGAAGGCATGGTATTCCACATGCTGCCCGGTTTCAGTTGAGTCATACCCATTACGAGCTGGGCGCTTTGCACACCATTGGTATGAATGAAGCGGTGAATGGTACGTTCATTGGAGTTCTCCAAGCCGCCCATTGCGCCGGATTCAGACTCGGCGAGCGTGGTTTTGGTGGTCGGGTAGGACTGATGGGCCGGTGCAGAGTTCAAGTAGAACTTGGCAGGTTTGGCAGCATCCGCGCTTTTGAATACGACATCCTTGGAGCCTTGGCCGACGTAGAGGCATTCTTTGGTATCAACTTCGTATTCAGTGCCGTCCACGACAACGGTCCCTTTGCCTCCGACATTGATCACACCCAGCTCACGGCGTTCCAAGAAGTAAGTGACTCCCAGCTCCTTCAGGTCAGTGGTAAGCACAACCTCTTTGCTCACAGGATGGGCACCGCCCACAATCATGCGGTCCTCATGGGTCAGCACAAGCTTCAATTCATCCGGAGCAAAAATAACAGGGATGTGGAATTCCTTACGCAGGCGCTCGGTATCAAATTGCTTCACTTCGTTGGGATGGGATGCAAAACGTCTTTCCATTGAATGTTCAATCTCCTTCGTGATCATATTTAGGTTCGTATAGGTACAATTTAATCCATTTATGTTCATTTGGCAAGAGATAATCTTTTTTAGTACGTTTATTTTAGTTTATTTATTCATTTAAAAGATTGCCATCTGAACCAAAAGTGTGCACAATAGAGCTGGAAAGCGGCTTTTATTAGGGATACCTTCATGAACAAATAATGAATAGAACATTGAAGGGAAGATGGTTATGGCGAATGTACAGCAGGTTCCAAGTCCTTATAAGGAAAGGCAGCAGGCCATTATTTATGCGGTAGCGCTGGCAGCGGAACGCCGGCCTTTACTGGCAAGCGGCCTGTGGTTTCATGATGATGTGCGCAACAACTTTTATTATGCTTCCTATTTATTCGCTGCTGCAGTGGACCCGGTGGCGGAGCTTCCTTTTGACCGGGAGGGCGCCCGTCTGAAGGCGGAAGCGGTGCTTCTGGAGACCGTGTTGCTCCAGAACCGGCAGCCCGGAACCGAGCTCTACGGCCACTGGCCGCTTGGGCTGGATCCGGAACCGCGCGCAGCAAAACCCCATGAGCTGCCAGTCGAGATCATGGGCGGTCTGATGGCTTATTTCTGCCGCAAATACGGCAAGCTCATGAGCGGGGGTCTGCGGCTGGCCTTCCATACGGCCATGGGACATATTTACCGCAGCGGGTTTTTCCGCAAGCCGGTCATTACCTTTGGGCACCACGAGGCGAAGTATACGGCGGCCAAACTGATTTTTGGGCGGATGTTTGAAGATGAGGAGCTAATCGAGGATGGGCGAGGGAGTCTGCGGGATACACTTGCTTACATACGCTCCGCAGGCATGCCGGAGTACGGTAGCCTGCCCTGGTTCTGGCATTGGGTTCAGGCCTTCACCTGTGCGTTTGAGCTGACGCCTCTTGAGGATACAGAGCAACGCGGCGAGCTGTCTGCCATGCTGGATTATCTTTGGGAACAGCGGGCTGAAAGCTATCTTCAGGGAGCCTGGGTGGGAGCGCATTCCCGGGGCTGGCCGCATGATATCCCACAGGACAGGAATCTGCTGCATGATTTTGTGCAGTTTGGCGATTTTGAACTCACGGAGGATATGCCGCGTACGGAATACGCCGGATTTCTGTTCTATGAAGCGCCGGAGCAGGCAAGAAGCGCTGCACTGAACCGACGGACACCGGTAGAAATCAAAAAAATGACCGCAAAGGTGGTGCCGGGCGTACCGCAGCCGAAACTGCATTCCTATGCCTATATTACGGAAGAGTATGCTGCCGGAGGCCTGTGGGAACGGGTCGAGGAGTTTGACAATGAGCAGCTGCGCTGGGCGTACACCCTGCCGTTAAGCGGCAGGGCAGGGGCCAACCGGTTGTATTTCTTCCATCCCGGCCACGGCTACAGGGAAGGTGATCCCCGTCACCAAAGCCCGTACATGGAAGTGTTGTACCATCAAAATGTGGTTATGGCTGTATTCCCGGTTCCTACAGGGGAAGTGGACCGGATCTATGGTGTGCTTCCGAAAGGGGAATGGCTGAACCGGGAACGTTGTCTTTTTGGCCAGACGGGTGAGGTTTATTTTGCCGTCTATTTGCCCCATGCGTATCAGCTTACAGAGCGGCCGGACTATATTGAAGTGACTGTGGATGGCATGCCGGGCGGAGTCGTCGTAGAGGCGGTCAGCGTAAAGCAGGCCGTGTCACAGGGGATGCATCGACTGGAGCAGTTTGCGGAACTGATGTCCTCACGGCCTCCCGTATTTCATACCGGCGCTTCATTGAGTGCCACATATATTACTCTTACCAGCGGTGAAGATCTGCAATTGCACAGTTCCGGGCAAGAGGCGGCACAGGCAAGGGCGCTGCTTGACGGTAAAGAAATTTCACTGAATGATTACAGGGTCTAAGCGTTAGTCGTTAATTATGGACCACAGGGCTGCTCCAAACGCCATGCAAGATTGGCTTCGGGGCAGTTCTTTTTTAATTAAATCCCGTGTTTTTTTAAAAGAAATCGATGTTCTCTCTCATTTAGTCCTTGGAATCCTTACTTTATACTTAACGAGCAAGGATGTCAGCCGAGACTAAAAAAAGAGGTGAGCGCATTGAACCACAGTTCCGCCATCAAGACGATGAAAACAACCGCAGGACCGGGTGGACGCACAGCCTATCTGAAAAGATGGGATGCTCCGGTTGCCGGTTATTTGTTTATTGCTCCATGGCTAATCGGATTTTTCTGGTTGACCGCCTATCCCATGCTGCTGTCATTATATTATTCATTTACCGACTATACCTTAATGCAGCCGGTCTCATGGACTGGTCTGCATAACTACAGCAAGATATTCACCGCCGATGCCAAGTTCGTAAAGTCAGTGCAGGTTACGTTTATGTACGTAGCGGCTTCCGTGCCTTTGAAGCTGATCGCCGCCTTGTTGGTAGCTGTTATCCTGAATAAAGCGGTCAAAGGCATTTCAGCTTACCGGACGGCCATTTATTTTCCGTCGCTGATTGGGGGGAGCATTGCGGTTTCCCTGCTGTGGCGCAATATTTTTGGGATCGACGGTTTCTTCAACAAAATTCTGGCCTCGTTTGGCCTGGAGGGCAGCAGCTGGATTACCAACCCGAACACGGCGCTGAGTTCTTTGATTCTGCTGACTGTGTGGCAGTTCGGCTCATCGATGGTCATTTTTCTGGCCGGTCTGAAGCAGATTCCGGCTGATCTGTATGAGGCTTCTTCTGTAGACGGAGCTAACAGGTGGTTCCAGTTCTTCAAGATCACCTTGCCGATGCTTTCACCAACGCTTTATTTCAACCTGATTATGGGCGTAATCAATGCGTTCCAGATGTTCACTTCCGCTTACGTCATCACAAACGGCGGTCCTATGAACTCCACTAATGTGTATGCGCTCTATTTGTACGAGCAGGCCTTCAGCCGTTACCATCTCGGTTACGCTTCGGCGCTTGCTTGGGTGATGCTGGTGATCATCGTTATTATTTCGCTGCTTATTGCCGGAACCTCAAAATATTGGGTGTTTTATGAATCGGATACGGGAGGAGGAAGAAAATGAAACTATGGAAACCGGCAATAAGGCACGGGTTCATGATTCTGTTCAGTCTGGTGATGGTATATCCGGTCATATGGTGGATTGGCGCTTCATTGAAATCGAACAGCGAAATGAGCTCGCCGAATATTTTTCCCGCCGACCCGGTGTGGAGCAATTTCACCAGCGGCTGGACGGCCATACCCGGGCGCAGCTTTACGGATTTCTATCTTAATACGTTCGGTCTGGAGGCAGCTGTACTGCTGGCAACGTTAGTCTCAACTACACTGGTGGCGTTTGGCTTCGGCCGGCTGGATTTTCCGCTCAAAAAGTTCTGGTTCTCCCTGCTGATGCTGACCCTGATGTTGCCCGGACAGGTGCTCATCATTCCGCAGTATGCCATGTTTCATCAGATGGGCTGGGTGAACACCTATCTGCCGTTTATTGTCCCCCATATGTTGGCTACGGGTGCCGGTGGAACCTTTTTCGTATTCCTGCTGGTGCAGTTCATCCGGGGGCTTCCCAAGGAATTGGATGAATCCGCCAAAATCGACGGCTGCTCCTGGTTCGGTATTTACTGGCGGATTGTGATGCCGCTGACCAAGCCGGCTATCGTCACTGTTATGATCTTCTGCTTTTTGTGGAACTGGGATGATTTCCTCGGGCATTTACTGTACATTAACTCCGTGGACAAATATACGGTCGGACTTGCGCTGCGGATGATTAACGATTCACAGGCGGGAATGCAGTGGGGACAGCTGCTGGCCATGTCGCTGGTGTCGATCCTGCCGGCAACTCTTGTGTTTATGTTCTTGCAGAAGTATTTTGTAGAAGGCATTGCGACAACCGGCATTAAAGGATAAGATGATGACGAGAAACGGGTACCGTCGATGAAGACGTACAGCCGTTTTTTGTCATTTTTCAATCTGTGGGAGGCTGCTTTATGAGTAATCCGTTTAAAAAATACAGCCTGGATAACCTGTTCTTCCGCAGCTTTGCAGGGCTGATGATCGTCGTTCTCGCCTTTACTGTCTGGACCAGCTACCGGATTTCATCGGCGGAAATGGTCCGGATGAGTACCTATTATCAGCAGCAGTTTTTGGACAAGGTCAATAACGAAATAACTTCCAGATTGTCCACTATTGAGCAGATATCCCTCTCTACCTCGCGGGATAACGATCTGAATACTTTTATGTCGGGTAAAGCAACAGGCCTGAACCGGGTTCTTGAATCCCGGAACGTTAAGCAGGTGCTGGCCAACCTCACCTATTCCATGCCACTGATTCAGGAAATTGATCTGTATATGAACAATCCGATCGAGGATGGTGTGTTATATAACTACATCCAGTTCCGCGCACTGGAGGATACCTCTGAAGAAGTGTGGTCCGGGGCGCTCAGCCAGAGCGATTTTGCCTGGTCCAGAGAGCACCGGATTAGAGGACAGCAAGGGGAGATTCCAGTTCTCAGTTTTGCCCGCAAAATTGTATATAATGATAAATATCTGGGCATTCTGGTCATTCATATTAAATCCGATACGATCAAGGAAATGCTGGAAGGAAGCAGTCCCGGCGTGAACCGGATGGTACTGGACGGGACCGGTCAATACCTGCTGACGACCAGCGAAGTACCGGATCAGGAGCATTTGTCCAAATGGCTGCAGCTCAAGAAAGAACATTTATCTGGCGCCCGCGCGGACAAAGGAATCCGTCTGTCCAAATCCCTGTATGTCTATTCTGAGCTGACCAGTTTCGGCTGGGTGCTTCTGGAAATCACTCCTTGGTCAGATATTACTTCAGGGAGCGTAAAGCTGGCTCTTGCAATTGGCTTCATCGGCGTGGGTGCCGTTCTGCTGACACTGGTCTTGACCCATTGGCTTAGCAGGCAGTTTACGAAACCCATCAAACAGCTTGTTAGCACTATGGGTTCCTATGCTGTCGGCGGCAAAGTCAATGAGCTGCCGATGGACTACAGCAATGAATTCGGCGCTCTTTTTGCCGGATACCGCAAACAGAACGAACGTATTGACGAGTTGTACCAGTCGCTGCGCGAACGGTACGATCAGCAGCGGAAAGCCGAAATTTCCGCACTTCAAGCCAATATTAATCCTCATTTTCTGTACAATACACTGGATCAAATGAATTGGATGGCCATTGCCGCCGGACATGATGAAATGAGCCGGATTCTGGAACTGATGGGCCGGATGTTCCGGATCGGGCTGTCGAATGGAGCCAGCTTTATCAGTATTGAAGAAGAAATAACCCATATCGAAAGTTATCTGGAAATTCAGCAGCTTCGCTGGCAGACAGGATTCACTTTCTTTATTGATGTACTGCCGGAGCTGCGCGGTTATTATCTGCCCAAAATCATCTTGCAGCCCTTCGTGGAAAATTCGGTCATGCACGGTTTTAATGGGCGTGTCAGCGGTCATGTAGAGATTAGGATCCGGTGTGTGCAGGAAAGGTTGAAGATAAGGATCACTGATAATGGCGTGGGACTGCAGGCAACCGGCGGGCCCCTATTGAACCAGAGCCGCCGCACGGGCGGTTACGGATTACGTAATGTACGGGATCGGTTGGAAGCTTACTTTGGCTCTCCTTACGATTTTGTGCTTCAGGAACGGCCGGAAGGCGGGACCACTGTGGAGATTACGCTGCCTTGTCTTGATCAACCCTATAACCCTGCGGATTCCAGCGGAAATTCCGGCCAACAGCCTTAAATCGGACGATATCAAAACAAATCGTGCATCTCTCTTCTACAAGCCAAGGAGGCGTGTTGTTATGATGGAAAGGTAATCAATAAGTGAGCATTCCAGAGGGGGAGAAGATAATGATGAATTGCAAACGCTTTCTGATGATGGTGCTGGCCGTTTCCATGCTGCTGCTGTCGGCATGCGGTAATGCGGAGAACAACAGTGGGGCAAAGGAGGACAGCAGCTCGGGTGCAGAAGGTAAGATTAAACTGCGCATTATGTGGTGGGGGGCCCAGGAACGCCACGAAGCTACCCTTGCCGCACTCGATTTGTATACGAAGCAGAATCCGCAGGTGACTTTTGAACCGGAATATTCAGGCATGGACGGGTACCTCGATAAGCTGTCTACCCAAGCAGCGGCCGATAATGCACCGGATGTGGTACAACTGGACCCGGGCTGGGTATCAGACTGGATCGGCCGCGGCCAGCTTGCGGAACTGTCTGCTGTGGATGTCAGCAAAATCGATGGGAAACTGCTTGCCGCCGGCCAAAACGGAGATACCCAATATGCGGTTCCTCTGGGCTCGGTAGCCTATGGAATGATCTATGACAAGACAGCGCTTGAGAAGCTTGGGGCCCCATCGCCTGCGAACGGCTGGACCTGGGATGAGTTCTTCGCGCTCGCCAAAGAGGTGAAGGGCAAGCTTCCGGAAGGGCAATACTTTACAAAGGATTATGCCGGGGATTATTTTGCATACAGTGCATTCCAATACAGCAAAGGCAAAGGCCAGGTTGTATCAAATGAAGGTAAATTTAACATTGACCAGGCCACTTTCCTGGAATGGGGCCATCAATTTGCTGAGCTTCGAGCGGAAGGACTTGTTCCCCCGGCCGATGTCAATACTTCGGACAAGGAATTTGATCCGTCCATGGATCTGATGGTGACAGGTAAAATTATATTCCGGCTGGCCTTTTCCAATAACTACGGAGCCTGGGACAGTCTAAAGGAGAACGCATATGCACTCGTTACGATGCCCCGGGGTGTGGAGGCCGGAGGCTGGCTGAAACCATCGATGTACTTCAGCGTCGCCAAGTCTTCCAAACATGCGGAGGAAGCAGCCAAATTCGTGGACTGGTTCGTTAATGATCCCGAAGCCGCCAAGATTCTGGGCACCAAACGCGGGATGCCGGTCAACACCGAAATTGCGGCGGCGATCGAGCCAGAGCTGTCAGCCAATGATAAAATCGGAATGGAGCTGCTGACAGCCACGCAAAAAGACGGCCAAACCTTTAGTCCAGGTGCTCCGGGTTGGACCAATTACATTGACAAGGACTGGTTGCTGGCACGCGATGAACTCAGCTTCGGTGAAGCTACGCCGGAAGAGGCCTATGAGCATTTGAAGACAGCGGCTCAAGAATACGAGAAATAAGGTATAGGCAAAAGAAAGTGGAGGGCATGCTGATGTGGACAATTGCTATCATTGACGACGACCGGCAGGTGCTGCAAGGAATGAAGCGCGCTATTCCCTGGGAAGAGCTTGATGCCGGATGGGTCGGTGAAGCCATGAATGGAATGGACGGGCTGGAGATGATCCGCAGCACTCAACCTGATATTGTCATTACGGATATATATATGCCGGTAATGAACGGTCTTGACATGATAGAACGTCTCCGGGATACAGGCTTTTGCGGGAAAATCATTATTTTGAGCGGATATGCGGATTTTGAATACGCGCGGCAGGCTTTACGTTTAAATGTCTGCGATTATATTTCCAAGCCGGTCAGTATGCCTACCCTAAAGGCCATCCTGGGAAAAGCCCTGCATGAGCTTTCGGAGGAGGTACTGCAAAGAAATCGGAATGAAGAGCTGCAGCAGAAGTTGGAGCTTTACCAGCCGTTCGTCGAGAAAGAGTGGATCAAAGCTGCGATTACAGGTACGTTAAAAAATGCTTATCTCAGTACGGAGCTGCCAGAGCCTTACCTGTTCTGGGCGGAGACCGGCCATATTGTGGTCGGTCTGGAACTGGTTCGCGAAATTAGGGCCTGTGAGCTGAATGTGTCGGACTGGCATCTGTTCAAGTTTGCGCTGGGCAATATTGTCTGCGAGGTTGCCGGGTCGATTTTCCCATATTGTGAGTATTCCGAGCTGCACGGCGGACGTTCGGCGCTTGTCCTCCATCCGTCGCTGCCGCTTGACTCTGATACTCTGAACAAGCAGCTCGAGATGCTGGGTATGCAGCTGATCGACTGTGTCCGCCGCTATATAAGGCTGGTAATACGGGTTGGCATCGGTGCAAGCAAAGAACAATGGCAGAACATACCGGACTCCATGGAAGAAGCATTTCAGGCGATTGAGCTGAAGCAGAACCATATTGTCGGCGGGTACTCCTTGTATGTATTTAGAGACGGAAAAAAGCACCGTAGTAACAGTGCTGTTATGCGTCCGGTTAAGTTTTACCACGAGCTGGCTTCTGCCCTCAAAACCTCCCAGGAAGCACAGGCCAGGCAGATTATTGCTGAATTCAAAGAGAAGCTGGAGAGACTTGAAGGTGTGGCACCGGATTATTTGCAGCTGCTGGCGGGCGAGTTATGGGGAATCTTCGCTTATAGTCTCTACGAGGTGGGGATGTTACTTGATAACACTATAGAAAATGGACAATTGGCGCAAGAAATGGCGGGTCTTATCACACCGCAGCAGTTGGCTGAATGGTTGACGGCCAAGATTGAAATGATCTGCAGCAGCCGCCAGTGGCTGGGAAGCAGCAAACACCGGCAGGCTGTTGACTTCATCACTCAATATATTCATGAGAATTATATGAATGAAATTACACTCGGAGAATTGGCGGACAAGGTCTATCTTTCCCGCAATCATTTGGCGATCATCTTCAAGAAGATGACAGGGGATACCTTCAATACCTATTTGACCCGGGTGCGTATTGAGAAATCAAAGGAGCTGCTGATAGAACGGCATATGCTGGTCTATGAGGTGGCAGAGCAAGTCGGCTATAAGAATGTTCCTTACTTCAGTACGCTGTTCAAAAAATATACGGGTATGAATCCAACCGAATTAATCCGGTAATGGTCCTGAATCAAGTGGCGGGTTATTTTTTGGGTTTTCCGGATGAACGGATTACCTTAATTCCGGCAAGCTCCTTTGCTGTCAGTCTGCGGGTATATGCTGAACTGCGGGGACTGGATTTGACGTCTGTGGCCTGCTTTGTCCGCTGTGACGCCGGTTGCGCTACTCTAACCCTAAGTGCGCTTAGCGCCCAATCAACCGGAAAGGAAATGGAAGTCCGGCCATCCTGGGTACCGGCAAAATTTACGGCAGCCGCAAAATTATCCGCACGTCTTAACCATACCGAGCCGGAATCGCCCGGAAGTGAAACCGGAGTGTCCCCCAGAATAACGGTTTGATTGCGGAAGGTGAGCACGCCTAAACTCCCATAATTAACCTGAACATCCGTATTGACCGAATCCACCCTTCCGAACGTCAACCCCGTTGTCCGACCCACTTTTTTAAACCGCTCGCCTACCCGGTAGGAAGTGACATGACCGGGAACACGGCCTACGGTTGCATACCTTGGACTCAGGATGCTGTTGCGGACAGGGCGTGACAAAGCCGCATCCACAAGGTTGGAGCCATTCCTTCTTAAACGGACGAACCGCGATAAATGCCCGACCCGGTCGGTTCCCGGCTGTCCTCCGTCTGCACCGCCAGGCTGCAGGGTTTCTGCACGGTTCGCCGTGTTAATCGGACTCGTGAGCACATGATTATTGCTTAAGATGTATCTTTGATTGCCGGAAGGGGCACTGGCGACGATGAGTCCTGCAGTTCCCGACAGTCTTTGTGTACCGATACTGTAGCCGGCAATGACCGGACGAATCCGGCCGCGGTAATTGGCATTGCAGCGGATTTTTTTGGTCTGCACCACACGGATCGGTACTTCCAGTGTCTTGCCCTTTGATGTTGAGGCGAATTTCGGGGTGAGGCCCAGTGCTTTCGTGCTAACTGCATTCGCATATAGAACTACGGCTGCTCCTTTTTTACGCTTTTTGGGATCATGATACCCGACCCCAATTCCTTGAACCTTGGGGTTCTTGAGCATCTCATCAGCGATGCGTTTCTTCACCGCAAGGGCCTCGGCAAATGTTGCCATCTTCCATCACCTATCCTCATTTGAATTACAATAGTATATTACCTATATGCAAAAGAGGAACTTCTGAAAGCAAAAATGCCCTATTGTTTCATAAGCCGCAATGGTCCAAACCTCTCTTTCCTTCTTCACATAATATACACCGTAAGAAAAATATGTGAGGAAGGGAATGACGACAATGGGTCTTAATTTTCGCAATAGCACTAATGCGACAGTGTTTGTAGCCTATGCATACCCCAATTTCAATTGCAGTCCTGTCAATTACGCTAAAATCGGCTGGTACCGCATTGAACCTGGACAGACCAGGGAAGTATGGAGCGGATTTGCAGGAGGCAATACCTTCTTTTATTATGCAGAGAGCAGCTTCGGACGCACCTGGCCGGGTGCATACTTCACCCAGCTCCCTACTCAGGCCTTCCATTGGTGCTGGAACACTGGCTGTACCACCTGCAGAAATCTCGGAATGCGTAGAATTCAAGTCGGGTCCACTATCGCCAACTACACCGTCGTATTAATCACAAGCAGCAGCCAAAGACAATCCGGATTGAGCCATCTCCGTACGGAATTGCCTACCAGCCGCAAAGCGGGAAGACCTCTCCTGCGCAGAGTTCCGAAAAGAGCCGGCAAGATGGCAAAAGGAAGAGCGGTATCGCAAAGACGCGTCAGTCTGCCGAGAAAAATCAGAAGAAGCTAAATCAGAAGAAGCTAATATGTGCTTGAAGGGCTGTTCCGCAGGGCCATGAAAATGGCCCGAGGGACAGCCCTTTGTTGAGTTTATCAGTAACTTTTCATTATAATGATCTAAAAAGAGGTGAAAGCATGAACTTCAGGACAGAAAAGGATACCTTGGGCAGTGTGCAAGTGCCGGAGGATAAATATTGGGGTGCGCAAACCCAGCGCAGTCTGCATAACTTCAAGATCGGCAGCGAGAAAATGCCGCATGAGCTGATTTATGCCCTGGCGCTGATCAAGAAATCCGCGGCCCAGGTCAATGCCGGGCTCGGTTTGCTGGACGGGCTGAAGAAAGAAGCAATTATGCAGGCGGCTGATGAGATTCGCGCCGGACGCTGGGATGAACATTTCCCACTCTCCGTCTGGCAGACGGGAAGCGGAACGCAGACCAACATGAACGTCAATGAAGTCATTGCCAGACGGGGGAATGAAATTCTGCGCTCCAAAGGCAGTGAGGACATGATTCATCCCAATGACGATGTGAATAAAAGCCAAAGCTCCAATGACACCTTCCCTACAGCGATGCATATTGCGGCTTATCTGGCGGTGCATGGGCAGGTGATTCCCGCGCTATCGCAGCTGGCGGCAACGCTGGGCGGCAAATCGAAAGAATATGCCGGGTTGATCAAGATTGGACGAACCCACCTGCAGGATGCTACACCGATCACTTTGGGTCAGGAGATCAGTGCCTGGGAGGCCATGCTGGTAAAATGTGAACGCTTTATTACGGTCAGCTCCGCATCGCTGCTGGAGCTGGCAATCGGCGGAACCGCAGTTGGGACAGGCATCAATGCGCATCCGGATTTTGGTACCTTAACTGCTGAAGCCATCGGACGGGAGCTTTCCGGCAGCTTCACTTCTGCGGCCAATGCCTTTCATGCCCTGACCAGCCATGATCAGCTGGTTCATGTACACGGCGCACTCAAGGCCTTGGCGGGAGATCTGATGAAGATCGCCAATGATGTTCGCTGGCTGGCCAGCGGTCCGCGCTCTGGAATCGGCGAAATTACGATACCGGCGAATGAACCGGGCAGCTCGATCATGCCGGGCAAAGTGAATCCGACCCAAAGCGAAGCGATGACGATGGTGGTCTGCCAGGTCTTCGGCAATGATGTGACGATCAGCATGGCGGCCAGTCAGGGCAATTTTCAGCTGAATGTATTCAAACCGGTCATTATCTACAGCTTCCTGCAATCCTGCCGGTTGCTCGCCGATAGTCTGCTTTCCTTCGAAGAGCATTGTGCCAGAGGAATTGAAGCGAACATAACTGTGATCGAGCGCAATCTCCAACATTCACTGATGCTGGTAACTGCCCTGAATCCGCATATCGGCTATGAACAAGCGGCCCAAATCGCCAAGCTGGCCCACAAGGAGGGAATTACGCTGAAGGAAGCGGCAGTCCGCCTCAATCTGTTGACGGAAGAGCAGTTTGACAGCATGGTCCGCCCGGAGAATATGGTCTAAACCTGCGCTTTATGTGGAGCAGCCAGTCTATGGCATGGTATAATAGAATAGAGCATCTATTAATAGTTGTACCTTACGCCGAATAGGCTTATGGAGGATTCACGTGGCAAAAGCAAAGGTGGCCAAACGCCCCACAAGAGATGAATTTGTTCTGGAAGAGCTGGGTAACCAACTGGTTGAAGCGAAGCAGGAGGATTCCGAAATTTTACTTACGGTCTGGGGAAAAGAAGCGCAGGTTCGCGGGCAGATTGTGGAAATGGATTCACGTACCGGGAAAGTGCATATGAGCTATAATGGAGAAATTACCAAGGTCCCTTTTATGGACATTATGCAGGTGAATTATCCCAGAGATTAATCTGAAGCGGGCAGACCCTCAATTTCATTCGGAAATTGGGGGTTTTATCTCTGTATAGCTATACAAGTTACTGAATGAGAAAGGTCGAAGAGAGATGCAGATAACCAAAACCAATGCTATGCGGATGCTGGACGCCAAAAAAATAAAATATGAAATAGTAGCCTATGACAACGAGGATGGCCAAATTCACGGTGTTGCCGTTGCAGAGAAGATCGGCCGCGATGCAGCAAGTGTGTTCAAAACACTGGTCTCCCACAGCGGCAGCAATCTTTACGTATTTGTTATTCCGGTTGCGGAGGAGCTGGATCTGAAGAAGGCAGCCAAAGCCGCCGGAGAGAAGAAGATCGAAATGCTGCCTGTAAAGGAGCTGCAGCGCTGGACCGGTTATATCCGCGGAGGGTGCTCGCCGGTCGGGATGAAAAAGCTGTTCCCGACGTTCATTGACAGCAGCGCAGAAGGACTGGCGCTCATGGCCGTCAGCGCCGGGAAGATTGGCCTGCAAATGGAGCTCGAACCCGGGCAGCTCGCCGATGTCACAGCTGCGAAGTTCACGGAGCTGGTCAAATAAAAGCATTCTGAGCATCGGCAGGCCATAAGGGCGCATCCGCCTGCGGCGCTTGAGGCTCAGAATCGGGCCGCCAGCAGTCCTAAATATTCTTTGAGCGCCAGACTGGTGTTAGAAAGGGCTCCGGCGGATGGGGTAAGCTTGCCGGCATACAGCCTTGATGGGCGGCTGGCTATATAATCTGTAGGGTATGGCTGGGGGCTGAGCCCGGCCTTGTCAAATTGTGTCAGGGCCCGCGCCATGTGAAAACCGGAGGTGACCAGCACCGGGCGGGTATATCCGTGCTCCTCCAGGAGAGCTGCCGTATAGACAGCATTCTGCTCGGTATTCAGTGATTTGTTCTCCGCCAGGATGTCGTTTGCCGGAATGCCAAGTCCGGTCAGCTGCCGCTTGGCAATATCGGCTTCATTGCCGCTGTCGGTAAAAACCTGTCCGCCGGAGAAGAGAATGGGCAGCCCGGTTTCACGATGCAGCCGGGCAGCCGTAAGCAGCCGGTTGGCGGCCGAGCCGAACAGGTTACCTTCGCCGTCCAGATCCGGCGTGCCGGAGGAAGCCCCGCCGCCCAGCACAACAATAATATCCCCCTGCACAGCTTCCGGCTGTGCATATTTCCGTTCCAGGCTGCCGATTAATGCATCGCTGACCAGCGGGGTCATCGAGAGATAGAGCAGCAGTGTAATCCCCAGCAAAATCTGGGCCGGTCTGCGGCTTTTGTTCCAGAGCCAGATGACCATCCCGGCTAGCAGCAGCAGGAAAAGTCCCGGAGGAAGCACGAAGCTGTACAGGAATTTAATTATATAGATCAATACAATCTACCGCCTTTACATAGATTCAGTGGAAGGCTTACTTTCATGGCTCAAACGCCGGTAGCCCATCGGCGGCAGGCCGGTCCAGCGCTTGAATTGTTTGCTGAAATGCGAAACGTCGCGATAGCCGAGCTGGTGGGCAATGCTGTCCACTGACAGGCTGTTATCCATAAGAAGCAGCTTGGCGCGGCGGATAATCAGACCGGAAAGATACTGCCGCGGTGACATTTCGTAAATTTGGCGGAAGATACGGTTGCAATGCGTTGAACTGTATCCAAGCTGTGCGGCGATGTCTTCAATGCCGCCGCCTCTGTCACCTGTCGCAGCGGCGGTGGAGACGGATTGCTGCAGCAGCTCTTCAATGGCATGGGCCAGTGCCACGGCGTTCTCCGTAACATCCGGTTTCGACTTCAGCGGGGATTCCGTCATTTCCGCCAGCACCCATCCGCTAAGTGCAGCGAGCAGCTGAAGGGAGGCATGCAGAGTGATCAGCCGGTTCCGGTGAGAATCCTCCGGCAAGGACAAAATCGTGGAGCTGATGATGCCGTCCAGCGCACTGCGGATAGCGCGAAGTTCAGGCGTGTTGCCGCTGAGACTCACCGAATCCGCAGCCAGCAGCGCGCGCCGCAGGGTCAAATCATCGATATCAAAATGCAGGCAAAAATACGTCATCTCTTGCCCGGCGGCTGATCCCAAACTATCATGCTGGACGCCGGGCCGGATGAACAGGATATCACCGCTCCGCTGCACATAAGGCCGGCCGCCGACGGTCATATGCTGCTCCCCTTGCAGCACCACATTAATCTCGAACATGGGATGCTTATGGAGCGGATACCGCCAAGCCGCATTTACTTTGCGCCAATGGGCGGCAAAGATATGAAAAGCAGCCTGGAGGTCCGGTGACATCCGGCCGTCGATGGAATTATGGATTGCAGGATCAAGCGGCTTCACGGGCATCCCCTTTTTTCATAGAATATGGCTTCATTATAGCATAGGCTCCTGTCCATGTTCGATTTGCCCAAATAATAGAGGGCTTCCACCCTGTTGTGGCCGCTGCATGCGGAGTTAACATATAGAGGAGACCCGGGGATGTCCGGGATAACTGCTGGAGGGAGTGCATTTTTATGCCTCGTAATCAATGGTTTAATGCGCATCATTCACCGATTGGCGCTTTTGCCAGCTTCACCTTGGGATTTCCGGGTGCAAGCGGAGGTTTTGATCTGGAGATGGGGAGACCGCCCAGACAAAATATCTTTATTGGACTGGAGCGGAAAGATGGACAGGGCTTTGATACGTTGCCCTTTCATGAGTCGGTCGGAGACGATGAAAGCAAACGTTACGACATGGAGAATCCAGACCCGAATCCGGACAAGCCAGCGCTGCTGTTTCCTTTTCCGAAGGAGGAGGTCACGAGAGATTTCGGCGTGTCCACCGACTGCTGGAGTGCTGGAGATCTTTCGTTCCGTATCCTGTCGCCGGTACGTTCGGTTCCTGACCCGGACACTGCGGATGAGCAGGAATTAAAGGATGTGCTGCTGCCGGCTTTGCTGGTGGAAATCGAAGTGGATAATACCGCAGCGGCGGGTGTACGGCGCGCCTTCTTCGGATTTCAGGGAACGGACCCCTACAGTGCGATGAGAAGACTGGACGAACCGGCAGAGCTGACCGGTATTGGGCAAGGCCGCTTTCTGGCGATTGCCGCAGAAGAGGGAACGGCAAAGGCGGCGCTGCATTTCACCATGGAGGATATTCTGCAGGCGGAGCTGGAAGAGAACTGGTGTTTTGGACTGGGACGTGTGGGAGCTTTGGTAATGGAAGTGCCGCCGGGTGTCCGCAAGACCTTCCGGTTAGCCGTATGTTTCCATCGCAGTGGACCGGTCACTACCGGGATTGATGCCGCTTACTACTACACGCGTTATTTCAACAATGTGGAATCGGTGGCGGAATATGCTTTTTCCAGATTTGATGTGCTCAAACAAGAAGCGGAACGGGCAAGTGAGCGGTTTGCCGGTCAAACGCTCTCCGAGGACCAGTCCTTTATGCTGGCTCATGCCATCCGCAGCTATTACGGGTCTACACAGCTGCTTGATTACCGGAATAAACCGTTCTGGGTTGTCAACGAAGGCGAATACCGGATGATGAATACCTTTGATCTGACCGTAGACCAGCTGTTTTATGAGCTGCGCCTGAATCCCTGGACCGTCCGCAATGAGCTGGATATGTTTGTGTCGAGATTCAGCTATGAGGACACCGTGCGTTTTCCGGGTGATCGGACCGAATACCCCGGCGGTATCAGCTTCACACATGATATGGGAGTAGCAAATGCGGTATCCCGGCCCGGTTATTCTTCCTATGAGCTGTACGGTCTGGACGGCTGCTTCTCGCATATGACCCATGAGCAGCTGGTGAACTGGGTGCTGTGTGCGGCCGTTTATGTAGAGCATACCGGCGACCGGACCTGGATGGAACGGAACCTGGAGGTTCTGGAGAGCTGCCTGCAGAGTATGCTGAACCGGGATCACCCGGACCCGAACCTGCGGAACGGAGTAATGGGACTGGACAGCTCGCGTACGATGGGCGGTGCAGAAATCACTACCTACGACAGTCTGGATGTCTCTCTTGGCCAGGCGCGGAACAATATTTATTTGGCGGGTAAATGCTGGGCTTCCTATCTGGCGATGGAAAAAATCTTCGGGGCGTACGGCCGCGCAGAGCTTGCCGCAGTTGCCGGAGAGCAGGCAGACCGCTGCGCAGCCACCATCGTGTCCAGCGTAACCGAAGATGGCTACATTCCCGCAGTGATCGGCGAAGGCAATGATTCCAAGATTATTCCGGCGATAGAGGGACTTGTCTTTCCGTATTATACCGGCTGCAAGGACGCGCTGGACCCGAACGGCCGCTTCTCTGCCTATCTCGCTGTGCTTGACAAACATTTGCATGCCGTGCTGCGTAAAGGCGTCTGTCTGTTTGAAGACGGCGGCTGGAAGATTTCCTCCACAAGCAATAACAGCTGGCTGAGCAAAATCTACCTCTGCCAGTTCATTTCCAGGCACATTCTGGGCCATGAATGGGATAAACGCGGGCGCGAAGCCGACCGGACTCACGTGGACTGGCTCACGCATCCCGAGCTCTCCATCTGGAGCTGGAGCGACCAGATCATCTCCGGCGAGATTGCCGGCAGCAAATATTATCCGCGCGGTGTCACGGCAATCCTGTGGCTGGAGGAGTAGGCGATCCTTAAGCTTTATCTTGGAAATCAGAATAGTTCTGCATTAGCAGCGGCGCTCCCGTTAATTGGAGCGCCGCTGCTTTGCGTTAAATGATTCTACCGATTCTGAGGACAATAATGAATTATTTCTTATCCCTCCGGACGTTTACCTGTCACAAAAAAGCCGGTTAATCGTTTTATGTGCAAACGACCAAGGAGTGAAGAAGATGAAAGCAATGACTTATGTGGTCTTGGGTGCCGGTTATGCAGGTATTCATGCGGTAAAGGAGATTCTCAGCACGTTTAAGGCAGAAGCGGAGGGGCCGCCTCCCCGGATCGTGTTGGTGGACAGAAACACGTATCACTTGCGCAAAGTATTACTGTTCAGGCCAGCAGCAACGGGCGAGAATATCATGATCCCTCTGACCCAACTGTATCCCGAAGGCGTGGAGCTGCTCCAGGCCAATGCAACCCAAATTGAAGCCGGAACAAAGCAATTGCTGTATCTGGATTCCACGGGGAAAAAGGGTGTGTTGAGTTATGACCGGCTAGTTGTAGCGGCAGGCAGTGTGGTCAGACAACCCGAAGCGAATCAGGGGGGGATGCCACTGGCAACACCGGAGGGGGCAATGGCCATACGGGAGGCCTGGCAGAGGAATCTGAAGCTGGCCGTTCTGGAGACAGGTGCGGAGGAGCGGGATCGGCTCATGACCATTGCCATTGCCGGAGCCGGAATCAGCGGCATAGAAACTGCTGCGGAACTGGCCCATTATGTTCGTGAAGATGCCCGGCAGTTTGGGCTGGATCCGCAAACAGTCCGGATTATGTTGTACAACTCGAATCACAGGCTGTTCCCGGATGGGCCGTCCAAAGTGGGGGAGAAGCTTGAAAGTTCTCTAGAGGACAAAGGAGTAAAGGTCGTGCATGGAAGCCGTGTCGTACAGGAGAAGTCGGGGACTCTCACTCTCTCCAGCGGGGAGAAACGGCCTGCAGGCTTATGCATCTGGACGCTTGGTCTGCTGCCCAATCCACGGCTGCATGACATCGGCCTGCCGGTCGATCCGCAAGGTTATGTAATTACGGATGCCTGCTACCGGGTTCAAGGGATGCAAGGGGTATACAGCATTGGGGACTGTGCCCGGATTGTGGATCCGTCCAGCGGCCGGGTGGACGGCAAAACCTGCAAGGAAGCCATCGCCCAGGCGGCAAGATTGGGCAAAATCCTATGGGCAGATTTTCAAGGCCGCCGCGCACCGGAGCATAAAGGGTATATTGACTTTTTTTGCTTTGGACTGGGTCCAAAACAGGGGATGGTCTGGACGCATAAATGGGGGCTTGATATTATAATGACGGGCAAACTCGGCTGGAGGATCAGACAATACAGCTGGGAAATGGCCAGTTTAATAATCAAATAACGAAATCTGGGATTAGCAAAGATGGGAGTGCCGTGATGCAGGAGTTGTTTATTCAGTATAAAAAATTACTGTTTACCATCGCTTACCAGTTAACCGGATCGGCTGCGGATGCAGAGGACATTGTACAGGATGTATTCCTGAAGGTGTGCGACGTCAAGCCGCACGGGTTGTCCGAGGTGCCAAAGGCCTACTTGTGCAAAATGGTGGTCAACCGGTATCGGGACCTGCACCAGTCGGCCCGCAAACAGCGGGAGTTATACTTTGGCGAATGGCTGCCGGAGCCGGTCCCGACGGCTCAGGATACGCCTTTTGACTCCCTTGTACGTGAAGAGTCATTGTATTACGGCATGCTGGTGCTGCTGGAAAGGTTGTCCCCCCTCGAAAGAGCGGTGTTTGTGCTCCGTGAGGCAATAGGTTTCGAATATGCCGACATTGCCGGAATCACCCGCAAAAGCGAGGTGAATTGCCGCAAGTTGTTCAGCCGGGCTAAAGGGAAGATGGGCCTGGAGGAAGATCAGCCTGTCCAACTGCAAACTGCCAGCGAAGAGTGGGTGCGTCAATTCATGGAAGCCCTTAGACAAAATAAGGTAGATTCCGTTGTCGAGCTGCTGGCCAAAGATGTGCTGCTGATCTCCGATGGAGGCGGAAAAGCGTTCGCTGCCGTCCATCCTGTTGCGTCAAGGGAGCTTGTTTCCCGCTTTCTTCTCGGGATTATGCAACAAGGGCTTCGGGAGGATAAAGCGATGTTGTTCGATATCCTGAATATCAATGGACAAAAAGGTTTAGTGGTTCGTTCTGATGCCGGAATCGAAGTTGTTGCACTGGTTCAAACCGAAGGCGATACCCTCCGCAACATCTATCTTGTCCGCAACCCGGATAAGCTCAGACTTTTTTAGGGTATTGACTCTCCTCCAAGGGGAGCCTCTACACTTGGCTAAGAAAGGAGAGAGCGCAATGTTATATACAGTAAAAGAGGTAGCATCCTTAGCTAAAGTAACCGTCAAAACACTGCACCACTACCACAAAATCGGCTTGCTGCCGCCAAGTGAAGTCAGTGAGGCCGGTTACCGGCTGTACGGTACAAAGGAGCTGGAACGCTTGCAGCAGATTCTGCTGTACAGGGAATTGGACTTCACGCTCGAGCAGATTAAGCAGCTGCTTGAAGAGGAGCCGGAGCGTTCATCCATTCTGGCACAGCAGCAGGAATTAATTCTGCTCCGCAAGCAAAGGCTGGAGACGATTCTGGAAACCTTGCGTAAATCGATAGACTGTGCGGAGAAAGGGGAAACCATGGACGATCAGGAGCTGTTCAAAGGACTGGAAAGCGAGGAAGCGTGGCAAGAGGCGCTGCAAGAGCAAAACGAATATCTGAAAGAAACGTATCAGTTCGATCTGCTGGATTCAGCGCAACTGGATCTTCAGAATATGAATGATATGGCGGCAGAGGCGGCATCGTTCATGAGGGCTATGGCCACCGCTTTACAGGCGGGTGTAAAGCATAATGACGGGAAAGTTACCGGTTTATTGCGCAGCCACCTTGTATTCCTGAACAAACAGGGACATTCGATATCGGCTGCGGAGTTCGCCGCGCAGAACCGCTTTTTCCTTGGAGACGATTTTCATCGTCAAATGCTTGAGGGCCAGCAGACCGGTTTGGCCTATTATTTATCTGCTGCGGCAGAGGCGTATGCATTAGAAACTTAACTGCAGTTTGTTAATCTAAAAAAGAACGTCCTGTCTCCAAGGTTGAACAATGGAGGGGACGTTCTTTAACTATGTAACGGTATTTTTGGACCCACGATAATTACATAATAAATCAAATGAAAGTATAAGTCTATATTTTTTTTGGATCCCTTCTATACTTAAGAGTATTACAGATAGGGAAAAGAGGGATAGAGTGACCGTTAATCGTAGTGAAGCGGAAGAAAAACGCTATTTGGAGGAGGTTGTGTCCAAACTTCATCAGTCCTTGCAGAACCTGGAAAGCAAGATTAGTTCAACGAGGGATGAAATTATTGAATCCAAGCGATATGTCTGGACAAATACGGCGGAGCTCGATCCTGTGGAGCGGGCGGCGAACCGGATGGAGATTTCATTGACCATTGATCACGGTGAAAAAGCTGTGCTGAAATTAAACAGAATTCAAAAACTGATTGCAGCCCCTTATTTCGGCAGAGTAGATTTTGTGGCGGATGAACAAACAGAAGCGGAGACCTATTATATCGGGGTGCATCCTTTCACTATGGAGGGGAGTCAAAAGAATGTTATTTATGATTGGCGTTCTCCTGTGGCCAGTATGTTTTATGACTATCAGACAGGGAAGGCCCGCTATTCGTCTCCCCAAGGAGTAGTTGAAGGTGAGATTGGTTTAAAAAGACAGTACCGAATTAAACAAAGCATCATGGAGTATATGATTGAAAGCTCTATGAATATTAATGATGATGTGCTGCAAAAGGAACTTAGCCTTACCTCCGACGAGAAGATGAAGAATATCGTAGCCACCATACAGAAGGAACAAAACGTAATCATCAGGGATGAACACTCGCATGAAATGATCATTCAAGGTGTTGCCGGTTCCGGTAAAACCTCCGTCGCATTGCACCGGGTCGCTTTTTTATTGTACAGATATAAAGAAACCTTAACCTCGCAAAATATCCTGATTATCTCTCCGAACAAAGTGTTTTCCGATTATATATCGAATGTCTTGCCCGAACTGGGGGAAGAAAATATAGCGGAAATCAGCTTCGACGACATTGCTGCCGGCGAACTTGCTGGCCTATGCCATGGCCAAACCTTTTATCAGCAGGTCTCGGAGCTCGGGACATCCACAGATGTCTGTCTGATTGAACGGATTGAATATAAAGCCAGTGTAGATTTTATATATGAATTGGATCATTTTATAGAATATATACAGGAGAACTATTTCCAGCCAGTCGATATCGTCCTCGATGAGGTAAAAATAGACCAAGCAGAGATCTGGAACGCCTATCGGGTTTCCGGCAACCTCCCCATTAAACTCAGGCTGGAGAAAACAGCCTTGAAGATCACGGGGAATACGAAAGATATACACGGCGATAAATTAACGGCCAAGACTGCAACTAAAATTAGAACATTGATCAAAAAAATGTTCAAAACTCAAAACCTGCTGTTGTTATACACGGATTTCTACAATTATATCGGGAAACCCGAATGGTTTAAATTGAAAAAAACGAAAACCCTGGAGTTTGCCGATGTTTTTCCAATGGTATACTTAAAAATTCGTCTCGAAGGCTCAAAAAGTTATGAGGCTGTGAAACATCTATTGGTGGATGAAATGCAGGACTATACCCCTATTCAGTATGCAGTTTTATCCCGCCTGTTCAAGTGCAAAAAGACGATTCTCGGGGACAGCAACCAATCCGTTAATCCGTACTCCTCATCGTCCCTTCAGGTGATCCGAAAAGTATTCCCGAGCGCGCACACCGTTGAATTACTGCGGAGTTACCGTTCGACAATGGAAATTATCGATTTTGCCCAGAAAATAAATCGCAACAGCAAGCTGATTCCGCTTGAACGGAGCGGTCCGTCCCCCAAAATCTTTAGAGCTGAAGAAGCGGATAGCGAACTTAATCAAATCAACGCATTAATCAGGGGATTTCTGGAATCAGAGCACCGGACTTTAGGGATTGTCTGTAAGACGCAAGATCAGGCGGAAAGGATGTATCACGAGCTTTGCGGGGGATATAAGGACTTCTTTTTGCTTGATTATAGCAGCGATAAGTTTCATGAAGGAATCATTGTCACTTCCGCTCCTATGGCCAAAGGCCTGGAATTCGACCGGGTTCTCATTCCTTTTACCGATGCTTCGAACTATAAGACAGAAATGGATAGAAGTTTGTTATATATCGCCTGCACAAGAGCCATGCATGTACTTACGATCACTTACTTTGGAGAGGTTTCTCCGTTGCTGCCTCCAGGATATGAGGAAGTGTAGTCAGACCGCTTAGATGTGATAAACACCACAAAGCCTTCCGCGGAAACCCTCTATCATTGTGCATAAGAAGGATAGATGATGAAGCTGGGGGGCTTTTCCATGAAATATACGATCGGCGAATTTGCAGCGCTTGTGGGTGTGACGGCAGATACATTGCGGTTATATGAAAAACATGATATTGTGCGGCCGAGGAAGGACGATCATAATAAGTACCGTTATTTTAATGATTTGGACGCCAGAAATTTGCTGTCGAGCAGATGGTACCGGAGTATGCAAATTCCGCTTCAGGACGTTGCGGGTCTGATCAACGGCGCGCCGGCCGAACGGGTAGTGGAGTCCATCGCCGCCGCACGGATGCAGCTGGAAGCGGAAATTAAACGCAGCACCTTACTGTTGAATAAGATGAATGAAATCCATACAGAGCTGGCCGAGATCGGCGAATCGTATTACCAATGCCGAATCAGGCAGATGCCGGGGGTGTACCGGATCCAGCAGACACACAAAAATCATTTACTGCAAAAGGATAGTTTGAAAAAAACGGCCGGGGTCTGGATGGAGCTGCTGCCGTTTACGTTCTACTCGTTCCGAATAGAGAATACGAGGGATATCTTTGGATGTGCAGGGCTTGATTACAGCTGGGGACTGGCCTTGCTTGAAGAGGATCAGCAAAAGCTTGGGGTTTGCATTAACGACTGCATGGAATACCTTCAGCCATCGACCTGTATATCCTCGGTCATTGCCAGCAGCTATGAAGAGGATATCGAAAGAGAGTCTTTTCAATTTATGCTGGATTACGCGGAGCAACAGGATTACGCCATCGTCGGCGATATCCACGGCAAGATACTTTTCACGGAGAGGATGAATGGGGAGAACCAAACGTTTCTGGAGATTAACATCCCGGCTGAACCAAGATAAAGGCGGGCTCTCCTGAGGGCCTTGAGAAATAATTCACATATAATTCATTGACCTTGGTGCGGCACCAAGGTTTACACTCTGTTCGTATCGACTAAACAACAGGGGGAAAAGCAATGCGCAAGCAAACACAGAATAAAATATCCATATTAGCGGTGTGTCTGATCATGGTTCTCTCACTCCTCAGCGGATGCAGCGGCAAGGATTCGGCCGGACCGGCCGCATCAGAGCAGCCATCTGCGCCGCCGGAAGCTACGCAGCAAGCGGCAACGGATTCGAGCGGGGTACCGGCTTCTTTTAAAGCGGGAACCTATCAGGCGGAAGCCGAAGGCAAAGACGGCACAATCCAGGTAGAAGTCACACTGGATGAAAAGCAAAAAATCACCGATATCCAGGTTGTCAGCCAGACGGAAACCGCAGGCATCGGTGATGCGGCTATTCAAACTATCAAAGAGCAAATCATTGCCGGACAGACCCTGGCCATTGATGCCGTCAGCGGTGCCTCGGAATCGAGCGCAGCTATCCTGAGCGCCGTTGAGGATGCTGTCAAGCAATCGGGTGGCGATGTCGCGGGTTTCAAATCAAGGGAGGTTGCCAAAGCCGGTGAAGGTAAAACAGAGCAGCTGTCCGCCGATGTTATAGTCGTGGGTGCGGGGGCATCCGGTGTCTCGTCGGCCGTTTCGGCAGCGGACAAAGGGGCGAAGGTTATTATTATCGAGAAAACGGCCACAATTGGCGGGGCGAGCAATTTGTCCTGGGCGGGCAAGTTCTATAATTCATCCGCCGCCGTCAGCAGTGGACTCAAAGTCAATGTGGAGAAAGAGATTTCCGACTGGATTGTGAATAATCACTGGAGAGTGGACGCAGCGGCGATCCGCCAGTACGTGACAAAGTCGGGAGCTACTTATGATTGGCTGAATCAAAAAGGCTACAAAACCACCTTCATTAACTTCGCCGGAGAACAACTGCACATGCTTCCGGCCTATGACACCCGCCAAACGGCACTAAAGGCGATGCTGGCTGAATCGGTGGAGAAAGGCGGGGGACAGGTCATTACAGAAACTACCGCTAAAAAGCTGATGACAGACTCAAGCGGAGCGGTTACCGGTGTGGTTGCCGAAAAAGCTGACGGCACTACTCTGGAGATCTCCGGCAAAAGTATTATCATGGCCACTGGCGGTTATGCCGCCAATAAGGAAATGGTCAAAGAAGCTTTTGGTTTTGAGGGAGTCAACGGCGGACTTGGCCAGAATATTGGCGAAGGTCTGAAGATGTCCTGGGATGCCGGGGCTAAGGTCCCCGATAATTTCGGCGGACAAATGCTGCACCAAACCCTGGCAAGAGCAACGGACAAGTTGAAAGCGGAGTATCAGCCTTTTGAAGCCAGCTACCCGCTTATGCTCACCTATCTGCCCACCTTGATGAATGTCGGTTCTTCCGGAGCCAGATTCAGAGACGAGGCAGCTACACTTACCGCCGTAGCGGCCGCGAATACCAGCGCGTTCAACGGAGCCTATCATTTGGTGATCGTTTCGCAATCGCAAATCGATGCTTTGAAGGCCAAAGGGATGAGTGGGATACAAGCTCCGGGTCTGCCGGGAATGCCGCCGGAATTCTATGCTTCGTTCGCTGAACAGTTCAAGCTGGACAACCCTTGGAAGAACGCGGACAAAGTACTTGATTCTATGGTAAAGAACGGGGATGGCTATAAAGGCAGCACCCTTGAAGAGCTGGCGAACAATGCCGGCATGGATGCCGCCGTGTTCGCCGATGCTTTCGGGAAATATCAGGAAGCAACTAGAACAGGCATCGATACCGAGTTCGGCAAAGCCAAGGATTATTTAGTCCCTATGGGTGAAAGCGGTCCTTATTATGCCATTATCGCCGAGATTAACAATTTGGGTTCGGTCGGCGGGTTGCTTGTGAATACCAAGTTCCAGGTGCTGAACGAGAAACGCGTGCCCATTCAGGGTCTGTATGCGGTGGGACTCGAATCCGAAGGCGTATTGTTCAATGATACCTATGTCGGAAATGGCGTAGGCATCGGCTACTCCTTCACCTCCGGCCGTCTTGGCGGCGAAGCGGCGGCAAGCGGTGCGTTGCAGAAATAACATTATTTATTACATGATAAGCAGAAGCCTTAATCTTCACATCGCTGTCCTGCAGCTCCTATTTATGAACCGGAGCTGCGGGATAACGGGTGCATTTTAGGGCTTCTTATGGTTTGACTTTTAAATTAAAGGTGAACGGTTATTTTTAAATGTAATACAGTTTGAAAAGAATGGAATTTACCTTGAATATTCTATGTAAAAAGAGGGCTCTATTTTGTACACTTATATTCACCAAGCGGGCGCCCGCTTAGTAGATCACTTTAAGGGATTTAAGAAAATGAAAGGGGGCTGCGCTACTTTGAACAAGCATCTGGATTCTGCCACACCTAGTGCGGCTGATCGCATTCCAGCTACTAACCGTCTCCCATGGGCAGGACTCTTAGCCCTGGCAGTTGCAGGTTTTATCTGTATTCTCACCGAGACGATTCCCGCGGGCTTATTGCCCCAGATCAGCGGAGAGCTTGGAATCTCGGAGGCTTTTGCCGGGCAGCTTGTCACGCTTTATGCCCTGGGCTCCTTGCTCGCTGCGATTCCTTTGACCACAGCGACCAGGGGGTGGCGGAGACGGCCGCTGCTGGTGTTATGTATAAGCGGATTTCTTGTGTTCAACACCGCAACTGCGCTGTCTTCCAGCTACACGCTGACACTGATTGTCCGGTTCCTGGCAGGCGTTTCTGCCGGTGTGCTGTGGGGAATGACTGCAGGCTATGCCCGGCGCATGGTGCCGGATGATCGCAAAGGGCAGGCGATGGCGGTCGCGATGGTGGGCACTCCGCTTGCTCTTGCATTTGGTGTCCCTGCCGGAACATTTCTGGGTGTCCTTGTGGGCTGGCGTGCTGTTTTTGCAATCATGTCGCTGCTTGCCGTGCTGCTGCTGGTCTGGATTCTTTGGAAAATGCCGGACTATCCCGGTCAGCCAGAGGGTAAACGCCTCTCCCTTAAGCAAGTGATGGGCATCCCGGGGGTAAGGCCCGTATTATTGGTCGTCCTGGCCTGGGTGCTGGCCCATAACGTTCTCTATACTTATCTTGCCCCATTTCTGGTCACAGCCGGGCTTGCAAGGCGGATCGATCTGGTACTGCTTATCTTTGGGCTCTCATCAGTTGTGGGGATATGGATCATCGGAGTATGGATTGACCGCATGCAGCGTCCCCTGGTGTTAATCAGCCTCTTTGGGTTCGCCTTGGCGTCCGTCTTCCTGGGAATAGCCGGGAGTCAACCGGTGATCATCTATCTGGCGGTTATGGTATGGGGGTTGACGTTCGGGGGAGCCGCTACCTTGCTGCAGACGGCAGTGGCCCAAGCCGCCGGTGAAAGTGCTGATGTGGCCCAATCGATGCTGGTGACGGCATGGAATCTGGCGATCGGCGGTGGCGGCTTCCTAGGCGCTATTTTACTCGAAACGCTGGGTGTTCGTTCATTTCCCTGGACGGTGTTCCTGCTGCTAATCCTTGCGCTGCTCGTAGTATGGCGGTCGCGGGAGCATGGATTTGTTTCCCGCAGGCAATGAGCTGCCTCGCAGCTTATCCCACTTCTCCAAACCTGAGTGCTTCCTCCAGGGAAGGAATGAGATATTTATGATCGATCGGGGAGGACATGACAATCAGAATCGTATAGTTTCCATATTTGTCACACTGATTGCCGAACTCTTCCAGCGAGTGTGTAGAGTCCGTCATCACTTTCAATAAATAATTATGCTCTCCGCTAATGCGGTGGCATTCGGCAACATGTGGCGATGAACGAACGAAATCGAGAAAAGCTGTGCATTCTCTCGTGGAGAACAGAATGTAGGCTGTCGCTTGCTTGCCGACTTTTTCGGGAGCAATAATGGCACGGTATTCCTCAATCACACCGTTCTCCTCCATCCGCCGGACTCTTTCCGTTACGGCAGGCTGCGAGAGGCCTACGCTTTTGCCCAGTTCGGTCATGGAGAGCCTTGCCTGGCTTTGAAGGTGGAACAGGATTTGCTTATCAACATGATCCAATTATATATCCTCCTTTGATTGTAAGGTGCTTAGGGTAAAATGAAGTACATTTATAAGCATTTGGGCCATTATAGATATAATATGCCATGTGAAATCAATATATTGATTCAAATCATACACTTATCTCGGTAAATTAACAATACTTATATAGTCTGGAGAGGATGATAGTAATGCTGAAAACCCATATAGATCAAGTTATAGAACGTACACTTTCTGAAAAAAGGATTGTTGGAACGGTGGTCCAGGTGTCCCTTAATGGAGAGCAGGTGTATAGCCGTGCCGCCGGTTATGCTGACCGCGAACAGCAAAAACTTATGCAGGAGAATGCTATATTCCGGCTGGCCTCCGTGTCCAAACCTATCGTGTCTACCGCTGCACTGGTGCTGGTAGCCCAAGGCCGCCTTGGGCTGGATGACCGGGTGGACCGCTGGCTGCCTGAGTTCAGCCCCCGTCTATCCAATGGCGCTCCTGCGGAGATAACCGTCCGCCAATTGTTGACGCATACGGCAGGACTGACCTATCGCTTTTTTCAGAAGGAGAATGACTCCTATGAGCGGGCCGGAGTTTCAGACGGAATGGATATGAGCGGCATCAGCTTGGAAGAGAATCTGCGCCGATTGGCCTCTGCACCGCTTTTATACACACCTGGAACAGAGTGGAAATATTCCATTGCAACGGATGTGCTCGGTGCAGTCATTGAGAAAGCTGCGGCTGTTCCGCTGAACGAAGCGGTGCGTACATTGGTCACCGAGCCGCTCGGCATGAACGATACCGGGTTTAAGGCGGTGGACGCTTCGCGTCTTGCGGTTGCCTATGCAAATGATGAGCCTGAACCCCGCCGGCTGCTGGATATTGATTATATTCCATTTTTGGAAGGTACCGCAGGCTTCAGGCTGGCTCCCATCCGTGCCCTTGACGACAAGGAATATACCTCTGGAGGGGCAGGCATGGTAGGCAGTGCGGGAGACTTTATGCGGCTGCTAGAAATCTTGCGGAAGGGTGGAACACCACTTTTGCCGGAGAGTATGGTACGCGAAATGGCCGCCAATCAGATTGGCAGTCTTCCGATGGCTTATTGGCCGGGACGGGGATTTGGCCTCGGCTTCACCGTACTTAAAGATCCGGCAGCTGCCGGAACCAGCGAGTCCCCGGGAACCTGGCGGATGGGCGGGACTTATGGCCATTCGTGGTTCGTTGATCCACTTCAAAAATTAAGCGTTGTGGCCTTTACCAATACTGCACTTGAAGGAATGTCGGGCCAGTTTACGGTTGACCTGTGTGAAGCTGTGTATGAAGGTCTGAAGGAATAAAGCTTATATATCATAAAGCGGCAGAGATGCCGCTTTATTTGTTGTTTAGGAAATGATGCAATGCCCAGTGGATATCTTGGAAGCTTCAAATGAAATAGGCGGTGCAGGAGGGTCGGGCTCCATCAACGGAGTGAAGCGGACAGAGAAGACCCTATTTTGCGAAAAAGCCTGCTTTTCTGGGGGATTCGGACTCAGGAGCCGTTATATCGTTCGATTGAGCCTGGAATGAGGGGAGATAGGACAATTAGCGGAATCTCTGTCCGTTTATCCTGCTGAATAGACAAATCCTCCCCATTAACGGATTTCCTGTCCGCATCAGCCGAGGATAGATCGTGAAGGGATCGCATCATGTCCGCAGAGGGACCCACGCCAAATCGCACGGTCAACAATGCATGTCCTAAACACGCTATAAGGGCGAGAGTTGTGCAACTGGCGAAGCTGATTTAACGTTTAAGTGAATAGGGTGTAATCCGCAGACAAGCCCGGCCTAAGCCGGGCTTGATTTGTGTTCTAAGGGTTAACCTTCCGGTTTAAGCTCTGCGGGTAATCGGATAACAGGCTTCTGTCACCCAATTCTCCGGGTTCGGGTCTTTAGCCGGTGAGACATGATAGATGATAAACATCGGTCCGCTTAACTCATAACGATTGTCTTCCACCCACTGCGCTGCTGCTTCCTTAACTGACTGCATCTGATCGTAGTTCCCGTTAACCATTACAGAGGCGACCGTCACTTTATCGAAACCTTTGAATAGGACATCGTCCGTATTGCTGTAATTCCCTGTCACCGCTGTTTGCACTTCAATATCCACTGCGGTTTCTTTATACTCCGGATCATGAAATATTGCCGTGACGTAGGCAGGATCTGCGACTTTGATCTGCTGTGCTGCAATTTCCGCCCCTAGCAAGCCCCAGAGCTTCCCCTCCTCGGTATAGGCAGGAATAACTTTACGTACACTGGCAACCTGATGTGCCGGGATTTCCTTGACAGATACATGATAATTCATAGAAATAACATCCTCTCTTAATAGTTCTAGCGAGCTTTCCAGCAGCCTGCTTTGCTTCTGAAGCAAGTGTAGCTCTTCGGTGACCTCGATTTCCCGCAGGGTGAAGTAAGCCCTGAGCCGTTCGGCATCCGCAGCAGATTCCAGCATCTCCTTGATGATCCCGAGTGAGAAGCCCATCTCCTTAAGCTTCTGAATCTTGTTGATCGTTCTGAGCTGGGCCGCAGAATAATAACGATAACCGGAAAGGTCATCCACATGTTCTGGTATCAGCAATTTCAGCTTGTCATAATGACGCAGCATTCGCACACTGACCGCGGACAGCTTGGAGAAATCTCCGATTTTGAACATGGTAACGTGCACTCCTTCATTAAGTTTTTGCGCAAAAATCTTAACTTGCTGTCATCATAAATCCTCACACTGTGATAGAGTCAAGCGTTTTAAATCACAGCACTTTCTGTCTGCAAAAGGAGGAATTCTTTGTGTCTTAAGAGAAAATGGCTAGGAATAACAAGATGTATACAAGGGAGTGACATCATGACGGCAACAAAAAGTCGATTGCGCCAGCATCTATATGACTATCTGACATTAAAAAGGAGGATCATATTCATTTTTTTGGTCAGCACTCTGATTCCGTTCATTACGATCATTCTTATTTCTTATTTTACCATTTACTCCATATTGACGAATAAAATTCAGACCGGCATTCAGAACAATCTCAGGCAGGTGGAGCTTTCTTTGGAGAGCTCGATCAATAACCTC
The DNA here is from genome assembly GCF_014644435.1 of Paenibacillus albidus. Classification (GTDB taxonomy): domain Bacteria; phylum Bacillota; class Bacilli; order Paenibacillales; family Paenibacillaceae; genus Paenibacillus_AQ; species Paenibacillus_AQ albidus. Next base: position 39,665 of record NZ_BMKR01000009.1, on the reverse strand, counting down.
AATCATGTCTCGCAGCAGCTTGCCTTCGGCGGGATTGTCGGCAACCGACTGGATGAGCTGCTGTCTGCCAAGAAGCCTTTTGACCGCTCCAAGCTGCTCAGTGATTTGAAGGAAGAACTGGGCCTTATTACGTTTACGAACCCCAGCATTGGACTCACCCTCTACTATTTCAAGGACGATCATAGCTATGATCTGGCTAATTTTGGTGTCAAGGACCCATTCTCTCCGCAAGCCCTGCCTCTTCTGGCCGAATACAGCAAAATTTCCTATTACGGACCTCATGTCAGCAATAACCGTTTTGATAACGGATTTGTGCTGTCAGCTATGCGGAAGGTGGATTTGCCCCATCAGGAGGAAGTCTACATTTATATTGAGACGGGATTTAAGCTGACCCAGAATATTCTTCATAATGATCAGATCGGCGGCACCACCTCACATGTATTTTTGGATAACCACGGGAGGGTGGCCTATAGTGACGCAGCCGATTTTCAGGTGGATACCTTGTTCCCCCATTTTGACAAAAAACAGATGTCGGGCACCCAGAATGGATATTACTGGTTCCGTGAGGTAAGCAATCAAGGCTGGAGCATTATTTCCCTGACCGCGAAATCGGACTACAACAAGGAAATGAACCGCTGGTTCGTCCAGATCGGCCTGTTCTCCCTGCTGTTTCTGGGCATGAGCCTGTTCCTGGCCTGGCTGCTGTGGAAGATGGTGTACCGCCCCTTGAACGGGTTCAGCAAAGAAATCAAACGGATGGCTCAGAATAAAGTGCAGACCACAGCTATAGAGACGAACATCCCGGAATTTGATTTCCTTGTCGCTCAGTTTAAGCAAATGAAGACACAGATCTGGGAGCTGTTCGCGGAGGTTGAGCTGAAGGAGAAACGCCGGGCTGATCTGGAAGTCGAAAAGCTGCTGTATCAGATCAATCCGCATTTTCTGATGAATACGCTTGATACGGTGCATTGGCTTGCCGTCATGAATGGGCAGGATGAAATCGACCGGCTGGTGTTGTCCCTGAACAAGCTGCTGCATTATAATCTGGGCAAGCTGGGTCAGACTTCGACCATTCAGGAAGAGATTGAAGCGGTGCAGCAGTATTTGCTGCTTCAGCAGATCCGATATGATTTTATGTTCGACGTTCATATTCATGTGGATGCTGAGGTACTGCGGGTTCCTGTGCCGCGTTTTATTTTACAGCCGCTTGTGGAGAATTCACTGTATCACGGGCTGGATGATGAAGGTTACATCGAAGTGGACGTTCGATTGACCGACAAGATTGATATTTACATCAGGGATAATGGTGCTGGGATGTCAGCGGAGAAAATTCACAGTTTGCTGCATTCGCCTGAGTCTGCCGGCGGCAAGGTGGGAATGGGAATTGGGATGAATTATGTGAACCGGATGATTGAGAACTATTATAGCGGGCAGGCCATGCTTAGTGTGACGAGTGTCAAGGGCGAAGGCACCACGATTCGACTCAGCTTACCCTTTGGAGGTGGAAATCAGCATGATTAAAGTAGTGGTGGTGGATGACGATAAGCTGGTCCGGAAAGGGCTGATCTCTGCCATGCCCTGGCAGGATTTTGACATGGAAGTCATTGGAGAAGCAAGCAACGGGGAAAAAGCGCTGGAATTTCTCGCCCGGCATGAAGTGGATCTCCTGCTTACGGATTTGTCCATGCCGGTCATGTCGGGAAATGAGCTGATGCGGATTGTCCGGAGGCAGTATCCCCATATGCATATCGTGGTGCTTACGCTGCATCAGGATTTTGAATATATCCAGGAGGCCATGAGGCTTGGGGCTATTGATTATATTGCCAAGGTGCAGCTGGAGAAGGAACGGTTTGAAGAGGTGCTGGGACGGATTCATAAGCGGATTCTGGAGCAGGAGGAGAACAGCCCCGGGAAACTGGCGGGCATGCGGCGGGATGAGAATTTTGAGCTGGACCACGGGTATGTGCTGGTATCCACAAACCGGGTATCCGCAGGAAAAGAGATTCGGAATGAATGGCCGGAGAAGGAAGTTGTTCTCACAGAGCTGGGCATTAATTTGTTCTTTTTCCATTCTGTTCGTTATTCGGACTCTACTCTTTGGCCGGACAAGCTACTGCAATTTATCGAGGCCCGTACGGACTGGATGCTGATCCGGGTGAAGGGTATGATCCATCTGACACCTCAGGAAGCGTATGAGCGGATTCGCAGATATAGGGAGGGGGAGCTTTTCTACGACTATGATCCCAGCCGCCAAATGTTGGAGAAGACGCTGGAGGAAGCGGGTAACAGCCAGCAGCATTCCCCCGAACCTCCTGCCCGCGACCTTACCTCAGACTGGCTTTCACTCGACTGGATTTACCAGGATACGCTGATGAACAAGCTTCTCCAGGAGCTGAAGGAACTCCGGCTGCCGCAAGGCAAGCTGATGGGGGTGCTGTATGTGCTGGCGGACCGGTGGAATCAGCTGTTTCTTAAGATCAGTCCCATTGCTGTGCAGCTTCAAGATCCACTGGACTCCTGGCTGGAAGTAGAAGAGTGGTTTAGGCAGATCCGTGGACAAATCCGGAATACCCTTGGGAGCAGCGGCTTCTCACCGGAGGTTCTACAATCTGTGATGAAGGCAATTGTAATGCTCCATAAGGAACTGGATCAGCAGATTACGGCTACAGATTTAGCACGCAGAGTGAATATGAGCCGCAGTTATTTCAGCCAGTGCTTCAAAGAGATTGTCGGAACGAATTTCAATTTGTATCTGCGCCTGGTACGCCTGACACAAGCCCAGCACTACCTGCAGTACACCAATAAGACCATTCTGTGGATTGCGGAGCATGTAGGCTACGAGGATGAGAAATATTTCAGCCGTTCGTTCCGGGAATATATCGGGATGCTGCCCAGCGAATTCCGTGCCATGGCCCATGAGGGTAGAACAATGTCTTCCAAACAGGGGGAGAAATGAGCGGTCCGGGTCCGCTATAGGTTACGGGTAGACCCCATCCCAGGTCAGTTTTCTACCTATTGTTGAAACCGCTTTCTATCCGGTAAACTTCAGGTCCTGTGTTACCTTATAGAGGCACCATAATCTAAGCGGATGAAAGAAGGGGCGAAGATGAAGAAAGCGAGACAAGCTGCAGGCATGGCACTTGCAAGTACAATGCTGCTGCTCTCCGCATGCGGAAGCGGCAACAGTACCAACTCCGGTTCAGGCAATGCTGTATCCCAAGATCCAAACGATCCGTTCGGAAAGTATAGCGACACCATCACGATTACGATCGGCAAGGAAGTGGATGCTGCGGACAAAAGTTTACCTTCCGGAGACACGCCCGAGAACAATACGTACACCAGATATATTAAAGAAAAGCTGAATATTGAAACGAAGATTGTCTGGCAGGCGGGTGTTGGCAAGGATTATATCCAGAAAGTAAACCTGTCCATTGCCGGGAATGACCTGCCGGATGCGCTGGTCGTCAACGATACCCAATTAAGACAAATGGTAAAAAGCAACCAGCTCGCCGATCTGACGGAGGCTTACAATCAATATGCTTCGCCTACACTGAAAAGCATCATCGACTCTACGGATGGACTGGCGATGAAAGCCGTGACCTTTGACGGCAAAATGTATGCCTTGCCGAATGTAACCGCCGAATCGGATATGCAGCATATCATGTGGATTCGCAAAGACTGGCTCGACAAGCTAAAGCTTGAAGTGCCGAGAACGGTCGAGGACCTGGAGAAGGTGGCCAAAGCTTTTGTGGAGCAGGACCCGGATGGCAACGGCAAAGCGGATACGATCGGGATTACCGGCCCGCAGTCCGGTGGTCTGCTTAATGCTGATTTCATCCGGCCGAACAATAACAATTATGGCTTTGATCCGGTATTTGGCGCTTATCATTCCTATCCGGGCTTCTGGCTGGAAGGCAAAGACGGCAAGCCTACCTACGGCTCCATTGAGCCGGAGACCAAAGAAGCGTTAGGCAAGCTTCGGGACCTGTACGCAAAAGGCCTGATCGATCAGGAGATGAGTATCCGCAAGGATGCCCAGGAATTAATCAAAAACGGCACTTCAGGAATCTACTTCGGATTGTGGTGGGCCGGTGGATACGGTCCTTTGGCGGATGCGATCAAGAACAATCCCGAGGCGAATTGGCAAGCGTACACTCTGCTGGACAAGAGCGGGGAATTCACCGCGCATATGGGAACGCCATCCAACCAATATCTGGTGGTGCGCAAGGATTATAAATATCCTGAAGCTGCGATCAAGATGGAGAATTTGCTGCTGCGGGATGAATCGTCATTTGATGTCAGTGTAGGGATCGGCAACTACCCGCTGCGTATAGTTTTTGCACCAATGGATGAGATGTATGTGACCTACAACATGATGAAAGAGGTACTGGCCGGTACCAAAACAGCAGAGGATATGGATCTGCCAGGCTACAAGCTGCTCAAGTCGGATGCCGAGAACATTAAGAAGGTGAAGCTGGAGCCCTATGACAAAGTGGATATCCAATATTGGGACCCGGATGCCGACATCGGCGCGTGGAAACGGATGTATTCTACGCTGGTCGGCATTGCACCGCTGATGGAGCCCTATAAGAAGACGTACAGCTTAACGTATTCGCAGACCAAAACCATGGAGAGCAAATGGGCGACGCTCGACAAGCTGGAAAAGGAGACCTTCCTCAAGATTATTATGGGTGCCGCGCCGCTGGAGTCTTTTGATACCTTTGTGGAGGATTGGAAAAGGCAAGGCGGTGATGAGATTCTAGCCGAGGTAGCAGAATTGGCGGAGTAAAAAGCACAGCCGTGGGGGAGGGCCGCAGAGCATCATCAGCGGCTTTCTGTCCATAGCTGAGAAAGGAAGTGAAGTGGCTTATGGTCAACAAGGGGTTTGCCAAACACTATTATCTTATGCTTCTGCCTGGTTTTATCTGGTTGATTCTGTTCAGTATTGTGCCAATGTTCGGAATTGTCATGGCGTTTCAGGACTATAATCCGGGTTTAGGCATTTTGCATTCCGAATGGATTGGACTGGACAACTTCAAATATATGTTCTCGCTGAATGACAGTGGCACCATTCTGTTCAACACCCTGTTTATTGCGGTCTTGAAGATTCTCGGGAACCTGTTGATTCCGCTGGTCTTCGCCTTACTGCTGAATGAGTTGAGGGTTATCTTTCTGAAAAGATGGATTCAGACCATCGTCTATCTGCCTCATTTTATCTCATGGGTGATTCTGTCGGGGATTCTGCTTGATGTGTTTGGTTATACCGGACCGGTAAACCAGATCCTCTCCGTCTTTGAGATCAAGCCCATATTATTCTTTGGACGGGCGGATTTATTTCCTGCACTCGTTGTGGGCAGCGATATCTGGAAGGAATTCGGCTTCAATACCATTATCTATCTGGCTGCTTTGACCGGCATTAACCCGGCGCTGTACGAGGCGGCCGCTATCGACGGTGCTTCGCGGATGCAGCGGATACGCCATATTACCCTTCCCGGTATCCAATCGGCCATTGTCCTGCTGTCTGTACTTAGCCTCGGCAATGTACTGAATGCCGGCTTTGAACAGATCTTTAATCTGTACAACCCGCTTGTCTATTCGAGCGGTGATATTATTGACACCTGGGTTTACCGTACGGGCCTTGTGGATTTGCAGTTCAGCCTGGCTACGGCCATGGGACTGCTCAAGTCTGTGGTCAGCTTTATCATGATCACGGTTTCCTACTATTTGGCTTCGAAATTTGCCAATTACCGCATCTTTTAAGAGAAGGGAGCGCTTGGGCCATGGTTAAAGACAACACAACAGGCTCTAGAATATTTGATGTGTTCCTGATTGTCCTTCTGGCCGGCATTGCAATTCTTTGCATACTTCCCATCTGGTATACGCTGGCCGTCTCGCTCAGCGATAATGCAGCTGCCGGTTCGGGGAGGGTGGGACTGTGGCCTGTAGGTTTTAATCTAAGCTCCTATAAGGAGATTATGGGTGACCGCAAGTTCTTGAATTCGTTCTGGATTTCTATCCAGCGGGTATTCCTGGGAGCAGGGCTGAACTTTGTCATCATTCTGTTGATGGCTTATCCTTTGTCCAAAAGTTCGAAGGAGCTCCCCTTCCGCAATGTGCTCATGTGGGTTCTGGTGTTCACGATGTTGTTTAACGGGGGCCTGGTCCCGTGGTATATGACGGTTAAATCGCTGGGGCTCATTAATAATATCTGGGCACTTGTGCTCGGCGGCAGTGTTCCGGTATTCAGTGTAATTCTGGTTGTGAATTTCTTCCGTAATTTGCCCAAAGAGCTGGAAGAGGCGGCTCTGGTGGACGGTGCCGGTCCTTGGCGGATGATGATGCAGATATTTGTTCCGCTTGCGGGGCCGGTCATTGCCACAGTGACCTTATTCAGCATCGTGTACCACTGGAATGAATTTTTTAATGGACTTGTGCTGATGTCCGCTGCGGATCATTATCCGCTGCAGACCTATATTCAGCAAATGGTTGTGGTGGTGGATGCCAATACCATGACAGCCGAGCAGATTCAGCGGATGAGCGAGCTGTCGAACCGGACTTTGAACTCCGCCAAAATCTTTATTGCAATGATCCCGGTGCTGATCGTCTATCCCTTTTTGCAGCGGTTTTTTATAACCGGAATTACGCTGGGGTCGGTGAAGGAGTGAAGCAGAACATGCCGTGGCGACGCACTAACAAGCCTTCAGCCAGATGAAGGCTGGAGGCTTGTTAGCGATGGTTAAGAGTGATGTTTCGTAAACAACGAACGGGCTAACATAGCCATCGTCTGCTTGTAGACGGCGTTGGCTGACTTCTCATCTCCGAGGAATCCGCCCATATACAGGTGAATGACACCATGTAGCGAAGCCCAGATGGTACCCACTATAGTTTGAATATCTTCCTGTTCAGAGATCAGGCCTTGGTGCTGTGCGCTGCTGATTAGGATCTGCAATTGACGCATGGCGGTCATTGTCCCTTGCATGCTCTCGGCATCCGGTTTGAATTCGGCAAAAGCGCCCCCGAACATCAGCTTATAATAACTGGCATGCTGCTGTCCGAATTGCCAGAAGGCATCGCCCAAATGCAGCAAATGCTGCAGCGGATCGGCGGATTGCGGTACGTTTTCAAAGGCTTCGGCAAGAATTTTGCAGCCCTCCAGATACAACTGCTGGGCCAAGCCTTCTTTATTGACAAACAAGCTGTAAATGATTTTGGTGGAACAATCCATTTTCTGTGATACTTTGCGAACGGTTACGGCTTCAGGACCCTCTTCCTGCAAAATGGCAGCGGCAGCATCAACCACAAGCCTGCGGAGATTTTCCGTATTTTGCAAGCGGGCTTCCTGGTATGTTTTTAAGAGTGGGGGCTTCGGATGGTTATGATTATTTTCGTTGCTTATAGGAATCACCTTCATTCGGTTGTAGTGTTGCCAACAGGAAACGAGGTTGCTGGACTTATATCAGGCATTCTAACCATTAGCAGGGCGCTTGTCAAATTCAATTATCAAGGTGTTCTTTACGGAGGCGCTTTGGTTGGGAGAACCGCAGCCGTGGAGTCCAATTTTTCGCTCTTTGCCCTAGCTCCACCGATACGGACTTCTTTCATGTGATAGGCATAGAAGAAGCCTCTGTTAGCCAAAAAGACACGCCCGCGCAAACCATAATTTCATTTGATTACGAAAAAGCCCTTCCGTTTACCCATTTGGTAACCGAAAGGGCGTTCTATCCATTTAGAATATCCGGTGTTTCCACCCGTTTAATTTGGCAACCGCTTCTACATAATAGTAATCTCCATAGATCAGCGAGACATCTATAAAGGAATCTCCGCTGCCAGTTCCATGCAACAGAATTGCTTCATGTTCCGGCTGAGCCCAGGTGGTGTAATTCTCCGTCAAGGAACGCAAAATGCGTTCGGCGGCGCGTGCGTACAGGTTTTTTTCGCCCAGTGGAACGATGTCGGCCAATTCAAGCAGGCCGGAAGCGGCGATGGCGGCCGCCGAGCTGTCTCTGTACAAACGTTTGTCGTCTTCCAGACGGAAATCCCAATATGGAATCTGATCCTCCGGCAGGGCGGAAATGAAGTAATGGGCAATCCGCTTGGCCGTATTCAGGAAACGTTCGTCACCCGTATGGCGGTAAGTATTCACAAAGCCATACAATCCCCAGGCTGCTCCCCGGCTCCAGCAGGATTCGGGTGAATAGCCTTGTCCCCCAAAATTCTCAAGATAAGCCCCCGTCTCTGCATCGAAGGAAATAATGTGCTTCGTAGAACCGTCTTCGCGAATACCGTACTGCATAGTTGTCTCCGCGTGGCTGACTGCAATATGTTTGTAGCGGGGATCACCTGTAACCTTACTGGCCCAGAACAGCAGGGAGATATTAAGCATGCAGTCGATGATAACCCAGCCGTATTTATCCTCATTCCAGGCCCGGATGAATTTGCCGACCGGATTATAGCGGGCTGCCAGGAAATTAGCTGCTTCAATACCCCGGCGAAGCCCATCCTCATCTCCGGTTAAGGTATGTTTGATTACGGCAGTCGGCAGAAATTGAAAACCTACATCATGATGCAGCTCCACTGTGGGCTTGACGAACCATTCTTCCAGAGTGCCATCCCAGTGCCAGGCCGCTTTTTTATAGAGATCTTTACCGGTCATCTCATGCATGATCCAGAGCAGTCCAGGCCAGAAGCCGGTGGTCCACCAGTCCGAGCCGATATCGTCAAACTTCCCGTCTTCACCGGCGAAGTGGGGGCATTTGTCTCCAATCTGTGCCACCATTTGTTCTGCTTTTGCATCCAGTCTGTTCAGGATCTCCTGCCAGTAAGCTGTGTCTAGACTCATTCCCTATGACCTCCATTTGTTGAATGTGTCCTGAGTATAGCGCGAAATCCAGTCTGGAAAGTTGTAATATGATATGCGAAAATGTTCATATTTTGTCATGCTTTCAATTCCTCGAAAAGGGGCACCTCATCAATATGAATTGCATATATTATCTAGCAAGCCATTCATGCGCGCTGCAGTTTGAAAGGGGACAAACACGTGATCATACATCTATATGCATTATGCTGGAATGAGGCAAAAATGCTTCCGTTTTTTTTTAAGCATTATGATAATATAGTCGACCAATACTATATTTTTGATAATGACTCAACTGATCATTCTGTATCCATGTTAAGGGCGCATCCCAAAGTTAATTTGAATAGATTTGTAATAGAAGGGAATTCCCTTGTGAGATCAGCACAAGAGAAATTTAACCAATTTTGGAAAGAGAGCAGAGAAAAGGCAGACTGGATTATTGTCTGTGACGTAGATGAACATTTTTATCACCCTAATCTTAGAATATACTTACAAGAATGTACTTCCAAAGGGATAACATTGGTTGTCCCTAATGGATATGAAATGGTTTCTGATTTTTTTCCGGATAGCCATCAATCTTTACATGAAACGATAAGGAATGGTGTAAGAAGTCCTACGTACGACAAACCACAAATATTTAATCCCACCGAGATTCAGGAAATAAATTTCAGCCCAGGCAGGCATACTGCTTCACCTGTAGGGAATGTAATTAAGCCCTCCCATAGTGAAGTTCTACTATTACATTATAAGTATTTGGGATTTGACTATGTTAATTCGCGTTTTTCAGCATTGCAACAAGGGCTGCGCGAAGGGGATATCGATAATCGATGGGGATTTCACTATTTATGGAAAGAGAAGCAAAAATCGGAACAGTTTGAGGCTTTAAAGAATAAATCTGTAAGAGTGTTGTAGCATGAACCGTTAACCCTACGATCAAGATGGAAGCTTATTTAAAAACATATAAGTGAGGCACCCTGCTACATTGGGTGTCTTTTTTTATGGTTTTTGGCTGCCACAGTTATCCATTTCAACCAAGCACATTTTTATTTTGCAGCAGTCTTGTGAACGATTGGCCACGCATCTTAATTTTAATAGCCAAACAAACAATCAGATATAACAAATTAGCAATATTATACATGGAACTTTGAAAAATCCGGCTCCTATTCTAGTTCTATCATTTTCATTGGATTCATGGCTTCAGTCAATAACCAGTAAAGGAGGTATCCACTTAATGGCGGTATTATCAACTGGACCTATTGAAAATAGTCCTGTTGGCGGGGTCAGATCGATCCAACAGATCACGGTGAAAATGCTGAATCGAGATCCAGCCAACTTTGCAACTAATTTAATTCAGGGATTCTTTTTAAACGGATTAAGAACGTTGTATGTACTAGAAGAAGTGTTTTTAGCCCCCAATACAGTTGTTACGAAAAATTATGGAGCAAACCTCGATGCCTATGAATTCGTCTTTACCACAAGCGCTCAGGCTGAAGCAAGTATTGACATCTCGGTGTGGGGAAAAAGCGGAAGCGGGGCCATCATTGGCGTTCAGCGTATTGTTGCTGACGAGCAACTAAGGTCATAAAGCTCAACTTAGCTGCAGAGACATACAGTGATCATCTAACATCGTTGAGTCATAAGCTAGAGGGACGGAATCTTGAGGAAGAAAACCCTACCACTTCAAAAAGGAGGGAGTATCTTACATGGCAGTATTGTCAACTGGACCTATTGCAAATGATCCTGTGAATGGCGTCAGACCCACACAACTGATCACGGTATTGATAGATAATAGAGATCCTGTAAATTCTTCTACCGTTTTAGTCGAGGGTTACAATTTAAATGGCAGCAGAACATTATACGTACAGGAATTGGTTGAAGTTGGGCCAAATGCGGATGTAGCCAGGAACTATTATGGAAATCTAACTGCATTTGAATTTGTCTTCACCACAAGCGGAGCAGCAGAAAATGAAATCCAAGTTTCTGTGTGGGGCAAAGATGCATTGGGGCAATTGGTACCTGCCCATCGATTAGTATCGGATGAACTTTTGGGAACAGAGGCAGCTGGGCCTCAAGGTGCTCAAGGACCTCAAGGCGACGAAGGTGATCAGGGCGTACAAGGACCTCAAGGCGTTCAAGGTATTCAAGGACCACAGGGCATTCAAGGACCTCAGGGCGACGAAGGAGTTCAAGGACCTCAGGGAGACCAGGGTATCCAAGGACCTCAAGGTGATCAGGGCGTTCAAGGGCCTCAAGGTGACCAGGGTATCCAAGGACCTCAGGGAGATCAAGGCGTTCAAGGGCCTCAAGGTGACCAAGGGCCTCAGGGAGATCAGGGAATTCAAGGACCACAAGGTGACCAAGGTGATCAAGGACCTCAGGGCGTTCAAGGAGTTCAAGGACCACAAGGTGACCAAGGTGATCAAGGACCTCAGGGCGTTCAAGGAGTTCAAGGACCTCAGGGAGACCAGGGTATCCAAGGACCTCAAGGTGATCAGGGAGTTCAAGGGCCTCAAGGCGACCAGGGTGTTCAAGGACCTCAGGGTAACCAAGGTGAACAAGGACCACAAGGGGATCAAGGCGTTCAAGGACCTCAGGGAGACCAGGGTATCCAAGGACCTCAAGGTGATCAGGGCGTTCAAGGGCCTCAAGGTGACCAGGGTGTTCAAGGAGTTCAGGGTGACCAAGGCATTCAAGGACCACAGGGCGACCAAGGAGTTCAAGGACCTCAGGGTGACCAGGGTATTCAAGGCCCTCAAGGCGACCAGGGTGATCAGGGAGACCAAGGCGTTCAAGGGCCTCAAGGGGATCAGGGTGTTCAAGGTCCTCAGGGTGACCAGGGAGTTCAAGGACCTCAAGGTGATCAGGGCGTTCAAGGACCTCAGGGGGATCAAGGTATTCAAGGACCTCAGGGAGACCAAGGCGTTCAAGGGCCTCAAGACCAAGGCGTTCAAGGGCCTCAAGGGGATCAGGGTGTTCAAGGACCTCAAGGGGATCAGGGTGTTCAAGGACCTCAAGGGGATCAGGGTGTTCAAGGACCTCAGGGTGACCAGGGAGACCAGGGAGTTCAAGGACCTCAAGGTGACCAGGGAGTTCAAGGACCTCAGGGCGACCAAGGCGTTCAAGGACCTCAAGGTGATCAAGGTATTCAAGGACCACAGGGTGACCAGGGTGAACAAGGACCTCAAGGTGATCAAGGCGTTCAAGGACCTCAAGGCGACCAAGGTGATCAGGGAGACCAAGGCGTTCAAGGCGTTCAAGGACCTCAGGGTGACCAGGGCATTCAAGGACCTCAAGGCGACCAGGGTGACCAAGGAGATCAGGGCGTTCAAGGACCTCAAGGTGATCAGGGTGTTCAAGGGCCTCAAGGCGACCAGGGTGACCAGGGAGACCAAGGTGTCCAAGGACCTCAGGGAGACCAAGGTGTTCAAGGACCTCAAGGTGATCAGGGCGTTCAAGGACCACAGGGCGACCAAGGAGTTCAAGGACCTCAGGGAGACCAGGGTGTTCAAGGACCTCAAGGGGATCAAGGAGTTCAAGGACCTCAGGGAGACCAAGGAGTTCGAGGACCTCAGGGAGACCAAGGCGTTCAAGGGCCTCAAGGGGATCAGGGCGTTCAAGGACCGCAGGGAGACCAAGGTGTTCAAGGACCTCAAGGGGAACAAGGAGTTCAAGGACCTCAAGGCGACCAGGGTGACCAAGGCGTTCAAGGGCCTCAGGGCGACCAAGGAGTTCAAGGACCTCAGGGAGACCAGGGTGTTCAAGGACCTCAAGGTGACCAGGGTGTTCAAGGACCTCAAGGCGACCAGGGTGTTCAAGGACCTCAAGGCGATCAGGGTGTTCAAGGGCCTCAAGGCGACCAAGGTATTCAAGGACCACAGGGAGACCAAGGTGTTCAAGGACCACAGGGCGACCAGGGTGACCAAGGCGTTCAAGGACCTCAAGGGGACCAAGGCGTTCAAGGACCTCAAGGCGACCAGGGTGTTCAAGGACCTCAAGGCGACGAAGGCGTTCAAGGGCCTCAAGGTGATCAAGGTATTCAAGGACCTCAGGGCGATCAAGGAGTTCAAGGACCTCAAGGTGACCAGGGTGAACAAGGGCCTCAGGGTGATCAAGGTATTCAAGGGCCTCAGAGTGATCAAGGTATTCAAGGGCCTCAGGGTGATCAAGGTATTCAAGGACCTCAGGGTGATCAAGGTATTCAAGGGCCTCAGGGTGATCAAGGTATTCAAGGACCTCAGGGTGATCAAGGTATTCAAGGGCCTCAAGGGGATCAGGGTATCCAAGGCCCTCAAGGGGATCAGGGTGTTCAAGGACCTCAAGGGGATCAAGGTATTCAAGGACCTCAAGGGGATCAAGGTATTCAAGGACCTCAAGGCGACCAAGGTGATCAGGGCGAACAAGGTGTTCAAGGTCCTCAGGGTGACCAAGGTGATCAAGGTGATCAAGGACCTCAGGGCGTTCAAGGTGTTCAAGGACCTCAAGGCGACCAGGGTGACCAGGGTGACCAGGGTGACCAGGGTGACCAGGGTGACCAGGGTGACCAGGGTGACCAGGGTGACCAAGGCGTTCAAGGACCTCAAGGTGACCAGGGAGACCAGGGAGTTCAAGGACCTCAAGGTGACCAGGGAGTTCAAGGACCTCAGGGCGACCAAGGCGTTCAAGGACCTCAAGGGGATCAAGGTATTCAAGGACCACAGGGTGACCAGGGTATTCAAGGACCTCAAGGAGATCAGGGCGTTCAAGGACCTCAAGGGGACCAAGGAGTTCAAGGGCCTCAAGGTGACCAGGGTGTTCAAGGACCACAGGGTGACCAGGGTGTTCAAGGACCACAGGGTGACCAGGGTGTTGAAGGACCTCAGGGCGACCAAGGAGTTCAAGGGCCTCAAGGTGACCAAGGTATTCAAGGACCTCAAGGGGATCAAGGCGTTCAAGGACCTCAAGGTGACCAGGGCGTTCAAGGACCTCAAGGTGACCAGGGCGTTCAAGGGCCTCAAGGGGATCAAGGCATTCAAGGACCTCAAGGCGACCAGGGTGTTCAAGGGCCTCAAGGCGACCAGGGCGACCAAGGTGTCCAAGGACCACAGGGAGACCAAGGTGTTCAAGGACCACAGGGTGACCAAGGTGTTCAAGGATCACAGGGCGACCAAGGAGTTCAAGGATCACAGGGCGACCAAGGAGTTCAAGGGCCTCAAGGTGACCAAGGTATTCAAGGACCTCAAGGGGATCAGGGTGTTCAAGGACCTCAAGGCGACCAAGGCATTCAAGGACCTCAGGGTGCTCAAGGCATTCAAGGACCTCAAGGCGACCAGGGTATTCAAGGACCTCAAGGCGACCAGGGTATTCAAGGACCTCAAGGAGATCAGGGCGTTCAAGGACCTCAAGGGGACCAAGGAGTTCAAGGGCCTCAAGGTGACCAGGGTGTTCAAGGACCACAGGGTGACCAGGGAGTTGAAGGATCACAGGGTGACCAAGGAGTTCAAGGGCCTCAAGGTGACCAAGGCGTTCAAGGGCCTCAAGGTGACCAGGGTGTTCAAGGACCACAGGGTGACCAGGGTGTTCAAGGACCACAGGGTGACCAGGGAGTAGAAGGACCTCAGGGCGACCAAGGAGTTCAAGGTCCTCAGGGTGACCAGGGTATCCAAGGACCTCAAGGGGATCAAGGCGTTCAAGGACCTCAAGGGGATCAAGGCGTTCAAGGACCTCAAGGTGACCAAGGCATTCAAGGACCACAGGGTGACCAGGGTGTTCAAGGACCACAGGGCGATCAAGGAGTTCAAGGACCTCAAGGTGACCAAGGCATTCAAGGACCACAGGGCGACCAAGGAGTTCAAGGACCTCAGGGTGACCAAGGCGTTCAAGGGCCTCAGGGTGACCAGGGAGACCAAGGTGTCCAAGGACCTCAAGGTGTTCAAGGACCTCAGGGTGACCAAGGAGTTCAAGGACCTCAAGGAGATCAGGGCGTTCAAGGACCTCAGGGCGACCAAGGAGTTCAAGGACCTCAGGGAGACCAGGGTGTTCAAGGACCTCAAGGGGATCAAGGAGTTCAAGGACCTCAAGGTGACCAAGGCATTCAAGGGCCTCAAGGCGACCAAGGAGATCAGGGAGACCAAGGAGTTCAAGGACCTCAGGGAGACCAAGGAGTTCAAGGACCTCAGGGAGACCAAGGAGTTCAAGGGCCTCAAGGGGACCAAGGCGTTCAAGGACCTCAAGGCGACCAAGGTATTCAAGGACCTCAGGGCGACCAGGGCGTTCAAGGACCTCAAGGCGATCAAGGTGTTCAAGGACCTCAAGGGGATCAGGGCGTTCAAGGACCTCAGGGCGACCAAGGCATTCAAGGACCACAGGGAGACCAGGGCATTCAAGGACCACAGGGCGACCAAGGCATTCAAGGACCTCAAGGTGACCAGGGTGAACAAGGGCCTCAGGGCGATCAAGGTGAACAAGGACCTCAAGGCGATCAGGGTGACCAAGGAGTTCAAGGACCACAGGGTGACCAGGGTGATCAAGGACCTCAAGGAGACCAAGGAGTTCAAGGACCTCAAGGCGACCAAGGAGTTCAAGGACCTCAAGGCGACCAAGGAGTTCAAGGACCACAGGGCGATCAAGGTGAACAAGGACCTCAGGGCGACCAAGGTGAACAAGGACCACAAGGTGACCTAGGCGTTCAAGGGCCTCAAGGTGATCAGGGCGTTCAAGGACCTCAGGGCAATCAAGGAGTTCAAGGACCTCAGGGCGACCAAGGTGAACAAGGGCCTCAAGGCGACCAAGGAGTTCAAGGACCACAAGGTGACCAAGGCATTCAAGGGCCTCAAGGCGACCAAGGAGATCAGGGAGACCAAGGCGTTCAAGGACCTCAGGGAGACCAAGGTGTTCAAGGGCCTCAAGGCGACCAAGGTGTTCAAGGACCTCAAGGTGATCAAGGCGTTCAAGGACCTCAAGGTGACCAAGGACCTCAGGGCGACCAAGGCATTCAAGGACCTCAAGGCGACCAAGGAGTTCAAGGACCTCAGGGAGACCAGGGAGTTCAAGGACCTCAAGGGGATCAAGGAGTTCAAGGACCTCAGGGAGACCAAGGAGTTCAAGGACCTCAGGGAGACCAAGGAGTTCAAGGGCCTCAAGGCGACCAGGGTGATCAAGGACCTCAAGGAGACCAAGGAGTTCAAGGACCTCAAGGGGATCAGGGTGTTCAAGGGCCTCAAGGCGACCAAGGTGATCTAGGACCTCAAGGCGACCAAGGAGTTCAAGGACCACAGGGCGATCAAGGTGAACAAGGGCCTCAAGGTGATCAAGGTATTCAAGGACCTCAGGGAGACCAGGGTGTTCAAGGACCTCAAGGGGATCAGGGTGTTCAAGGGCCTCAGGGCGACCAAGGAGTTCAAGGACCTCAGGGAGACCAGGGAGTTCAAGGACCTCAGGGAGACCAGGGAGTTCAAGGACCACAGGGTGACCAAGGTATTCAAGGACCACAGGGTGACCAAGGGGTTCAAGGACCACAGGGCGATCAAGGTGAACAAGGACCTCAAGGCGACCAGGGCGACCAAGGTATTCAAGGACCACAAGGCGACCAAGGTATTCAAGGACCACAGGGTGACCAAGGGGTTCAAGGACCACAGGGAGACCAAGGGGTTCAAGGACCACAGGGCGATCAAGGTGAACAAGGACCTCAAGGCGACCAGGGTGACCAGGGCGACCAAGGTATTCAAGGACCTCAAGGTGACCAAGGTGTTCAAGGGCCTCAGGGCGACCAAGGTGATCAAGGACCTCAGGGCGTTCAAGGAGTTCAAGGACCTCAGGGCGACCAAGGCGTTCAAGGGCCTCAAGGTGACCAAGGGGTTCAAGGACCACAGGGTGACCAAGGCGTTCAAGGCCCTCAAGGGGACCAAGGAGTTCAAGGACCTCAAGGCGATCAGGGACCTCAGGGTGACCAAGGTATTCAAGGACCTCAAGGGGACCAAGGTGTTCAAGGGCCTCTAGGAGACCAGGGTGTTCAAGGACCTCAAGGTGACCAGGGAGTTCAAGGACCTCAGGGTGATCAAGGTATTCAAGGACCACAAGGGGACCAAGGCATTCAAGGACCTCAAGGTGACCAAGGTGTTCAAGGACCTCAAGGTGATCAGGGTGTTCAAGGACCTCAAGGGGATCAGGGCGTTCAAGGACCTCAGGGTGATCAAGGTATTCAAGGACCTCAAGGTGACCAAGGAGTTCAAGGACCACAAGGTGACCAGGGAGACCAAGGCGTTCAAGGGCCTCAAGGGGATCAGGGTGTTCAAGGGCCTCAGGGAGACCAAGGCGTTCAAGGGCCTCAAGGGGATCAGGGTGTTCAAGGGCCTCAGGGAGACCAAGGCGTTCAAGGGCCTCAAGGGGATCAGGGCGTTCAAGGACCTCAAGGGGAACAAGGAGTTCAAGGACCTCAAGGCGACCAGGGTGACCAAGGCGTTCAAGGACCTCAAGGCGACCAAGGAGTTCAAGGGCCTCAGGGCGACCAAGGTGAACAAGGACCTCAAGGAGATCAGGGCGTTCAAGGACCTCAAGGCGACCAAGGAGTTCAAGGACCTCAAGGGGACCAAGGTGTTCAAGGACCACAGGGTGACCAGGGCATTCAAGGACCTCAGGGAGACCAAGGAGTTCAAGGACCTCAGGGAGACCAGGGTGTTCAAGGACCTCAGGGAGACCAGGGTGTTCAAGGACCTCAAGGGGATCAAGGCGTTCAAGGACCTCAGGGAGACCAGGGTATCCAAGGACCTCAAGGGGATCAGGGCGTTCAAGGACCTCAAGGCGATCAAGGCGACCAAGGCGACCAAGGCATTCAAGGACCTCAGGGCGACCAGGGAGTTCAAGGACCTCAAGGTGACCAGGGTGAACAAGGGCCTCAGGGCGATCAAGGTGAACAAGGACCTCAAGGCGATCAGGGTGACCAAGGAGTTCAAGGGCCTCAAGGTGATCAAGGCGTTCAAGGACCTCAAGGAGACCAAGGTGACCAAGGCGTTCAAGGGCCTCAAGGCGACCAGGGTGACCAAGGTGTTCAAGGACCACAGGGTGACCAAGGCATTCAAGGACCTCAGGGCGACCAAGGTGACCAAGGCGTACAAGGACCTCAAGGTGACCAAGGTCCTCAGGGTGACGTAGGACCTTAAGGTGAACAAAGTGTTCAAGGTCCTTAAGTCGAGTTAGGACTTTAAGGACCGAAGGTTAAGGGATATAT
This sequence comes from Paenibacillus albidus, assembly GCF_014644435.1. Classification (GTDB taxonomy): domain Bacteria; phylum Bacillota; class Bacilli; order Paenibacillales; family Paenibacillaceae; genus Paenibacillus_AQ; species Paenibacillus_AQ albidus. The sequence goes on along the minus strand of NZ_BMKR01000009.1, from coordinate 21,609 downwards.
AGATGACCCAAAGGTTATTTATAACTTTTGGGTCTTTTTTTGTCGCCTCGGAGTAAAAATGACTCAATATCATTTATTAACCGTTACGGAGGAGAAGTTCTTCACCAACAATACGTATATCTTGAATAACATACGTTTAATTATTGATTAAAGAAAGGACACGAAAAAAGAGACGTATCAGAAGCCCTGCTCATTCGAGCCAGGGTTTCAAATACACGTCTCAGGCAGTTAGAGTTCCACCAAACCGCATAAAAAAAACCTTTGTCGAAGTCCTCTTGGAATACTCGGAGAGACTTTGACAGAGGTATTATCAAATAATGGTAGGCTGGTGTTCTGGCTATTCGTTGAGATTTAAGGCAATACAACCACTTTCTCTTTACAGGAAGCAATAAATTTTGCGTATTGAATACAAGTTTCCAATGAATCATCCCGCTGCATGGGCCACCATCTTATCGCTCCCATAGGAGCTTTGGACGCATAGGTTTCGACTTCCTGTGGAACACGACCCACAACCACAATCTCTATGTCCCTATAGTTGTTTTCAACGCCCTTTTGGAGAGTCAGTAATAATTGAGTATTCTCTTTTTCAGGACAGGAATAGGAGATAGGGAATAATATCGAGGATCGGGAAGTATCTTCTTGAATAACATTAGCAGACTTCCGGGCAGGATCATTTGCAGGAGTCTCCCATATCCGATTATACGGAAGTTGTTCTGGTAAACCGAGTTCCTTCAACCTCATAGAAATTCTTTGAAAATAGCCTCTATTTAGTTCTCTTACAAGAACCTGAATCTGCTTATTTCTCAGGAATGTGGTGTTGTCTCCATTTGCATTGCGATATTGGATATATAATAAATCAGGGACATAGGCAAATTTAGTACAAAGAAACGTCCGGACTAGCATATCGTAATCATCCGCCACCAATAGTTCATCACGATGGCCCCCAATTAGATGGTAACAGTCCCTCGTCCACGCACGGGGGTGATTGGGTAAACCGACCAAATGACGAATGGTTTTCCCATTAATGGTTGTATGTTTTTGTGCATTTTGCCATCTGTTCATTTCATGCAGCCAGACTCGATAAAAAACACTGTAACCAAAACCACAATCCCAACCATACCAATGCGCATTATTGCTCCCTACATAAACCTCTGCACAATCCCCATAAACAAACCCGCATTCAGGGTTTTGCTGGAACGCCTTAACGATTTTCTCTAAACATTCAGGAGTGAGCTCATCATCATGATCGACTTCCACTAAAATTTCCCCCGTACATAAACCAGCTGCATACCTCTTGACGGCTCCTATATACCCATTGCGGGAATCTTGGCGATACCTCCGTACACGGTGGTCATTTAGCGGAAGTAAATCCTGCTTGTATGTCTCATCTTCATCACCGGAGTCATCAACAATGACCCATTCCCAATTTTTGTAGGTCTGCTTCAATAAGGATTGGTAAGGCCGTTGTATTTTTTCTTTTGACCTATAACTGGCTGTAAACACAGAGACTAGCGGAGTTTTGGAAGAAAAATGAGTTGGAGGAACAGTCCTATTCTCTGGGAGCGGGTCCGTTGCTTTGAGCCAGCAGAAAAATAAATGAATGGGTTGGATATCATTTGGGGATTGGAAGTGTAACCAGCGTTTTTTTTCGTGACTGGGCAACGATATTAGTGTTGGGAAGTCTCCCCACTTCTCTCCCAAAGAAACGTAGACTCGAGGTTTCGGGAGGCTGTTGTCTAATATTGGATTATTGGGTTCATACAAGTTCACTGTGATGTGGATTTCTTCTAACCTGTCTATCAATTCCTTTAAATCTTCCTTTATAATGTTGCTCGATACAAATAGATAAGCTGTCAATAGTGGAGTGAAATTCAATGACATGATCATTCTCCTTTTACTAGTTTCAAACCAGGCAAGAGAGAGGTGCCCATTCGTGCATTAATGTTTGGATTAAATTTTTCCGTTTTCTTATCAACATTTTATGTTCCAGTAATATATATATATGTATGTGTATTTGCATGTGTATGTGAGAAAAAGAACGGATTTAACATCTGCCCTGGCGTATTTGGTACGCTTGATTGGCTAAAGGCCTCAACATGACCTCTATTGTATATTTTGAGGCACCTTCGTCAGTACTTCAAGGATGACTACAAAAGAAAGGTGGAGTAACTTGGAATGCCCATTAGTAAGTATAGTTATACCTGCATATAACCGGCCTCATACACTAAAAATCGCCATCGACAGTGTATTGGAGCAAACTTACCCGAATATCGAAATCATTATCTGTGATGACAGCACAACTAATGAAGTACAAGAAATGCTTGATCTTTATTTAGATTCGTTTCCCCAAATCCAATATCACAAAAATGAGAAGAATCTTTTTCTTGGGAATTGGCACAAATGTTTCGACTTGGCATCAGGGGAATATATAAATTACTTGATGGATGATGACGTTTTCCATAAAGAGAAAATAGTAAAAATGATCTATTTTTTTCAAAATTTCGAAAACATCAAACTGGTTACCTCTTATCGACAAACCATAAATGAATCAGGTGCTTTTGCCCCATCGCTTTATGCGACGAAAAAGCTATACGAAGAAACAAGGATCATGGACGGAAAAATGTTGGCAAATGTTGCATTAACCCGGTGTTTAAATTTGATTGGTGAACCAACGACCGTGTTATTTAAAAAAGCAGATCTTATCGAACCCTTTGGAGTATATAAAGGGAAGCAGTATTCTCTTCTAAATGATTTAGCTGCTTGGCTGAACTTGCTATCCAAGGGAAAAGCCGTTTATATTCCGGAAGAACTAAGTTATTTCCGAATACATCCTAATCAAAATAATCAAACACTTGGTATAACAGCGTTCACGGAATGGTTAGATATTATGATTGCCTCCAGAGATGATGGATTCCTTGATACTAACGATTTGTTTAAAACGGCACTCCATTCTTATCAACAACGGATAAAAGGCCGCCAATATTTTATGGCAGATCTCCAGCGAATTGAAACGATCCTAAATACATTAGACTAAAAAAATCAACACACGTGCGAAGGAGGCTGGATCATGTTTGACATACCCTTCTTACGACCTAATTTAGTAAAAAAGGAAAAATTCCTTTCCTATCTTGAAAAAATAGAAGCGACCCGGATTTACTCCAATTATGGTCCCCTGAATAACCTGTTTGAAAAGCGGGTCATTAATCAAATGTTTGATGGAACCGGTGCAGCAGTCACCGTTCATAATGCTACCATCGGGTTGATGCTGGCGATTTCTCAAAGCAAGCGACCCCAAGGCAAATATGCGGTTATGCCAAGCTTTACTTTTGCTGCCACCCCACTTGCTGCTGAGTGGTGCGGACTTGAGCCCTACTTCCTGGACATAGAGCCGGAGAATTGGCAAATGAATAGAGAGCAGCTAGAACATACCGTCAGGCTGCTGGGGGATCAAATCGCGGTTATCGTACCTTATGCCACGTTTGGAACAGCCATTGATTTATCCTTTTATAATGAGCTTATACAGCAAGGAATTCCGGTAGTTATCGATGGTGCGGCCAGTTTTGGAACTATAACTCCGGTGGAAGCCACGCATTTTGGTAAAGGCTTCGGAGGTGCCGTAGTCTTCAGCTTTCATGCCACCAAATCTTTCGGTATTGGAGAGGGTGGGCTAATCTATAGTATGGATCAGGATCTCATTAAGCGAATTCGCCGGGCGGGGAATTTTGGTTTCTCCAGCAGCAGGGAGTCAGTTACGCAAGGCCTGAACAGTAAGATTCCCGAGTATACTGCCGCTATCGCCTTAGCCACTCTCGATCAATTCAAGGCTGTTCAGGAGAATAGAAAGACTATCTACGAATTTTATCTTCATGAACTGCTCCAAGCAGGCTTATTAGAACAAGGATGGTCTATACAAAAACTGCAAGGGACGGTTGTTCATCAATTTATATCCATCCTTAGTCCGGGCTCCCATAGTAACCGGGAAGTCATTGAATTATTAGCCTCTAATTCCATTGAAGCCAGAACCTATTTTTCTCCGGCTTGCCATCAGCAGAAGCAGTTTCAAGGTCATCCCCATTCCACTCTTCATGTTACCGAATATATTGCAAACCATATTGTCAGCTTACCCTTGTGGGAAGAATTGGATGAGCGTATCGTGCAAAGAATTGTAAAAGTTCTAGGGAGCTTGGGAAAAGAGAACACCGAATGAAAAAAATCGTCATTTGGGGAGCGGGCGGACATGCGAGAGAGATTAACTGGTTATGCGAAGAGTTGGAAGTTCAAGTGGTAGGATTTTTAGACGAACGGCCTGAGATGAAAGGCCAGTCTGTAGATGGTGTTCCTGTCCTGGGAACGCTGGTTGATATTGAAGCGTTAAAACATGAGGTAGAGCTCCTATGCGCGGGAGTGGGTGACCCGACGTTAAAGAAGCGATTCGCTTATGATACCATCCGATCAGGATTTCGTGTCGCTGCCCCGCTAATACACCCCCAAGTTCGCTTGTCCCGAAGAAATGTCATTGGAGCGGGGAGTATGATCTTTGAGGGAGCCGTCCTGTCTGACAATATTAGGATCGGAGATCACGTAATTATCAATCGGAGTGTCAGCATCAGCCATGATGCGGTTATCGGTAATTATGTGACCCTAGCCCCTGGTGTGAATCTGGCGGGGAATGTAACTATCGATGACGGAGCTTATATTGGTATTGGAGCTTCGGTGCGTGAGAAACGTCACATCGGTTGTTGGTCTATGATCGGTGGGGGAGCCTTTGTCAAAGAAGATATCCCTGACTTTACCATGGCTGCCGGTGTCCCGGCAGTTGTAAAAAAAAGATTTGATCTTCGCTGAGCAGAGGGTTGGCCTGATTGTACCGTGTTCTCTATTCCTCGAGTCCGGGAGTGAGGATCCCATCAGACGCTCTGTCGTTAATTGCTCTTTCTGTATTTAAGCGGCGTGGTGCCAAGTACACGTTTGAAAAGCTGATTGAAATAAGAGGCATTTGGAAAACCGACGGCTATGCCGATCTGCTCCACTGACATATCCGTGGTGCCGAGCAGGCGGCAGGCCTGCTTGATCCTCCGGGCCGTCAGATAATCGACCAGTCTTCCTCCCGTTTCCTGGTGGAATATTCGGGATACATACGATTTGGACAGATGGATCTCTTCCGCGAGCTGTTCCAGATTCACCTCTTCATGATAATGCTCTTCAATCCAGCCCATGATCTTCTCGGAATAGCGAAGCTTCCGGTGTTCGCCGGTGTGGAGCAGGAGCGGGTCACCGGTGCCAATGCAGTTCAGCAACTGCAACAGCAGCATGGTAAGGCTCTCGGCGTCTTCCTCCGTATTCCCCTGAGTGGATTGTTCGTAATTCATAAGTGCCCACTCCAGGATACCGGAGCGCTCACCCAGGTCAAAGGCATATTGCGTATCCTTGCCTTGCCACAAAGCCGTGAACATAGCCTTGCGCTTGGCGAAACCCTGCAGCAGATTCTCTGCAACCTGCGGATCGATGTAGAAGATCGTGCGCTGAAACGGACAAGCCGGCGAAACCTCCGAATAGATCCGGTGCAGCTGATAGGGCTGGAAAAAAAACAGCATCCCCCGGCGAATATCGTACATTTGCTGATTGACGACCACGTTTCCCTGGCCGCCATGCACAAACATGATCTCACAGCATTGATGCCAGTGGTAATAACCTTTGTAATAAGTATCGGTGTATATTTGGTAATCCCAAATGAATGTCTTCTGATCTGCGAATCTTACAGGTTCAAACAATTGCTTCATAGTCCCTCCAACATGACAAAATATAAACATTTTCTTCTATTTATTATAACTATATTCAGAATGTAAGCGATACAATTTTATAAAAAAGATTTACGGAAGAACGGAGCCCCGGCTCCATTTGGGCCCCTGGCATTGTTTTACTGCGATGGACTGTATTACCTGCTGTTTACGGATATGAAGTCCCGTAAAAGTGTCTATAAGGATTTACATAATTACCTGATTACAGCGACCGATATCACAGACCCATGGAGTCCTCCGGCCTCGGTAATATACCGGGGCTTTTAGGCATGGATGAGAGCTTTCTCCGGTTCGGTCAGGAGCAGATCAGTTGCCATTCACATGTATCCACAGCAGTTCCCAAGGTTCGTTCGAGGCTGTGCGGGTGGGGTTCTCCAAAAGCCATAAACGGCTGAGGGGAACCTCTATTATCGTTACGCAAGATTCAGTACGTCTGCTTTGTGAAAATAATAACTTTTTGTAAATGTCGAAGTGATATTGACGATTTGATGTTAACGGCGTATGATGTGTCTAATAAAGTTGGTCACTGATTATAAGTAACCTTGTAAATAAATGATAATAACAGGAGGAATGAAAGTGGAAGCTTCTACCTTTGTATTGTTTGGTGCAACCGGGGATTTGGCGAAACGAAAAATATACCCGGCATTATATAATTTGTATGTGGATGGGAAGTTTTCCACTCCGTTCTCCGTCATTGGCTTAGGCCGCCGGGAGCTGTCGAATGAGACTTTTCGTGCCCAGGTCCTGCAATCATTACACAGCTTTTCGAGACGTGCAGCACTGGATTCGTTACAGCTGCAGGCTTTTCTTCAGGGATTTGAATACAGTGTGCTGGACGTAGGACATCCTGAAGACTATACGAAGCTTCTGAAGCATGTCCGGGAGCGGGAGGCGTTGCTTGGCCTGCCGGAGAACCGGATGTTCTATTTATCCGTTGGCCCCGAATTTTTTGAGCCGATTGCTGCGAATATTCAGGCAAGCGGACTGGGGGATACGTTGGGCTGGAAACGTCTGATTATTGAGAAGCCGTTTGGCCGGGATCTGAAGTCGGCGAGGGCGCTGAATACAAGCCTGACGGAAGCTTTTAAAGAAGAAGAGATCTTTCGGATTGATCATTATCTCGGCAAACCGATGGTGCAGAATCTGGAGGTGCTCAAATACTCCAACCCGGTGCTGAGGGCCCTTTGGCAGAACCGTTATATTGCCAATGTGCAGATTACGGCCAGCGAGACAGTGGGGGTAGAGGAGCGTGCAGGTTATTATGATAAGTCCGGGGCCTTGCGGGACATGTTCCAGAATCATATGCTGCAGCTGCTCATGATGACGGCTATGCAGCTCCCCAAAGGAAGCACGCCCGAAGAGGTGCGGAGCAAAAAGAAACATGTCGTCAAATCCTTGCGTCCCCTGATTAAGGAAGATGTTGCCTTGAACGTGGTTCGCGGACAATATACCCCGGGTGAGGTTGAAGGCAGGGCTGTAGCCGGATATACGTCCGAACCGGGGATAGACCGGTCTTCGCAGACTGAGACCTTCATCGCCGCCCGCCTGTGGATCGACGATCCTTTGTGGAATGAAGTTCCGATCTACATCCGCACCGGGAAAAGAATGAAGCAGAAATCCACACGTATCGTTATTGAATTCAAAGAACCGTTTAATGATAGTCATAATAAAAATAAAGGGGATCATACCCCGAATCTGCTGATTATCGAGATCAGCCCGGATGAAGCGATCACGCTGCAGCTCAACACAAAAGATCCGCAGCAGCATGGCGAGCTTACATCCGTCCACGCCAATTACCAATCCGGCAGCAGCAGCGATGTGCCGGAAGCTTATGAAAATCTGATTTTTGATGCCCTGCGCGGCGATGCCACTTTCTTCGCACATTGGGATGAAGTTGAATTGTCCTGGCAATGGGTTCAACCGATTCTGGAGGCCAGTGAGGAAGGTCTGCTGCCGCTGCAGGCATATCGATCCGGATCACATGGACCGGATGGGTCCGCTGCACTGCTGGGTGGGACTGAGTGGTGGCTGGACTCGGAAGACAAGACAAATGAGGCGGCTCCATCTGTACCGGACGCCCCAGCCATTATCCGGACAGGAGCCTAAGGGCCCCTGTCCGTTTTTTGTCCCATGAACCGGGACTTCATCTGAACAGGATTAACAACATCAATTTAGGAGGGTTCAATATGAAAGTGGGATTAATCGGACTGGGTAAAATGGGCTTCAACTTGGGGCTTAATCTGCTGGAGAACGGCCATGAAGTGGCTGCCTTTGACCTTAATACCGCAGTGACAGAGGAACTGGAGGCCAAAGGTGCGCAAGGAGCGGCCAGCCTGCCGGAGCTTATCAATAGGCTGGAAACGCCGCGGATTCTTTGGATTATGGTTCCGCATCAGGTCGTGGATTCCGTCCTCTCCGAGATTACGCCGCTGCTCTCCAAAGGAGATATCGTCATCGACGCCGGAAACTCCCATTATAAAGAGTCCATCCGCCGGCATGGACAGCTGCAGCAGCAGGGCATCTATTTTCTGGATGCCGGAACCTCAGGCGGGATGGAAGGCGCGCGCCATGGAGCCTGTTATATGGTTGGCGGCGATGCGGAAGCCTGGGCGGTGGTAGAGCCTTTGTTCCTGGCTTCGGCTGTGGAGAAGGGATATTTATATGCCGGTAAAGCAGGCAGCGGACATTTCTTAAAGATGGTCCATAACGGAATTGAATACGGAATGATGGCGGCTATAGGGGAAGGCTTCGAGGTCCTCGAGAAAAGCGAGTTTGACTTCAACTTTGAAGAGGTGGCGCGAGTCTGGAACAACGGTTCCGTGATCCGCTCCTGGCTGATGGAACTCATCGAGCATGCCTTCTCCAAGGACGCCAAGCTGGACGAGATCAAAGGCGTGATGCATTCTTCCGGCGAGGGCAGATGGACGCTGGAGACCGCCTTTGATCTGCAGGCGGCCACCCCGGTCATCGCCATGGCGTTGTTGATGCGCTACCGCTCGCTTGAGACGGACACGTTTACCGGCAAAGTGGTTGCTGCCCTGCGTAATGAATTCGGAGGACATGCTGTAGAGACCAATTGACCAGCCTTTTCGCAGTATGTCATATACGGCAGCCGTATCGATGGTACAATTGTAATATTCCGTTCACTTGGCGTTCAAAATAGCAGGATACAATGAAGAGCCGGAACGGGCGATTATGGAAGGCTAGAGGTGAGCTGCAATGACGGCGATTATGGTGGTGGATGATGAGGCGCATATCCGTGAGCTAGTAAGGTTGTTTCTGGAAGATGAGGGTATGGATATTATTGAGAAAAGCAATGGCCTGGACGCCTGGTCCTACTATGAGAATCATCCGGTAGATCTGGTGATTATCGATATTATGATGCCTGGAATGGATGGCTGGGAGCTATGCAGTCGGCTGCGTGAGGCCGGTGATAAACCGGTGCTGATGATTACGGCCAAAGGTGAGACCGAGGACAAAATCAAAGGCTTCCGGCTGGGAACCGACGATTATCTGGTTAAGCCGTTTGATCCTATGGAACTTACGATGAGGGTGAAGGCCCTGCTGAAACGATACGGTATTTCAACTTCCCATACGATTCAACTGGGCAGGATTGCTCTGGATAAAAAAAGCTATCTGGTCCACTACTCCGACTCCGGCGATTCAACCACCCTTCCGCTGAAGGAGTTCGAGCTGCTCTGGAAGCTGGCGAGCAACCCCGGCCTGATTTTTACCAGGGAGATGCTAATCCGTCAAATCTGGGGTTACGAATACGACGGAGATGAGCGAACTGTGGATACGCATATCAAACGCCTGCGTGAGCGGTTTCAGAAGTATAGCGGCGATTTCAGGATTGTGACGCTTCGTGGCATGGGTTACCGGCTGGAGACCCTCCATGATTAAATCGCTTTATGTCAAAGTGGTAGTGATCTTCCTGAGCGCTGTTCTTCTTAGTATCATTGCCGCTTCGCTGCTGATCAACCGGATGTATGTCGGGCAGCTTCAGTCGGCGATGCAGGACAGTATGATTACCAGCGGCAAAAAAATCATCCAGGTGTACGAACAGGCGGACGGTGACCATCTGGACGCATTGATGAACGGGATATCATCCCTGCCTTTTTACACGATCCGCATTTATGACAACGGAGGTAATCTGCTCTACATGAGCAATGAGGTAACCAGCGGGCAGATCGAAAAGGATGCAGCCCATCTGGAGGCTGTGCTGGAAGGTGCCGTATACCGAAGTGACTTTCATGATCGTGAACGGGGGGTCAGCATCGGTTTGCCTTTTTCCGGGGACGGATCGCCAAAAGCAATGTTCATGACCCCGGATCTCAAGGGATCGCTTGGCATGGTTGCCGGATTCCTGAAGTCCCAGCTGCTGTTCATCCTTGGCTTCGGCAGTATTCTGATTATTATCGCCGCGACCTTTATAGTGCGGCCACTGCACCGGCTAAACCGGGCGACCCGAAGGATGGCCAAAGGCGATTTCACCGTCAGCCTGCAGACCAAACGAACGGATGAGATCGGGCAATTGACCCGCAGCTTTAATGAGATGGCGCGTGAATTAGGGGCACTTGAGGCGATCCGCAAGCAGTTCGTCTCAGATGTGTCCCATGAAATCCAGTCACCGCTGACGTCGATCAAAGGCTTCACACAGGCTTTGAAGCACAAGCAAATGGATGAGGAATCCAGAATGCGGCTGCTGGATATTATTGAAGAGGAAAGCGACCGGCTGTCCCGCCTGAGCGGAGATTTGCTGCAGCTGTCCACGCTGGAATATGAGCATTTCAGGCTGGATCCCAGCCGCTATTCGCTGGATGAGCAGCTGCGGCGGGTTGTAATTGCCCATGAGCCGCAATGGGCAGCCAAAAACGTGCAGCTTGACCTTGACCTGCTGCCTATAAAGATTGTGGCTGATGAGGACAGACTTAGCCAAGTCTGGAGTAACCTGATCATCAACAGCATCAAATTCACCGGCAGCGGCGGCCATATTGCCATAACTGCGACTGAACAAGGCAATCAGGTAGTGGTTACCATTGCCGATACTGGGGTCGGAGTTGAGGAAGAAGAGCTACTGCACATTTTCAAACCATTCTATAAAGCAGACCGGTCTAGAGACCATAAGATAGGCGGCAACGGAATCGGCCTGTCCATCGTCAAACGTATTGTTGACCTGCATTACGGCCATATCGAAGTGAGCAGTTTGCCTGGAAGGGGAACGACACTCTCGGTCTGGCTCCCTCTAGTCTTATCGAAGCCCGAATTGTAATCCTCAGTTCACACTGGGGACAAATTCGGGCTTTATACTGTGTTCAGATAGAGGAGGGAGCAAGAAATGAGTTTCTTAAGCAAAATTAGTTTAAAGAATTCGGTGGCCGTTGTTATTTTATTCACACTTATCCTGGGGTATGGGGCATTCTCCGCTACAGCGATTAAACAACAGACCTTTCCGGATATTGAGTTCCCGGCAGTATTTATCCAGGCTGTAAACCCCGGAGCTTCCACGGAGGAAATAGAGACAGAGATTACGAAGCCGATTGAAGACAGCCTGAAAGGCTTCAATGGCTATGAGTCCTTTACCAGTTCGACTTCAGAGAACATGGCGAGTATATCCATCGTATTTCCGTTTGGCGCCGACATGGATAAAGAGTCCGCAGATATTGAAGCTCTGCTGGCGAAGGTGAAGCTGCCTGAGAATGCGGACATCTCCCTCCGGCGCTTGTCAGCCGGGGCAACTCCGATTTACCAGGCGGCGGTTTTCTCCGCAAATAATGATTCCAAGGCATTGACCCGGAAGCTTACGGAGGAAATTGTTCCTGCTATGCAGAAGCTTGAGGGGGTCAGCTCCGTTGCATTGAAGGGAACTGCCGAGAGTGAGCTTCACATCGTTGTCGACAAGGAGAAGGCAGCCCGTCTGGGTATTTCGCTAAGCACGATTCAAAGTGCTTTGCAGAGCCTGAACTATGCGCTTCCGCTTGGAACGGTCAACAATGCTGCTGATGCTGTACCCATCCGTCTTTCAGGATCTGCGTCTACGCTGCAGCAAATTAAGGATTTGACGCTCGGCAGTCCAGCGGGAGCTATGGGAGCCGCTGCGGGAAAAGCGGGTGGTATACCAACGGTTTCATCCACTCCCGGAACGCCCGGGGCATCTGCACAGAGCGCTGTCCCGGGAGCAGGGAGCATCACCAAACTCTCGGATCTGGCTACGATAACGCAGGTAAGCGAGGCGAAAGAGATCACCCGGTTCAACGGTGAACCCAGCTTCGTACTGGAAGTTGTCAAGAACCAGGAGGCCAACACAGCCGATGTTGCGGATGCCGTGCAGAGCCTGCTGGATTCGTATAAAGACGACAACGTTGAACTTCATGTCATTATGAACCAGGGGGAAGAGATCAAGGAGTCAGTCTCTTCACTGGTACGGGAAGGACTATACGGAGCGCTGTTTTGTATCCTGATCATTTTCCTCTTCTTGCGCAATGTAAGAGCGACCGTGATATCGATCCTTTCGTTGCCTATTTCCATCTTCGCTACGGTGGCAGTGATGAATCAAATGGGGTATACCCTGAACATTATGACGCTAGGGGGAATTGCCGTTTCCATTGGACGGATCGTGGATGACAGTATCGTTGTGATCGAGAATATCTACAGATGGAGGCAGGAAAAAGGCCATGCCCTTAGAGGCAAGGAACTGGCCTACAGAGCCACTAAAGAAGTGATCAGCCCGGTGTTCTCCTCGACACTCGCCACGGTGGTTGTATTTGCCCCCCTGGCTTTTGTCAGCGGGATTATCGGCGAATTCTTCCGCCCGTTCTCCTTGGCTGTTGTGATCTCAATTGTTACCAGCTTGCTGGTGGCGGTGATGCTCATTCCGGTGCTTGGCGCTGCTTTCTTCAAGAATGTGAAGCCGCACACGAAGCAGAGCAGATTAACGGGCTTTTACGAAAAAACAATATTGGTGGCACTGAAGCGGAAATGGCTGGTGTTGGGACTTTCGTTAGTGCTTCTGGCTGGCTCACTGGGCACCATTCCGCTGCTTGGGGTTGCTTTTCTCCCGGCTGATTCCGTGCCTACTGCTTCGATCACAGCGGAGCTTCCCGCAGGGAGTGATATAGAGCAGAGCGACAAGATCAGCCGGCAGATAGAGAGTTATGTGAAAGAACTGGATGGCGTGAACAATTACCAAGTTTCGATCGGCGGTGCATCGGGGAACCCGCTAATGGGCTCGGGAGGTTCTGCCAACAAGGCAACTGTGGCCGTTCAATTTGCAGATGGTACAGACATGACCGCAGTTATTGACAAGGCTCAAGCTGCCCTTTCGGATCTCGTCTCCGCGGAAATTCCCGGCACTACAGTCAATATCACGGAGGGTCAGCAGCAAGGCTTGCCTACCGGCAACAATATAGATGTAAGTCTATATTCAAGCAATGTGGAAGAGCTGTCTAAAGCGGCTAAGCAGGTGGAGGCCCTGATGCAGCAAAGTGCCGATCTCAAGGATATAACCAATAATATGAACGAAGTCACACCGAAATGGGAGCTGACGCTCAATCAAACAGGAATTGACACGCAGGTCAGCCCTTTTGTCATTATGCAGGCGGTAGCCGAACAGTTGAAGCCTGTCAATGCAGGTACCTACACCCTGGACGAGCAGGATAGTTCGGTGATTCTCTCCTACGCCCAGCAGATCACAACTCTGGAGGAACTGAAGAATATTCAGTTGCCTGCGGGTGGGGGCATGCGGAACCTGAGCGACGTCGCCGACATCACCGTGCGGGATGCACTGATTACCGTTAACCATAATGACGGTAAGACCTTTGCCCAGGTTAGCGGAACCATTAAGAGCGGAGATACGGCTGCTGTTACCCAAACCGTCACTAAAGATATCCAGAGTCTGGCCTTGCCTGAGGGTGTCGAACTTAGTTTTGACGGGGGATTGTCAATGATCTCGGAAGGTTTTACCAATCTCGGCATAGCGATGGCGGTTGCGGTAGGACTCGTGTTTCTGGTCATGACTTTTACCTTCGGGGGTGTGGTCACACCGCTAATTATATTATCCTCTCTGATCTTTATCCCGGTAGGGGCGCTGGGCGCACTCCTGGTCACGGGCCAGGCCTTGTCCATGAGCGCGATGATCGGCATGCTGATGCTGGTCGGTATCGTGGTAACCAATGCGGTTGTACTGCTGGACCGGGTCGAGAGAAACCGCAAATCCGGCATGGAGATCCGTACAGCGGTTGTGGAAGCGAGCACTACCCGTCTCCGTCCGATTCTGATGACTGCTCTGGCTACCATGCTGGCCTTGCTGCCGCTGGCTTTGTCCGGTTCCTCAACGAGCCTGATCTCCGGTGGTCTGGCAATTACAGTTATTGGCGGTTTATTCACCTCAACACTGTTGACCCTGATCGTGGTCCCGGTCATCTATGAGATGGTCTGGAAGAACCGCAAAGTAAAAGAGGTTGAGCAGTTCTAAGCTATCCTCCATAACTACTGCAAAATAGAGGAGGAGCCTATGCCTAATGGAGTTTGGAACAGGTTGCTGTTTCTGTATAAATTTCTGCGTGAGCCCCGGCAGTTCGGAAGTATAACTCCCAGCTCCCGCCGGCTGGCCAAAGCGCTGACTGACCCGCTGCCTTGGGACGAGCTGCACAACATTGCCGAGCTGGGTGCAGGTACGGGGGCCATTACAAGTCATATCCAGCTTAAGAAAACGGGAAAACTGAAAGTGATGCTGTTTGAGAAGGATGCAGATTTTCGCCATCAGTTGAAGCAGCGTTTTCCCGGTTATCGTTGTTACAGCAATTTTATGCGTCTGCGGCTTGCGTTGCATAATGACAGACAGGAAAAGCTGGACGGTATTGTTAACGGATTGCCGCTGAATAAGTTATCGATGGTGGAACGGGTTCGGTTTATGGAACAGGTCACCAGCTCCTTGAAGGAGGAAGGCTGGTTTGCTACCTTCGAATATTTCCCCGGGATGGGGAAAGCTATGAAACGCGAGTTGAAGCGGCATTTTGATATCCTGAGCCTGGCGTTCGTACCGCTGAATATTCCCCCTGCCGTAGTTTATATCTGCAGAAAGAAACCGGCCAGGATAATTCGCCCAACCGGCAGACTATTGTCCTTAGAAACCGGGCCGTCTGGAGATTTATTGAAAGGTAGAACGTATTGAACATAAAGAAGGCCGTTTCCCGCATTTACCGGGGAGACGGCCTTCTTCGTGTTAATACAGCACTTCAATATTGCGTTCGGCCAGACGTTTCTGCCAGTCTTCAGACGGCTTCTTGTCCGTAATCAGATAATCAATGCTGTCCAGATCAACCAGCTTCGTGAATGCAGTCTTGTCGAATTTGGTGTGGTCTGCAAGCAAAATAACCTTGTCCGCTTGGCGCAGCATGTATTTCTTAAGTTCGCATTCCGGCTCATTGGAATCCGTGATCCCGCGCTCCATGTCGATCCCCTTGCAGCTGATGACAGCCGTGTCCACATTATAACGCTGGACTGTATCATGAGCCACAGGACCGACCAGTGAGAGAGAACGGTAACGCAGCGATCCGCCTGAAGAGATAATGTTCATCCCGGAGTTGGCGAATTCATGCAGCGCATTGATGGAATTCGTAATGATTGTCAGGTTGTTTTTGTTGCCCAGCAGCTTTAGAAATTCAAAGGCGGTCGAGCTGGGGTCAACCATAAGTGTATCGCCGTCATTGATGAGATCGAGTGCTTTCAAGGCGATATTGCGTTTGATATCTGTATTCAGAGCATTGCGTGTCACAAAAGGCAGGTCCTCATTGGTATGGCGGTTTAGCATTGCCCCGCCGTAAGTGCGGCTTAGTATGCCGTCTTTCTCCAGCTTCTCCAAATCCCTGCGGATTGTTTCTTCCGTGACCTCAAACATCCGACTGAGGTCGGAGACCAGAACCCGCTTGTCCTGATGCACCAAATCAATTATTTTCTTGCGTCTTTCGGCTGCCAGCATGGGTATCACCTTTCCGATTGTATTTACTAAATATAGTCCGGGAGTTCTGTGTTTGGCAATAAACAAAGAAAATAATCCATTGATTTTATTATAATCTTCACAAAACAGACAGTAAACAAATAAAAACAACATTATTAAACTTTTATTTGTTGACAACAAAGATTGCGGAGACTACGATGAGAGTGTAAGAATACATTCCGAAGATCATGTACTATATAGGGCACCAGAGCCGGCTGTTGCGATTGACTCAGGGGCCAGACTGAGGTGCTGCATCCGGGATGCTGCAAGGAATACCATTAACCATTATCGGGAGGCTGGTCAATCCATGAGTACACATGTATATTACGTTCCGTCAATCAACATTATGGGCAAGGGCTGTTTGCAGGAAATCGGGCCGTATGTTCAAGAGCTGAAGCTGAAGAAGGCACTTGTCGTCACAGACAAATTTCTGATGAAGAGCGGACTCGCCGGCAAGCTGCTGGCCGTTCTGGACAATGCGGGGATTGACTATGTCGTCTACGATGAAGTCAAACCGAATCCGACCTGCAAAAATGTCCATGACGGCGTGGGATTTCTTCAAGCGAATGGCTGTGATTATTTAATCTCCATGGGTGGCGGTTCGCCGCAGGATACGGCCAAGGCTATCGGCATCATTGCCACCAACGGAGGCCATATCAAGGAATATGAGGGTGTACACAAATCGAAGCATAAATCACTGCCGATCGTAGCCGTAAATACGACTGCCGGAACTTCAGCCGAAGTCACGATCAACTACGTGATTACCGATGAAGAACGCAAAGTCAAGATGGTTATGGTTGACAAGAATAGCCTTGCTGCCATTTCTGTGAATGATCCTGAACTGATGGTGGATAAACCGGCCGATCTTACCGCCGCAACCGGCATGGACGCGCTGACACATGCCATCGAAGCTTTGGTCACACCGGGTGCTTATCCGGTTACGGATGCTACAGCACTGGCGGCGGTCGAGCTGATTTTTAACAACCTGGCACGTACCGTAAAGAATGGCCACGACATTGAGGCCCGCGAGCAAATGGTGTATGCGATCTTCCTCGGCGGACTGGCGTTTAATAATGCCGGACTCGGATATGTTCATGCGATGGCGCACCAGCTCGGCGGTGTGTATGATCTGCCGCATGGTGTATGTAATGCGATGCTGCTGCCTTTTGTGGAAGAAGAGAATGCCAAACACGTGCCGGAGAAATTCAGAGCCATTGCCAAAGCGATCGGCTTTCAGGTTGAAGGCAAAAGCGACAAGGAATGTGCGGATTTCGTGATTCAATCCATTAAGGCATTATCCAAGGAAGTTGGTATACCGGCAAAGTTATCCGAATTGGGTGTAGACGAGGTGGATCTCGATCTTCTCGCCGAGAACTCCATGAAGGATGCCTGCGCACCGGGCAATCCGTTTATTCCAACCAAAGAAGAAGTCATTGCCCTGTTCCACAAAATATTGTAAATCACTCAAGGAGATGCCCTATGAACAATCATATCGCCGTCGATATCGGCGCCTCCAGCGGACGGCTTGTGCTCGGAACCTTCAAGGACGGGATCATCTCTCTTAGGGAAATTCACCGGTTCAGCAACGGATTTGCGGAGCGGGACGGCTCCTGCTTTTGGGATATTGATTATTTGTTTGATCAGATTATATCGGGCCTGCAACAGGCCAAAGCAAACGGAATTACCATGTGCACGCTCGGCATTGACACTTGGGCAGTGGATTATGTACTCCTCGATAAACAGGGGAATCGTCTGCAGGAGGTGTACGCTTACCGCGATCGTCGGACAGATCATGTCATTGATGAGGTTGGCAAACTCATCTCTCCGGCCGCCGTATACGAGAAGACGGGCATTCAGCAGCTAACCTTCAATACGTTGTACCAGTTATTCGCCCACGATACAGCAGAATTGGCACAGGCCGATCAAATTCTTCTGGTGCCCGATTACTTGTACTATAGGCTGACCGGACGCAAGCTCAACGAAATAACCAATGCGTCCACTACACAGCTGCTGAATTTGCAGACCCGTGATTATGATGAGGATTTGCTCGACTTGCTCCATCTGACAAGGGAGCAGTTCCCGGCGCTGGCTGAGCCAGGGGAAGACCTTGGGTTCATCAGTGATACGCTGATGGAGCAGTATGATCTCCCGCAATGCAGGCTGATCGTTGCAGCTACCCATGATACGGCTTCAGCCGTACTTGGCGTTCCTGCACAGAGCGGCCGTTCATCGGCTTATCTCAGCAGCGGCACGTGGTCATTGCTTGGCGTGGAGCTTCGGCAGCCGATCCATGACGCGAAGGCTATGCACGTTAATTACACCAATGAATGGGGTGCTTACGGCACTTACCGTTTCCTCAAAAATATCATGGGACTCTGGCTGATCCAGGAGGTCCGCAGACTGGATGGAGAAAGGTACAGCTTCGCGGAGCTGGCTGAACTCGCCGGACAGGCGGAGAGTTTCCGCAGCCTGATTCCCTGCAATGATCCGCGTTTCCTGAATCCGGAGCACATGATTGAGGAGATCCGCACCTCCTGCGCGGAGACCGGACAGCCGGTGCCGGAAACGCCGGGCGAGCTGGCCCGCTGTATTTTTGACAGTCTGGCTTTATCCTATCGAACCTATCTGGCTGAGCTTGAAGAGTTGACCGCTGGCCCAATAGAAGTGCTGCAAATCGTAGGTGGCGGTGTCAATAACGCACTGTTATGCCAATTGACCGCCGATATGATCGGCAGGGAAGTTCTGGCCGGTCCTACGGAGTCGACGGCCCTCGGCAATCTGGTGGTGCAGATGATAAGTGTAGGGAATATCGCGGACATCGAGGAAGCCAGAGCCATGATCCAGCGGTCTTTTGGGATCGAATCGTATGCCCCGCGCCCCAATCCGCAGATGGATGAGATTCTGAACCGCTGGAATGGGCTTCATTCGGCGGCAGCCGGGAGAACCTCTAAATAAAATGCCAATTGCTATATAAATCTCAGAGTGTGCTCTATGCTCACGGAATGCCAGGAGGAAGTAACATGGATCAATCTATCATTAACAGCTATAACGAAGCGCAAAAATTATATGCCGTTCATGGCATCAATGTAGATGAAGTGCTGGAACGACTGGCCCAGATCAAAATTTCGCTGCATTGCTGGCAGGGCGACGATGTCAAAGGATTCTTGTTCAAAGACAAGGAATTAAGCGGAGGCATTGCGGTGACCGGCAGCTATCCCGGACGTGCCGGCACGCCGGATGAGCTGCGCAAGGACCTTGAGCAGGCGCTTGCTCTGATCCCCGGCAAGCACAAGGTGAACCTGCATGCCATCTACGCCGATACCGATGAAGCGGTCGATCTGGATGAACTGCAGCCGCGCCACTTCGAGTCCTGGGTGAATTGGGCCAAGGAACAAGGGCTGGGGCTAGATTTCAACCCCACCTGCTTCTCCCATCCCAAAGCGGCTGACGGTTTCACCTTGAGTCATGCCGACGCTGACATCCGCAAGTTCTGGATCAGGCACTGCAAGGCATCCCGCAAGATCGCCGAGCATTTCGGCCGGGAGCTGGGCCAGACTTGTGTAACCAACTTTTGGGTGCCGGATGGATACAAGGACACACCTGTGGATCGTCTGGCCCCGAGAACACGGCTCAAGGAGTCGCTGGATGAGATTTTTGAAGAGGAAATTGATCCGCAGTACAACATTGATGCGGTAGAGAGCAAATTGTTCGGGATTGGCTCGGAGAGTTATGTTGTAGGTTCCCATGAGTTCTACATGGGCTACGGTTTAACGCGGGGCAAGGCCATCTGCCTGGATGCCGGACATTTTCACCCGACCGAAGTCATTTCCAATAAATTGTCCTCGATCCTGATGTTCAGCGAGCAACTGTTGCTGCATGTCAGCAGACCGGTTCGCTGGGACAGTGACCATGTTGTCACCATGGACGATGAACTCCTGGAGATCGCCCGTGAACTGGTGCGTGGAGATTTGCTCTCCCGCACGAATATTGGCCTGGATTTCTTCGATGGCAGCATTAATCATATCGCAGCTTGGGTGATTGGCACACGCAATACGATCAAGGCGTTGCTGCGGGCCATGCTGGAGCCGGTAGAGGAACTGAAACGTATTGAGCTGGCCGGAGATTACACATCCCGCCTGGCACTGGTGGAAGAATTCAAATCGTATCCGTTCGGTGCCGTATGGGATTACTACTGCGCTTCACAGAACACGCCGGTACGTGAGCAATGGCTGGCTGACGTGAAACGTTATGAACAGGAAGTACTGGCTGTAAGATAGCTGGATTCGAGGGATATGGAGCAACATACACAAAAGGAGAGATACGACTATGAGTACAGTATTGGCATCCAAAGGATACATTGCGGGCACGGAGGCTCCTTTTATCAAAGAAATGTCGGAAATTACCCACCATATGTGGATGCAAGGCTGGGATGAGTTGAACGGGGGCAATATCAGCTATCTGCTGGAAGAAGATGAGGTGGCCAAATATATCAACGTGCTGGAGCCGCTGCGCACCATCAATCTCACTTTCCCGGTCAAAGAATTAGCCGGCAAATATTTCATCGTGACCGGTTCCGGTAAATTTTTCCGCAATGTGATTAAGGATCCCGAAGCCAACCTGGGTGTTCTGCGGGTCAGTGCGGACGGGGACAGCGTAGAGGTACTGTGGGGACTCCGGGATGGAGCCGTTCCGACAAGCGAGCTGGCCTCCCACTTTATGAGCCACATTGAACGGCTGAAGGTGGATCCGTCGCACCGGATCGTTCTGCATACGCATGCCACTAATGTCATTGCCATGACCTTCACCCATGATCTGGATGAACTGAAATTTACCAAAACATTGTGGGAAATGTGCACCGAGTGCATTGTGGTCTTCCCTGACGGCGTCAGTGTCATTCCATGGATCGTCCCGGGCAGCAGCGAGATCGGCCGCGAAACGGCGAAGAAAATGAGGGATCACCGGATTGTGGTCTGGCCGCATCATGGTATCTTTGGCACAGGTTCCACGATGGACGCTACCTTTGGCCTGATCGAAACCGTGGAAAAAGCCGCAACGGTCTATAACCTGGTGGCCGGCAAAGAAATCAAGCAAAAGATCACCGACCAGCAGCTGGCCGACTTGGCCAATGCATTTAAGGTAACGCCTAAAGCGGGCATTCTGAACGTATAGCAGAGGATTTGTTTGGGAGTAGGATATATGCTGGCGCTCGCAGGGATGCTCTGATCAGATAAAAAAACCCAGAGTGTCCCAAAAGTAGATCTTCGACGTCTGAGGTAGTCCTTTGGCAGTCTAAAAAACACAATAAATCAGCCAAGCAGCGATTCTCCGGGTAATGGGAGAATCGCTGCTTGACGTTTTGTTCAGTACCTTATGGGCAAGGGAAAGTCAGCCTACCTCAAGCGTCACTTGCTCCATGCTATATTGGCAAAACCGCTGGAAGCCTTTTTGGGGCCCGTCATCCGGAGAGAGCCAAGGCGTTCAACAGATCAAGGGCCTGAATCAGGTACTTTAACCGTTCCAGGCTGCCGACTACTTCCTGATGTCCTGTCACGGCTGCTTCCATCGTAGAACACTAACGAGAACAGGCCAACCAGGAATCGCTGGTTGACCTAATAATACGAACGAGAGGTGTCCCAAGCAGCCACTTCATGGCTTCTTGGATACCCCTGTAGAGCGCCCCAGCGCGGCTTGGGCGCAAAGAGAGGCAAAAATGCCTCTCATAGAGCGCCCCGGCGCGGTTTTGGGCGCAAAGAGAGGCAAAAACTATTTAGCCCCCTTATCCACTTGGACACTTTAACCCACTTCAGATACACT